>CBFGMV010000017.1:0-104081 GCA_965649915.1 uncultured Dyadobacter sp.
CCAAAGGCTGCTACCACAGCCAGGACGGAAAAGAGCATGTAACCCGGCTCTGGCAGCAGCAGCAAATCATGCTCCTGCCCCCGAAGCGCGATCAGGCGCCTTGCTTTGTCGAGCAAATTAATTTGCTCGAAGACTGCGTGCTGAGCAGCGTCCAGACCAGCGCCATGATGCTGATGTACCAGACGCTGCCTGAGGCTGCTAGACTCGCCAGCAAGATCGTCACCGAAGACCTGCACAAGGCCAATTTGAAATCCTATCTGTCCGCCCTTCCGGCGCAACAGGCCTACGCCCGGTTTACAGAGCTCTTCCCGGCTGACCGGATTCTGCTTAAGGACGTTGCCTCGTTTCTGGAAATCACGCCGAGCACTCTTAGCGAGATCAGGCGAAAACGCCCCTAAAATTCAGCAGCATACAAAAAACAAATTGTAACCGCCTTTCGATTTCCGCAGTGTTTCAGGGAATTATCAGGCGAAATTCACAAAGCAGTTTACCAACAAAGGTACCTAACCTACATCAGTTTCCGATCCTTATGAGAAAAAGTCAAATACTCAGATTGACTACAGCCACCCTTGCGATGCTGTATTTCTATACGGCAATTTCCAAAATGCTCGACTACACCGCGTTCCGCGGCCAAATGCTTAACCAGGCCTTTCCTTCATGGGTCGCGCATCTGCTGATCTGGCTATTGCCCCCGGCTGAGCTGCTGGCCGTGCTGCTGCTGACAACCCAGTCATTGCGACCGGCCGGCATGTGGCTCTCTACGCTAATGATGAGCGCTTTCACAGTTTACATCGGACTGGTACTAATAGACTTTTATGACAGGACACCATGCAGCTGCGGCGGAGTCGTGAGCCAGCTGAGCTTTCAGGGCCATTTCGTCTTCAACCTTTTTTTTCTCGCGCTTTCGATCCTGGGAGTGATGCTTGCCCGAACAGGCGCTCCATCGCAAAATACGAACAAGCCGCAAGCCGGCACGGGCAGAACGCCTGCCCCGCTTGCGCCAGGCAGTGCCGAAAACCTGGAAACCGAGTAGGCGACATCGTTCACTTTTCACATTTTAAACTTACAGTTATGAAAAAGTTCAGAATCGATTACCTTTTGGCCGCTTCGCTGATGCTTGCAGGCGGGATGGCTGCTGTCTCTACAACGGGTGCACCCAAGAGCAAAGTGCTGACCCAGACCTGGGTGCGCACCGGCACGCCCGCACAACCCAACCGCGACAACAGCTGGGAAATAGGATCACTTTCCGAATCCTGTAACGCGGCAGAAAAACTGTGTAAGGGTGTCTTCGAGGACGGCTACAATCCTAATGCCCACACGGATGCCGAGAACACGGCTGCCAATCAGAGCGGCTCTATCCAGACCGGATATGTTCCTGAGTAATTAATCAGCTCTTGCAAACCCGGCAAACACCTTTGCCGGGTTTGCTTTTTTAATGCAAGCAAATACGCTATTTCGCCCCCCAATCGACCCTTTCTGACTCGCAGTGGTCGCAAAAGCGATCGCAGCTGACAAGCTGCACATTTGAATTCTTCAATTCCTGAATCAATCTATCAAGTCTTCTCAAAAGCTTTTCTCCGCCGCGCCTTTTGACGTAAAACTGCAATTGATAACCACTCAGATCAGCAAATTCCCAAAGGTGAAAATAAAGCATGAGGTTGCCTTGCCTGTGCAGTGTAAACTGGCATAACCATGCGTACAACCTCAGCGGCAAATTCTTGAACGAAAGGCAGAACACGGGAAAGCGGAACCAGGGCACCGTCGAGCAAGGCAGCTTTATCAAACCGTTCTTCCGGCTTGGAAGAGTACCTTCACTTAAAAGATTGTGAGGTCCGGATAGCTAAGTCGCGTTAGCAGCCCACAGCTCCTGGATTTCATGCGAAAAATGCAGGTCAATAAATGAGACAGGCAGCGTGATGACAAGCAATGTCACAAGCCCAAGGCCTGTCGTGAGTATAGCAAGACGGCAACAAATAGCCTCCTTTTATTTACTAGCATAATTTTCAACAAATCCATCATGCGTGGCTTTTTGCGGAAACTAGCGGGCAAATATGGAAAAAGTTCGAAGGCAGATCTGGCGATTCAGCGCTATTCATGAAGTTACGCGGGCATTCTCACTCGAACCCTTATCACAATTGAATAGATTAACGACCGGACTTCATTGCAAGCGCGATCCCTCGACGCGTCGTAATGCGACTAGTGGTTGCGCGGTCAGTTAGATGGCCTTTCAGCCAAACCTGGCGTGGCCGGGCATGTTAGTCACCCTGAATTATACAGCGTTAATGATCCGCAAGATTACTGCGACTAAGGCCAATCGACCTCTGCTCGCGGAATGAAGAAACCCTTGATACAGTTCGGGTTTCGAATGCAGAGCTGGATATGATTTTTTTCATGAAAACCAGCCCCTTCGTACAGCTCCTGTCCTTCGACGAAAACTCCGCGCACGGAATCAAATGGAATTGCACCGTTGTTTTTCTGTATAAGATGAATGTTTTCAATTACGGCGCAGTCCAACTCTCTGATCAACTTATCGTTTGAATTTGGAGCATCTTTATTGCTGGGAATCTTTCTGCCATTAGACGCAGCAGCGCTCACTAGGTTATCATATGATTTACGCGCTATCCTCAGATATGCAGTATCTAGCAGATCCAGGCATCTATCCAGATCAATAACGGCTCCCAGAACGGAAGGTATTTCAAACTTCTTGGTCGGATGATTTTGAGCAAAATCCAGGGCCCGGTCATAATTATTTTCCCAGAAATACAACCCGTGGCCAAGCCAGTCATATTTGGAGGCGCTTGGTTGCATCTGTTCTCGTCCTGAGACAATTGCATCTCTAATGCTCTGATCGCATCCATGAAAGCCGATCAGCAGACCGGGTCGGGCAAAATACATGAAATCAGATTAACGGACAAGCACTCTTTTCTGCAGTCTTGGATCTTCTTTTGGAACGAAAAGGTCATAAATTTTCAGCTCACGTAGTAAAGATTCCGAGGCTCCCGGATTCTCTATTTGTTTTCGCTGCCTTTCCAGACCTTTTTCCAAATCTCTTAACTCTTTTAAGCTCATACCTGTAAAAATAAGATTTAGAGACGCTACTTACAAATATATAAATTTATAAGAATTAACACTTCGCACAATCAATCAAGAAAATATTGTGTTCAAAGTAGATATCTGGAACCCTTAGGTTCTACCACACGATGATTGAACGACTATGTGTTAAAATAAATTCAAATAAACGGTGATACCCTTAGCAGAGCACATCCGCCCATCTGTATATTAACAGGGTAGACAATTTGTTAGTATCCTCATTAATTGCTATCTTCATTTGCTTCGAAGCCAACCCAATAGATTGACAGCGCGACGGTACACCGATGAGTGTGCATGCTATACCTATATCCAAAAGTCATTGCTGAACCGGCAGGGCAAGCCTGCTTGCCCTGCCGGTTCAGCAATGACAGCTTTGCTATTGCGATCCCCCCCAAAGCATCTGGTTCCCATCACAACCACTCCATCAGTGCTTAGTGTTGTGGATGCAATTGTCGCGGCACCTGGGCTCTAAGGCTTCGATTGTCAAATGGGTACAAGATTACTACCAAAGTATCACAGCAAAATTGCACGGATTGTTCGCCAGGCGTAACGGCAACACCGGCAACGGTTCGTTTAGCTGGTTTGAGGACCATACCGATCCTGAATCAGCAGCCGTTGACAGCCGCCTAATTCATTTCGCCAACCAAGGCAGGCAGATCCCGTAAAAACCAGGTTTTCTTAATTGCATATTAAAGTCCAACTACGCCCGCTTACGCAACACCGCTCCTACAATTTCTTCGATAACCGACTCGATTCTTTTGCGTGCGCCGGCCGAAGCCAAATCAATTCCCAAATCCCTGCCCTGCGCTCTGGCCAAGGTCAGATAGCATACCGCGCTGTATAACAACGCAGCCAGCGCGCCTTTCAGCGGGTTACCAGTACTGTCTTCGCACCCAGCACGCACTTTCATCGACAGATAGTCAAGCAGCACGGGGCTGCTAAGCTTGCCGCTTGCGAGTTGACGCCCGAGCAACGCCTGGTTTGTCTTGTTCTCCCAGAGCTGGCCGAGGAGCTCTTTTAAAGCAGAGATTAAAAGGTCCGCGTCGGCATCAATCCCAAACGAAGCAGCTGAAAGAAGTTTGTCAGCACAGGGAATAATCCGCTGCAAATCACTAAAATACTGCCCGACCAGGTTTTCGACTGTTCCAAAATAGCGGTAGACAAGCACCTTGTTTACACCGGCAAGATCAGCAACTGTTTGCACGCTGACTTTACCGATACCGCCGCTTTGGATGATCAACCCGACCGCGTCGAGCATCTTCTGAGAAGTCCTTGTTTTATCGCGCTGTTTAATCTTGGGAATCTTCATGGGTGAAAGCTAGCAAAGCCCTACCTCAACCAGTTGCCCGGAGAGATAGAGCCGCCATGCCGGGTGCTTGGATTAAGGTTGATAAAATGACAATGTAAATGTTACCCTATCGCGGGTTTTGACTGATCCCGCTCAGCGCGATCTCTGTGTCGGGAATGGGCAGCACATACCGGTTGTCTCCTGGCAAAAGGCTGATCACTCCGTCAGCGGTTTTCCGCTGCAAAGCCACAGCGTAAGCCGGGTCCGTATTCAAACGTCTCAGATCAGACCAACGAATGCCCCTTGCCACAAGCTCTTTCCTGCGCTCTAAAAGAACCAGTTCAAGCAGGCGAGCAGAATCAGTCGCGATTTCTTTGAAGGTTCCAGCCTTATATCGCTGCTTTAGAAGCGTATTCAGATCCTGCAGTGCCAAAGAGGTCTGCCCTGCCCGGGCATAACATTCGGCGCGGATCAGGTAAAGCTCGTCTGTGGCAAGGCCTGCAAACAGGGTGGCGCTGCCCAGATAGCTGCCTTTAAAACCAAACACGCCACCGCCCCGGTCAACAAAGAAGCAGCTCTTGCGAAGGTCATCCGCCGCATAGCTCCGGTAAAGCGCCGAATCGACACCTGTTTCGCTTAAAATCGGAAGGTCCATCCCTGGCATCGATGCGTGAAAGATAATCTCCGGGTTCAGGCCGGTAAACATGGCCGGAAAGGGCCGGCGGGCCGAAGCATTTAACGTATTATAATCTAGGAGCTTATTATGCAGGGCAAGCGCCTGGCCTGCCGAACTGAGGGCATTCTCGTACTGACCCATACTCAGGTAAACACGGGCGAGCAGCGCTTTGACCGCCGGGCCTGACGGGCGGTTGCTGTAAGTGACCGGGCCGGTCAATAGGGCCTGCGCGCGCGACAAGTCAGCAAGGATCTGCTCGAACGTGCCTTGCAGGGTGCCCCGGCTAGCAATCTGGTTAACATCGGCGGTAAGGCGCAGGGGAATCCCTGGCAAGGATTCGGCAGTCGCAGGATCATAAGGTGCAGCGAAAGCTGTCGCCAGATTGTAATGGGCGAAAGCGCGGAAGAAAAGCGCGCTGCCTTCGATGCTGGACCGTTGAGCCGCAGAAACGCTATCTGCGCTGAGCGACTCCAGACCAGAGAGCACCACATTGGCATAAAAAATGCATTTGTAGGGCAGCTCCCAATCCGGGCTTGACTTTCCTTCGAAAGCGTCCTGAGCCCAAAGATAAACGTTGCGCTCTGCTGGCGGAAGGCCTGCCAGGGCCGACGGCAAACAGAAAAAGTCATCTGTGGCAAGGGCCTGTAGGCCTGGGGCTGTGTTCATCCCGTCCGGCACCGCGTCAAGCAGCGCCTGATAATCAGAAAGCTGCTGCGGGACAAGCAGCTTCTTATCCGGCTTTCGCTCCAGAGCAGAGGGCTCACAGGCTGGCAGCGAAGCCGCACAAAGCAGTGCAATCAAGTATCTTCTCATCTTCTGATATTTCTTTTTTTGATCTAAATGTTTGCTCTTATTCCCAGCGCCAGGCTCCGCGGCGGCGCGGGTCCCAATATATAATCCGGATCAAGACTCCCCTTGGCCCTTTTCCAGATCAGACCGATGTTATTGGCGTATAGATAGATTTGCACCGTGCTGAATGGCAGCTTTTGATACCGGTCCCGACCCAGCGAGTAGCTCAGGTTCAGATCCTGAAACCGGATGTGATCACCTTTCTGAACCAGCACTTGTGAATAAGTGTAAAACTCGGTGCGGGCTACGTTTTCCGTTAAAGGCATCGAGGGTACATGGGTTAAGAGCTCATCCCCGGGCTTTTGCCACCTGAGACTGTAGTCTGCATGCCCTCCCGAACCGGACAATATGCTGCCGTAGTCGACTGACGGGTATCGAACCGCGTAGCCGAGCCGAAAGCTGATGTTGGCAGAAAGGCTGAAACCCTGGTAGCTGAAAGTGTTTCGAACCGCTCCAAATACGCGCGGACGCGCTGGGCCATTGTAGACCAAACCGTCCAGGGTGGCAGAGGACTTGATTGCCGCATAGTTTTTGCTCACCTCCCCGCCGAAGTACCCCTGCGGGTCACCTGTGGAAGGATCAAGTCCTGCCCAAGGGTAACTGTAAACAGCATAGAGCGCCTTTCCTTCGGCAGGCACTAAACTTCCGCCGGTCAGGTAGGCGCTGGCTACCGAAGCGGGTTTTGTCAAATAGCGACTGACGCGGTCTGAGGCGTAACTGAAAAGCAGGTCGGTGTCCCAAAGCAGTTTCCCGCGCAGGTTATGGCTGCTCAAAGAAAGCTCAGCTCCCCTACCCTTTGTGTTGGCCGTGTTGCCTCTGAAAACACTCATGCCCGTCTGTGGAGCAAGCGGCGCTGTCCCGATCAAATCGACGCCCTTTTTCAGGTAGTATTCCAGGCTCCCGCTCACGCGGCCGCCCTTGGTCTTAAAGTCCACTGCCAGATTGATCATGCGCACCCTTTCCCATCGAAGGTCCGGGTTGGGCGGATTGGTGATCGAGCCGTAAGGCAGACCTGTGCCCGAAAGATTTGCACCCAGGTAGGTCGCCGTCGTGTAGGCGGAAACGGTTTTGTCGACATTGCCATTATAGCCAAAGGTCGCCCGGACCGAGAGCTGTGGTAGCCAGCCGACTTTGTAAAAACTTTCCTGGCTGAGCTTCCAGCTTGCCCCGGCCGAATAAAGCGGTACGCCCTTTTGATTGGCCCTGACCCCAAACAGGTTTGACTGGTCAAGCCTTGCGCTGGCAGAAAAGCCGTACCGCTCTGAAAGTGTGTAGGTCGCGTTAGCATACCAGGACAGATACCGGTCTGCCAAACCCGATAGCGAGGACGGGTCGGGGATCCGGTTGTTTTTAGAAGAAGGGTTTACATAGGAAGTAAAGTTGGTCAGATAATCGACCTGTACACTGCTGGCCAGCTGATCATTGTATCCGTAATACCGGCTTGAATGCGCATCAGTGTCCAGGCTCCGGTATTCTGCCCCAACCAAAGCGTCGATATTACCCCGTAAGGAAATCTGCTTGTTCAAATCCAGCTGGCCGCGAAGATTATGCCCTTCGGCGCTGCTGGTAGCAAGATCAAGAATGTCCCCGTAAGGCACGGGCCTTACTAAACTGCCGTCCGATGCAAAATAGCTAAAACGGTTCACCAAATCACGCGCCATCCAACTGTCCTTATCGCGGCGGTTATGGCGCTGATTTTCGCTCCGCGAGTATTGGTATAGCGCCTGGGCTGAAAGCCACGGCTTGAGACGGTAGGTCAGCTGAGCATTTAGCCGGTAGTCGGTGGCCTTAAAACGGCTATCAGCTATTTCAATTTCAGCCAAGGGGCTAAATCCCCAATTTAAAAGGCCCTTGCCTTGCGAGTCCGAAAGAAAGCTTTCCCGGTAAAGGTGAGTGACGTTAGCCGGCTGACCGTCTTCTCCTACTAAACGCGCGTACGGATAGAGCCGCTTTCCAGGAGAGACATTCAGATCCGATACGTCCAGCGCGTTTTGAAAAGCCGAAGAATTTGAATAATACAAACCGGTGGTCAGTTCGAGCTTTTTGGCAAATAACAGGTAAGTATTGGCCGCGTTCACAGTAAACCTGCCTGACTTATCGCCCACTGAGCCTGAAAGGCTTTTGTCATAGCCCAACGAGACATTATACCGCTGAACGGCCGTTCCGCCGCGAAGCCCGAGTGAGTACTGCTGACTGACGCCGACCCGGTTTAAATACCGCTCGTAGTCGCCCCTGACGTCGTTAGCCCGCAAGCTTTCAATACCAGCGTTTACCTGATCGGAAGATAGCTTGCCGTCCCGGCCCGCGATCAGTAGCTCTACAACGGGGGTAAGTGCAGTGCGGGCATCGCTTGTTTCGGCGGATTTGTAGTAGCCTCTTTCAAAAAGCATTTTTTCAAGATCAATGTATTGACCGGTACTGATCTGGGGAAGATAAAAAGCGTCGGGCCTTGCCGTGAGCGTTACATTGGAGTTGAACAAAATTTGGGTCGGGCTGCCAAACTTTCCCTTTTTTGTGGTGATCACAATCACCCCGTTCCCGGACTGCGCACCCCAGATAGAGGCAGCTGCGGCGTCTTTCAGGACCGTGACACTTTCAATATCATTGGGGTTGATCTGGGAGACATCACCTGTATATGGGAAATTGTCCAGCACGATCAGCGGATCTTCACGTGCAAAGAGCGTGCTCTGGCCACGTATGCTGATTGCGCTTTGGGCGCCCGGGCGCTGCACCCCACTCCGGTTGATGACAAGGCCCGGCACGAGGTCTTCAAGCCTTGAAAGCACGTCCGCCCCCACCCTTCGGTTCAAAAGCTGCTCATCCACCCTGGAAAATGACCCGGTTGCCCTTTCGGGCGCTATGGTCTGGTAGCCACTAGAAACGACCACTTCGGCCAGCTGGCCCGCGTCCACAGAAAGCGCTACCAGTAGGGGTTTTTGGGGCCTTCTCTGAAGAACAATCTCCTTTTTCTGATAACCGATAAAGGATATGACCAGCACCGCGCCCGGTCGGGGCGCCCGAAGGCGGAAACTGCCCGAGGAGTCAGCGGTCACCCCGACATTTTCTCCTTTCAATACGATCGAAGCCCCGGGCAACGCTGTTCCGGATTGTTCGGCGCTCACCTTCCCGTCGACCGTAAAGCCCTGGGCAAAAAGCGAACATGGCAGCGTAAGCAGCAGCATGTAGAAAAATGTTTTCATGAGCTCTTATTGTTTATCGCTGATCACCAAAACTTCTTGCTCTGTCTGCTTTTCAATCAAGGCTAGCCCATAAGCCGACAGCTGACGGTTCAGCAAAGCCAGATCAGAAAGCCCCGCCTCTATGTCGATATCTACGGTTCCGGCAAAACCGGTCTGATCGACAATGGTGAGCTGATGGCTTTGAAGCTGATTGAGCCTTGACACCAGCCGACCGGGACTGACATTACGCACCTTCCAGCCCATACGTCCGACTTCCAGGACCGGCGCGCCACCCCGGCTCGCCTTTAAAGCGCCCGGGCTTTGGCTGACAAGTGCAAGCGATCTGCGCTGTTCACAGACCACTTCTGCGGAATACTGTGGGAAAAAATCACGGAGTTGCTGCTGCATCAGCTCGTTTGTTTTCTGTTGAAAACTTGCAGGTACGATGATCTCATAACAAAACCCATTTCCATCCCGAAGCCAGTCCAGGTACCGCTGCCCATAAAGCCCAGAGGAAAGTTTTAGCGAATCCCTGGTCGTTAGTCTGACATTGCTTTCATGAAACCAGCCGCCTGGCCTGCCGTAAGCGATGCGGAAAAGCCATATCCTTGCGCAGTTGGTGACAGTGATCCTTCTGCCCGATGCCGAATCGATTTTCCAGGAAAATCCGCCCGGGATTCCCGGCACATACTTTGAAAGTACCGAATGGTAAATCAGTCCCGCCCCATCTCCACCGTTCCCCGCAGCCAGAAACGGCTTTTCCTGGCTGTATGCTATCCTTGCTTCATCCTTTTTTTCGGACAAAACCGCGCTTTCTGCAAGGAAAGCCTGGATTTTTGGGGCGGTGATCTCACCTAGCTCTGTGACTGCGGAAACCACGCCTGCCTGGTCAATCCAGACATAGTGCGGAATAGAAGAGTGCTGGAACAACTTATGCAAAACGGTGTCACCCATCACTGTCGGTAGCTTTATACGTTTGCCTTGGCGACGCTCAAACTTTTCCAAAAATGCGGTGACCTTGCTTTCGGGCTCGGCAGTCACCGAAAGAAAATATACCTTTCCCTCAAACTGCTTTTGCAAGCTATCGATACGCGGCATCATCGCAACGCACGGCGCGCACCAGGTCGCCCAAAAGTCAATAATGAGCAGTTTTCCTTTATAATCAGAAAGTTTGACGCTTGACGCGTTCATATTCATCAAACCAGAAACCCTTACCTGCGGCACTGTATCGCCGATTTGAAGGGCACGGATGGACTGCGCCCCGGCAGGACGCCAGAGACACAGCAAAACATAGACAAGGATCAGATAAAAAACATAGGGCAATATCCGCCCTAATGAAGACAGAACTGTTTTCATGTAAATTTGAATTGGGAGTGAAAAATGGAGGTAATTACTCGGGCAATAGGAGCCTGCCCCGCTGTCGAACAGCAGGCCACATTTCCCAGTACCGAGACAACTAAATAGACCCGCTCATTGAGGCTTGCGAATCACTAACTTGAAGATCAGTCGATTACTCATAACTATTCCAGTGATTTTGCTTCTTTCAAAGCAAATTGTTGATGATTACTTTCGCGAAAAAACTGAAAGAGACTCTCTCCTGACATTTCAAAGGCCCTTACACACGTTAGTGCTACTCGGCGCAAACGCTAATGCCTCAGGAACTGTATTGGGAAAGAGTGAATAAGGCAACTACCACTTAAATTTTCTGGCTCTAGAATCAAAGACAATAAAACTCATCGGTTTAATGCCAAACAGAAGAGTTTTGATGTTGCGTATCAGTTCTTAGACAAGTATACAAATATAAACAAAATTTAATTTTGACGTATGATCATACGTCAAAATATTTTTCAAATCAGAGGATTTTTCCTGCATGAATAGCAGGGACCAAATACTTCAAAAATTTGCAGAAGCGATCCTAGAGATAGCGAAGGAGAAAAACTTGAGTTTGAGAAAGTTGGCAGCTGCTTCTGGACTTGAATATTCTCAAGTTCAGCGAATCGCTAAAGGCAAAGTCAATATGGCTCTTACAACTATTGTTGCGCTATGTGAAGGTCTAGACGTTCCTGTTTCAACTATCTTCAAGAAAATAGAACACCTTTCTAAATAATTAGAAAGTAATCGATTGAAAATATTCCTTTAAATAATCATCACCTGCCGATAAATACATAAGGCGACACACGCAGCCAGCCGTTCCGTAACTTGACCAAAAAGGTCATGGCACAACCCTATCAGCTTATCAAAGAAGTCCGCGGATTCGAAATCACTGATTTCATCCCGCACCTCGGTTGGATTTCTTCGGAACTTCTTCCCGCAAAAATCTACACTTTTCCAGGCTCCTCCCATTACTTCCTACACGATGGGCGCTCAAATCGACTTTTCGAATTTTCCGCAGTACACGCGAGCCTAAATTCCTCTCAGCAGTATTGGGAAGTGATTGATCATTTTAAAGCCATACTCCCAGAACTATTTATCTACTGATATCCCATAGGCACATCCTATCCCACCTTGCTTTCCATTCTGCCAGGGAAATCAAAATGCATCCTAAATCTCTGAAGGGTTGCAAAAGGGTTGCAACAAAGTTGTACTTTTTTGCAACCCCATCTGGACGGTTACTTTGTAGCATACATCACCGGAGTTGTCAGTACCGGTGATGATCTGAAAACAATTTGTAACCATTTCCAATCATGGCCAAAGAAAGCCCCTGGCATTATTATGCCCTTGCCGCCGCGGCAGTAATTGCGCTCTACTACGGTTGGGTCGCTTTAAAATTCTACAAGACAGAAATCAAAAACCTGGTTAATCCCAGACCAAACAAGCAAAGGCCTTCCGTCGATCTACCGGCGGCTGAAAAGGAGCCCGATGACGAGTCGTTCCTGGATGAGAGCGACCACGATGCTTTCAATAAGCCGCCCGCCTGGCAAAATGAGGAGCTGTTCGCAGACGTCGAAAAACTGGTCGACCATCTGATTGAAGAAATCGAGGAGGCACACCGAAAAGATTACACCAAGCAGGATTTAATGCAAATGCTGCATCTGATCCTGAAAGAATACAAGACGCTAAAAGGTACACCTTTCCAGGCTGCGGTGAACAACCGGATAGATGCCGAATGCGCAAAATATGGCTCCATACACCTAAGCGAGGGTGATAAAAGAGAGGTTTGGAGTATGGTGTGATGGACGCCCTGCCGCCATTTTGGCCCCTTCCGCTTTGGCGGAGGGGCGCCATAAGGTGGCCTATACAAAGCATGTTCAACTTAAACGGATAGAGGAGTATGAAAATGAGGAGCAAGAATCCACGGGCCTGGTATGCCCTGATGTTGACGCTGGCCGCAACTGCGGCATCGATGAAAGCCTGGGCACAAGATGGCGCGGCCGGTATCCAGGAAGCTGACTCGCAGGTTAGGTCCTATTTTGAGCCGGGTACCAATTTAATGTACGCGATCGGTGCTGTGCTAGGCTTAGTGGGGGCGGTTAAAGTGTTCCAGAAATGGAACGCTGGCGACCAGGACACGGGAAAAGTTGCTGCCGCATGGTTTGGCAGCTGCATTTTTCTGGTGGTTGTAGCCACTGTGCTGCAATCGTTCTTCGGTCTGTAAGCCATCACGTATAGCTTTATCCGTAATGGCACGGACCACCTTTGAAATCAATAAGGGCATCAACCGGAGCATTGTCTTCCGCGGTTTAAAGGGCCAGTACATCTGGTATGCCGGCGGGGCAATGTTCTCGGTGATGATCGCTTACGCACTGATGTATGTGCTTGGTATCAATACATACGCATGCCTTCTGATCTCTTGCTGCCTTGCCGCCGGATCGCTCATGCTGATTTTTCAGCTCAGTGAGACCTATGGCGAGCACGGACTTCTGAAAGCTTACGCAGCAAGGAAAATCCCAAAACGTGTGAAGGCAACTTCAAGAGTTGGTTTTTTATGCAAATCTGAAAAAGTTAAAGCCGATGGAAAAGCTACTTGATGAAATACTCCCAATTATGGACGTTGAGCACGATTTGATCCTTTCGCGCCAAGGGGATGTGACAATCGTATTCCGGGCCGAGCTGCCTGAGATTTTCACACTTTCTGAGCCCCAGTACGATGCCTTTCACCAGACCTGGGTCAAAGCGGTCAAAGTCTTGCCCAATCAGGCTGTTTTGCATAAACAGGACTGGTTTATTACAAACCAGTTCTCCGCAAAACAAGATAGAGCTGCAAGCTTTCTTAGCCGGTCAAGCGATCAATTTTTCACTGGAAGGCCATATCTGGACCACGAGTGCTTTGTGATGTTGACCAAGTCCCCAGGCGAACGAAAGCTTTCAAATTCACTGACCAGCAACCTGTTAAGAAGCTCAATTTCGCCAAAGCTGACGCTAAGTAAAGCCGTCCTGGACGATTTTCTTGACAGTGCAGGGCAATTTAAGCGAATCTTAGAAGATACCGGAATGATGCGGCTGGTCCAGTTGCGTGACCAGGATCTTTTAAGCCAGGCCAGAAGGGCTGGTTTAATCGAGCGGTATGCTTTTCTGCTCACCGGAAACGAGCAGCGCCTTCTGCGGGATATCACATTTGACAAAGGCATCCAGGTTGGCGACCGGCGGTGCAGTTTGTACACACTGGCTGACGCGGCTGATTTACCCGGACTTTGCAGCGCAGCAACGACTTACGAGCGCTACTCGACTGACCGGACAAAATTCAGCATTGGTTTTGCCACCCTACTGGGAGAGCTGCTGCACTGCGACCACATTTACAATCAGTATATTTTTACAGCAGACAGCGAAAAGACGCTCAAAAGACTCGAGAGCAAGCGCCTCAGGTTGCAATCACTCTCGCTTTATGAAAGGGAAAACAGCCTGGCGCTGGATGCGACCAATGAATTTCTTAATGAAGCGATCCGCGAGCAGCGGCTTCCTGTCAAAGCACATTTCAACGTGCTCGCTTTTACGGACGATCATTCGTCGGTAAAGGAGCTTAAAAGCCGGGTGTCTTCGGCGCTGGCTCAGCTGGACACTTCCGCCAAGCAGGAGTCGGCAGGTGCTCCACAGATCTTCTGGGCGGGAATCCCCGGAAATGCGGCTGATTTCCCGATTAACGATACGTTTGACACTTTCGCAGAACAGGCGGCCTGTTTCCTGAACCTGGAAGCACCCTACCGGTCCTCGAAAGGCCCGTTCGGTATCCGGCTCGGAGACCGGCTGACGGGAAAGCCTGTGCTAGCCGATATCTCAGACGAGCCCATCCGGAAAGGCATCTGTACAAACCGTAACAAATTTATACTGGGCCCTTCCGGTAGCGGGAAAAGTTTCTTTACCAATCATATGGTCAGGGCATATTATGAGTCAGGAGCGCATATCGTGCTGGTTGATGTGGGCCATAGTTACAAGGGGCTGTGCGATATGGTCTGTGGCTACTATTTCACTTACGAGGAGAAAAATCCGATCCGTTTCAACCCGTTTTTTATTGCCGAAGGGGGTGTGCTTGACACCGAAAAAAAGGAAAGTATAAAAACGCTGCTGCTCGCGCTCTGGAAAAAAGACGACGAGACCTTCAGGCGCTCTGAATACGTGGCCTTGTCCGTTGCACTGACCAGGTACTACGAGCACGTTCAAGAAAGTGCGATCTTCCCCTGCTTTGATACTTTTTACGAGTTCTTGCAGAGCACTTTCGTCAAGATTTTGCAAGCGGACAAAGTCAAAGAAAAAGACTTTGATATTGGCAACTTCCTTTACGTTCTCAGGCCTTATTATCGGGGCGGGGAATTCGATTACCTTCTGAACGCGAAAGAAAATATTGACCTGCTCTCAGAGCGTTTTATCGTCTTCGAGCTTGACAACATCAAAGAGCACCCGATACTTTTCCCGATCGTGACCATCATCATTATGGAAGTGTTCATTTCCAAGATGAGAAAGCTTTCCGGAATCAGAAAGGTGATACTGATCGAAGAAGCATGGAAGGCGATCGCGAAAGAGGGAATGGCCGAGTACATTAAATACCTTTTCAAGACAGTGCGCAAGTTCTTTGGCGAGGCGATTGTAGTCACCCAAGAGGTCGAGGATATCATATCCTCCCCGATCGTTAAACAGGCAATCATCAACAACTCGGATTGCAAAATTCTGCTGGACCAAAGCAAATACCAAAACAAATTTGACCAGATACAGGAACTGCTAGGCCTGACCGAAAAGGAGAAATCCCTAGTGCTTTCAGTCAACAAGGCCAATGATCCGATGCTTCGCTACAAAGAGGTATTTATCAGTCTGGGCGGAGTGCTCTCAAAAGTATACCGGACCGAAGTTAGTCTGGAAGAGTATCTGACCTATACCACAGAGCAGACCGAGAAACTCAAAGTCCAGCAGTATGCGCAGGCCCTGGGAAGCATGGAGCTCGCCGTGGGCGCTTTGGCGAAGGAAATGCGGGAAAAGAACAGTTGAAAAAAACTAAGATGCAGTATGGTAAGGAAGATATTTATGTTAGCGCTGGTCTTTTTTATGGCCGCCACGCCCTTGAAAGAAGCGCAAGCGGCCATCCCCTGGGCTGAGATCATCAAGCAGGCGGTGAAAAGGGTGGTCAGGGCTTTTGACCTGCTAGTCCAGCGCAGACAGAACAGGCAGATCAGGCTTCAAAATGCCCAAAAAGCGCTTGAAAACACAATGGCTAAACTAAAGCTGGACGAAATCGAGGATTGGGTAAAGAAACAAAGGGACCTATACCGGGAGTATTACCAGGAGCTAAAAAAAGTCAGGGCCGTAGTCAGCTATTATTTCCGCGTGAAGGCAATTGCAGACCGGCAAGCTCAGATCGTTAGGCAATACCAGACCGCCTGGACCCTGTTCAGAAACGACAAGCACTTTACGGCAACTGAGCTTTCGCAGATGAGCACCGTTTATGAGGGAATGCTCGAAGAGACAGCCCGAAGCGTTGAGCTTTTGGAACTGGTTGTAAAATCTTTCGCGACTGAAATGACTGATGTCAAGCGGCTCGAAATCATTGAGCGCGCCGGGAAGGCAGCTGACCAGGTTTATGACGAGCTAAGCTCATTCAATCAGGAAAACAAGCTGCTAAGCCTTTCCAGGGCAAGAAATGAGTTTGACGCGAAGATAGTCAAAGAGCTATATGGAATTCAATGAGCATTTTATGAAAAAGAGAACACTATTGCTTGCCCTGTGGCTCACTTTTGCCGCAGCAAGCGCGCAGGCGCAAAAGTTCAAGGAATGGTTCCGTCAAAATAAGACCCAGCGGGAATATCTTAAGGAGCAGATTGCGCAGCTAAAAATTTACCTTGAGCTCACCAAGAAAGGATATAAGATCGCCAAGCAGGGCCTTGCAACAATTCATCAGATCAAAAACGGCGAATTTAAACTCCATAAAAACCGCTTCGATTCACTGCTGATCGTCAAGTCTGGTATCAGCTCACTATCGCGGCCAGAGCACATAACCGATTTGCACGGAAACATCAACGAGGTTTGTGAGATGATGCCTGCGGAAATCGCCCAGTGTGAAACAATCGACGATCAGCAAAAAAAGCAGATGCTGACAGCGCTCAAAACACTCTATGATGACTGTCAAACCCTAGTGAACGGCTTTTTTGCCGTCATCAGAGACGGTCAGCTTCAAATGAGCGACGATGAAAGGATACAGCGGATTGAACTGCTCGGTAAGGAATTTGAAGACAATTACCTGTTCGCTCAGAATCTTCGTCGTAACCTTCACACGATTTGCAGGGCATCCGCTGATGAGCTTGAAGCAATAAAGAACCGGCGCGCTTTACGCGGCATAGAATAAACAGAGATGAAAAAGCTAATTCTATTTTTGCTGTTGGGCACTGCTTCGCTGTGCCCCTGCAATGCCCAGACTCAGGAGGTTACTCAGCTTATCCTGAACCTTGAAAAGCTCAGGGAGCTCAGAAAAATTCTAAGGGAACTTAAGCGGGGATATGACATCCTTTTCGAGGGGTATACCAAGATCAGGGATATATCCCGGGGCAACTTCAAGCTTCATGAAGCCTTCCTGGACGGTTTGCTACTTGTGAGCCCGGGCGTAAAAAACTATGGACGTATAGCGGACATCGTTAAGATTCAGCTCGCCATCATTAACGAATGCCGCACTGCCCGCTCCGATCTAGCTTCTTCGGGGAATTTCTCAGCAAAGGAGCTCGACTATCTCGGCCAGGTTTACGCAGAGCTCACCGCAGAAAGCATTAGGAATCTGGACGCGCTTACAAACGTTATCACCGCCAAAAAACTGCGCGCTTCCGACGATGAGCGGCTAGACATGATCGATCAGATCCACAAAGAAATGTCTGACAAACTCGTGTTTTTGCGCTACCTGAATAGTAACAACAGCCTGCTAAATGCCCAGCGCAAAGACGAGCGCGCCTCGATTAAAACCACCGGAACGATTTACGATATCACTCCTTAATCAAATCTTTGACATGAAGAGAACTGCTTTAACGCTGCTGGCAGCAGCGGCAGGATTGCTACTGCCCAGCTATGGTTTTTGCCAGGGATATGAGGCCCAGATCCGGGGCCTGAACGGTGTGCTCGACGAGCTTTATACAGACATGCTTCCGCTTTGTGAGAAGCTGATCAGTGTTGGCCGTGGAATTGCAGCCTTCGCTGCAATCTTCTACATCGGCCACAGAGTCTGGCGCCACATCGCCTCGGCAGAACCAATCGATTTTTACCCGCTGCTTCGGCCTTTTGTGATCGGCTTTGCGATACTGATGTTTCCAGCCGTGATAGGGCTGATCAATGCGGTGCTCTCTCCTGCCGTGAGAGGCACCTCGGGCATGGTCACTGATTCGGATAAGGCAATCGCGCTGCTTTTGAAAAAGAAAGAGGACGCGATCAAAAGCTCAGAGTTCTGGGAGATGTATGTGGGCGATGATAGCAAGGGAAACCGGGAGAAGTGGCTGCGCTACATGTATGGGGATAGCTACTCGGAGGGATTCACAGACGGTATCGCCAATGACATCAAGTTTTACATGGCAAAGCAAGGCTACAATTTTAGAAATTCGATCAAGGCGGCGCTAAGCGAAATTCTCCGGGTCATTTTCGAAGCCGCCGCGCTGTGCATCAATACGCTCAGAACCTTCTATCTGATTGTGCTTGCCATCATCGGCCCGCTAGCTTTCGGGATCGCAGTCTTTGACGGCTTTCAGTTTACGCTCACCAGCTGGATCGCCCGGTACATCAACGTTTTCCTATGGCTTCCGGTAGCAAACATTTTCGGTGCGATAATCGGTAAAATCCAGGAGAAAATGATCGCGATGGATATCCGCCAGATCGAAGGTTCAGGCGATACATTCTTCAACGCCCACGATATGGCCTACCTGATTTTTCTCATCATTGGTATTGTGGGCTATTTCTCGGTACCATCCGTTGCCAGCTACATCATACACGCAGGCGGCCCGAGCGCGCTGTTACAAAAGACGACCAATCTGTTTGCGGCAACTACCTCCGGCGCGGCACGCATCGCTGTGCCCGCCGGCCCGCTGATGACACCAACGCGAAATTCAAACAAAAGATAAAAATAGCCATGTTCACAAAAACCCGGGATATCGAGCGTGCCTTTCGCCATATCCGCCTGTTCACATTTATCGTAGTGATCTGCTGCGCGCTGACCACATCCTTCTCAGTCTACCTTGCCCTTGATTCCGCCAGTGATTCAGTTCAAAGGGTGTACATCCTGGCCAGCGGAAAAGTGTTGGAAGCATACGCATCTGAGCGCAAGGAAAATATCGCAGTCGAAGCCAGAGATCACGTTTCGACATTCCATAGACTGTTTTTCACGCTCGCGCCCGACGATAAGGTTATTACGGCCAATATCTCCAAAGCCCTCTACCTTGCCGACGCCTCGGCAAAGAAACAGTATGAGGACCTGCGCGAATCAGGGTTTTATACCGGGGTGATTTCGGGCAACATCTCCCAGGAACTGCTTGTGGACAGCGTCAAAATCGACGCTTCCGTCCAGCCCTACTTTTTTGAATGCCGGGCAGTGCAGCGAATCATCCGGCCAACGAGCATCGTCTCGCGTAGCCTTGTCACCCACGGCTATCTAAGACCTATCGAGCGGAGCGATAACAATCCCCATGGCTTTCTGATCGAGCGCTGGTCGACAATTGAAAACAAGGATCTTCAAATTCAAACCAGATAAAACTATGTTCTACCGATTCAAACCCCGTAGGTCGCCTGCGGCACCTGATCAGCGAACCGAAAGGCTGAATGCTAAAATCCGTAACATGCAGCGCAAATGGGCTCAAAGCTTGCAGCAGCAAGCAGAGAAGCTTCCCAGAAGCCGCCTGAAAGCCATTTTTATCCTGTCCGGATTTCTTGCCAGCACAGCGGCCGGGTATCTGATATATCAAGGCCTTTCCAGCCAGCGCCCGATCATCCACCGCTTCAAGCTTAGCATCCCTGCGCTCGCCGAACCAATCTCGGTTCCAGACGGCCCAACACGGCAACAAGCACTCGACGATTATCTGGATAGCCTCGAAAAAGCGATCATTCTTGACAGTCTACAAAAGATAAAATCTAAAAAATAGCCATGGAACATTTAGCTCACAGCGCAGATTTTCTGCAAAAAAGAAAGTTCTACACCTACCTGCCTCTTCTGGCCCTGCCGTTTCTGACCTTTATCTACTGGGTACTTGTAGCCAAAAACTTTAAAGGCCACGGCCAGAGTTCGGACTCTTCGTCAGGCATGCAGCTCAACCTTCCCGCTGCCAATCTCAAGACAGACAACGGTATGGATAAACTTGCCTTCTACAAAAAAGCCGACCAGGATTCGGCAAACTGGGCAAAGCAAATCAAAAGAGATCCTTACCGCTGGCAGGAAAACGTAACAGCGCTGGACTCCTCGGGCTCGGCGCTAATGGGCCTTGGCGCCCCGGGCGAAAAACCCAGAAACACAAGCAGAAATGCGCATCTGGAACAGGCGAGCGAGGCCAAGGTCCAGCAAAAGCTTCGCGAATTAAACAAGGCGCTTACCAGTAGTCACCAGCCATCCCCCGCTCTGCAAACCGAGGATATAACTAGCCCTTCGCAACAACAGCCCGCCATTGCAAAACTGGAAAAAATGATGGCAGACATGGGCGCCGAAGATATTGCAGAAAACGAAGACCCTGAGATGGCCAGATTAGACAGCATGCTTGACAAGCTGCTTGCAATCCAGCAGCCCGGCAAAACCCTGGATCAATCCGGCCGCGAGCAGCAAGCCGGCGCGCAGCCAGGCCTTGCCATTTCTACCAGTGATGATAACAATGTTGTTTCGCTGCTCACGACCAGCTCCAGTGACTCAATCAATTATGACTCTGAGCAACCTTCTGAAACTGGATTTTACGGTCTTGATAACGAGCCTGTCTCAAAATCAGCCGGTGGCATTACCGCCATTATTGAAAACACGCAGGAAATAGTGACTGGGGCCACAGTTCAGCTCCGGCTTACAAGGCCCATCTACCTGTCAGGAAATCAGGAACCAATAAGTGGCTTCGTATACGGTCAGGCGTCACTTTCCGGCGAGCGGCTGAAAATCAAAATCAGCTCACTCCGGTCAGGCGAGCAAATACTTCCAGTCAACTTACTTGTCTATGACCTGGACGGAATTGAAGGGATTTATATTCCAGGCGCACTATCGCGAACTGTGACCAAACAGGCGTTAGGAAGCCAGGTTCAGGGGTACGACATGGACGTAGGAGATTTTTCTGTTGGAGCCCAGGCAGCATCTGCCGGTATCCAGATGGGCAAAATGCTGCTGGGGCGCAAGGCAAGACTTACTCAGGTAACACTCCGACAGGGCTACAAAGTCCTGCTTAAAGACGCCAATAATTCAAACCCATAATCAAAGATACCATGCAATCGGTAAACAAATTTTCAAACCACATACTGGCGCTGATCATCATGCTCCTGGTAAAATCGATCGCAAACGCGCAGGGCGATGAGATTTTTGTCATAGAACCGCTTCCAATTGAAGCAAGCGCGGACCAGACAGTCTCAATCAGTTTTCCTGCCACTGTTAAAGCAGTCGACCGCGGTAGCCCGCAGCTACTCGCTCAGAAAGTCAAAGGAACAGAGAACGTGCTATTGATCAAAGCCGCAAGCACTCAGATGAAACCAACGAGCCTGATCGTAATCACCGCCGACGGACAGCTGCACAGCTTCCAGGTAAGCTACCAAAGTGTACCTTCTGCGACAAGTGTGCAACTATTCTCAAGGCAGCACCAGCCAGTGGCCGCTGTCATTTCCAGCCAGCCAGATCAATATCTGCTCGATTCAGCATTGCATCTGGCCAAAGAACACGAGTCAAATATCAGACGAAAAAGCAGTGCAGAAAAAGTCAGCGCCGTCTTAGAGGGAATGTTCATTAAAGAAAACCTGATGCTGCTCAGGCTCAAGCTCGAGAACCTCTCCCCGATCAACTATGACATCGAAACGATGCGGGTAGAGCTCATTGACAAAAGACAGATCAAGCGTGCAGCCATTCAGCAGCAGGAAATAGCGCCAATCGCGGTATCAGATACGATCAGTCAGATCAAGGCGAAAGAGGCGCAAACGATCGTGCTCGCCATTCCCAAGATTAGCCTGGCCACAGGCAAAAGGCTTTTGATTTCGCTAACTGAGCACAACGGGGCCAGGCATCTGAAAATCCACGTCAAGCCCCGCCAAATAAACCGGCCGGCTGAATTATAGAATCAATCAACTATTAAACATTCAAGGTCATGAATCAGAAAAATCTGGAATATCTCAAAGATCAACTCAAATACTCCGGGTTCGGCGAAGAGCTTCAATCCAAGCTTGCTGAAAATCTTCAAAAAGCACAAAATGAATTTAGCATCAAGCATGTTACAAGGTACGGAAAAGATGAGCTTTCGGTTTCGCTGAACTTTAAAAAATCCACGAATTCGGATCTGTATTTCTTCAACAACTACCGCGCAGAATTGCAAAAGCCCGCGGCTGAGGGGAAGGTGAGCCAGACCTTTTACATCAACAATGAAGGCAGAAATATCACGCAAAAGGAAGCCTACAACCTGCTCGATGGCCGGTCTGTCAACAAGGACCTGGTTAACAAAGAGGGCCAATTCCACAACGCCTGGCTGAAACTGGATTTTAAAGAAACAGCGGCAAACGGCAATTACAAGATGCGGCAGTTCAGCCCGCAGTATGGGTTCGAACTAGAAAAAACACTGGCCAAGCTGCCCATCAAAGAACTTGCCGACGATGCTGCAAAGGTTAAACTCTTTGAATCTCTCGAACGCGGCAACCGTCAGGCGGTCACCTTTCAAACAGATCAAGGCGAGCAAAAGCGGTTTATCGAAGCTAACCCGCAATTCAAATCAGTAACAGTCTACGACGAAAGTCAAAAACGGATCAGACAATCAGAGGATCAAAGCAAATCCCAGGATAACAAGCAATCAGCCAAACAGGAAACCAACCAGAAAAAAGAGAAAACGGTGGCTGACGATACGGATGGTGAGCAGAAAGGGAAGCGGAAAGGTGTGAAAATGTGAGACGAACAGCATGGCCTTGAAAACCCACCTTGTCGCCTTTTTCGCAAAAGCGATCGACGATCCAACAATCGGTACCGCCCATATTTCACTCTACCTGGCCATTGTAAGCCTTTGGCAGCAGCAGGGAGGTAAAAATCCCCTGCTGCTGTTCTCCAAAGCGGTAATGAAGACTGCAAAGATAGCCAGTTCGGCCACTTACGTCAGGCTCATCAAAGCACTCTGCGAAGGCGGCTACTTGGCTTATGAGCCATCATTTTATAAAGGTATTCCCAGCAAAATCCATGTGCTGCCACTTGACAGCTAAAACCTAGAAACCATGAATATCGAGATATTAACCAAAGAGGACCTAATGTCGCTGAAAGCGGAGCTGCTTTCAGAAATCAGACAACTGCTCGGCAAAGACAAGCGACTTACGGAAGAGCCCTGGCTGCGAAGCTACCACGTACGTCAACTGCTTAATGTTTCATCAGGTACCCTGCAAAACCTTCGAATACAGGGCCTTCTTACTTATACAAAAGTTGGAGGAACGCTTTTCTATAAACGCGAAGATATCGATATGATGCTCACAAAACATAACAAAAAATTAAGATAGGCGCCCCCCCTCCGCAAAGCTGCAAAAAGAGTTTACAAACGTCCCATAGTCGAGATTTGTAATAATGACCGGTTCGAGTACCATAGGGTTTGCCTGAATGCAATTCAGGTGAACCCGCTGGTACAGAACTCGAACCGCTTGCGTGTAGATTTAAGATCACTATTGACTTTATTTTCAAGCGATTCAGATTAAGTAAAGTGGATGGTGCAGCCTGAGACGAAAGCAAGCAAACCCATTTCGGGGAATTCGAAAATAGTTGACTATGTTTGAAACCTTACAAAACGCTCAACGAATGAAGCAACGAATTGCACACATCAGTTTACTAGTACAGGATTATGATGAGGCCATCGAGTTCTACACGAAGAAGCTTGGATTCCGCCTTATTGAAGATTCAAAATTGAGTGAGGATAAGCGATGGGTAATTGTTGCGCCACCTGGCGCTGAGGAATGTGGGCTATTACTTGCCAAGGCAGTGGGTGAACAGCAAATAGCCAGTGTTGGTAACCAAACGGGGGGCAGGGTTTTCCTTTTTCTTTCTACGGATGATTTTTGGCGGGACTATGATGTGATGGAATCCCATGGGATACAGTTTGTCAGATCGCCAAAGGAAGAAGATTACGGCTTGGTTGCAGTTTTTGCAGATTTGTATGGAAACTTATGGGACCTGCTGCAGCCGAGCGAAAATAACCGGGAGTAAGCTTCCCTAAGTTTCATTTTTAAGCGCTCCTGTACTTGCCGTTGTCCGGGTCTTAGTTGTGAAATCGGCTGTAGAGATTATCTGTCCTTCTTTGTAAAATAGTGATGGGCTCAGTTTTGGTTCGAATACCATACATCCGTCGCTCTTAAACCAAGGTTAACGAACCTGTTACAGACAGAATGGGTGGAGTCATTATATTCGTTTGGGGGGCTGATATAGGGGAACAAAGTATGGAATTTTTCAGAGGTATAGTCTTCAATAGGCTTTTCCTATTATTGGAATTTGCTCCTTATATCATCGAAATTGTCGTCCAATGTTGTCTTGATGGGAAACGGCTTAGCACGAAGGCTGACAATATCATCTAAAAGTAGTATTGTGCGTATCACGCATCGGCGGGTCTCTTCGCGAAATACATCACTATGTACTCCCTTATTAGCCAACTTATTCAGTTTATCCCACTGTTGAAACAAAAGATCGGTCGCCGCAACGATTAGGTCGATATTGCTATCACTTTTTGCGCTATCACTGGCAAACTGGTACAAGCGGTTTTTGTACTTGTCCTGTTTGAGTGAATGCCCATCAATCATATTGTTAGTAGCAGGAAAAATACAGTCCGTCACATATTCAAATGTGCGTCGGCATGTAGCCATAACCTGCGCTAGTTGTTCGGTGGTTTCACTGGTGTGATAAGTGTTGAGCATTGCCCAAAGCCTGTTTCCGAGATCAGGAGCAGCGTCAATCAGACTGGAAATGATGTTATCTATTACCGTCCCTAACATATTGCTTGCCTGGCTTTTCCACTCAGCAATCCGACGGGCGGTCTCAAAATTGTGATTCGCGTCAAACACGGAGTAACGCATATCAGTAAATTCCGTTTCGATTTTTTGAAAACCTAGTCCGGTAAGATCAACCATCGACTCTTCAGGCATCATATCCTCTGTGGCGTATAGACAATAAAGCACCTTTTGGGAAATGCGGTAATACGGACCGATTCGTTCGCCATACCATATCCAATGATAAGGATCGGTGTCATTAATCTCGTAAGCTCCAATGTAGTCTGGATGTGTTTCTAGGTTCGTATGCAGAGCTTCGGCAGTGTCCTTGGCGATCGTCTCGAAACAAATCACGTAGACGATGTCATGGATCAAGTGGTGGATTTTTTCAGCGCTGAACTTTTTCCAGGTCTGTTGTTCAAGTTGTAGGAGCACGTTAAGTACAGTAATGTGATTATCTTTCGTGAGAGCATCCCATATCAGCAGGTCTCCGATAGATACTTTTGAATTGACAGGGTGTCCGCGGAGGTTCAGTAAGTCAGAAAATACACGTCGAATTAGCTCAGGCCCGTAAACGCTCTTGTTAGGAGAAACTCTAAAGTGAAAGGCGACTTTCATGCGAGAAGGTTTGTTGTGATTACCAATTAAACAATGAATATCCAGATCTTTTGATCTCACCATATGATGCGCAATAAATACTAATGACGTATGTTATCCCAGCCAATAGATCGAGGTTAGGCAATTTTCTTTTCACATGGTCACAAGTTTGAAATAGAAATCCGCTAACTGCGCCGGCGAGATGGACTTCTTTAGTAAGCAATTGGCCATTCTGGTGTGGTCACAGTGTAATGCTAATATGACCTCTTGAACTCAAAGCGGCAAAACTTTCCTTCGGGTAGATACGCAAACTTCTTGCTGAATAAAAAAGCCACATCCGCATTCGCGGTCGCAAAAAATACCTGTCGTTCTGTTCGTTCGATGAGCTCACGCAGGTAGTCCAGAAAGGAAAGCGTATTGAGATCATCGACATATGTGACAGGATCGTCAAGTAAAATTACATCTGGCCCCCTAGTCAGTTTTTGGTTCAGACTTAGGAACAGGCTCAGTGCGATGGCCGTCCGCTGACCTGTACTTACCTCATTGATCGTATGCCAACGGTTCTCACCATCGAGCAGCTTTAACTTCTGATTATCAAAACTGATATCAGTGAATTCCATCGGTGCATGGATTTGCTTGAAAATGTTGACCATTTCCCTTTTGTTCCGGTTCATAAAATCAACAAGATAACTGCGCTTATTCTTTTCAGTCATCAGAACGAGCAGCAGATCGAACCCTGATTTCGCATTTCCAAGCATTAAGTCGTTTGATCTTTTTCGATCTTTGACTTCCGCGATGGATACTTCCAGTATTTCTAAAGCTTTAGATTGCTCACGGCGATCCTTCCAAGCCGAATGGTAAACTTCATAAAGGCTTCTGAGTTGCTGAACATCATTACGCAGTTTGAGTAGGTCTTGGCTGTCAACCAGCCGAATGACTGTTGCAATCTGGTTGATCCATCCCTTAAACTTTTCTAGTTCTCGCAAATTATTTTGGATGGCCTCATCGTCAGGGTTTAGCTGGTCAAATAGGGTATTGGACCGTTGCTTCACCGTTTCGATGTCTGTTTGTATCTTCTCAATCCGGCTGCTCAGTGCGTGTTGCAATCGCTGGAGATTCTCTGCAGCCGCAGATAATTCTTCTTCATTATCCACGGTCATTTTGAGAAATCCTTCTAGTTCTGCCTTACCTCCAGCGAACCGCTCACGACTTAAGCCCTTTTCCTCAAAGCTTGCTTTAATAACTCGCAGACGGACAAGTGCTTCACGCTGTTGAGGTATTGCAGCTATATCTTTTTGCAACTGATCACGCAACCCAGCAAAGGTCAACGTATCCGTTAGATCCAGGTAAGCATATGGGATCGCCGTTTCCAGTTCGTCGACCTGTGTGGCGATACGGTCGCATTCTTCTATAATGCTCTCTAGGCGAGCGATTTCTTTCTGTTGAGTGGTGTAATTTTCTGCGTTGCCTAGCAGAGCGGCTGAGGTAGCAATTCGATCTCTGAGCTGCTCATGTGAATAACCAGTTTGACACAATGGACATTGATCGGCTTTATGATTGGCTACCAAATAGTCCATACCCAAGCGTTTGATATCGGCAACGATAGCGGTGAGCAGCTCGACGCCACGCCGGATACGTTCGCTTTCCGCGGTTGCATTGCTCAGTTCGCTGCTTGTATCAATCTTCAACTGCGCTTTTTCAGCCTGATATTCAAAAAACTTCTTAGCACTCACATCCTCCGGCTGGCTCGTAATGAAAACAAGCAGCTGTTGTAACAGTGCGGCAGCCTTTTCCTGCTTTTCTAGCCCTTCAACGGCTTCCTTGAGCAAATCGTCTATCACTTCAAGCTGTCCTATATTGGGGTCTGTATGATAACGCGCCAAATCCCCGGCCACACTTGTAAGCGTTAGTAGGTGCAGTATTTCCTGTTGCGCTACGCGGAGCAGCTGCTGGCTCTCATCTTGATCTTTTCGGAAACTCGCAAGTTGACTTGCTTTTTCACGCAGTGCGCGTTGCTGTGCGTCAATATCCTTGATTGTCAGCACGGTTCCTGCCGGAAACTTTCCGGTCAGTTGTTCCAGACAGTCACTGACTAGACGGATCGCATTTTCGACGTTCACTAGAAAAGTGTCATCATCTCTACTCTCGACCTGCCAGCCATGCAACAGCAGAAAGTCAGCGACTGGCTTTCGATAGATGGCAGGGTCGCTGTTTTCCTGCCGGATCTGTACTTCACGGCTTTCCAAGCTATGAAGTTCTGTTTGCTGCTCCTGTTGTATCTTTTTGAGTTCTTCATAACGATTCTCAAAACGTGTGCAGAACTCATTGATCCGCTCTTCAAGACGGTTGATTTCACGGCCGAGGACAATGTCGGTGATGGTCGATTCGATTGCATTTTCGCCTTTTTCATCATCCGACTGCAGCAGGAACGCGGCGTCGCTCGCGTAATAGTTAAACTTATTGAAGTTATTGGGAAGGTTATGACCTCGCGTATAGACATTCTTATACCAAGCGATATCACGTTGTCGGTAAGCACCAGCCTCGGCGGGAAATCCCAGAGGATCACCGGATCCCGTGGTCGCATCAAGTCGATAGCCCTGAGCATCGGCACGTTTGGCCTGACCAGTGAAGCAAAGCTCCAACGCGTCAAAGAATGAGGTCTTCCCACTGGCGTTCGGTCCAAAGATCAGGTTGACCTTGCCAAATTTAAAACTGCGCTGTTCAGGAAATGCCCGGAACTCTGTTAAACTCAATCGGCTGACCGAAGAAACGCTCGCTACTTGACGGGTGGCTCTTGGCTGGACGTCCTCGACAGGTGGACCAAAAATCCGACCCTCAATATACTGCTCAACCCATGCTTTATAGTTGGGATACTGTTTTTCATCGTAAACAAAATGTAAGCCATTATCCTGCAGGTAGTTGAGCCAGTCGCTGTATAAGTCACCAGATTCTAATAACCCGTCTGTTTCCCCAATATTCTTGACCGAAGCCAACTGCTGGATGAAATCTACCGGTGTTAGTATAAACTTACGGGCGAAGGCCTCGTCACGTTCTACATGCAGTTTTTGCTCTCTATTGTCAGCTATTTCCTGCGGCTCACTCAGAAAATAGTAATAAAAGTTCCACTGCAGGTAGTTTTCGCAAGTATAGTAATTGTCGGACAGAATCTCTTCTAAGTATGCCCCCACATCATCCCGCAACCAGGCCGTGGATTCATCGATGTAGATGATCTGATAGGGCATGCCATGCGCATCACGACGGGTGCAACAAATTAGGTCATCGCGCCCTCGTAGTGGAACTATATCCGTATCCACAAAATAATCCATCAGTTGAATTGCGATGCTCATTACGGTCTGGTTTTTTTGTACGAATTCGACTCACGACTTGTATTCTCAGCTATCTCTGGTTTTTGCTCAGGGGACAGCGAAATGAGGCCCGCGTGTGTCTGATACCAGATGATGACGCGTTTACCCTGTTGGTCATCTTTCAACAAATTGACTACTCTGTCGCGAACGCTACACGCCTTGACGTGTGTTGACGCTCCTAGGAAGACTCCGGTACCTCTGTTCAGGTTATTACTGACTGAATGTAAGTTAAGCAAGTAACGTTTGTGCAAAGGAAGCGTCTGGTCATAACCGAGTTGTGCGTCCCTGAGACCTTGCGGCAATTTATCTGGAACCGTCAGGATTGCGTTTTTTAAAAAACCATAATGGAGAAGTTTGCGCGTCCTGGCTTCGGCTTGCAATGTCGCCGGATCATGTGTGAAATTGGTACGGTTGTTCAACTCATCATCGGAGACCTTCATTGCAGACAGTTTTTCCGGACGCGACCAATCGCCAGCAGGATCGAGCATGCCGAGCGATAATTCGACCAAACGTTCTACATCGAGTGGTAGCGGGTTGCCTGCAATGCAGCTCAGATCTCCAGCTTCATTTTGCAAGTCTAAGCACAGCGTCGCAAAACCGTCGTCTGCCGATATGCTTGTCTGCCAGCCGTTGTCCCAATGATAAAGTGCAATCAACTGAGGCCCGGAGCGCTGCATTTGCGAACCGTCGGCCCGCAATTGAGAAGGTTTGGTACCACGTAATAGATATACGTGTTCGTCATAACCCAAAAAATAAATATGGCTGCGGCGGTCGTACCAGTTACTATAATAAAGACCGAATGCATGATTAGAGTTGAAGCGCTGATCTGTAAGGTTAAGTTTTTCTGATTTGATATATAGTGCCGAGCCTCCATAAGTATTCCATTCTGTGCCGTCATTATCACGAACACCACGTGCCCAGTTTAGACACAGTACTTCTTTGTTCAGGTCTTTTCCACCTGTTTTGAAAACCGACGTTCGATAGTTTTTGTAATTAGCCTGGAAAGGACTTTGATTCAGCTGAATGTGTACGAGTAGCAAGGGATCGTTTAAAAACCTACCGTCTTCCACACTAGGGAAATTAATATCAAGCAGGGCGTCGGAGCAGATCTGCACAATAAGTTTGGTCGACGCAGTGCGATTTGACAACACGTAGAATTTAGTCCCCCTAATCATATTTTCCTGTTCCCAAGTGAACCCCCCACCGCCAAAAAATTGATTCTTAAACTGAATAACAACTACAGAGCGGCCCTCGCCATTAGCATCTTCTGTCCGGAAGAGCAAGCAAACAGGGTCGAAAAACTGCTGATCGTTCAAATGTGACTGAACCAGTTCGTGCTCATAGACCCAAATTACCTGTGGATGAGTATTTATAAAGTTGTGCAATGCCTGTGCACTAATAGATTGGCAGCCGACGATCCACAGACGCTGCATTTCTGGCAACGAGTCGTCATGAATAAGATCCCCAATAACCGACCACGGACAAGAATATTCAGGTGTTACGGCTAGCTCTACATGCCGTTCCGCAGCTAGCATAAAAAATGATTTAAATTTAGTGCGCGACCGTGCATCATCAGTCAACCAGATACCTGTCTCATCATAAGAAATATCCTCGCGAATTTGGAGTAATAGGGTTTGATACAAACCTGCATCCTGTGTCAGGCATAGAAATTCTGGCTTCAGAAGCCGCCGCCCTTCACTGGTCCAGAAGGTCTCGTCAAATTGTGGCATGCGATTCAGTTAGGTGATAAAAGTAATGCTTCTCCTGTCAGCGAAAGTCAAGTCAACGACCGTAAGATCGCCTTCGCTATATATCGCCGCAGAATCTCGAACGGGATTCCCTACGTGACATGGCCGATGTTCTGTGTCGCCACGCGGCGCTCTAGTAGTCCTATTGAGTTGACAAATCGTTATATAGGCAGCTGGAATGTGGCCATATACTGAAACCTTGCGCCAAAGAAAATGTTAGTGGTAATACTGCGAAAGGAATAACTATAGTAAGTACAAAAAATCGAACTAATCGATACAAAGAAGAAGTGTTTCATAGTTAAATATTTGATAGAGGTTGATCTTTTAAAAGTTTTGTGCAAGATCCATGCCTAGGTTCAAAAGTGCAAAGAATCATAGATATAAAGACACGTAGAAATACCTGTTTTGCTCTACCGCCGGCCCAACAAGCTGATGAGTTCTTATGACTAATCGCGGACTAAGTTTAGCTCTTAGAACACTCGTTTAGTCGAACTATTTATCAGAAACTGTGTGTGTTTAATTCACCGGCACGCAAAGTCCCCTTATTCACACATGTTTTCAAAGCTCCTTACAGGATAAACAGTCTGCTCTTGGCTGATCGTGACGTGCAGGTCACTACAATTGCATTGAGCCGACAAAGCTTCAGCTCGCTGCATGGCCAGTTATTGAAACTTTCGTAATTGATCTCAATCGTTCAGCACTTCTCTGTCCTTATAAAAATCTTTCGATTTCGAATCGGTAAAAATCATTGACGCTGGCCTTGTAGTCGTCAAATTCCTCGCGAGCTTTCAGATTATTAAAAGAGTCGAAATATAAGTGCTGCAATTGTCCGTCAGCTTCTAGTCGCGATATGAGACTGATGCTTAACCCGATTTTGGTTAGATCGATCTTAGCCTGATCAGCTGTCCCATAAATATACATGTTGTAATCATCCCTTGATATCAACTCATAGTCGTACATCATTACGATGAATTTATTTAACTTAAAACTTACGAAGTCGTCCTCCATCTTTAGTTTCACTATTGCCAAGTTGATGAGTTCCGTGTCATTTTTAGTACTTAAATCGATGTAGGTTTTCGGCTCAGGCACTATTGTGGTTGTTGGATTTCGCTCCCGTTCACCATATGTCTCACCGAAGTAAAAAACCGGATTATTGTCCTCAACGCGCTTTTTAAAATAGCCGAATTGATAAATTACATTCTCTTTTAAGGCCCTTCTTTGGCTAATGGTGATATGATAATCGTAATAACTTCTTGCTTCTGGCGAGCCAAGCCTGGAGAATTCATAGTCGGCCACTAACGTTATGTCCCGAAGGAACAGATCATAAATCTTATCCATCATATTGAGCGACGGCCAATCGGAGCGAGATGGAACTCGACTGATCCTTTCTTGTAAGATGTCGACGAGAACATCGATGTCCTTGTAAAATAGGCTAATTCCAGTTTCTATGAGATATTGCTTTAATTTTTCCTCGTCGTCGATTGGGACTGAGTTTAGGAACTGCTCATCCGCTCGGATCTTATCATATAACGCTCTTTTTCGCTCTTTTTGATCGGCAGCGATGTTTAGCTCGTCAAAATCAAAGTCCACTAACGTGGGATTCTCAACTGTATCTTTGAAAGTACGGCTGCGTAGCAGTTCAATCTTTCTAGACATGTTGCTTCCTTTGCGATTATAGTTTTCACTGTTTACAAAATGAACTGGTGGGAGAAGCTTTCCCAGATTATTCTGATCGGAGCTGAAAATTGTATTTAACCTGTTGACCCGACCAATAAGGTTAGTAAGCTCCTTACCATAAAGCGACCTTGTATTTAGTATATACAGATTGTCAATGGGCAAATTCATTCCTTCGAGTATTACAGAATTCGCAATAATATATCGAATTTCTGGTAGGTCTCGGAATTTGCTTTCGAGATATTCCTTAATCAGGTCGGGTAATTTACCGTGCAAGTACACTACCCCATGTCTAATACAGTCTATTGCGTAAAAGCGCTCGTGTACTTCGCTTTCAAGTATATTAATTAATTGTGTCAAAGCAGGACTCACTTCGTGCAAGGGCAAACGATTTGCTAGCGCTTTGGCGAGCTGTTCAATGCTAACGGGCCGGAAATTATATATAAAGTTCTTTTGGTGTGAACGGTTTATAATATAGTGAAACAGATCTGGTTCCGTCCCGATTAGATAGAAATTGCCAACGAACCGGTTATAGCTGTAGACATCTTGATTTAGACGATATTCGTATATTTCTGGTTCTTTAATATTGAAGGGCACACGATGTTCATTGATAATTTGGTCTGGTTCCACTTTCAAACATTTGACATCTTCAATTAATGGGGAAAGATACACCACCCGTTGCTGCGGGTTTAACCCTCTGTTCTTCGCCAATAAACGAGAAAGGAGTACACTTCGGGAGTCATCCTTTAGTAGGTTATGTGCCTCATCGATAAAAAGTAGGTCGAAATGAATTGGAAATTTGCTTAACAAGCGCAGAGATCTTTCTTGTGTGAAGATAGCAATGAAAGCGTCCTCCTTTTGATACATTTCATCGTGAATAATAATTTTTTTATTAAGTCTTGCATCTCGGATCATTCGGTAGGTTTGCATGAGTAACGACTTGGTTGGTACAACGATACCAATCTTCATACTTTGGCTGTCATATTTCAAGATACAGTCAATGATCACTGAGCTTTTTCCGAACGAGGTAGGTGCAATAAAGCTCAACTCATTGATAGGGTCTTGAAGTAAAGTCTTCTTCCCCTGGTATTGATGGAATGTCTCGATATAATTTCCACTTCGGAACCGCTCCATCTCCAAATCCATTAGACAATCACTGAAATTGTTTTGCTCGATCAGACTGTTATCCAGAATAGCCCTAACAGTTGGATAGAAGCCGAAACTGGCTGAAAAATCATATAGAGGCTTATAGTCTTGATACACCGTACTATACTTCACAACGATGTAATACGAGAATTCTACATAGCTCGTGAATCTATTGTCAGCACCATATTGCCTCAGGAAAAGTATTGCACAAGCAAGAATATAGGTTTTCTCAGATTCAGTCAGCTGTGTGTTGACGGTCAGCTTTCGAATCGTCTCTTTGAAAAGTGGAATTTTATTAATATTTGTTAGAGCCAGTTTTTCTATTGCGTTCATGATGGAGTTAGAGAGCAGTTAAGTAGTCCCAGAAAAGCCGTAGAGACTTTTTTGTTATACACAAAACTTTGATTTTTTTGAAATGTAGTTTAGTGATCAGTGCTTTGATCTCGATCTCAATTTTATTGCAATCGGCATCCACCCAAACACCATCGAGTACCAAGGTTGATCCAGGAATGATATTGAATTCTTCAATTCTATGAAACTTGCCTTGGCTATATAAATCCGAGAACTTCTTGATATTAGCTCGTACATTGCTGTCAGCACCTACATCCATCTGGCTTGCATGATTATAGGCGTTCCTCCAAGGGTTATTTTTTACCTTTCCAGACAATTTATCCACTAGATCGTCGTAGGCCTCTTTGATTTTGGTAGGATGGCTAATACCAGCCGTGGTGATGCTGCCAGATTTGCTCTCCAGAACCCATTCGTCACCATTGAAAAGATAATAGCCATCAAAGCCTTTTTTTATAGATCCTTCTTCCAAGTTCAAGTAAAGAAACTGAGGATTGAAGCCTACGTCGTTTAGATACAGATGTAAAAAGAATTCCGAAATCGCGCCGATCTCGGTTGTGCTTCCCTTTTTTGTTTTTAGAAATTCAAGCAACCGCTTCTTGACTATCGCCAAGTCTGTACCGGAGTTGCCCTCACAGATCTTGACAAGCTTTGTATCGATAAGTGCTTTTAGCCCACTATCGATGTCAACTATGTCAATAATAAACAGTTCATTACTATGACCCAGGTCCTTAGTAGCAACGATAAAAGGAGACGAGGTGGATAAGGCTGTCATTCAATGTTGTGAATATTCAAATAAAGATATTGCTTTTTTGGAGACAAAGTCCGGCCGTTGCATAAGTTGAAAAATTGGGCAGACGTTGTTCCGGAAAAGAAAAGCTTATGATTCCTAGCCGCAGATTGTTTTTCCCAACTCTGATGACTGGCAATTTCATCTGCGAGCGTAGTCAGGCTACATGTTAGGTAACAAGCGAATTTGGAAGACACCCAGGAGTCTGCTTCCAAGGGTGTTAGTTAAGACCGGTCAATCTCGAACTCAGCAAAAACGTTTTTTGCTAGATTTGATAATTAATCCATCACATCAAAGGAAGTTTTGCTGGTCGTTCTTTTACTTTGAGAGTAAACCAAGCATTGGACAAAGCAGAGTTTAATAGCGGTACATAAAAGAGGGTTCGGAAGCTGTTGTACCTGGAAGAAAATCGCCCTGCAAGTGATTGGCTTGCAGGGCGCTTGTATAAAAAATCCCGTGATTCCTATGGTACAGAACTCGAACCGGCTGCGGGAGGATTTTTAAAAATTAGTAAACCTGAGAGCAGAAGAATAACAGTTGGTTATGCCTCTCTATTAAAATGTCGTTGAAATTCTACATTCGAACAATACTATTTGGTACGTTTGTTCGCACCCATCCCGGCTACCTTGGTTGTGATATTTCACAACTGTCATGAAGAAAATCCTCCTATTCCTATTCGCCGCATTCACGTCCATTTGCAGTGAGGCGCAAATTAGCACCTCCGATTTTGTCACCACGTGGAAAACTGACAACGTCGGCACCTCTTTGGCCAACCAGATTACTATTCCCGCAACCGGCGAATATACCGTGTACTACGAGAGTATACCGGCCGGAACATCCGGGACGTTGCCCTCGTCGGGCACTTTTATGAATGCTCAAACCATTACTTTTCCCGCTGCCGGGGTCTATCGCATAGCCATCAAACCTGTCGGCGCCACGCCTTTTCACCGGATTGCGTTTAATTCCGATGAAGCGGATAAACTGCTGACCATACAGCAATGGGGAAACACCGCCTGGTCATCGTTCGAAACTGCTTACTCGGGTTGTCGAAACCTGACAGCATTACCTCCGGTGGGCCTGCCTGAATTGGGTGCTGTAACCAGCATGTCTTTAGCTTTTAACGAATGTTCGTCGCTTTTATCGGCTCCCAATATCGATAGTTGGGATGTGTCGGCTGTAACCCATATGGATTATATGTTTTCAGACGCGGCATTATTCAATCAGCCGATCGGCAGCTGGGACGTTTCGGCTGTAACTTCTATGGTTGGTATGTTTGTAAACGCGGCATCTTTCAATCAGCCGATCGGCAGCTGGGACGTTTCGGCTGTAACTTCTATGGGAGGTATGTTTGTAGGCGCGACATCTTTTAATCAGCCGATCGGCAGCTGGGACGTTTCGGCTGTAACCAATATGGGTAATATGTTTCGAAGTACGCCTTTCAATCAGCCCATTGGTAGTTGGGATGTTTCGGCCGTAACCATTATGGCCGCTATGTTTTCAGAAACGGCATCTTTTAATCAGCCGATCGGCAACTGGGACGTTTCGGCTGTAACCAGTATGCAAGGTATGTTTCGAGGTACGGCGACTTTCAATCAGCCGATCGGCAGCTGGGACGTTTCTGTCGTAACCAATATGAACATGATGTTTCAAAATGCGGCGGCTTTCAACCAGCCCATTGCCAATTGGGATGTTTCGGCCGTGGCTAATATGACTTTTATGTTTTCTGGTGCGGCAGCGTTCAACCAACCTGTCGGAAGCTGGAATCTCGCGTCTCGGCCGAGTTTCAGAAATTTCCTGACCGGTAGTGGGATCGATTGCAACAATTATAGTACCACACTCATAGGATGGGCGGCAAACCCGGCTACTCCTACGGGACTTAGCCTTAACGGACAAGGTAAGACCTATGGATCCGCGGCCGCCGCAGCGCGCGATTCACTTATAATTGCCAAAGGATGGAGCATAACCGGCGATGTACTGGACCCTAACTGCGCGGTACTGCCGGTTACGCTCGTGTCCTTTTCTGTCAAACCCATGTCTGGCAATACCGTCGAGATCAAATGGGGAACCTCCCAGGAAAGTCAAAATGAACGTTTCGTGATCGAGCGAAGCAAAGACCTGACCTTCTTCGAAACCGTGGCCGAAATCCGGGACGTAGCGGGCAACTCCAACACTTTGCACACCTACCGGGTTATCGACCCAACCCCTCATACTGGAACGAGCTATTACCGGCTGCTTCAATACGATCTGGACGGTACCCGAACGGCTTCACGGGTAGTGTCAGTGGTTCTCCGTTCCGGGGATTACGCATTGTATCCCAACCCTGTCCGAAGCCCCTCTTTCCGCATCAGCGTCGACGAACCGGTTGCGGGGCAAATCCAGATTTACAACGCATTTGGACACGCAGTCGCCTTCACACGCAAGCCCGAAGGAACGAAAACGGTCGTGATCACACCTTCGGAGAAGTTGACTTCGGGAAGTTATTTTATCACTGTACAGGAAAGGGCGATAAAGCGGACTTTTAGGTTTGCCGTGCAATAAGTGGCCGCTGGTACTCGAACCATCAAATCGCAGAAAGTCAGTGGAATACTCAAAGTGCCTTTGGCAACCCTTTGCAGCGTCATGAAAAAAGCCTTCAAAATCAACGTTTTGGAGGCTTTTGAGTTTTTAGTGAACCCTATGGTACAGAACTCGAACCGCTTATTGAAGGACGTAAAAGGATTAACAGCCTTGTGTACAGGTGATTAATTCCGGATATTAGAGTCAGTGCTGATAGTCGACGTAGGCCAATGTCGGCAACCCGGAAGCCGTCAGCGACAGCAGAGGAGCTGACGGGCGAACGTATCTGAAAGCGACATGAGCTGAACGGTTAGCGGTGTATTTCCACCAGAAGTATCCATGCGTCGGTCAATGACTTAAGAAAGGAGAACAGCAGACCTGGTACCAACCAGTACAAGCCGCCGAATCCGCTTTTAAGCAGCACTATGCCTGCCACCAAATATGGCAGTACCGCCAATTGAGTAAAGAGGATGTTGAGCAGATAATAGCGTTTATAGTTACGCTCTACCTGACGAAGCATGCGCAAATCCAGAAAAAAAGTCATGCCCCATATCACGCCTCCGGTGATCAATATTTCAATGCCCACAATGGTGGGTGTTTGTCGAGGCACCAGGCATATCACACCGGCTATCAATACGCCTACTAGCAGCACCAATGCCTCCATGGCCCGTCCCGTAAGCCAGCCTATGTCTAAAATCTTGTTCAGACTAAGGGAAACGCCTACAAAAATTAGCCCGGTCAATGCCGCAGCAGCACTGACAATGGCTACAAAGAAGTTGGCCCATTCTGTAATTGGCATAGTAAATTCATGTAAAGGGTGGTTATCACGCACGAGCTCAAAAGGATCATTCCGAGTTTAGGAGGTAGTCAGCCAGGGTAAAACCGCATTGTACAACTTCTCAAATTGCCGATTGTGCTCAACGTGCTTCGTACGTTTTAATTGCAATTCCAACACCCACCATTGCGCTTGAAGCAGTCCACGAATATCTTGGCGGGTGCCGACATTCAGTGTTTTCTTAAGGAAGGTTGTTGTTTCCATCAGGCTATGCGCCAACTCGATTCTATTTTCTATATGATCGATCTTGCCAAATGTCTCGTCTAGTAGATTAGGGAGGGCGAATTCATCAAACTTTTGTACTATATGAAAAAGCAGCTTGAGGGGCAACAGATAGTACTGCCGATCCAGTTCAGACCTGGCGCTTCGGTACTGAACGGTTGTTTCTTCAAGGTAACTTTTCCAGTTAGCTGTCGCTCCCGCGACGTCTCCCGCATCATAATGTAGATAGCTCCGGCACATACCGCAGGTGAGCAAGAAAATATATCGATTGCTATCTTTCATTCCGCTTGCCCCCCGATAAGACCAGCCTTCATTCCAAGTGCGCATAGCTTTGGTCAACGCGGCTAGTTGCATTTCCGAATCGGGTAGGCGAAAGTATAAATTGGTTAACTGCAACGCCTGATTAAGGTGATAGTTGTCAAAAACGTAGGCCGTGTTCCAGGAAAAGAGATCTGATCGGATGTAAGCGTTCATCTTGTCGATTAGCTTACTGCGCAATGTTTCATCGGTCTCTTCACTGTTCCACAGGCTGTAAAGCAGTTTAAATTGTTTCCAGTCGATCAGGTCCATAGCGATCGTCTGGATCAATTGGGCTTTCGACCATTTCCCCGACGTAAACGAGTTAAGGTACTGCTCATGAAGCTCGTCGATCGTTTTTAGCACGGAATCAGCATGTGGATTGTTTAACCAACGTTCGCGGTCTTGGCCGGCTACCCAACCAAACAGACCACGTTGCAATTCGTCCGTGGGATTTTCGATGGCCAGAATCGATTTCAGGAGATCGGTGACCAGGGTTCGAATCTCGTGCGCCTTCCAGGCGGCCAAACAGTTTTGGCCTTCCGCGTGGAGTTCTTCTAGAATCGTTGAGTTATGATAGGACTGTCCGGCTGGTTGTTCAAATTGATGCAGGTTAAAAGAAATGCGCCGCATAACACCGATAGCCTGTTCAAGCATGATCAAAAGTAGGTGCACGAATGGGCTTTGCAACTTATCACGTTGTTGAACGAGCTCGGCGACCATGGCGGCGATTTCTGACACATCTCCGTATTCGTTGAGCGCTGCAGCCTGTACCAGCGGCCAGCGCAGCCCGTCGATCCAAGCGACTTCCGCGTCCCGGCCGAGTTGGCGAACCAGATCTTTTTTGAGGACTTGGTTGCGATGCAGCGACATGGTGTCCGAGTGGTCGGTCAGTTTTCTAATGAATTCCGCAGGTGCGCCCAAGCGGTTTTTTTCAATCCGTTTGAGGTACTCTCGCTGAAAAACGTCGTCTTCCATGCGTTTGTCCCCTTGCGACAAATAACGCACGACATTACTGTTATCGTAGGGGGGAGTTAAGCTTGCTTTAACCTGTTGTATCGCAGATTTGGGTATCGCGGAGACCAAAGCCTCATAGAACATATCCGACTGCCAGAAGCGGTTGATCAATGCTTCCCATTGGCTATAAAGACTATAACGATTGTCCCTAGCCAAAAACCGGGCTAGGTCCGTCAACACGGCCTCTTTTAGGAAGCCAAAAACCGGAGCATTTGAATCGCCGCGCAGGCGTCTGCCAGTGATCGATTCGATTATCTGGTCCACGCAGTCGCTCAGCGGTTCAATAGGCAGCGTTGGGTCGCGGTCTTCGGGTAGTAGGTTTAGGCGGAGAAACACACTGGCATAATGTTGATCGCCGTCGCGAAGCTGCCCCGAGACCGCCGATTTATCCACGGTACTTGGAAAGTTGGCAAGCAACTCGGCCAGCCAGGCGACCACTGCTGGTAAACCCGCATAAGGGTGTTCTGCAACAGCATCCCTATATTTCTGCAACGTTGCATTGTTGACAAGATTAGCCAGGCCATGCAACCTTAGATCACGCTTCCACATCATTCGTCTTTTTTTTTGCGATTAGCTCATCAATGGTCGGGCAAACGTCGTTATCGGCCCACCAAGCCTCGGCCTGGTCGATCAATTCACCTGGTGCCGGAACTCGGGAAATGGTAGTCGTCCTGCTGCCGAATTCATTGAGGGAACTCCCCAGCAGATAGACCTCATCGTCAATCACTACGAATCGGTCATGCAGCGGGCTTTTTTCGCCACGTAGCACGCGGCATTCGATTTTCTGCAGCGGCATGGCTGCGGCATACTCTGTGAGTTGACCAAAAAGATTTTCCATATAGGTCTTGGCGGTGTTAGCAGGTTTGCCGCGCCAGGCAATCCAGAGGCGCTGCAAAAGGCCCCGCCAGCCTGGCGGCTCCGGTGGTTGTGGCGACCGCGGCCGTTCGTTCAGGTATGCTGCGGATGAAATGACTCGCACAGTCAGGGAGATATTCTCGATCTGGTAGATATAGAGCATATCCGCGGCTCCGAAATACGGGTCAAGGATCATGCAACGTTTACGAGCGCCGTTCAGCAACTCGCGAATGGTCTCTTTGGCGCGTGGCAGGCTTTCGGGCTTTTTAGGGAAGAAAATGAACTCTCTGCTTTTGGCCAAGTCTTCGAACCGACGGCTGGCTAAGGCGTCACGCAGAAAATGGGCTGCAGCCCAGTCGTACGTACCGACGCTAACCCGTTGTTCTGACAGGCGTTTGGGTACGGAAAATACCTGAACATCGCTTTCGGTCTGAACGCGATAATCAACCACTCGGTCCTGTATGGCAAGATCAAAAGCAAAATTGGCCCAGTTCAAAAAACTGTGGTCGATCCAGTGCCCATGCGCGTCAAACAGTCGTAAATGCAGGCGATCGGGGAAATACGGTAATGTGATGAGCGTATCCTCCGCGTCTAAACTTTGCTCCAGATAGAAGCCTCCCTGATCGCCGCGTACTTCTTCCAAAACCAGCTTACTGGCTGAGATACGTTGGCCGGCTCTCTGGTTGAAGCGAAACAGCAATGCTTTGTCATGATCGGCCAACCGACACTCCCAAGAGCGCAGCAGCGGATTACAGCCGAATAAGTAGACATTCCCCAGGTGTTCGGGCATGGCGTTCAGGTCATAGCCGAAAAGCTGGTTCGAAAGTTCGCTGACCTTTCGCATAAAAGTATGGCTCAAGTCGCTAACCCACTCTTTGTCCATATTCAGCTGCGTCCAAACGCGAATGGAGGTATGTCGCTGTGGCAGGACGGGCCTCAGTTGACGGTCGGTCTCCGTGATCAGCAGCGGGCGGGAAGCAGGTGGGTTCTCGGTTAGCCCGCCGCGGCACCTGAAGTCAACCTGAACTTCTTTGAAGTTGATAGTCAGACCCTTATTTGCATTAGCGTATATACTAACAGCTTCTGTAATCGTTAAGCCGGTCAGGCGTATCGCGTACAACGTATATTCATCAGTATTGGCACGGATTACGTTTGGGTGCCTTTCGTCGCCGACGGGCAGGCTGTCCGCCTGCTCGGCGGGTACAAGTTCGATCAATGTGAGCAGGTTAAAAAAATCTTTGCTTTGGGTTTTTTCAGCTATCAGCAGCGTGATTTCAGCCTTTTGATAACCTTGCAGTTGGTCTTGAAGGAGTATTGGATCTATTCCTAACTCTTTTTTCTGTTCTTTCTGGGATAACACTTGGAAGGCGATATTATTTAAGATATGCAAGATAGGTAAAGCGCTACGTTTTTTTCTAAGCAGTTGAGCCGCGAATAATTCTATAATTCGTTGCCCATCTCCGATCGTAACAACGGTTCGCAAAGGAATAGACATACGACGTACTATCCATTCAAGAGCATATCGCCTTCTATCATTTGCCCTGAGAGGGAACCCATGTACATAACTCGAACCGCCTAAGCAATGATGTAGCAAAGTTAGAGAGTTTATTTTCAGGCGATTACTGCGGCCAGTAGATAGGGTGCTTATGCTGAAATGTAAAACAGCCCAACCTTAGGTTTACTACTCACTTGACATTCAGAAAATTATTCAGAACTTATGTTACACAGGCATTGCATGCATTGGAAGTAGGTAGACGGGAAACATTAAAGCTCAAATCCGCACTTGTCTCGAGCTATTTTTAATAATCGATTGTAGTGCATTGGCCGAGTTGCCTATTAGCTTTCCGATTCGGTTTAATTCATATACGATTTCGCCACTTATTGTTAATATTGTACTTTTCCATTCTTAGTATGACTGATTTGCAATACATCGCTCTCAAGGGGCATGGATATTTTTGCCAAGTGAAGCTGTATCGTCACAAAACAACTGGGCTGGAGTTCGCTTTCAAGGAACTTAGGAAAGAGCACTACCCAAAGGACGAATACCGCTACAGACTCAGCCGTGAGATAAGTATATTAAAAGAGTTGCAGGACTGCGCGAATGTCGTGCCGATGATTGATTCCGGGGAAGATCAAGAGAGCATGAGTATTTGGTACTTGATGCCATTTGCGAAGTTTAATCTGTTCGATTACATTCGCCGATACAATGTAAATCTTACTGTTGAAGAGCGATTCGCGATAATCGATCAGGTCATTGTCGCAATAAAGTATGCGCATGACCGGAAAATTCTGCATCGAGATATTTCTCCTAATAACGTGCTGGTCTATTTAGAAAACGGAAGCTATATTGTTAGGGTGGCTGATTTCGGATTAGGAAAGGATGCTGAGTCAATTTCTCATTATACAGCTTCGAGTTCTTCTGGCTATGGTCAGATCCTTTATGTATCGCCGGAGCAGCGTCAGAAATTAAAAGATGCCACCTTTCAAAGCGACCTCTACTCTCTTGGGAAACTTGTATATTTTATTTACACGGGTCGTGATCCTGACAATATGAGACCTTTCGAATTGTCCTCGCTTGTAGCAAAGGCAACCGAAGACATTCCTGAACGCAGGCATAAGAGTATTCAAGAATTTGAGCAGCACTATGTAGGTCTGCGAGAATTGCAACTGGACAATACTATTCCGTTGGAGTATGTAACAATAGCCGAAATTGCGGAATCTAATGAGAAGGTTGATATTCATTATTTGCACAAGGTGTTAGTACGCGGAAACTATCTTGATCACGTTTATAGCGATTATCTTGCACCGGTGGTGAAACTTTTTGGAAACGTCGAATTTTTGAGAACCTACTACGCGAATGTCGGTACAACAATACTGGAATTTGTCTCAGTTTTTTGCGAACGACTCGACGAGTGCTACGATAGGACCGGATGGCCGTTCAAAGCTGCCACTGACTTTGGTTTGTTGCTTAAGAGGATTCTAACTAACGTTGCGACTGACCAAGTCCGACTCCTGTGTCTCAAGCAATTGTGGAAATTAGCGTTTGAAATGGATCAGTGGGCTATTCAACGGGAGATAAAGGACGTGTTGAACGAAAAGTATATATCCAGCACTATTGCGCCGTCGTTTGCAGAGTATATTATTAACCTCGAGATTGAAGTAGATCTCGATCGCTTTCAAGGGGTGCCATTACCTATCATGATTAAAAAAGCGATTATCAATGGAAACGTTATTGCAATTTCAAAAGCCAATGCTCGAAAGTCAGCCAGCGGACTAGATAGTCTGGATGAAATATGAGGTGAAGAGAAAAATGTAATTTTTGATATGCCAAAGGCTCAAAAGGAACTTAGCGAAGTAAATGGATACCTCGTCACTTGGCTGACGGAAATAGCCGTATATAACGCTTTGACATATTTCGATATCAATAAAATATCAGAAGGTATAGCAGCACGTCTACTGAACTTACTTTACGGTTGGAACCTGACTGACTTAAATGATAAAGAGCTTAACTTCTCGGCCGTTGATCTGGGAGATACCGAAAATGCGAAACTGGCAATTCAGGTAACTTCCAGGACTGATACGCGAAAGATTCGGAGGACTTTGAAATCTTTCACTGACAGTGGTTATCTCAAAGAATTTCCGAACGGTGTCAAATTTTTGATTCTTTCCAGCGGTAGGCGACCAGTATTGTCAGAGAAGTCGCAAATATCGTACAGTCATTTCTTTGACTCGAAAAGAGATATACTGACGATACGAAATTTGTTAGTTCAGGCAAAAAAAATTTACTATGAAGATCCTGACACGTTTACTCTCCTCCATCAATTTCTCGATCAGGAATTTGGAACAAAGACAATAAAGAAGAACGATGGACTTGTCAGCTTTAGGAGTTCCGGAGAGAAAGTTCTTTTCTTTAAGAAACTATTCGCAGCGAATCAAGAAGCAAGAACTCGCAATTTTGTTCCGGTAGAATACCTGTCAGATAAACAATTGCTTACATCGATTTCGCTAAAGGATGGCGCCTGGCTTGACCATGGCTTAATCATCTTCGGACCTTCCGGATGTGGCAAGTCGGTACTCGCTAGGCAATTGTGTCTCAACGCTCTAGATCGTGTCTTTCCTGTCATTCTGGAGGCGAAATACTACGAAAATGGCATTCAGACCTTGTTTCGAAAAGAAATTCAAAGTTACGGATTCGAGTCAGAGTCAGAGTTCTTTGAAGAAGCTAAGTCTTCTGGTCAACTGGTTCTGCTCGTAATCGATGGGTTGAATGAATGCTGCCCTGAGTTTCGTTTCAAAATAGCGTTGGAAGTACAGCGAGCAATGTCCGGAAGGAGACTAGTTGTAATCATTACCACCCAGGTGGCGGAACCACTGTTAGAGGATTTGCACTTGCCTGAAATATTTATCCAGCACCCCTCTCCCGAAATAAGACAGGCCATCGCACTCGCATATGGGTCGTTCATAGCGCCTAGAAAACTACGGTCGATTTTAGCAGTTGTTTCGAGTGGCCTGGAGGCCCGAATGGTCGGCGAAATGGAAGCGGTAGATCTCTTAGCAAATGGTCGCTATGCTTTGTTCGCAGGGTTCATAAAAAGGAAACTTGCAGGAAGCCATGTTGGAGGCTTCTTGTTAATGGCGTTGATTGCGCGGGCAATGTCAAGCAGGATTACATTTAGTTTATCGATCAGATCAGTCGAGGGACTGTTACTGGACCAAATGTTATCATCCCAAGTTTATGTGGAGTGTTTAAGAGCTGGGGTACTCGAGGAAAGAGGCGGGAAGATCAGCTTCAGTCATGAAATGTTCTTTGATTTTTCTGTTGCCGATAGTGTTGGCCGTTTCGCTAATGATAGTGGCGACATTTTGGATGCATTGAATGCACCCAAAAATTCAGATAAAAAGATATTAATACTCGGAGCGGTTGACGACACTCAACTGCTTGATGGTGTGTTGGCGAATATTACTGATAGTAACTTATTTGTTTCCCTTCTTGATGGTGAAGCAGGTGATTACGTTCAAAGTTGGACGCGCCGTAGATTATCAGGGCTATTGCCGAAGGTCGAGGACGAAATCCGAAATTGTGTTGTTCAGATGACAGACGAGTATCATTACTTTGATTTTGATGATAATCACTTGACGAGTTGGTCAGAACACGAAATGGCTTTGCTTTGCTCGTTACCAGAAGGGCTAGTTGATGGAATGTTTCTAAACGAAATGCTATCGATTATAGCAACTATGGATGAGGTGTGTGACAACGCCACCAGGAAATTTTCGGAACAGGCAAAGGCTAAGAATATAAGTGCTCGCTCTGGTATTTTCTCTACGACATATAGTAGTATTTCGCACGGCAAACTTGCGATGAGTCGTTTATTCTCAATAATTCATTCGGGCTTTTTTAGTCTTCATGGCAAGGGGGAAATTTCTATTAGATCGCTCTCTGAGTTAACGCGTAATCGAGCACTAACGCCCGGTCAGGTCTTGCTGCTCTTATTGTTATTTCGATATGACGATCGCCTACAAGTATTGTATCCAACGGTACTAAATATTTTAAAAGAATGGCGAAGATATCCCTATTCGTTACTGACGGAGACTCTTCAACAAATTGGTCACATTTGCTCGGACGAAAGTCAGCGCGTCGAGATCGTTGATGAAATTTCCAAGATTTTATCAACCACCCAAAACGCTTGGCTTTCGACTCAGCTATTTGATGCGTTAGGGAGTCTAGGTGCGCTAGATGATGATGCGAACGCCTATATTCCAGTCGTAAAACAGGATATTGCTGACATTCTTTCTTCTCCGCTTTACGACAATGATGCATGTGAAAGAGCGGCTACAATTTTTCATTGCCAATATGACCACCTATATGATTCAGCCTTTTACACTGCTATTGAGCAGTTAGATGACAACGAGAAGAAGGCTTTTTTGCAAATGGCCCTTCGGGGGTGGCGTGATGGCATGTTCACTTCGTCGCTTATCATTAAGGCAAGTAGTTTACTTGGGTCAGTAGCTATGAATGAGATTGTCAGATGGACCGTGGTGCCGATTGCACAACCTACGTTTCCGGTTGACTCGCTAGGCGTTTTTTTAATCTGCCATTTACTATTAGGCCAGCATAACCACGCATTGCCTCAAAGAAGCCTCGATGGTCCAGACTTAGCCTCTAACTCTATTCGAGCGCTAGCAGAACTACATTATTGGTATCAAAGAGATGGCATTGAACCTGATGTGCTATGGGCAAGAACTGTGCCACTTGCAGATAAACTTTTTGCTCCAAATAATGACATGGTCGTTGACACATTATGGCAGTCCAGGCTAGCTCTTTACAACCAGTCCTATCATTCAAAACTTGATCTCAGCAAGGTGGAGCTTATTTTAGTCAACTATCGGCAGAAGGTCGTTGACGCATGCCGTCGAGCCTTGCTGGATCTTAGTTGGCAAAAGAGCATTTGGAAGTTCCCTGACTCGATTGAAGATATGAATAGGCATGCTATACAATTGTTAGCTGAGGTCGGCTCGCCTTTGGACCTGGATGTCCTAAGGCCTCTTTCAGACCATATTAAGTATGGCACCTATGCAGTCGACGCAATTAGAAAACTTGGCGGCTAATTTCCAAGCATTTTCTCCTGAATGTTAAACTTCATATTCATATGACATTTCTTGTCTCATTTATGCTTTCGCCAATTGGATTCTCTGTTTTATGAAATTAACAATTTCAGCCGTTGTATGCTCGTTGCAATCGATAAACCCATCGGTTCGAAAGACACCGTCAACCAAGGCGTTGTCAGTCCGAAAGAACATAACCCGACTGTGTAACTTTTTATCTAATAGGATCTCTTGAATCGCTCTAAATTCGACACCACACCATTCTTTCCTTTGATAGTCGGCAGAAAGAAATACCACCACAAGTTTTGATCTGTTAAGGTAGATGTCTTGCAAGACTAAGTTGAGTGAGGGGCGGGCAAGTTGTGCTTTGTAATCATTGTCATAAAAACATGTGTCAGGTCCAATTTCATGCTGTATTCCTCTGGCAATTGGTTCGACCAAATGCCTTATCTCTCCTGGAAACGATAACGCCACCTCGAAGATATGCTGAGTTACGTCGACAATCTTGCTAGGCAACGTTAAGGGCCCAAATGTCAAATTGATACCTTTATTGGCCAATTCCTGCACTAAATTGACCTCTTTTACTGCCCAATGGGTACGATTAAGTTCAAGCTTGTCGATATCTAGCTCAAACCGGAGGCTTCCTAAATCTGAGTGAGAAAGAATTTGTGCATTTTCAATTACCTCATATTCAATTCGTACCAACTCTTTTCGCCTCTTAACATTTTTTATCCAACCGAATTTTGCAGCTAACTTGCAACGCGATTCATAAGCAAAAATGCAAGGGTAACTTCTTAGAGTGTTAATTGATTCTTCGTCTAATTCGCAAAATCTGTTCCGTATCTCTAAATCGGTATACTGACGGATGCACCGATCTATGCCAATTTCAAACAGCTCTCCTTGCCAGTCGTTTTCATCTGCGGAAACAAATAAGTTGTACATTTATTTTATAGTTGTTGTTGTCAATATTGCGGCCTCGATTACGATGCAATGGTCCAAATATGTTTTCCGAAATCAATTTACGATCACTCTCTAGAATTAACTTTCTGCCTTTCGAGTATATATTTCAACTTATTTAGCTTTGATTGAAATAGTGGATGAAAGTTTGAAGGAAATTTTTCAATTACAAATTCACATATTTCCTTTGCTGTCTCCACCTTATTTATTCTTATTTGAGTTTCACAGAATTGATAGAGTCCGGTAACGGCATTTTGACGAGCTCCTGACCCTAGTCTAGAAATGTTTGCTCGCTTTAAGAAGTCCCAGAAAAAATGGGCCTGTTGCTTCCAAATATTGTGAAATTCGTCTTTCAATGCGTTGTTTCTAGTGGTGAATTCCAACTGTGTGATTTCTTGATATTTCAATAACTCTTTTAATTCATCTTTCTGTGAGATTGCATAGATACTTCTATAAGTTATTAGTAGACCTAGAATTTCAAGATTTACATCATCTTTCAGATTTGTGTTGTTCGCGTAGAATATAGTCAAATAACTAATTGCTTTTTGTTTCCCCTCATTCGTTCCCAGCGACCAATTATATGTCGCTAACATTTTGACATATTTGCCATCGCGATTGAACAAGTGATAGTTGTCGTCAAGAATTTTTACTGCGCTTTCCTTTTTTCCACGGTCGGTAAATAGATATGATGATAAATTTAGTGCTGCCTGCAGTTTTACCGATGAAGGTGCAGTTGCCCTATTTAATATATACTTGTAGGTACTTGACACTTCTTCCTCATTTTTCGTTAGCCTACTTGTATCAGCATTTTTGAGTAAAGCCTGCTCATTATCCAGTTTCTTGTCTCGTGAAACAAGCATCAGCCTCTGTCGACAAATACCAATGAATTGATCTTCTCGTTTCAAGAAATAGTCGCTCATTTTTTGGTATATTTCCTTTGAATAGACCTGGAAAAAATCATTCTCTTTTACTTCAAGTATCCTTAGTTTGACCAGTTCTTGAATAGCGTTCGCGAATTTCTCCGCATCAGCTTCGAGGTTTAGAATAAATATTAACTTACTTACAAGATTGCTCAGATCGGTGGCCGTAACCAATAAGCTGATAGCTACAAAGATATCTTGTGCCATACTGCTCAGGTAGTCATATATCCTGCCATATAGGAAGTCAATGGCAGAAATAGAGTCTTTAATATTGGCATTTAGTGCTTCGTCAATATCACCTGTTTGGATTAAAGTGTGGGTAAATTGAAATATAAATAGTGGGCGACCACTAGTAATGAGAAAGAGTTTCTGGGAATAGTTCTCCTGCATGATTTTTCTTTTCCAATTATCTAGGGGCCATTGAGGGAACTCGTTTTCCATAACTTTGATGAAGAATTCTGCAGTGCCGGATTTATCGAGTTCGTTGCTTTGTATTTCATCACCCAACTTGAAGTCTGCCCGTGTGGTTACAATAATTCGATGATGATTCGTATTTAGCCGCCTGACAAATTCTCTAATTTTCTGTTTTTCCTCGTCAGCGAAGGTTTCGTAATCATCAATTACAATCAACATTATTCCCTCAAATTTCTCTATTCCATCGGTTAAGTGGCTATCGGATCCAAATATGAATTTATTTACATTTCTTATCACATCTTCGCATGAAGTCACGTAATCAGTAACCTCTTGAATTGAGCCAGTCATGTAATTGTATAAACGATCCTTTGCACTTAAAAAAATTATGTAGTCAAATTTCCGATTTCTGGCTACCGAAAGTTCATCACATATGTGTTGTATGGCGGCGGTTTTTCCGACACCACCATGGCCCCATATTGTTGCACTTACCGAGTGAGATGTGTTTAAAAGAAAATCCGTCACAGTTCTCCTGATGCCAATATCAATGTATTTGCTGTGGTTTCTCTTAAATACATTAAGTATTGTGCCATTGGGACTCTTGCGCTTTAAGCCGGCGATATCTATTTGTGCATCGATGAATTCTGGCCAGTCTTTTGTCGAGTTACCTGTGGAAAGAATTCTATTGTATTTTACTTTACCCAAAAGTGGCTCTTGAATAGAGTTGAATATGTAGATTTCATCCTCTGATTCGATGTTGATAAATGGCGACATTCTGGCATAGTTGTTTTCACCATCCTTTAAATACAGTGAGCCGATCTCTAGTTGTCCAACTTCCTGTGGATATCTCCATGTGACAAATTCGGAACCATCTGGTTTGTAAGAAATTCCACTGTAAAAGCCGTTCGTGAGCTCTACCACTTTAATTAGATCGAAGTTTTGCGAAATTATAGGTATCTCCGAAGTGAGTAGGGTTTCGTAGATTTCCTGAATTGCCGTTAGGTAGTCCTGGGTGCCATCTTCAAATACGTATCCGTGTCCGATTTTTTCATTTCTAAGTTTTGGATACTTCTGGGTCGCCTGTCTCACTCTTTTGTGAAGGAAAAAATCTCCATTGATATCAAGTTTCCGAGCAATATCCTCCAGGTCCCCAATCGACGGGTGATATATTCTGCTTAGGATATATTCTCGGTCTTGATCGGACAGTCCGGATAGATTCTTATTCCAAAGGAAACCGAGGCAGTAAATAAGGAGGTACTCCAATCTGACTTGGTAGTAAACTTTTAATAGATCAACTTGACCGCTATTTTCAAGGAAGGTTATCTTGCGGTCTATCTTTCTTCTTATGTATTCCATTCGGGAGGGAGTTTTTGTAGGGTTTGTTTTGAATGCAATTTATGTTTTAAAATAGTTTTATTTGCGCCTGCAAAGGCTCATCATTCCCCAACGGAGGCAAGTTATCGTAATTCCAAAGTTCATATTTATGCTTTCCATCAGGTCGCGGCTTTTTGCCGCGCACGCTGAATACCGGGTGATAGGCAAGCAGCTCGGAAGGCAGCTGATACTCAAAGACAGCGCGCATATCATCATCTGTGAAATGCTCAGACAACCAGAACTGCTCCAACTCCGGTGTGAGGAATAGTGGCATGCGGTGCTTGAATTCACCATCATTATGGATATTGGACATTACTTCGTTCGCTTCACGTGTCAGCACCCCAAAGCTGCCAAGCTGTATCTTTTCGCCGTTCGGCCCGATGCTTTCGTAGAGCTGGTACAAGCCAGGAAGGAACTGAATAGAGCGATCCTTTACCCAGATGTAGTACGGGACTTTGTTGGCCCAGCCTGAAATTGCCCGATGCTCATAAGTGCCGCTTACGGGAATGAGGCACCGGTTTTTCCGTAACCGGTACCAGTATGATCGTGTGTCGCCGAGCACGCGCTCGGATTGCATGTCAGCCATTTTGATCCGCTTTTTCTTGCGCATTACAGGGTCTTTCTCGTAGGTCGGATCGACCGACCACTCCATGTTCGAGAGAATCAAGTCGGCTCCTTGCCGGGAGAAGATCGGAAACTCTGGAAAGCCGAATGACAGCACGTGTTCCTGGTTGGGAGATTCCAGGCTGACGCGTTGATCTTTCACCTTGGGAAATGCTTCCCTGGTTAATTCGATGTCGGTGTGCAATGATATATCGTAACACATAGGCTTCTCATTTTATCATCTCATATGCATCAAAGGTGTGTTCCGGCCCGTTTGCTGTAACAACGGCTTTGAGCCTACCATATTCTAGTGACAGGTTGATGTCAATCGGATTGCTTTGCCGGAATGGGATTCTGGCTTTCAGGTAAGATATAATATTTCTCTGATAATGTTTAAGGATTCTATTGTCCCAATTGGGGTCTCGGAAAGTACTAAGGAACAGGTTGTATTTCGGGTCATTGATCAGATCGGTGATTTTTACGGCATCAGCATTCAGGTTTAGAAGTTTCCCTTCCTTCTCTGACAAGTGCGCGACATGTTCCGCTGCTTTGGACTGCTCAGCATAAGGAGTGCCCATGAACGCTCTACCTGGCTCTATGCCGGGCCAATTGAATCGCTGCAGCACAATGAAGTGATTTCCGTGCTGCTCGATCTGCTTCAACATCGGCACATTAAGGATTTCAAAGGGATTGTAAGCAGCAGTCATCGTGATAGATAGGGTTCGTTTTCCAAGTTAGTAAAGTTCAATCAAATTGAGAAGGTTACCGGAAGTTGCGGCCGGACGGAAAGATTTCAAGCTGTACGGCTTTTTTACGCACCTGCGTTTTCTTGTTGACTGCCTGGCTGGCATATTCATCCTTTTCGTCCGCGCGGGAAAGTGTCTGCACGTCCGGGTCTTGATCTTTGCTGATATTCAAGCCGCGAAGTAGCGAGGACATATCAAAACACCGCTTCACAACGACATGGATCACTTCGCCTTCGATTTGCAATTTCCCCTCAACCATTAAGAGCCGTGAGCGCAGTACTTCCTTACGGTATTTCTCAAAAAGCTTTTGGAAGACGACCAAATTGGCTACTCCGGTTTCATCTTCGATCGTGATAAAGCATACCCCACCCGCTGTGCCTGGCCTTTGGCGGACAAGCACCAATCCGGCAACGCGGACGATCATTCCGTCCCTGAATTTGGTGAGATCTTTGTTGCAGGTAACATAGTTGGCAGTCAGTTGTTCCCGGACGAAGCTTACCGGGTGCGCTTTCAGTGACAATGCAATTGAAGCATAATCCTGCACGACATGCTCAGAAAGCGATAGTTTGGGAAGTGCAACCGGTGCTTCAAATTCGCTGGCAGATTGATGGCCAGTGAACATACCCATCGGACGATCTGAGAGGGCTGTTGCCTCCCACATAGCGCGCCTGCGGTCCATGCCCATCGAGCGGAATGCGTCGGCGTCGGCCAGTCGCTCAAGGGCAGCTTGTGATACACCCGCGTCCCTAATATGGTGGATTGCCTTGTATGGCTGGGTTCTTGCGTTAACTAATAATTCCATTTCCTCCTGACGAATCCCTTTTACCTGGCGGAACCCCAGGCGCATTGCTTTGTACTTACCGTCCTGCTCTTCGAGCGTATTATCCCAATAAGAAAGATTCACGTCCACAGGGCGAACAATGACGCCATGATTGCGTGCGTCACCCACAATTTGTGCCGGTTGGTAAAAACCCATCGGTTGACTATTGAGCAGTGCTGCGGCAAATACATCGGGGTAATAGCATTTGAGCCAGCAAGAAACATAGACAAGCAGGGCAAAACTGGCTGCGTGGCTTTCAGGAAAACCATAACTACCAAAGCCTTCCAATTGCTTAAAGATGCGTCGGGCGTACTCTTCCGTATAACCACGACCGGTCATGCCGTCAATCAGCTTTTTTTCAAATTGCGTCACCATTCCACTGAGCTTAAAAGTTGCCATACTCCGACGCAGTTTGTCCGCCTCCGTGGGTGTGAACCCGGCAGCTACAATTGCAATTTTCATTGCTTGTTCCTGGAACAATGGGACACCGAGCGTGCGGCCTAAAATGTCTTCGAGCTCCTTAGATGGGAATTCGATAGGTTCCTCGCCGTTCCGTCGCCGTAAGTAAGGATGTACCATATCCCCTTGAATAGGTCCAGGACGCACAATGGCAACTTCGATAACCAGGTCATAGAAGTCTTTGGGTTTTAATCTCGGCAGCATTGATTGCTGTGCACGGCTTTCTATCTGGAACACACCGATAGTGTCAGCATGCCCGATCATTTCATAGACTACCGGATCGTCCTGCGGGATATTGGCTAGTGTCAGGTTCAGGCCATAGTGCAGCTTTGCCAAATCGAATGCCTTACGGATACAGGTTAGCATCCCCAGGGCGAGCACATCTATTTTAAGGAAGCCGAGTGCATCAATATCATCCTTGTTCCATTCTATGTTAGTGCGGCCAGGCATCCTGGCATTCAGAATGGGACACAAATCGGTGATCTTACCTTGGGTGATAACAAAGCCTCCGGTATGCTGGCCAAGCTGCCGGGGAAAGCCCATAAACTGCCTGGTTAGATCAAGGACTTTGATCAGATGAGGGTCGTCCGCGTTAAAGCCCTGATCAGAAATACGTTTTCCTTCAAACCATTCATCGGTAAACTCCCATATGGAGCTGGAAAGTTTGTTGATCGCATCGACAGACATACCCATAACTTTTGCAACATCGCGGATAGCACCCTTTTGATGGAGTTGGGTGACGGTGGCCACAATCGCCGACCGGTCACGGCCGTACTTCTCATAAATATATTGGATCACTTCCTCACGACGCTCATGCTCGAAATCTACGTCAATATCAGGTGGCTCATTTCTTGCCGATGAGATAAAACGCTCAAAAAGCAGGTCGAATTTAGTCGGGTCAACACTAGTGATTCCTAAGCAAAAACAAACAGTCGAGTTTGCAGCCGACCCGCGTCCCTGGCAAAGGATGCCGCGCTCGCGGGCGAAACGGACAATATCATATACCGTAAGGAAATACGCCGAATAGTCCATCTCCTCTACGAACCGAAGTTCATGGTTAATGGCATTTATAACCTTTTCGGGTAATGGCTCACTATAAAAGTCGCGTGCACCTTTCCAGGCCAAATAGGTAAGCTCCTCCAGGGGGCTTCTGCCTTCCGATGTAATTTCCTCGGGATAAACATACCTCAGGCTATCAAGTGAGAAAGTACATGCCTCAGCTATCTCCTGAGTATGCTTGATGGCATCCGGGTAGTTGCGGAACAGGCGTATCATTTCAGCCTGGTTCTTCAAGTAGCGCTCAGCATTTTGATGGAGCCGGAACCCCGCATTGTAGATGGTACACTTTTCCCGGATACAGGTGACCACATCCTGTAATTGGCGGCGCTCAGGATGATGATAGTAAACATCATTGGTTGCGATCATCGGGATATCAAGCTTGTGGCAAATTTCAGAAACCCTGAAAAGCTTTTTGTGGTCAGTTCCCAGGTAAGAACGGCTGGCCGAAAGGTAAAGATTGTTGCCTAGTTCTCGCCTGTAGTCTTTGAGTGCTGTTTCAAAGCCTGGCTCGAACTTAAACCCGGAGGACAGGCCGTCAGGAGATATGGCTATGAATTTCATTCCATGAGCATATTCGTAGACATCGCGTCGGTATAGCTCACACTTTCCTTTCTCCGTTCTGAGATTTCCCATTGATAGTAACGCCGACAAACGGGTATACGAATCCCTATCGGTCGGATAAGCCAACAGGCTTGGGCCATCTTTAAGGTCTAGTCGCGCTGCGGGGATAATTTGCAGTTGAGTATCGCGGGCAGCAGCATGCGCCCTTACGATACCAGCAAGGGTATTACGGTCTGTAATGGCGATTTTACTATATCCAAGTAAACATGCCTGTTCCACCAACTCTTCCGGATGGGAACCACCCCGGAGAAAGCTAAAGTTAGTTGTGACTTGCAATTCCGTATAGTTCATATCTTCCTCAATTTTTAAGCAAAAAAGCCGTGAATAAACCACTCCGGGTTCTGAGCATCTCCGTAATGTCCCAACCGAAAAATCCAGTAGCGGTTCCCGTTTTCATCTTCGACCAAGTAGTAATCTCTGTGTAGTCCGTCTGCAATCCACCACTCCTGTTCGATCCTGTCTGGGCCGTCGGCCCGCATTATCTTGTGGACAGTATTGTTATAGCGGAAGACCATAGGTGGGTAATCCGGTATCGGTGCGCTTACCTCGATTCGTTCAGGTTGTTTTAGTAGCTGAACTGGCCTGGGCTGGTCTGTACGCCAATGCGTCTGCGGTTGGTCAATAAGCGACGAGGCTTCGACTATCGCTCGCTCCGGCCAGTGGTGTTCGGCGGGCAGGTACCGGTGGACAACATCAGTCCCGGCACGTGCCCTCAGGCGGTCCACCAATTCGGCAATAGCAATTTGCTTATTACTGCTATTCAAATTCCATAAGGCTTCCTGGGCGGCTGGCATTGGCTCGACCACCGGCGCGTCAAGGAGAAATAACTCAATACCCAAGGCAGGCTCAATACTGGAAATTTTCAGTTCAAACAGCTTGAACAAGTGCACTACGCTGCAAGAGGGACCACTTGTCCCGATTTCAACTTGCCGTGTTTCACCGTCAATGCGGTAACACGTCAGGATTGCTTGGCGAAGCCCTTTGTCTTCTGCGGCAAGCCTGGCGCAGAGCTTTTCCAATAGTTTACGCAGCGCAATTTCGATCCCAGTTGCCGTGCGGATCGGTTCCAGACTGGGGAGGCGCTCCTGAAAAGGTTCAATAGGCCGCACCGGCTCAAATGCTTCATGAGTATGCGCCAATGCTTTTCCGAGCTGGTCTAGGATGGTTTGCCCAAACCTGCGCCTGAGTACAGCCCTTGGCATGGAGATAAAGTTTTTGATCTGATAGAGGCCCAGTTTGACTAATTTTTCCACCACATCCGGCGGCAATCTCAATGCATTGGGAGGAAGTGGCAGCAAGGCGTCCATTTGCTGGCCTTGTGCTATGATTGGAAACATATGAGAATATCTGGAAATAGCCCAGGCGGCACCAATCGTGTCGGCCATAGCGCCCCTGACATCATAGCCGGATGTCTTTAAGCGGCTGGTGATATCTTTGAGATATGGCGTTTCGCCTCCCCACAGGTGCGCGCAGCCGGTAGCGTCCAGTACTAACCCGTCCGGCAGGTCGACTGCAACAAGGGGTGTGTACCGTATCGCCCATTCGGCGATTGCATTCAGGAGTCCCTCGGCTGCCGTTGGATCATAATCCAAAACTTCCAGTTTAGGAAACACAGCGCGCGCGTCGGCAACAACCATGCCGGTTTCTATTCCTGCTTTTTCCGCCAGTTGGCTCGAAGCCATCACAATCATGCGGCCCTTTTGTTTTGCGGCAAGCACGAACGGATTACCGGCAAGCTCAGGTTGCCGAAGCAATTGCCGGTCTGTAAGCAGATGCCGGAACCATATCGTCACATACCGTTTCATAGCTATCCAACTTGTAACAGGTGCTCTTTGGTAATGGCTTGCTGCCGGCTGATATGTTCAAAATGATCTTCCGCCCACTGGACGCACCAGTTGCCGGGTTCCCCGTTGCGCACCTTAGCCAGGGTAACATCCCAGCGGGCATAGCCGACACCAGGACTCCCGTCTGATGGCTGAGCAGGTACGGGTTTGATCTGCCACCGGCAGACCGATGCAACGGCGCTGGATATACGCGGGTTGTCCCGATGAATGAGCCCTGTAACGCGACTCTCTTCGACGGCCAGTTGCAAACGCCGGGACTCGGTTAAATTCAGTTCTTTGATCTGGCCCACAACTGCAGCAAATGCGTCGCATTTGAGGGCTTCTTCAACTGCCCATAGAAGGTCACGTTCTCGTTTAAGGTCAATGAAAATGATTCGGTCAGGGCATAAGCCAAACGGACTTAGCCCAAGTGGGAAAACGTTCCTTCGCACTCCGATCCACGCGCACATGCCTTCTGTCCTCATGAGCCGCCCAGCCAAGGCCGCCATAAAGCCTGATGTTGCAGCCGACTCTTCGGGCTGACGGCTTATAAACTCGTGGATCGCACCGGTTGGGAAAACACCACCGGGAAATGCTCTCTCAATGGGACCGAGGCCGAAATTGGTATGATTGGCCCCGAGTGAAGGCGCCCGGAAACCTTGCAGCGAAAGTATCTCACTCCGCAACTTGGCAATCAGCTCATTTTTTTTCTTCGCAGTTTCCATAACATCACAATTTTACCCTACTTTTGATACTGATTGTAACAAAGTAATGATACCAATTGTAGCAAATCTATATGAATCCTCCAAAATATTTTTTTGCACAGAACATCCGGTTTCTCCGTGAGCGTAAGCGAAAAACGCAGCAAGAGCTTGCCGATGAGCTTTTTATGACAAGGGCGAAATTAAATGCATTAGAATCCGGGAGGACTGCCGCGCCACAACCGGAAGACTACTTTAAATTTTCCGACTATTTCCGGGTAAGCATTGACACGCTGATGCGTGTCGATCTGGCCAAACTTGGGGAATTGAAGCTACGGGACCTGCAGGCAGGTAATGATGTGTATCTGGCAGGAAGTAATCTGAGGATACTGGCCATAACAGTTGACAAGTCCAGTAAGGAGAATGTAGAGTACGTGCCGATAAAAGCAAAGGCAGGTTATAGAGATGGTCATGCAGACCCGGATTACATTGCGACGTTGCCGAAATTTTCCATGCCCAATCTACCGGCTGGCACATTCAGGATGTTTCCGACAACGGGAGATTCTATGCTGCCACTTCCTGAAGGTGCGGATGTCCTCTGTAAATTTATGGAAGATTGGAATGGTATCAAGCCCGGCACCCTCTGCATCGTCATACTTAGGGGCGAGCAGGACTTTGTCTTCAAGAAAGTAACCATCAAGGCAGAAAACAAAACAATCCTGTTGGAATCCATGAACCAGCAGTACAAGGCCTACGAGGTAGAAATAAAGGAAGTACTTGAAATCTGGAAATACCACAGCTACCAATCCAAAACCATTCCTGAACCAGCTTCGGATGTGCAGCATATTTCCAGCACGCTAAATGAGGTAATAAGAAGACTAAGCAGAATAGAAGACAAGATCGAATAGTGATGCAATTCAAACTTTTTGACGATCAGCCGCAGCTTCGGCTGCCGCAACATTTAATGGAATACACACCGCACTTTATTGATGCAAAAGAAGCGAACGAGTTGCTGAACCTCTTTCTAAGGACAGTGCCCTGGGAACAGCATAAAGTGATAATGTATGACAAGGAGGTGATCACCCCGCGTCTCTCTGCCTGGTTTGGTGAAAGGCCGATAAGGGAAAACGATGTCAGAAGCCCGAGGCCAATGACAGCTGAATTGGAGGTACTCCGTCAAAGAATCATGACTGCAACCGGGAGCCGTTTTGATGGCGTGCTGCTTAACTACTACCGTGACGGTAACGATAGTGTTGCTTGGCATTCCGATAAAGACACCGTGCCCGGTATTAAGACAGATATCGCTTCGGTCAGCATTGGGCAAGAGCGTAATTTTGATTTCAGGAGCAAGGAAAATCACAATCAGCGTTATTCAATTGCACTCGGGCACGGTTCATTATTGCTCATGAAAGCCGATCTTCAGAAATATTGGGAGCACCGGATCGCAAAATCTGTGGTGCCGATGTCGGCCCGGATTAACCTGACATTCAGAAAGACCTTTATATAGATCACCATGTAATCTGCCCGTCTTATACTTTGGAAATATCATAATACCGCATCATGATCTCTTCTTGGGAAAAAGCCGCCTCAAGCCTCCGCTTCAGATCTTCCCAGTACCTATCATCTACATTTTCAGTCATAACTTCAAAGATGATCATCTCGTCGGCAACTGTTGCTCCGTCCACCTCTTTCCACAACCCTTTTACGGGTGACCTGTTGTAAATCGTTAATCCACCAAATTTTGAACTAAGCTCTTCCCGCAAATTAGTAAAATGCTTTTCGGCAAAGCGATTGCCTTCGTTGTCATTAAGCGGAATGAAAATTTGAAATAGTTGCATGTCAATAAAAATTAAGATCGTGACTATTTACACCCTGGGCCTTTTAAACCAAGATCATGCCTTACTGTTTTTTCGCAGTTTTGAGAGGCAGTTTCATCAAAGAATAGCGAACAATTGAAAATGTGTTTTGTTGGAACGGTATTTGAACATTACGGAAGAAAAACACGATGGAAAAAGACGTTAAAGTAGCCGATGCTGATTTGCCGAGCATGAGCCGGGATTGGCTAATGGCTGAAATAATCAGGTTGCGGGAAGGGATACGAGGGCATCGGGATACCTCCGGCCACGAACTGTGTTGGCATCATCCCAAATTATGGGGACTTCTTCCGGAAAAACTAACGCCGCAGGTGGCAGTCCCGCCGTGGTCGAAATTTATGCGTGGATGTATTAAGTACCGCGAGTCTCTCGACGAGCAGCTTCCGACCGCTCCCACGGACGAGCAAGAAGCGTAAATAAATTTTCGCAGGTGAAGGACACGGCAAGGATGACAAGCGACACTCTTATACTAGTTCAACTATTTATGAGAGCCCGCGGTTTGTTCTTGGCCCGTAGGAACCGCTACGGTACCCACCGGAATTCGATGGGTGGAGCCGCCTTCGTGTCTATGGTGTGCTTTTAAATTCGATAGAAGTTAACTCCATTTTTACAAGCTGCACAGCCCTTCGAAGATCACTCAATGGAGTCAGTTCAGGTTTAAGCCGACGGTGAGCCCCAGATACGGTTTACCCTGGTATATCCAGTACTTCCTGTTACTATCCAGCAAGTGATCAATGCCCAGGGCAAGCCCAAAGTTAAGTTTCTCTACCGCCATGAGGATACAGACCGCCTTCGACCAGATAAAGCCATCGTATTCAACATTGATATTGTTATCGGTAACCCATGGATTGAGCGGTGTTACACCGACGCCGGTTGCCAGTCCTGCGGAAAAGCCCAGATGCGTTACCCGTTGGTGTAGCTTACCGATCGGATTGCCCTTGTAGGACAATTCATAGGTATCATTACGGTATCCGACATATAATGCGCCATTGAGGTGATTGCTCAGCTGCGGTGTGAAGGAGCTAGTGGAAGGCCGGTATTTAAAAGGTATGGTGAGTACATCCAGATCAAAGCTGTTTTTCCAATACCTGCTTGCCTCAATCCCCTTGTCTACACCGCCAAGTGGGTAAATAGTGGGTTTCAGTGACTTAGCGCTATAATTTTTCGTTTTCCAGCCCGCTTCCAATTTGTAGACCAGCATTGAGTCATCTGCATTCTCGACGTAAACATGGGTTTTCTGGTCGCCGATTTTCGTCGTATAGACGCCGTCGGTCATTTTATATTTTGGACTGTCCTTTAAGGCGCTGCAAGAAAGCATCATTACGGATGCTGTAAAAAGAAGGAAAATTCTGGTCATAGACTACGTGGTTGGTTATCAGTGTTTGATCTCAAGTTGTGGCACTACTTACAACGCTGTTACATGAAAGTGCAGGATTGGTACGCTTGTTGCATCACAACAAAGACGTGCCAGTATTGTTTTCATTCTCAACTGAGGTAGCTATGAAACAGATGGATATACCACAGCAAATGCAGGTTTCTGTCGATTTTGAATCGGAAGGTTTGTCGCGCGGGGTAAAGGAGCTGCGACCGGTCGTTTGGCGAGAGGGGACGGATTTTTGTTGCCTGTTAGGCCCTGATCCGCAGGAAGGAATATTTGGTTGCGGTAACACAGCTGAAGCCGCAATGAATGATTGGGAAACTCACCTGAGGGAGCGCATAGAAATAGCCGGCGCGTCAGATGAAGTGGCTCAGTACGCCATAGATACACTTCAAATCTCAAAAGACGACGTATGGTAAAGCATAAGAAAGATCCGATGCCGGAGCGTATTGACCCGATGTTGTGCACACTGGTCAAGGAACTGCCAAGTTTACCGGACTATCTCTTTGAAGTAAAGTGGGACGGGTACCGGATTGTATCCTACGTGAAATCAGGCAAGGTCCGGATGGATTCGCGAAGTGGCCTGAACTATACGCCGAAGTATCCACCGGTTGAGCAGGCGCTTAAAGCGCTCAAACATGATGTAGTCATTGATGGTGAAGTGGTAGTCTTCAACAAAGAGGGCAAACCGGATTTTGATGCGTTGCAAAAATATAATGGGCACAGTACGCCGATTAGCTACTGTGTCTTTGACCTGCTATGGATGGATGGCAAAAGTTTAATCGAGCTGCCGCTGACCAAGCGAAAGCAGCTATTGCGATCAGTCATCAAAGATGAGCCGGTATTTAAATTCAGTGAGAGCTTCGATGATGGCAAGGCATTGTATGGGCAAATATTAGCTGAAAACCTTGAAGGGATTGTCGCGAAACGAAAAGATAGTGCTTATGCCGAAGGTGAGCGGGCCAATGACTGGCTCAAAATCCCGACGCGGAAACGTCAGGAGTTTGTGATCGGCGCCTGGGCGGAATCTACCAAATCCCGATCTTTCAAAAGTTTGCTGTTTGGCGCATACGAAAACGGCCAATTTATCTGGATCGGCCGCAGTGGTGGAGGCTATAAAGACAAGGAAATGCCGGAAATCTTAAAAAAGCTCAAAGCGCTGGAAATAAAAAAGTCCCCTTTTGCAAACCCTATCCTGGATACTAAGGGCGCAGTAATGCATTATGTCCGCCCGGAGTTGGTCGCTAATTTTGAGTTTGCCACCTGGACAAAATCCGGTAGAATCCGCAAGCCCGCAACGTTTCTTGGTTTCCGCAAAGACAAAAAAGCCAAAGATGTAGTTCGGGAAGTCCCGAAGGCGACAGAGATCGTAGAGGCCGAGGTTGAAGAAGAGCAGGACCACACCTCTGCTGGGAAAAAGAAAACAAGTACAGGAAAAAAGAAAACCTACCTGAATGAAGGAAGTAACTGGCGGCGCGTCGACGAAAGCTTCGAAGCCAGAGAGGTAACGGACTTCAAACTGGAACATTGCACCATACAATTGCATGACATTGAGCGTGAACTCTGGACAGGTGTCGCCAAGGGGGATCTGGCATTATACTACAACCAGATTGCTGGTTATATTCTGCCACATCTTGCCGACAGGCCGCAATCTCTAAACTTGAAGCTTACCCACGCAGGCGGCCCGACGACTTTTATCAAAGACATGGAAAACAGGCAACCGGTCTGCGCGGACATTTTTACCGACAAGCGTAGGGTTGCCAAGGAGGGGAAACGAAGTCGAATTGATTACCTGGTATGCAATAACCTGGAAACACTTTTGTTTATGGTCGACTGCGGATGCGTAGATATCAATACGTGGGCATCCAGGACACAGTCGCCGGAAACGCCAGACTATATTTGGCTGGACCTGGACCCGACTGTGGATAAGAGAGATTCGGGTTCGGAGGAAGCTGGGTTTAAAAAGGCCATCGATGTCGCTTTGGCGTCAAAGGAAGTATTGTTGCGCTATAAATTAAAATCGTTTATCAAAACCTCGGGTAAGACGGGATTACATATTTATATCCCGTGCAGTAGCCTGAACTTTACGCAAAGCCGGATCATTGCTAATGCGCTTGCCGATGAAATTCACCGGCTTGTAAAGGCGGTCAGTACAAGAAGTGAAGGGATCAGCCTACGGGGTGATCGGGTTTATATAGATGCTAATCAAAATGATTATGCAGACACACTGGCGGCACCATACAGTATTCGTCCTTATCATCAGCCCACGGTAAGTACGCCACTGGATTGGCAGGAAGTGAAGCCAAGCCTTGATCGCTATGCTTACAATAAGGACACGATAGTGAAGCGACTACAAAAGAAAGGCGACATCTTCTTGGCTGTCCATGATCCCAAAATCAGCGCTCAGAACGCGAAGAAACTGTTACTTTTCCTGGACAAGTAGCCTGGGAAAGAGTATTAGCACAGTTTTTTCTGCACATTCGACAAAGTGGATTGTTGGACATAAAAACACAAATCATGGCAGACGATAAATCAAAAAAAGACTTTCGTGACCGGAATAAGATCGCAGCCGACGAAGAGTACGAACTCGATTACGTAGCTAAACAAAGTGGTGTCAGTAGGCAAGATGTTTTGGATGCGATTAAAGCAGTCGGCAATGATCGGTCGAAAGTTGAACAGTACCTGAACCGTCAAAGTAAGTAGTTATGCCCGAACTTCCCGACCTACAGGTTTTCAGTCTCAACCTCACAAAGGCTCTGAAAGGTAAGACCATTGCACGGGTCGAGCTCAATGCCGCTCGAAAAGCTGGCGTATCTGAAAAGGATTTAAACGGCGTCCTTAAGGGGAAAAAATTAAGGGAGGTTTACCGAGTAGGTAAGCAGTTGTGCTTTGACTTCGGCCAGGACGCGCAGCTCTTTATTCATCTGATGCTCCACGGTAAACTGGTCTTACAAGAGCACAGTGAACAGCCGCCCAAACATGTAGTAGCGAGTCTATTGCTAGATCAGACGTTGCTTTACGTAACCGACTTTCAAAAGGCCGCACATCTGCTCTTGAATCCTGAACCGAGCAGGGCTATTGATGCGTTGTCTGATGAGTTAACACCCAAATGGCTTGTCGAAAAACTAGGAAAGAGCCGGGCGAAGATCGAATCCCTTTTAATGGATCAAAAAGTAATTGCCGGCATCGGCAATGCCTATGCTGATGAGATCCTTTGGAAGGCAAAAGTCAACCCCGAATCTATCGCCAGGAAAATTCCTGTTGATGTAGTGAAAAAACTGAGTGATGCGATCGGTAAAGTATTGACCGATGCTCAGAAAGCAATTGTCAAAGCGCAACCTGAGATCATTAGCGGTGAGATCAGGGATTTCCTAAGCATCCATAACCCGAAAAAAGAAAATAGTCCAAGAGGCGCTAAAATTCTTACGGCTACCGTCGGTGGCCGTAAGACATACTATACCGACGAACAGAAGCTATACAAATAGGATTAAGCGCTAACAGGCAGTTCGTGGAGCAAAGTAATAAGCGCCCTGGCAGTCGGACCTGCTGACAACGGATTCTGTCCGGTTACCAGCAGGCCATCCGTTTCTACATGGCTTGTGAAAGGAAGCGTCGCGCTGTGAAAATCAGCGCCTAGTTCTTTAAGCCTGGTTTCCAATTTATAGGGAACATTATCAGCGCGTAAAGCAAGGGTTTCCTCTGTATTGGTAAATCCTGCGATCCTTTTCCCTTTTAAAAAGCCTGGCTGTAACTCGGCCGCTTTTATTAAAGCCGCCGGCCCGTGGCACACCGCACCAACTGGCTTGCCGGCAGCGATGAAATCCAGTATCAATCGCCCGCTAAACTCATTCGAGGCTAGGTCCCAAATCGGCCCATGTCCACCTGGATAAAATATTGCTTCAAACTGGGTCGGGTCGATATCGGTAAGCAACTCCGTATGATCAAATGCAGCCTGCGCCGCCGCGTCGTCATTAAAGCGACGGTTCGACTCGGTAATGTTTTCTGTCAACGTGCTTAGCGGATCAACAGGCGGCTTTCCTCCCGCTGGGCTGGCCAGGGTAACCTTGAATCCGGCATCAATGAATTCATAGTAAGGGTCAGTAAATTCCCCGAGCCACACACCGGTAGTACTGTCGGTATTTTCCATTTGAGCGTGGGATGTCAAAATCATTAATATACTTTTCATCGCGAGTAGATTGGTCTGTAATTTGATTAAATGGGATTAACCAGCTATCACCTGAATGTTCAAAGTAATGGCGCACCACGCTAAAAAAGTATGCCTTTACCCTATTCCTTCTTTTTTTTATCAACTGTCTTCTTTTTGAACGTTTCGCGCGCACGTTTCAAACCCGTTGCGATGGCAATGCCCTCTTCTGCGCCTTCCTCCAGCAAGGCATTAGCGATTTCAACCGCCTTCTCCCGGATTTTCTTCGGTTGGTTTTTGTAAGATGGTGGGAAGTCTCCGTTGTACCAAGGCATAGTCATTAGTTTATGTGATGAATCCAGGATAGCAAAAGTGGTGCCTCCGGGCGCTCTTTTCTGTTCAGGGGTGGAGTTTCTTTTTGATCAATTCCATCCGCTTCTTCCAAGCAGATACCTGTCTGTCCTCGTATTGCGGAACGCCTTTGGCTGACAGCAAACCGAGCGATTTTGCCAAAGCACGGCTCAGTTGAGCTGATTTTTGATTTTTACCTTCCCACTCCTGGACCTCTTCGATAAGGTGCTGCTCATGGGCCTTAACCGCCTGTATTATGATATCAAGCTCCTTTTTATAATTCTTTTTCTTTCTGAGAAGGATCAACAGCCGGTTGTATGCCTGAGCAAACAAACGATTTAGCACGATGGCTTTTTCATAGAGCTTGATCGCTGCGTCGGCGTTGCCCTCTGCTTCCTGTGCCCTGGCGTCCTGGAAGGTTTGTCGGGCACGAGCCTGGTTTTTCCGGGTTGTCATAGATTATTGTTTTAAGGCAATCCATACTGGCGCGTGATCACTAGCCTTTTGCCATCCCCGGACATGGACATCGACGCCGCCACTGTCTAAGCGCGAACAGATCTGGGGGCTTAGTAAAAAATGGTCAAGCCTGAGGCCAGCATTTCTTTCGTAAGCATTATAGAGGTAGTCCCAAAATGTATACATGCGATCGTGCGGATGTAAATACCGGATGGCATCAAGCCAGCCTTGTTTCAACAGGCTTTGATATGCCCTCCGCGGCCCGGGCATAAAAAGAGCATTGGTTCTCCAGCTTTCCGGTTTGTAAACGTCCAGTTCGGTAGGGATCACATTGTAATCACCTGCAAGAATGACGGGAATTTCTTCGGACAGAAGATATTTCGCGTGTTTTTTGAGGCGTTTGAACCATTTCATTTTATAATCGAACTTTTCGCCGGGCGCAGGGTTACCATTTGGAAGGTAGATGCAACCAAGCAGCATTTTTTCCACAATAACTTCCAGGTACCGGCTGTGCAGATCGCCTCTGCCGCCGGGAAGCCGGTCACGGACGAGTTGCATAGGATATCCCTTTGAAAGAATCGCTACGCCATTCCAGCTTTTCTGACCGCTCCATTGCGCCTGGTAGCCAAGGCGCTCAATTTCTTTAATAGGAAACTTTTCCTGGACCGACTTGAGCTCTTGAAGGCAAACAATATCGGGAGTAGCTTCGCTAAGCCATTTGAGTAGCACGGGTAGCCGGCCATTGACGCCGTTGATATTGTAGGTAGCAATTTTCATTTGCCTATTCTTGCGAAGTATCAACAACCTTTTCCACAATATCTTTCCTCAGTATAAATCTTATACCTGTACTGAAACAGCTTCTGGCGTTACCAAACAAGCAACCCATAGAGAGCTGGAATCTTTCTGTTTTATCGCGAAGAAACAAAGCTTACCCAGATGCAAAGAAAAGAAGCGCTGGAGGGTTTCCTCCCAGGCGCTTCTTTAACAATCCCTGTCAGCGTCCTTCCAGCATTAAGCGCTCTCGGTCTGCAAGAGCTCTGTCTTGATGGCGGCCAACTCAGCCAGCCGCTGCTCGAATTTTGCCTGCCGCGCCCCGGACACCTGTTGACGGGCCTGCTCGATCGCCTGAACATCCAGACCTGCACTACTGGCTACCTCACGCAGGCACCAGCCTGTGATATTGTCGGGATGTTTGCTGGCAGAATTGCCCGCAAGCGAAAGCCTGACTAAAAATGCAAATTGCGCAGGCGACAGCGAGGCCAAAGTAGAAAAGAATTGCTCTTTTTCGAGCGCCTGCCCGGAAAATCCAAGCGCTTCTGCGAGCTGATAGCGAACGTGATAATCCAATGATTGAAAAACAATCAGCCTGACAGCTACTTGATCCGCATCGGTCAAAGGCGTCTGGTGATCTAACTGGGTGAACCGCTCTAAAAATGCCGAGTGCACAACTAGCTGAATTTTCTCCTGATCAAGCTCTTTGCTGCGATGCTCTTTGGCTGTCAGCCGGTCGATTTCGGATTCTACTACCCGGCGGGTCAACGTGCCCTGCCGGGCGGCAAGTTGATATTGTTTTGCAGAAGCCAGTGTCTGCCCATTAGTAATACTTTTTTCGATCTGTCTGAAATAGCCCGTTCGCACCGAATGATCGCTGATCAAAATAACGGCCATACAATCAGCCGAGCTGATCACAGCTTCATATGCTGTTAGGTCAGCCTCGAAGTCATCAAGGGCGGCAGCAAAGAGCTGCTCGGCATCATCAGTCAAATCCTGCGACCCCGGTTCAATGTAGTGCCCACGCTCAGGCATGCGGGGTGGAACAATTTCTGAGAGTCCCCACTTGGCATACTGCGGAAGGCTGCCGAGCGTTTCAAACTGGGAAAGCACCGCAGCAATTTCATCCAGCTGTGACGTATGCGTATAAACGATAGCCTGCGGCTGAAAATCCTGGGTAAGCTCTTTTATTTTCCGGGTTAAATGCGCGCCTCTCTTCCGCTGGAAGCATTCCCAGCCGCTGCATGTGGCTTTACCTGCAAGCTCGGGAAAAAGACTGTCCAGTGCCGCTGAATTCAGCGGGCAGCTTGTGCACGCGCCCTTATCAGAAAGCAGCTCACTGTCGTTTGTGTCAAAGGGGGCACTGGCCAGATCACACCGGAAGCGGCTAATCTGATGCCCTGAGGGCATTCTAAAATGCTCATCTTGCCAGCCTTCGCAGTAGTGATTGTAGATTTCTTGCTGGGTGGGCGGCGAAAGACTCGCGATTTCATAGGCCTGCTGCACACCCATTTTTGCGGCCATCAAGATCTTTTGATGCGGCTCGATGAGCCCGGAAAGCTTTATTCTCGTGTAGACAAACTTTTTTGACTTTCCCAGGCGCGCGGCAATTTCATCGATGGATTTGCCTGACTGCTGCATCTGCTCGATGGCCTGCGCCTCGTCTAACGGGTGGGGGTTTTCGCGTTGGAGGTTCTCGACCAGCTGCACCTCACGGGCCTGCTCGTCTGTAAGCTCAGCAAGCAGTACAGGCAGTTGCGCAAGCCCTGCAATCCTCGCTGCACGTAGCCTCCGTTCCCCGGCAATCAGCTCATAACCTTCCGCACCGGCACGCCTGACCAGAAGTGGAGAGAGCACCCCATGGATCGCCAGCTCTGCGGCAAACTCGTCCAGGGCGTTCTGGTCAAAATGTTTGCGGTAATTAAACCGGCTTATTTCGATCTGCTCGGCGGGCACGCGTCTCAGCTCAGCTGCTTGAATAATCCGCTCGGTAGACAGGGCAGCTTTTGTGGCTTTTCGCTGCGTAGTAGATTTGTGATTGGTCTTCATGTTTTGGTTGATTAAGTCTGTGAAAATTCCGGTAAATGCCAGGCCTGCGGACAGCCACCAGACGCCCGGCGGCTGTCCGCAGGTTTTTAAAACGGGGGCTCATCGCTTATTTTAGCGTGCGTTCCACTTGCTGGCCCCGCTTCTTTTTCATCAGCTGACCGCTCCCTGCTGGCCGCGGGTGAAATAAGCTTGAAAGCCGCCGTATGAAATTGAAGCCCCGCTTTGGCCTGTCCGTCTGAGCCGTGCCATACCCGGGCAAACATCCGCCCGTATAGCTGCACGAGCGATCCTTTCCTGAGCACCTTGGCCGCCCCTGCATTCAGCCAGAAAGCGCAGCTGACAAACTGAGTCCGGTCAACCCAGCTACCTTGTTTGTCACGGTAGCCATCGCCGACAGCCACTGTGAAGTGGATCACCGAGCGCTCATCTTTAAGCTGCGCCACGACCGCGTCCCTTGTAATTCTCCCTGTAATTTCCATTTCTGATCTGTTTTAAAAATTGAAAACTGTTTTTTTCCCCCGGCCCCGCCCTACCGGTAATTGTCAGTTGTTTTTTCTTTTTCAGGATCTGTGACGGGCAGTTTCATGTTCTTTTCGATTTTTTCTAAGGGAGCACAAAACCGGCTGCACCCGGACGGCATGCAAGGGTTCGTGGAAGGCAACGGACCGAAATGAAATGAAGGGAGTATCAGCCGCGAAAGCCCTTGCATCGGGCGGGGGCTGGCGGTAGCTTTCGCAGAAATAAATCGAAAATGAAAAAGGCCGTTCCGAGAAAACAGGAAAAGCCCTAGTTACAGAAGCACACAAACCTGCTAGCCCTTTTTTGCATGCTGCTTATGGTCTGCTTGGCATGTATGGCAAAGTCACGAAAAAACATCAGCAGGCATGATTTGCAATAGGAAGGTTACCAGCATAATTATTATCACTACGCTTTCTTGAGTTCTGCGGCGCGTTTAAAGTCCTAAAATTATCCCTCTGCTCAGGAGATTAGCAGGAAATGGAATTCCTCTGACCGGGTCAAACATTTCGGTAGATGGTGACTTTGAATAAATTTTAGAAGAATTTATTTCAGAAAGCGGAAGCGAGTGGTAAGTTGCGGTCATGTCATGCAATAAAACCGGCCGATTTGCGAAGGCACTTCTTATGATGCTTCCTGTTATTGGTTGCGTTGTTTGGTTTTTTCTCAAAGTATTTCAATTTCAAACCAGCCCCGAGCAATATTCGGATGGAATGGTAATTCTTCAACTCAGTAAAGGTTGGCTGGAAGGACGACCATATCTTTTTGATACTATTTACGGCAATCATGCGCAACAACACAATTACTATTTTATTCCGCTAATCGGACTTTTTACGAAGCCCTTGGGAGTTAACGGGCTTTTTCTGGCCTATGTGTTTTTGGTCGGCTTTTTTTTCTACGTGTATCGCCGAAGTTTTGCCAGATTCGCTGTTGCTGGACGCCGGACGGTTTGGCTTTCGGCGTTGGCCTATGTATTTGGGCCCATGGCCTATTTTATGTATATCGATTATTTTGGCTGGCATCCCGAGCAATATTTTGTTCCGCTGCTGGCATTTCTTGCATTGAGCGCTGCGCAACGCAAATGGTCGGTATTTATCCTCTGGCTAACCCTCACTTTTCTGCTGAAAGAATCTTCCATCGTCCTGATCTGCTGCCTTTTTCTCTTTTTTTCGGTAGTTGATGGGATTATGCTGAATCCGGCAAAGCATTGGGCCGGCTATCTGCTCAGCAAACGTAACGCCATCATCATCGGCATTTCCCTGGCCTTATTCCTGGCCGGTTTATCGTGGCTTTCCTATCTTAACGGGTCACAATCCAGCCGCCTGAGCCAGGCATTTGCGAACACGCGGTTTAACGGCACATTTTTTATTTACATCGTGTTTTCGCTGGCGGTAGGCGTGCTCACTTTTGGTTTAGCTTTAATCCCGTTCATTCCCTGGCTCCGGATGTTCCCGCGCAAAGGATTGATCGTTGGGGTACTGGCAGGTTGTTATACAGTTTTACTGGTGATGTTCGTAACGGAGGCACTATACTATTTCCCGACCATTTACCCCGGCATTTCTTATCCGCCCAGGATCAGTGGCCTGTGGGCATTTATGTTCAGCTCATTTATTTATTTGAGTTACCGCGGGGCGCAGGCAGGGTTGATGTCCGGCCGGGAAGCATTCAGCTGGATATTGACGGGATGCGTGCTGCAATTCATTCTGGCCACATTTCTGGTCGCCCATCATTTCACTTTGGAGACCGAGCCGGCCAGGCTAAGCAAGAATGCGTCCTATATGATCAAATCGCGCTTTGGCTTGGATCCGTACCCCGACGGTCTGGCCCGGGAGCTCTACGGCTATGCCAATGCTATGCCTGTCGGCGCAGAGGTAGTTGTTCCCTTCCAATATGTGCGCTATTTCGAAAAGGTTTACCCCAGCTTCTGGCCATTGGATGGGCAGTCTCCTGCTTACATTCTTGGGAAACCCCTGATGCTGGTTTATGAAAAAGGCCTGATCCAAAAAGGTGTTTATCCCAAATTCCCGGATAATGGCTACACTACTATCCCCAATGAGCATCTATTCATTCTGGCTGATTCAAGCTGGTATAATCAGACATTTAAATGAGTGGGGAAGAAAGAGAAAAATGGATCACAAGAAATGCTTACTATCACCGGTCAGTGGTAAAGTATTTAAAATTTATCATCCCCGAGGGTGCTGCCGTACTTGAAATAGGTTGCGGAACAGGATACCTGCTGGAACAGCTCCGACCGTCCCGAGGTGTCGGAATAGATATTTCAGAAGAAATGATCCGTTTTGCCCGGGCACACCGCCCCGACTGCGTGTATTATCAAACGAATGCGGAGCATTTAAATCTGAACGAGACATTCGATTATGTCGTCATCAGCGACACGGTCGGCAGTTTCCGGGATGTACAGATGGTATTTGAAGCGATTCATCCGGTGTTTACCGCGCAGACACGGCTTATCATCACCTCCACCAACTTTATCTGGCGCCCCCTCTTGAACCTGGCTGAAAAGCTGGGGCTGAAAATGCCTCAGCAAAGGCAAAACTGGCTGGACATCGGTGATATCACTTCGCTGCTGCATCTGACGGATTTCGACCTGATTGATCATCACAGAAAGATGATTTTTCCCAAATACATCCCCCTGGTTTCCTCGCTTTTGAACCGGTATGTGGGTAATCTGCCGTGGATCAACAGCCTGGGATTAATTACCTGCCTTGTAGCCAGAAGTAAGAAGGTGGAACAAAAACCTGCCAACGATCTGAGCGTCAGTGTCATTATCCCCGCCCGCAATGAGAAAGGCAATATTGAAGCACTTATTGAGCGCACGCCGCAAATGGGCAGTCATACCGAGCTGATCTTTATCGAAGGGAATTCTACCGACCAGACCTGGGAAGAAATCCAGCGACTGGGCGCCCGTTACGCTGCATTGTATGACATCAAATGGGCGCAGCAGGATGGAAAAGGCAAAGGAGACGCGGTACGAAAAGGTTTCGACCTTGCCAGCGGTGACATCTTGATGATCCTGGATGCGGACATGACGGTCGCCCCGGAAGAACTGCCCAAATTTTTCGATGCCATCGCTTCCGGAAAAGGCGAATACATCAATGGTTCCCGGCTGGTGTACCCGATGGAAAAACAGGCCATGCGGCTGCTGAACCTAGTTGGCAACAAGTTTTTTAGCCTCGCATTCTCCTGGCTTCTGGGCCAGAATTTGAAGGACACGCTTTGCGGCACCAAAGTCATTTCCAGAGAAAATTACCTCAGGTTAGCAGCCAACCGGTCCTATTTTGGCAATTTCGACCCGTTCGGCGATTTCGACCTTATTTTCGGCGCGGCAAAGCTCAACCTCAAATTCATTGAAATACCAATCCGCTACCGGGCCCGAACCTATGGAGAAACCAATATTTCGCGTTTCAAACACGGCTGGTTGCTACTTCGAATGACCGCATTTGCCTTGCGCAAGATCAAGTTTGTGTGATTGTAAAAACCCCACCGTTACCTGGTGGCGCTGACATAAGATGTTGAAATCTTTGAGGCATTTCATTTATTGTTGCAGGTCAAATGATCTTCTGGTACGAATCATGGTCCAGCCATACCGTGACAGAAGTTAACCAACTCCCTGCTTACAAAAACTGCAATCAGTTTCCTGTTCCCTCATAACAACCCGGTGCCGGATATTCAGCTACATGCTAACGAATATCAATGATATCTGCCTCTTTGGTTTGCCGTTTGTTGCGACTAGGATCTTTCTTTATCCAGGGCCGCCCAATGAGGTAGTTTTGCGTATCGGTTTTCACGGGTAAAGAAACTGCGTAGTCAAAAAACCATCAAAGCGGCGATTGTTGTATTTCTATTATCAATATTTTGTATTTGAAAATCCAAACTACAAATGTAGCCCGGATTTAACTGCTGGCAATAGCTAAAAAGACCCAAGGTTTCTCATGAACACTCGCGGCATTAACCGGTAAGTAGAAGCATCGGGCATCTGATATTTCGTTAACAAATAGTTGATAACTTGGCTGCCAGCTGCGGAGCAGTAAAAATGATTCTTAGCTATGATAATAAGTACTATGCCATGACTGTCGAAGAGAAACTGAAAGCGCTTAGCAAGCAAAAGCATGGATTTGCCGCCTTCCCAGAAGCCCGAATTTATAAAGAGCCGGGAAAAGGCAGCATTCAGCATCTGATTTTTGGTGATTTTATCACCCCGCCCAAGGATGAGAACGGCAAGTATCTTAGCTGGGAAGCATCACTTTTAAGTCAGTCTAATGGAGCCACCTGGATCAAGGTCAGAAGCCGACAGGAACAAGGGTGGATACGTCTGGATGATCTTATCCTGCAACGGCCACTGGAAGTGAATTTTATCGACATTGGTCAAGGGGACGGCTGTCACCTTGTGACCCCTGACGACAAGCACTTTATCATCGACGCGGGAGAAACAGATAATATGTACCGATTTCTTAGATGGAGGTTTAATCTGGAAAACGACGGGCCACCCCTACCCGATTTTTATGCGGTCATCAGTCATCCCGATGAAGATCACTACAAGGGGTTCAGGTATCTGCTTTCCAACCAGCCTTTAAACCTGAAAAGAAAAATACCCTTCAAGGCGCTGTATCACAACACGATCATACAGCGTGAAAAATCCCGGTTAGGCAGCAAACTCAACCACAGTGGTATCGACTATCTGCCTGAAATCATTCAGACCAAGGATGAGCTTGTGTCGAGCCTTGCTCACGGAAACAAGAAGAGCAATTTCGAAAAACTCCTGGACGGAACTATCCAAAGCTTTCCCGATATAGCTATTGAAGGGCTGCTGAAAGAAATCGGCACCAAGCAGTTTATTTACAAAGATGACCTGCTTGCACTTGAAGTACTTGGGCCTGTGGCGGAAAAGATCCCAATTGCTGGTCAAGACAAACCGGTGCTAAGATGGTTTTCTGACGATGTGGGAAAAACGAAGAACGGTCACTCAGTAATCTTATCTGCCAGAATCGGAAAAATGAGCGTGCTTTTAGGCGGTGATCTTAACTCCAAATCAGCCGATTACATTCTCAGCCGGTATAGCAAGACGGACCTGGAAATGATCAAAAAACAACTGGCACTAGCGCCCACCGAAGCTGAACGCCAAAAATGGCAAAACGCGCTGGAAGTAGTTATCCAAAAATGCAGGGCCGACTTTCAATCAGAAGTCGCCAAATCATGTCATCACGGTAGCCATGATATCACCAACGACTTTTTGGCGACTGTCAACGCGATAGCGACCGTGATTTCAAGTGGAGACGAAGAATCGTTTTGCCACCCACGGCCGGAGACACTTGGAGCTATTGGCAAATACGGCCGTGGGGAAAGGCCACTGATTTACAGCACTGAACTTGCGCGCTCTTCACCGGAATATATCACGATTCAGAAAAAAGACATTAAAACCGACAAGGTAAAACAGCGCATTGTCTCTACCTATGGCATGATCACTATGCGCTCTGACGGGCAGAACGCTATTGTTGCCCAAAAATTGGAAAAACCCAGGTCTTCATTCGGTGAAATTGTCAAATGGCATATTGACAAAATTATCTGGAACGATGAGAGGCAGCAGTTTATAACCAAAAAGTAAAATCACTCTTATCCCAGTGCCAACCAAGCGGCACCTACGCCTTGATTGCCGGAATCATTTAAAACGCACGCGCCAACGGTTGGACCCCAGCCAAAATACATTCACTGGGTATAACTAAAAAATGGGGCCCAGCTCCTCAGCGATCAAGACGGATAATAGGTATTTCCTGTACGCCATTCTGATAAGCTGATTCATCGATGTATTGCATGCGATAAGCTTTATTAACGGATAGGTACAATCGCCTTTACGTCTCCACAGCAATTAGTATGCAAGTAGCCCCGAACTTTAAATATCGACGAAAATGTACCGGCTTTCACGCACGCAAATATCCGGTGGATCAATTTATTTCTGACCGCATCCCAAAACGCACATTGGCTTTTTTCCTTTCGCTTTGCACTATCTGTACATACTTTCGAGAAGATATGCGATTAAAACAGCACTTATGGCTGCGATCACCCCGGTGAGCAGATTAGGAAGCCAGCTACTAGGCCGGTATGAGCCGGTTCTCAACTGGCTTTCCGTTCGCCGGTATTGCAGGAAAGAAAGCATGATAGATGCTGCGCCGAACAGGACAAGCACTACTCCAATGACTCTTGAATACCCATGCGTCGGCACTTTATCGCCTGTTCCGAGCGCGAGACCAATTTGCGTGACAAATAGCGAAAACTTGGCAACGACAAATCCAAATGCCATGATACCTACTCCGGTCCTGACCCAAGCCAGATACGTCCGCTCATTGGCAAGGTGGTCATTTGCTTTGAAATGGGAATTTTCGTCGATCATAGTTAAAATCGAATTTATGGGTAATCGGTGACCAATACTGTGCCAGTAATTTGTGGTAGCGTCCGGTGCTAAGAAGAAAAGAAAAACCGGCCCTCAACGATTGCCGGCTTTCTACCAAACAAACAGTATAAAATATACTGATAACCTTAACACCCCCTCTGGGAACAGGGTAGCAAAAGTCGAGGCGCGTTGAAGAAAGTCCATCAGATAACATACCCGATCGACTTTGAACTACCATGCTCATGACAGAGATTTCTGTCAAAGATCTATGGGTTGCAGTTGCCAACGCTTGCCGGCAAAGACAAGACTGTCAGTTTGCTGCCAGCTTCGCACCCTGCTTCAAGTCGTTTCGCGCATTGACAACGATCTTATCCCCTTTATGAAGGGCTCCAAAAACCTCGGTCAGACTGGAAGACTTTTGACCCGTCCTCACATCGACAAATTCTGCATTACCCTCCCGGTCCATCCGGATCACATACTGCCTTTCCGTTGAAGCGACTACCGCTGTGGAAGGCACAGTCAGTGCGCCTTCGGTGGCATCGGGGATAAGGGACACCTCCGCGAACATCCCGGGCCTAATGCGGCGCGCCGCATTGCTAACATCTATCTCCACGGTTTCCGAGCGGAATTTCAGGTTCATATTGCCAGACCTGCGGCTAATCGTGCCCTTGAACGTCTCGCCAGGCATCGCGTTGATGTGATAGGTGACCGGTTTGCCCCTTTTGAGACCCAGGCTGTAATTCTCGGGCACGTCTACCACCAGCCTGAGCCGGTCCTGCTGTTGCAGGTTCAGCATCGGCCCCGACTGTTTCAGCCCCGCTCCTACCAATGCGCCCGGGTGCACGTTGCGCTCGGTAATGATGCCGTCAAATGGCGCCCGCACAGTCAGGTAGCTTTTGATTTGTGTCAATGCAGCCAGGTTGGCCTGCTCGCCCATGGCAGAGGCGCTGTCGGCCATCATTTTGGCTTGCGCGCTTTCCAGATCGAGCGCAGAAACCGAGCCGGTAATGCGGGTACTGGCTTTCAGGCGCCGGTAATGCTCCTTGCTGGCCACCAGTACGGCCTGCGCTTTCAGATAGTTGGAGCGCGCTGCCACGAGTTGCTGCTCGGTTTCGGGGGCTTCCAGGATCATCAGGATTTCTCCCTTACGCACCTGCGAGCCGCGATCCACCAACACTTTTTGTACAAAACCATCGGCCTTGGGATAAATGCTCACTTCCTGAAAAGCCATGAATTCGGCCGGCAGCTGGATCTGTTCGCCCACGTGGGCCTGCGTGACTTCCCCGATTTTAAAAGAAACGGCATCTTTTGCTTGCGCCTTCTTCACCGGTTTCGTGTCCGACGACTCCGAGGACGAGCAGGCCGAGAAAATGCCCAGCCCAAACAGGAAGAGCAAACTGTTATATCGATTCGTTTTCATATTAAGATAATTCTGAATGTAAGGTCCCGTTCGCAGCCAATGCAGTATGTGGTGTTTGTTCCGTAGGTAACAGCGATGGGTCGTGCAGCGGCGTTTTCTTTTGCAGGAACACGTACACTTGTGGTACGATGTAAAGAGCGGCTAATGTCGAGGCTACCAGGCCGCCGATCACCGCGCGGCCGAGCGGCGCCACCTGCTCGCCTGCCTCGCCGGTACCGAGCGCCATCGGCACCATCCCCGCAATCATCGCGAAACTGGTCATCAAAACCGGCCGCAAGCGTAGCGAGGCGCTATCCATTGCCGCCCTCCCCGCATCGCGGTATTCCCAGCGCAGGCGCTCGGCATTGGTTACGATCAGGATCGCATTGGCCACAGAAATACCTGTGGACATAATGATACCCATGTAAGATTGCAGATTCAATGTGCTGCCCGTGAGTAGTAACGCGCCGATAGCACCGGCGATTACCGCGGGAACCGTAGAAAGGATCACTGCCGAGAGCTTGAACGACTGGTAATTTGCCGCCAGCAGCAGGAAAATCACCAGTACCGCAATGCCCAAACCTGTTTGCAGGCTATCGAGGGTTTCGGTCAAAAGCGACGACATACCTTTGACCTGCGTGACAATGCCCTTGGGCGCCTGGCCGAGCGAGGCAATGGCGTTTTCCACCGAGCGCGTGGCACTGCCCAGATCCTGATGGTGGATATTCGCAGATACGGTCACAAACCGTCTCGGGCCCGTTCTGGAATATTCGCCGGGCAGCGTATCGACCGAGAATGTCGCCACATCGGCCAGCACGGGTCGCGCCTGCCCTGCCACAAGCGGTATTTCCTGTAATTGGGAAAGATTGCGCATGGCATATTCCGGAATCTGCACCTGTACCTGGTAAGTGTAGGCTGCCTTCTGATCGAGCCACTGGTTTTTTTCCGTATACCGGCTCGACGAGGTCGATGTGGTAATCGAGCGGGCCGCTGCTTGTAGGCTCATGCCCATTACAGCCAGTTTCTGGCGGTCGAGCTTGATGTTAATGACCGGAAATTTGAGCGGCTGCACGATGCGGACGTCGCGCAAATGCTCGTCTTCGCTTAGTTTTTGTACTAGTCTATTGGCATATCCCTCAATTTCCTTCATATCGCGGCCTGCTACCTGAACCTCGATCGGCGTGAATGCGCCACCGCTCATGAGCTTTTCGGTTAGATCGGCCGGCTCGAAGGACAGGGTTATATCAGGCATTTCCTGCCGAACCAGCGTGCGGATGCGTTCTTTCAGGTCCTGCATATTGGTTTTGTAATCTTCCGCAAGTCCTACCTTGATCACCGCATCATTCGGGCCGCTGGTACTCACGTATAGGTTCGAAGTCGCATAGTTGGTAGGCACCACGCCTACGTACGCGGACGAGACATCCAAATGACCATCTGCTGCATCATTGACCAGCTGCAACAACTTGCCCACTTCTTCTTCCGTCCGTTCCAGACGGGTACCGTCAGGCGTTTTCATCCGGATCACCATTTGGCCGGAATTGATCTGCGGCAGCATATCCTTTCCGATCACTGCAAAACCCCAGGCTGCCAGCGCAAGGATCACGACCAGGTAAATGCCCACGACCAGGGTGTTCGCGCCTAGCAGTTTCCCGCTTTGCGACGCGAACCCACGGCGGACGCGGTCAAAGAAAGTGGAGGGTTTACTTGCATTGTCGTGTGTGTCATGTGAATGCTCTTTCAGCATCCAGTTGGCCAGGATCGGCACCAGGCTTTGCGCTAGCAGGTAGGAAACCGTCATCGCAAACCCGATCGAGAGCGAAAGCGGTAAAAACATTGCCCGCGGCACGCCGGACATGATAAAGGATGGCGCAAACACGGCGATAATGCAAAGCAGGATCAGCAGCAGCGGCAATGCAACCTCCTGACACGCGTCGTAAATCGCCTGCCTTCGCGGCTTACCCATTTCAAGGTGCTGGTGAATATTTTCAATCGTCACCGTGGCCTGGTCCACCAAAACCCCAATCGCCAGCGCAAGTCCAGAAAGCGTCATGATATTGATCGTCTGTCCGGCCAGGTTCAGGCAAAGCACGGCGGCGATCACCGATACGGGTATGGTGATGATCACAATCAGCGACGAGCGCCAGTCGCCCAGGAAAAGCAGTACGGCAAGCCCGGTCAGTAATGCGCCAAGGCCGCCCTCAAACAGCAAGCTTTTCACTGAATTGATTACAAATATGGATTGGTCAAATTCATAGTTGACCTCAATGTCATCGGGCAGCAGGCTGCGCATTTCCGGCAACTTCGCTTTCAAAGCAGTCACCACATCCCAGGTCGAGGCGTCGGCGGTTTTGACTACCGGAATGTAAGACGACCGGCTGCCGTTGACAAGCGCATAACCAGCCGTGACGTCGGAGCCATCCGACACCGTGGCGATATCCCTCAAAAAGACGGTCATCCGCCCTTGCGTGGTCACGGGGATTTTTTCAAAATCGGCCACCTGCTCTTCCAGAGAGTTCAATGTTGTAATGTAGGTGGTGTTATCGACGCGGATATTCCCGGAAGGCGTCATCGCGTTGTTGGCCGCCAGTGCTTCCACTACCTCGTCCGGCGAAAGGTTGAGCGACCGTACTTTTTGTGGGTCCAGATTGATCACCACCGTACGCGAATTGGTACCGATCGGCGGCGGGGCTGTCAGGCCGGGTACGGTCGAGAACAACGGGCGAACACGGGTAACGGCCAGCTCGTGAATCTCTTTCAGCGGGCGCGTCTTGCTGCTGAAAACCAGGTCGCCAATCGGCACCGACGAGGCATCATAGCGTACCACCTGCGGCGGCAGCGCGCCCGGCGGGAAAAATTTCATGGCCCTGTTTACCTGAATAGCCACTTCCGCGGCGGCCTGCGCCATATCGCTGCCTTCGTAGAATGCGAGCTTAACAATGGTAAGCCCTTGCACGCTGCGGCTGGAAATCTCTTTGATACCGCCAATGTACAGAAACTGGTCCTGCATGCGCGTGGCAAAAAAGCCCTCCATCTGCGCCGGTGACATACCGCCATATGGCTCGATCACATAAATGACCGGGGAATTCAGTTTCGGGAAAATATCAATCGGTATCCGCGTGGCGGACATGATCGAAAAAGCTACCAGCCCCAGAACGAAGACCAGTACCGCAATCGGACGTTTTAATGATAGATTTAGCATGAATAAATTGGTTTACGGCCGGCGGAAAAAGCTGAAAAAGTCCTCGAAGTCGCTGGTGGCGTAGGCCCGTTGCAAGCGGAGCTCCACAGCCCGGCGCTGGATATCGACAGCCTGCCGCTCGACTTTGGTGAGCAGCTGCATGGCATCGGTCAGCGCCAGGATGTTTTCAATACCATTATTATAAAGTGATAGCCGCTGCTGGTAAGCACTTTCGGCAGACCGGATGGCGTGGGGCAACTCCTGCAATGCGAGCCGCACCGTGGCCAGCACCGAATCCGACGAAGCCAGCGTGTTTTCCAGTTTCAACCGCTCGAATTCCAGCCGGGAATCTGCCTCCTTGATCTTCCACTGCTGCACTGCAGTACGACTTTTGACGCGGCGAAAATCGGTGAGGTTCACCGTCGCGGCAAGTCCCACCAGAAAGTTGGTCCTGCTATACCCGAACCCCCTACCCAGCGGGCCGTAGTTGTTGTCTATATCCAGGCTAGTGCCCCTCGCCCAGCCGGATGCCAGCACCGACATCCGCGGCAGTGCCGCTTTGCGGATCGCGTCGATCTCTGATCTCTGGCGATTAAGCACGGTGTTTTGGTAATTCAAAACCGGGTGCGCGGTTACTACTTTCAGCTCGCCGGGCTGCACTAGTAAAGCATCTTCATGGAAGGTGGTATCGATTACCAGCTGATTAACGCGCTGCCCCGTGAGCATCGACAGTTGCAGAAATGCCCGGCGAAGGCCCTCGTCGATCTCATAATAGCTCAGGCGCGCCCGCGAAAGCTCCACGCTCGCCAGCGAGGAGTCCAAGCCCGGCCGGATGCCGTTGCTAACCAGGTTGTTGATAATCCGGCTGACGGTATCCGCGCGGGCGATGTTGCGCGATTCGAGTTGCAGGATCCTGCCGCGCCAGATCACATCCAGGTACGCGCCGATAACAGCCTGCCGGAGCATGAACTGTTCCCGTTGCACGCCTGCCTGCCCTACCATGACGTCAGCCCTTGCCAACTGGTCCTCGGCTTTGTAACGTCCGAAATTATAGAATTCCCAATCCGCCGTAGCCAATGCGATGTTGCCCGAGGCCAGGTCCATCCGGTTTTCCTCACGGCGCCCGCCGGAAGTAGGAACGATGAGCCCCATCGAAAAATAGGAGCCGGAAAGCCCGTTGGCCGTACCGACATCGACCTGATCGTGCAGACGGACATTGGGAAGGCGGTTCGCTTTCAGTACCGCTTCGGATGCCTTGAAACCGGCTAGCGCCGCCCGCTGCGCTTCGATGGTCGGGTACTTGGCCAGCGCCGCATCCACCGCCTGCTCCATACTCAGCAGCTGCGCCTGTGTGGCCGGACTTATTAAGGTGGTCAAAATAAAGATTAAAAAAAGCTGTAAGCGTATCATTGGACGTTGATTCCCTTTCGGTTGATCGATCGTCAAAGTAAACCCCAGCCTGATTATAGGATGGTTAGAAGGTTATTAAAAGGTGATTAGAAAGGCATTTAAATAATTGCCATCACCGGAAGCTCATTAAATTTGAATCATTACTAACGCCATAAAGATGAATGTCCTGGTTGTCGAAGATGATGTAGAGCTTACACAGTTTATCCAGAAAGGGCTGGTATCGGAAGGGATTTCTGTCGCCACAGCGTTCGATGGTGTTATCGGACGAAGTATGGTGAATGAAAACCGGTACGATGTGGTGGTGCTCGACGTGAACCTGCCGGGTGTGAACGGCTTTGACCTTTGCCGGTTTATCAAACACAACTGGCCCGCGGTGCCGGTGCTTATGCTCACCGCATTGGGAAGTCTGGATAACAAAGTATTAGGATTCGAAGCAGGCGCCGACGATTATCTGGCCAAGCCATTTGCATTTAAAGAACTGCTCTTCCGGCTGAAAGCGCTCGCACGCAGGCACCCTGCCCGCGCGCCACGTCCAAAGCGCCTGGAACTACTCGACCTGGCTATCGAAACCGACTCGCACCGCGTGTGGCGTGCCGGAGAGCGCGTGGAGCTCACCGCCCGTGAATATGCATTGCTCGAATACCTGATGCTCAACCAGGGCCGGGTTGTTAAACGGATAGATCTGCTGGAAAACGTCTGGGACGTGCATTTTAACACCAATACCAATGTGGTGGACGTCTACATCAATTACCTAAGAAGAAAAATCGACCATACCGGCCAGAAACTGCTCCATACCATTTTCGGCGTTGGTTATATGCTGGGGACCGAGCCATGAGTATCAAGCAGCGTATCACGATCTGGTTCGGGGCGCTGGTCGCATCCCTGCTACTGCTTTTTTCCCTATTCATCTATCAGACTTACGAGTCCTACCGCCAGTCGCTGATGCGCAACCGCTTGCAGCGCCGCGCCGTGGCAGGCCAGCTCTATTTTCAGAACCGCGCCGAATTTCACCGGTTCGGCTACCTGACCTTACCTGACCAGCACGAAACCATCATTGGCCCGGATAACAAGGTAGTATACAACTCATCCGGCCCGGATGATTACAAGCTTACCGCCGGTCTGCTCGCCCGCGCGCGCAAAGAAGAAGTGTTTTTCAGCTACGAAGCCAAGCCATGGAATGCGAAGAAGGAAGGTGCCGCACTCTCGTTTGTCGTAGAAGGCTCGCGGTATGTTTCGGTAGTTACGGCATACGATCTGGGAGGCAGGCAGGCGAGCAACAGTCTGCTCTTCATCCTGATGGCAGGAAACATTGTGCTGCTGGTCATTGTCGCATTTGCCGGCTTCTGGTTCGCCCGCCGCTCGATGCTTCCTTTTGACCAGTTGATTAAACAAATGAACCCTGCTTCTGTCAACGACTTTTCATTCAGGCTTCAAAGCACTTCAAAAGCCGATGAAGCCGCGTACCTGGCTGGTTCATTCAATGAATTGCTTGGCCGGCTGCAAAGCCTGGCCAACAGCCAGGAGCATTTTGTTGCATACGCGTCCCACGAAATCCGTACGCCGCTGACGGTCGTGAAAGGCATCCTCGAAACTTCATTTGCCTACGATAAGCAGCTGACAGACGTGCGCGCGAGCATGGAAAAAGCACTATTCCGGCTCGAAGACGCCATTACCCTTGCCAATTCATTGCTCCAGCTCGCAGAAGTAGAAGGATTGCAGTCGGTAAGAATGCAGCAGGACGTCAACATTGTCGATACCATCCTTGACAGCATTTCCTACTTTGGTGAAAAGCACCCCGACCAGCAGATTGAGCTCGTGCTGTCGGATGTTTTCACAGAAAAAAGCGAGGTAATCCACGTCATGGGCAGCTCGGTGCTGCTCAGAACGGTGCTGATTAACATTCTGGACAATGCCAGCAAATACTCAGCTAAAAAGCCCGTGTTTTTGGACATCGACCTGGAAGGCGGGCAGCTGGCAATTACGGTCACCGACCAGGGAATCGGGATACCCAGAGAGCAGATCGCCAATGTGTTCATGCCGATGATGCGCGCGACGAATGTGGGCAAGATTCCCGGATTCGGGCTTGGACTAACGATCGCCCGCAAGATCATCGATATTCATCAGGGGACCCTCACCGTGGCTTCGGGGCTTAACCAGACTTCGGTTTCGATCCGGCTGCCGGTGCGGACGATGGAGCGTTGAGTGGTAAATCCTCCCGCAACCGACCCGCCGTTATAAGCCCGGTTAACATTCGTTAACAACCATATCTTCAATTTATAAGTGAAAATCCATAGGTTGCCTTTCCAAGAATTGATATGCAACTTGTCGCTCGCCGTGAACCGTTATGTTTCGAATCACTTCCCTTTTTAGCCTTTTCATCCAATCGCTTTGGGCATTGCCCGGTAGCATGGGTGCAACGGTGGATGCCGGAACGGAATCCAGGCCAACGCTTCACGCATTCTCGACGTGTTCGGACACAAACAAGATTGTGTCTTTCGAGGGCAGCTTTTTCCGAAAGCAGCGAGGCCATTACCGGTCCGATCATTCGTCCGACTATCAGCTGTTCTCCGATTGGATAACCGGAAAGTTATACACCGGAAAGAAACATGGCGGTGATTTCTTAACCGTCAAACACTTCGGGAGCCGGTTGAATTTGCAGGTCGCCGTCAGCGCATCGGCTCCCGCAGTCAGGAAAACATATTTCCACGTGCGATTTGCGGGTTTCTATACCTACTTACACCGTTTTGAAAAGCTTTTAAGCACCCATTCTGCATTGATTTCCGACAAACCTGTCAGGACACGTGCATTCCTGCGTGTGTCCGGGTTTTCGGTGCTGCCATTCCTGTAAATTCCTCTTTCAGGCCCTCGGGTGCGCCGCAGGCGCAGCTCGTCCCGATCTATTTTTCTATCAAAGCTGAATCAGGTATTGTCCCAGTTTGAACCGTGGTTCCGCCTGGCACGTGCCTGTTGACCAATTCCAATTTACCGATGAGCACAAATCAGATTCAATCAATATTAGAGGGTGTTTCCCTGGAAATTATTCGGGAAGCATTCGCAAAATCAAATAACAGAATCCTCTTCCTGGACTATGACGGCACACTCACTCCGATTGTCGATACCCCAGCCAGCGCGGCGCTTCCGCAGCAAATAAAGAACCAGATTCTAAAACTCTGTGAGATGGCTACCGTGGTAATCATAAGCGGTCGGGACCAACAGTTCCTGCAAACTACGTTTGATAAAATGCCTGTAAATCTGATTGCCGAGCACGGTGCATTTGTAAAAATGCCGCACCTGAATGACTGGCAAACGTTGAGCCCGTATGGCCAAAGTTGGCAGCAGGCACTCAGACCGGTCCTATATAGTTACCAGGACCGGTGCCCCGGATCATTAGTTGAACAAAAAGCAAGTTCACTTGCCTGGCATTATCGGACGGCAAAAGATGAGTATGCCGCAGACAAGCTTGCAACCCGGTTATTGGAACAGCTCAACCAAAGCACGATTGTTTCCGGGACAGACCTGGAAATTATTGCAGGTAAAAAGGTCATCGAGATCAAGAAGGCTACCTATAATAAAGGAACAGCGGCCAAACGCTATCTTGAAGCAGCCAGATATGAGTTTGTGCTGGCTATGGGCGATGATACCACAGACGAACATCTGTTCGCCGCATTGCCCGAAGGGAGCTTTTCCATTAAAATCGGCCAGGGCGCTACATTTGCGCAAGGCAGGCTTGACAAACAAGAAGACATAGGTCGGTTTTTCGTTTTATTGACTCAATAACACAAGCAAGTCATCCTATTTATTCCACTCCTGGGTATTCGTAATCCCTAAATCATCAGGTTTAAACACCGGGTCGCGGCCCTGATCTTTCTGATTCTGGTAATCTTTCAGGGCCGCCAATGCCGGCTTACGGAGCAGTAAGATGGCGATGATGTTAAGCCATGCCATGAGCCCGACGCCAATATCGCCAACCGTCCAGGCCAGCTCTGCCGTTTTAATAGACCCGTAAAAAGTGGCAGCCATAATCAGTAGCCGCAGGCCCCACAGGTACGCCTTGCTGTCTTTTCCTTTTAGAAGGTAACTGAGATTAGTCTCGGCGATGTAATAGTAGGCCATTACTGTGGTAAATGCGAAAAATAGAAGTGCGACGGCAACAAAACCGCTTCCCAATGCAGGGAAATGCACGTTGATAGCACTCTGCGTGAATGCGGCACCCATAGCCGCGCCGGGAATGTTTTCTACTAGAAAGCCGCCATCCGGACTGGCGACATTGTATTGGCCTGTGAAAAGGATCATCAGCGCGGTGGCTGTACAAACAAACAGGGTATCCACGTAGACTGAAAACGCCTGTACTAAACCTTGCTTGGCGGGATGGCTTGTTTCTGCGGCGGCGGCAGCGTGAGGAGCTGTTCCCTGGCCGGCTTCATTAGAGTAGATTCCCCTTTTCACTCCCCACAAAACTGCCATGCCGAAAATCCCGCCAAAGGCTGGCTCCAGATCAAATGCCGAGCGGAAAATCAGCGCAAATACGGAAGGCACCTCACTGATATTTAACCCGATCACAATCAGTGCCATCAGAATGTAAGCTCCTGCCATAAAGGGCACCACGAATTCAGCGACTTTGCCAATGCGCTTCACGCCGCCGAAAATGATCAGCGCCAAAAGAATTGTGACAGCCCCGCCGGTCATCTCGACCGGAATGTCAAAGGCGCTCAATGCACTGGTAGCGATGCTGTTGCTTTGCACGCCTGGCAGAAAAAGCGCACAGCTAACGATTGTTGCGAATGCGAAAAGGTTGGCGTACCACTTCATGCCGAGCCCTTTCTCGATATAATAGGCGGGCCCGCCCCGGTACTGGCCATTCTGCACCGTTTTATATATTTGGCCCAGTGTAGCCTCCACATAAGCCGAAGCTGCCCCAAGGAACGCAATTGCCCACATCCAAAACACTGCCCCTGGCCCGCCCATTGCAATAGCGGTGGCCACACCTGCGATGTTGCCGGTGCCTACCCTGCCTGAAATAGCAATGGCAAATGCCTGAAAGGAAGAAACGCCTACCTCGGAGGATTCACCACCAAACAGCAAAGCGACCATATCCTTGATATATCGCACCTGTAAAAATCGGGTGACGATCGAAAAGTAAATTCCCGTCGCCAGGCAAAGGATGATCAATGCGTTGCTCCATATCAAACCATTAACAAAATTGATGATTTCCTCCATTAAATTGGGATATGCTAAGATTTTGAAAATATTATTGGGCAGACATCAAAGAAAGCAAAATTTGGCCGGTTGCCGGTCATGAAATTGTAACTTCTGTTACAAATCCAGCTGCCGTAGCGTTTGAGCACCTGCGCACCCTGGTACTGAACCTTTCCCGGCATACTTGAACCGGTCTGGAACTGTTTTTGTAGCTGCAAGGACTTTCTTCATTTTTTAACTGCTTCAATATGGAAAATCAACCATTCAAAGACTGCATCGACGCATGCGTGGCATGCGCCGTTGCATGCAGCTATTGCGCAACCGCATGCCTGAAAGAGACCAATCCTGAAAAACTGGTGAATTGCATCCAGCTAGACCTGGAATGCGCCGCAATTTGCCGCAGCGCGGCAGAAGTCACGAGCCTGGGGAGTCAGTTTAGCGCGCACTTATGCCGCATATGCGCCGATGCTTGTAATGCCTGTGCGCAGGAATGTGAGCATCATGCTGAAATGGGCATGGAGCATTGCCGCGTGTGCGCGGAAGCGTGCCGGCATTGCGCCCGGATGTGCGAGCAGATGGCAACGCCGGTTTAAAACGAATTGACATTTAACTCCGTGAATTCGGCCTTGAGATAACTTTTGGCCAAACCGGAAAGTGCAGCGACGCGGTTGAAAGGATCACTCTTTCCGGATATGACATACTGTGTGATTGCCTATATTTGCCTGGCAGCAACCTTATATCAAATGGCAAGAACTCCGATAGACCGCGTCATCAAGCCGGTGAGCAAATTCATTCATGAAGAATACACGAGCGGTATTATTCTGTTTCTCTGCGTAATAGCAGCGCTCATCTGGGTCAATTCTCCCGCAGGGGAATCCTATCACCATGTTTGGGAAACCAGCTTGGAAGTGGGCTTTGCCGGAAATATTTTCGATCACCCGCTGCACATTTGGATCAACGACGGGCTGATGGCGATCTTCTTTTTTGTGATCGGCCTTGAATTGAAACGCGAGTTTATGGCAGGCGAGCTGTCGAGCATCAAAAAAGCCTCCCTGCCGATGGTTGCCGCGTTGGGTGGAATGCTTGTGCCTGCCGCAATCTACTTTGCATTTAATCTCGGGCTCGACTCGGCAGGTGGGTGGGGAATTCCGATGGCTACCGACATCGCCTTTGCACTCGGCCTGCTCTCCTTGTCAGGAAAGAACATTCCAACCTCGGTCAAAGTGTTCCTCTCCGCATTAGCGGTAGCAGACGATTTAGGAGCGGTGCTGGTGATAGCGTTCTTTTATACGGCGCATATTGACTTTACTTACTTGTTAATTGGTTTTGGTCTGCTGGCTGTATTGCTGGCCGGAAACCTATTAGGGATACGTCACAGTCTGTACTACCTGCTGATCGGCATTGCCGTATGGGCTTGCTTTCTGTTTTCGGGCGTACATGCGACCATTGCCGGTGTGCTGGTGGCTTTCACGATCCCGGCCAGGACCAAAATCGACGAGAAGGAATATATCGAGCAGATCCGTTCACATGCGCATCAGTTCGAGATCGCCATTCCGCTTCATGGTCCTTTGATGACAGCCAACCAGCACCATATTATTGAAGAAATTAAAAGCATCAGCATCGACGCCCAAACCCCGCTCCAAAAGATCGAACACGGCTTGCATCCGTGGGTCGCATTTCTGATCATGCCTATCTTCGCATTGGCCAATTCCGGCATGCACATCGGCAGTGATTTTTTTACGGCCCTCGTTAATCCGGTCAGTTTCGGAGTAATGACCGGCCTTGTGGTCGGCAAACTGGTTGGTGTTTTCGGGTTTACCTGGATAATGGTCAAACTGGGGATAGCAGATCTGCCCCGGCTGGTGAACTGGAAACATATTTTTGGTGTCGCGTTGCTCGCTGGCGTGGGATTTACGATGTCCTTATTTGTAACTAACCTTGCATTTCAGGACGAAGCGCATATTGATGCTGCTAAATACGGAATCCTGCTAGCCTCAGTCATTTCTGGAACAGCGGGGATTATTTACCTGCGTTCTATTTCCAGAACCTGATAAGCCTCTCTATTCTGACCCACCTGACATTAGGCCGCAACAATGGGAATTGATAACCTGCTCAAACGCTTCGACATTAGCTCCGAGCGTGAAGATTACACAACAATTCACGACACTGTCGAAAACGGCATTGAATTCAAGGGTACTAATCTTTGGATTCTGATCTTTGCGATTTTCATTGCCTCTGTCGGCCTGAACGTCAATTCTACGGCAGTGATCATCGGTGCGATGCTCGTTTCCCCTTTGATGGGACCCATTCTTGGGATGGGTTATAGCATTGCCACCTATGACTTCCCGCTGCTCAGGAAAGCGCTTGTCAACTATTTGTTCGCTGTCATCGCCGGCTTGTTGACTTCGGCCGCCTATTTTTTTATCACACCCATTTATCAAGCGCACTCCGAGCTGCTGGCGCGGACACAGCCCAACATTTATGATGTCATCATTGCACTGGTAGGTGGACTAGCCGGTATCGTTGCCATTTCCAGCCGCAATAAGGGCAATGTGATCCCGGGCGTGGCGATTGCGACGGCTTTGATGCCCCCGCTGTGTACAGCCGGATACGGATTGGCGACTGCCAACTGGAAGTTCATGTTGGGCGCCTTGTACCTTCTCACCATCAATACTGTCTTTATTGGCAGCGCCACACTGGTTACCGTGCGGCTTTTAAGATATCCGATCCGTAACTATGCCGATGACACCGCCAAGCGGCTCGCTAACCGGTGGGTAAGCTTTATTGTGCTGGTGACAATCATTCCCAGTGTATATTATGGTTATTTGCTTGTCCAAAAAGAAAACTTCATCCAAAACGCCAATAACTTCATCGCCAACGAGAGCTATATTGAAGGAGATTTCTTGCTTAAAAACGAGTTAGATCCTGCCAAGCGGGAGATCAAGCTTACCTATGGCGGAAAGATGATTAGCGAAGACGAAAAGAAGCGCCTCTTGCAACGGAAAGCCATCTATGGGCTTGCCGACGCAAAACTCGTGATCGCACAAGGGTTTTCGATATCGGACGTTTCAAAGGACCTCTCCCAGAGCGAGCTTTATCAGGCGCAGATCAATCGTCTCAAAAGCGAATTGAGCCTGGCTATTCAACGCAGTGATAGCATTTCTTCCCAGCAAAAACTCGGTGATCCGATTTTAAAAGAAATAAAGCCCCTTTTTCCCGAGGTTACCTACTGTTCGGCCGAGCGGCAACAATTTTTCAAAGCAGGCTCTACCGTCAGGAGCTACACCGTCGTCGTGGTAGGAACGTCCAATACCCGGCAGACAGCCCGCGATCTAGGCCGGATCAACAACTGGCTGAAAGTTCGGTTAAAAACCGATTCGGTGAAAGTTTTTATGGAGAAGTCCACTTTTTGATACTTTTCAAAATGCTTCTTAATGCATCAGCCGTTCGATATCATTGAGCTCTCCAAAGAGCACAAGCACTTCGTCCGCCCGCAAAACAGTATCCGGCGTAGCGATACCCGAGGCGCGCCGGAAAATTTTAGCCAAACCATCTTCGGAGCCTTTCGAGAGTGTCAGCACCGTCAGTACAATGACATTATAGCGCTTGGTCAGGTCTGCCTGGGCCAGGGTCATGCCAATGTACCGCTCAGGCACTTTGGTCTCGATAATGCTATATTTTTCTGATATTTTAAAGGAGTCGAAAATGCCGGAATTGTCCAGTCGCATGGCCAGCCGCTCGGCCGACTCTTCTTCGGGCACCACATACTCTTCGATCTGCATTGCTTCCAGCACGGTCCGTTGCAAGTCGGAGACTACCCTGCCGATGATCTTTTTGACTTGGAGCTGTTTGAGAAGGGCCGTTGTTAAAAGCGACGATGCCTCATCCTCCCCGATTGCCACTACCACCGCGTCACAATCTTTAAGCGGCAGTGAGCTGACAGCCCCCTTGTCAGTACAGTCCATACAAACCGTGTGCGTGATCCTGTCTTTTAATTGGTCAACCTTCTGCATGTTATTATCGACTCCGATCGTTTCATGCCCAAGCTCGGTGAGCCTGATGGCCAGCGCCTTTCCAAAATTTCCAAGACCTAAAATGATGTATTTCATATTCGATTACAGATTAACCTGCTCAGACGGCAGGCGATAGTTCTCAGGTTTTGCTTTTTTGACCAATGCGATCAGCAGCGTCATCGAGCCGACCCTACCGATAAACATCGTCATAGTAATCACCAGTTTGCCCGCATCGCTCAGCTGTGAAGTCGCCCCCAGGCTCAGGCCCGTAGTAGTAAATGCGGAAAAGCTCTCAAACGCCAGTGAAAGAAGCGTTAGTTCAGGATCGGTCACCGTCAAGGCAAAGATCGACAATCCCAGGTAAGCCAGGGACAATGAGATGATACCCAGCGCCCTTGCGACCGAATCTTCTGAAATCATCCGCCCGAAAATCTCGATCCGGTCTTTTCCCCGGGCAATCCTGGCAATGTTAAGCGCAGCAACGGCAAAAGTCGTCACTTTAATTCCGCCTCCGGTCGACCCGGGTGCTGCGCCGATCCACATCAGCAGAAATATGAACATGACCGTCGAGAATGCCAGGTTTTCCATCGGCACAGTATTGAAGCCCGACGACCGTGGACTACTGCCGATGAAAAGCGCTGTTACCGTCTTTCCGAAGACGGTCTGGTGCTCACGCAGGCTGTGGTTGTATTCAAGAACCAAACAAATCGCAAACCCGATCACTAGCAGCCAAAGCGTGGTATACCCAATAATTTTGGAGTTAAAAGCAATCACTACCGAGCGGTGCTTAATCGGCCTGCCGTGAAAAATACGCCGGTACAAGCCGGCACCATAGCGGGTGATGAGCTCATAATAGTTAAAGATGACTGCGAAACCAAGTCCGCCCATGATGTAGAGTCCTATAATAATGAGCTGAAACGAGTAGTTAAACTTTACGCCAGGATGGTTTAGCCCGCCGCTGAGGGTGGAAAATCCCGCATTGCAGAAGGCAGTGATCGCATGAAAAATCGTTGCATACAGCTTTTCACCGCTGCCGCCGAAAAGGCTTTCATCAAGGGTGAAATAGATAATAGCACCCCCGGCGGCTTCCAGCAATAACGTTACGAAAACGATTTTGTATAAAGTGGAAACTACCGAGCTAACCTTGCTTTCACCTACCAGTTCGGTAAACATCAGCTGGTTTTTGTAGGAAAAACCGCCTGAGAAGAAGTAGCCGAAAAACCCGGTAAAGGTCATAATGCCCAGCCCGCCCACCTGCACGAGCACTAGCACGACCGTCTGCCCGAAACGCGTGAGGTCATGGGCTATATCAATGCCGGACAACCCGGTAATGCAGACGCTGCTAGTGGCTAGAAAAAGTGCATCGACAAAACGGAGCTGGCCATAAATGGTAGAGTTGGGAAGCAGCAATAACGCGGTTCCAATCAGGATCAGCAACAGAAAACTGAGTACAAAAAGCAGCGTCGGATTGAAATAAAACTGGTCAAAAAACAACGTTTGCTTGGACAGTTCAACTACCAGCACCGAGAAAATGCCCAGATACATCCATTCTGGCTTTACCCATTGGGTACCGGCCGCGCCGGCGAAATGATAGTTGTCAATCAGGGTCACGGCCACAAAATAGAAGCATAGTATCGCTTCGCTGACCCGGGGTGTAATTGCTGAGCGGCTTTTGAATGCGGTGAGCGTTTTCAACGAAAGCGCCAATGCAAAGAAGTAAAAGCACCACTCAAGCGCGCGGTTGATCACAAGCTCAACTTGAACATCCCGGTTATAGCCAATATGAAACAGGATCACCAGCGAGCACAATAGGCTCATCGTGAGCATTACTCTGTCGAGCTGCTTCCGGTAATAAATGATGGATTCTTCTGCCTTCAAATGCGAAAGTGACGGTTATGAATGTTACAATACTACGTGTCAACTTCTGCGTTTGGAAGCAATATCTGTAAATATTTCATTCTTGATCTCCGAGGACAATTCCAGAAAACGTTCGTATTGTTTGAGCACGTCGGCGATTATTTCTTTCTGGGTGAAATACGCCACATTGTAACCCAGCCTGTTGTCGCCGAAATAACTGATTGGAAAATTAGCCTGGCTTCTGTTCACGGTAGGGACGTTTCGCTCTCTGACCAAAATGCTGGAAACGAGCCGGTCCTGGTTGCGAACGCCATACACAAAATCTTCAATCTGTTTGTGGTGGACGGTTAGCGATACATCTGCGGGAACGTCCTGAAACTTGATCTCGGCGTTGATATTCTTACTGTTCAGTTCGGCAGCCAGTTCGTCCAGCGCGCCACGAACGGTGGTACCTATAAAATGATCCACATTTTCAGGGCTTTTGTCTGACACAATTCTTTGCAACCGCTCCTTCCACAACTCTCCGGACCAGTAACTGGTAGCCGGCGAGAACTCTTTGGTGTAATAATGGCTATCGACCGACAATGCCCGTACCAGACAATAACAAAACAGGATCATCAACACCGAAAAAGGCAATGCGGTGATCAGCGTCATCGTCTGTAAGGATTGCAAACCACCCGCATTCAAAAGGACCAGCGCCAGCAGCGCCAGCAGCATCCCCCAGCATACTAGCTGCCATTTTGGCGAATTTTCGGCATTTTGGGAGGCGATGCTGTTGATGACAAAAATGCCCGAGTCAGCCGACGTGACAAAGAATACGAAGATGATAAAGATGGCAAGGCTGCTGCTTACGCCGGGCGCAGGAAGATATTCCAGAAAACGGAAAAGCAACTCGTCCGCATTCCCTATCATGCTACTGAGCTGCCCGGCGGCTTCGTGCTGATCAAACCAGATTGCCGAATTCCCAAAAACAGTCATCCACAAAAAATTGAAAGCGGTAGGAAGGATCAGCACCGCGCCGATAAATTCACGGATCGTCCTGCCGCGCGAAATTCCAGCTATGAAGATTCCTACGTAAGGAGCCCAGGAAATCCACCAGGCCCAGTATAAGATAGTCCATTGAAAATACCAGGGCTGGCGCTCCGGCTCATAGGCGTGGGTGTTGAAAGTCAGGCTCAGGAACTGGTTAAGGTATTCACCGGTACCTTCCGACAATGAGCCCATCAGAAAAACCGTGGGCCCCAATGCCAATACAAATAACATTAACGCTACTGCGCTTACGATGTTTAACTGGCTCAGAAACTTGACGCCCTTGCTGACGCCGGTGGTAGCTGAAAAAATGGATATGGCCATGATCACCAGCACGATCACAATCTGCGACGAAAACCCAGTCTGCTTCATCAGACCTATTTCCATCAGCCCTGCGTTGAGTTGTACCACTCCAAATCCCAGCGTGGTTGTAATCCCGAAAAAAGTGCTGCATAGCGCAAATGTGTCGATCGCATCGCCGGCTGGCCCATTGATCCGTTCTTTCAGAAAAGGGTAAAAGCAGCTCCTGAGCGATAAGGGCAGCTTGTATCGGTAAGTGAAATAGGCCAGTGAAAGGCCCACCACCCCGTATATGGCCCAGGCATGAATACCCCAGTGGAAAAACGTATACAGCTGCGCATTCTTTGCCCGCCCAACCTGGTCCAGCTGGCCGAATGTAGGGTCAGAAAAGTGCGAAATCGGCTCAGACACACTGAAATACATCAGACCAATACCCATTCCAGCGGCAAAGAGCATTGAAATCCAGGAAAAGAATGAATATTCTGGCGCCGCGTCGTTATCGCCCAGGGTGATTGAGCCGAATTTGCTGAAAGCAAGGGCTAAAAGAAAGAATACGAATAGCGTAACTGACCAAACGTAGGCCCAGTTTAAATTGATAAATATCCAGTCCTGCACCCGCGACAAAACTGCCCCGGTCACCTGCGGGAAAAAGCTGGCCAGAAACGTTATCAATAAGATAAACACCAGACTTGGGACGGTGATTCCTTTTTTAAAAGTCGTGAGAGGAAGTAAATGCTTGGCCATAAGATGATTTTGAAGTGACTGAGCCCCGTGTGGAACCAATTTAACGGAGGTCATCCGACCGTTTCGCCACTTATGTCAAAAAAACAATGCCTTACGGCATAACGACTCACTAAAAGACAACTGACAAATCTAAATGCAGCAACTTACAATCTAAATGCATTTATAACCTATGCCTTGGTCATATGCGGGTACAGTTTTTGGGAGAGTTTTTGATCCAAGTCATTGAATATTATGCTAGGCATATAGTATCTAAAAACTTCTGAGTAATGCAAACAGGTTTAAAAAACTTTTCCCGTTTCTCGGTTGCAGGAACAGATGGTAAGGTAGGCAAGATTCAGGAAATATTTTTCGACGATCTATGCTGGAATATCCGCTATTGGGTTGTGAATTCGGGGACTTGGCTTTCGAAAAAGGACCTTCTGATCAGTACCCAAACCAAGATTAAGCCAGACTGGAATTCAGCGTTACTACAAACCGATCTTACCCTCAAACAGCTGCGAAGTAGCCCGGATCCGGATTACGATATGCCCGTTTTTCGTCAGCAAGAGACAAGACTTTATGACGCCTCCGAATTGGCAAATTACTGGTTTGCTCCTTACAAAGGTTCGCATTGGGACCATATGCAAAGGAGTGAGCTCAGCGCGCCCGTTGGAACAAACAAGCATTTGAGAAGTTCGAAAGAAGTGATCGGCTATACAATTTGCGCATTGGAAAATTCTGGTAAGCTGACCGACTTCATCATTGATACCGAGGGTTGGAAAATTATCTCCTTGGTTGTCCAGAGAGGGACAACTGACGATTCTACTGAAATTTTGTTACCCGTTGCCGCAGTTACCAGGATCAGCTGGGCGGACCGAACAATTTATATTAATCTCGGCCGGGCCATCCAACCCTTACAGGCCACTGAACTTTGCTGAAATTACCGTAAACCTGACTAATTCCAGACAATCATTGCATCCATTAAACCTCACGTGAAGCAAATGTATATATTACTGGCAGTGATCGCATTGATAGGCTTTGCCTGTTTCGAAATCGAAACGGCATTTCGACGCAAAAATCACAAGCGCTATTCAATCCGCACAAAAAAGCCTACGGCGGCCCAAATCAAATGGAGGTTGGATGAGTTGCTAAAAGCTCACAATCAGGGACTTGTCGGAGAAGCAGAATATGAACAAAAATGCGACGAGCTCATCGACAACCTCGCTGACCATATTGCTACTCAACCGTAGACTGTTTCTTCCAGCACAGCGGCATCATAATTCTAAAAGCGGCCTGAGCGCCAACCTCGCGCTTACGATACTGGATCTCGTGTATACCTTCTACGTAAATAGTGTAAATGGACGATTATATTCTCTTAACTACGATTATTGGAATAGCGGGCATACTTATGACATGGATGCCAGCCATTTCAGACAAGACGGGAATTTCCTATTCACTGTTTTACATGCTCGCTGGCTTTTTGCTGTACTACTTTTTTTCCGGCAACCTGCCCAGTCCGCTTCCCGGTGACAATGAGTCTCTAACCTTGCACCTGACTGAACTGATTGTCATCATATCGCTTATGGGGACAGGCATCAAGATCGATCGGCCATTCTCTTTTACGAACTGGTCATCCCCACTCAGGCTGGTTTCGGTTGCTATGCTCATTTGTATTGCCACTTCAACGGCAGTCGGCTTCTACTTGCTTGATCTCGATCTGCCAGCTGCGGTACTTCTGGGTGCAGTGCTCGCACCGACAGATCCAGTGCTCGCCTCGGACGTGCAGGTGGGCCCTCCAAATGAAAAGGTCCGGTTTGAAACCAAATTCGCGCTGACCAGTGAAGCAGGTATGAACGATGGAATGGCATTTCCATTTACCTGGCTGGCCATTGTACTCGCGGCAATGGCGGCTGGCGAACCTGCCTCCATAGGTTACTGGATGTCCTATCACGTCATCTATCAAATCGCAGCAGGCATTGCCATCGGGTATGTGTGCGGAAAGGGGGTGGGCTATCTGGTTTTTGAGCTCGCTGAAAAATTCAGCGCCCTGAAAACACGGGATGGCTTTCTGGCAATTTCAGTCACCCTGATGGTATATGGGCTGGCTGAATCCGCACACAGTTACGGGTTTATAGCCACATTTGTATGTGCAAGTACACTGCGCCATTACGAGAAAGGGCATCACTATCATCAGGACCTACATGAGTTTACAGATCAAATCGAGCGGCTTTTTGTCGCTGTATTGTTGGTAGGTTTCGGAGGGACGCTTGCCATGGGTATTCTGACAGCACTTACCTGGCAGATGGTAGCGTTTTCGGTGGGATTTTTGCTGATTGTCCGCCCATTAGCGGCATGGATAAGCCTGCATGGTCGACGCATTCACCGCAAAGAGAGGCTGGCTATCAGCTTTTTCGGCATCCGCGGGATGGGGTCGATTTTTTATCTGGCATTTGCTTTCAAGGAAATGGCCTTCAACTCACAAGACGAATTGTGGGCGATGGTTGCGTTGAGCATTGCGCTTTCAGTGGTAATCCACGGGCTAACAGCCACACCCATTATGCGTTATCTGCAAAGAACCGTGTCAGAAGAAATCTAGCAAAACCAGTTTGATTGTCAACATTAATCGCACCAATTTTTGAAACCATGTTAAACGTCAAGAAGCAACTTTTCTATGCGACCATCCTGTCTCTCCTGGCTTTCGGGCTTACTGGCTGTAATACTGGCGGCAAAACTGCGACCGGGCCCGATAGCACTTCGGCGGCTTTCTCTGACAGCATCGCCAGCTCCATAGGGAAGGACTCTACCAACCTCACATTCGCGATGATTTTGGATTCGGTATATCAGCATTCACCGAAGCATGTTTTGAATGCTTTGATGCAGGGCCATCGCCGGTTTTTGAAGGACTCATCGTTTGTGTATACCTCGCAAAACAAAGTCCCCGACAGCCTTGCGAGAATAAAGCCAATTCTTGTCGTGACCGACATTGACCTGAATCAGTCAGTAGAAAAGATATTCGATTTGCGCCGCTCCATGTTTGTCGAGTTATCAAGCCCAGCCTGCCTGATTGATTCCAAACAAATCGCCGTGATGGAATATGTGGTTAAATACAGCGGCACCAAGCTCATCCTCATTCTTTCCAGCAGCAGTAGCCGTATCATAGGTGCAGCGGTAGACAATGTGCAGCCGCCCAATTTTGGAAGTATTTTAAACGAATTATCCATGGCTACAAAATCTGCTCCGGAATTCGCCGACCGATCTTCTGCCAACAAAGACTTCATAAATAACATTGCCCAAAGCCAATCACGACTTACAGCCGAAAAAATCCTGCAAAATAGCCCGGAAATTAAGATGCTCGCAGACAGCGGCAAGCTCGTACTAAAGAGTGCTTTTTATGATGCCCGTAAAGGTTCGGTGACGATTCTGGACCGGCAAGCTCCTGTAAACCCCGCCGCCAAACAATAAACGATATGGTCATCTTACTCAACACTGAAAGCATGTTTGAGCTACCGCTTAGCAACCCGGTGCTTATATTTTCATTGGTACTTTTTATTATCCTATTCGTTCCGTTGCTGCTCAATAAAATCAAGGTGCCTTATGTGATTGGCTTGATCCTAGCGGGGGTTGTCGTTGGGGAGCATGGCGCCAACCTGCTCAGGCGTGATAGCAGCATCGTCCTTTTCGGTACGGTTGGACTGATCTACATTATGTTTCTGGCAGCTTTGGAAATAGATATGAAGGAATTCAAAAAGAACAGCTCGAAAAGCTTGATTTTTGGAATTTTCACTTTCGCAGTGCCTATGCTGATTGCAGCACCGGCTGCAAAATTCCTGCTTGGTTTCAGCTGGATGTCAAGTATTCTTTTTGCCAGTATGCTCGCTTCACACACGCTCATTTCCTACCCGGTTGCCGCTCGCTTTAACGTACACAAAACGATAGCGGCCATTATCGCTGTCGGCGGGACAATCATTACCGATATCCTTTCTCTGCTGGTGCTTGCGGTCATTGCCAAAATGAGTCAGGGTGAAATCAATCAGGCGTTCTGGCTCCAGCTGATTGTATCCGTCATCGTATTTGCGCTAATCGTCTGGTTCGTGTTTCCGGTCATAGCCCGCTGGTTTTTCAAGCGCTTTGACGACAATATCGCGCAATACACGTTCGTACTCGCGATGGTATTTCTGGGTTCCTTCCTGGCCGAACTTTCTGGAATAGAACCCATTATCGGCGCGTTCCTTTCCGGACTGGCGCTTAACAGACTGATCCCGCATCATTCTCCTTTAATGAACAGGATCGATTTCGTCGGCAATGCGCTTTTTATTCCGTTCTTTCTGATCGGGGTAGGTATGCTGGTAGACATCCAGGTGCTTTTCAAGAGTGCCGAATCCCTAAAAGTTGCCGGTATCATGACTATTGCTGCTTTGGGATCTAAATGGCTGGCCGCATTGCTTACACAAAAATCTTTTAAAATGAACGGTAGCGAGCGCACGTTGATCTTTGGACTCAGTGCAGCTCGTGCAGCAGCTACACTTGCCACCGTGTTAGTGGGCTATAATATCATTATCGGCCAGAATGAACTGGGAGAACCTATCAGGTTGCTAAACGAAGATGTCCTGAATGGGTGTTTAATTATGATCTTGATCACCTGCACGATCGCATCCATCGAGACCAGTCGAGCCGCTGTCACCTTAGCCCGAAAAGTCAACGAAGATTCAAACCAGGCGACAACCGAAGGCGCCCGAAATATCCTGATTGCGGCCTCGAAAGAAGATACTATTGATCCGATGATCGAGCTCGCATTGTTAATGCAGCCCAGAAAACACGAACAGAACATTTTCGTGCTTTCGGTAATCAGTTCAGAAACTGCCGACCGGGAATCGGAGGAACGAAGGTTGAGACTATATCAGGACAAAATGGTGAGCACAGCGGCTGCGACTGATGTGATCGTTTCGCCACTGATTCGTTACGATGTCAGCTATGTATCAGGCATTCAGCATACATTGGAAGAAAAAAGGATTCACGAAGTAATAATCGGCCAGCAAAAAGGCGAGAAAGACCATGGTTCAGTAACCGGGTTAAAGTCCCGTACATTGTTGGCCAGATGCCCGCAAATCGTTTATCTCATCCACGGTATGCAGCCACTCAGCACCATTGGAAACATTTCAGTGGTTTGTTCCGACCTATTGGAAATGGAAGCATCATTCCCCTTGCTGATTGAGCGTATATCGACGATAGGAAAGCAGCTGAATTGCGATGTCCATTATCATAGCACTGAGAATACCCTTGCATCCATCCGGGCATATAATCAGAGCAACAAAGGACCGGGTGCGCAATTTACAGTCTTTGATAATTGGAATGACTTTCTGATCCTATCACGGGACGTGCAAAAGGAAGACCTATTCGTGGTCATTGGTGCTAGACCAGGCAATGTGAGCTACCACGATGCCCTGGCAGATGTGCCCGGCCATCTCGCCAAATATTTCACTGAGTATAACTATTTGTTGATGTACCCGGACCTTCAAACGGATTTCCTACATCCAGGTCGAACGGAACGAACCGGCGAGATATTACAAAAAGGGATCAGTCAAATCGGTAAAACAGGGGATAAACTCATCCGCAATATCTTAAAACCCGGAAGTTAAGTAATTGTGTAGTCGCCGCGATAATGTACTGTCCTTTAAATTAATGCAGGGCATTAACATCTTGTCCAGAATACATTGAATGCCAGAAAGCACCAAACGGCAAAATTAGTTTAGTAACCTTAAATTTGTTATATTTAAAATTGAGCAAATCAGATAGAATATGGACAAACTCCCCTACGCTAAATATGTTTTCAGCCTGTGGATTGTGGCGATTATCACTTCCTTGATCGCAAAGTATTTGATAAGCAACGCGTTTGCGCTCTTTGCAATTTCAGCGGCTCTATTCTGGCCTTCAGTAAAAGCGTTCTCTCTAGCTAAGGCTTACAGGTAAAAAGGCTGGACCTAACTAATTTGGAGAATAACCCTGCTAAAATCCTATGGGAACTTTGCTCGTGTTTTTGATTATCTTTCTTCCCATGGGCTGGCTGATCTGGCACATGATACGATTCACGCGAGATACGATCGGCACGAATTCACCGATGAAAGTCCAGCGCATCTACCGGACGACCATTCAGTCATTTTTTGTCAGGTCTGACTATCTGTTTGTCCTAATGGGACTCATCATGTTTATCGTCACCATGCACGCCGTATTTTTTGCGCGCTTCTCAACCCCCTATCCAGAGATCGGCAGGGCGGTCGTCTTTTTACTCTCCTTGTCTTCGTTAGCCCTGCCGGCAATGATCGTCAGCGTCGATCTAAACCATTGGCCATATTCAAGAGGCGTTGTAATTACTAGCTACCCCGAAGCGCACCAACTGGAAATTGAGCTTCCAGATGCGGTACTTGTTTTGAAGGAGGGCGATATTTCCCGGATCGAGATCTTGCACAACAATGGCAAATTACAACTCGGCTTCGCTGTGTTCTATTTAACCAGCGGAGACCACTTCATTTTACCTTTCAAAACAGAAGGTATGTGGGTGATTCAGGAGTATTTTAAAGGCCTGACCGTTGAGTACTTTGACCGGCTGGTGCCGCTTATCAGGGTCCGCTCGAAAAGGGCTGCGGTTGCTTAGAACCAACTCGACTGCTTTGGCATCCCGCCTACCGCGTTACTGCTCCTTACTGCTAAGATACAGTGCAGTGTCGCGAAGCGTATCAATATCTTCCAGTAAGATTTTTGTATGTGCACGTTTTTTTCCAAGGCCCACTGTCAGCTCAAACAGGTCCTTGATCGTTCCCAGATGATCCAGTTGGCAAAACACGATCACATCCCCCTCATTAACTGACCCTAAAAAACCTGAAAGGGCAGATTTGCGGTTATTTTCTGGAAGGATGACCAGTTTTTGGCATCCTGCATTTCGCAGTTTATCAGCGAATCGGTTGTCGGCCCCAAAGGGCAAAAATCCCAGCAGCATCGAAGCCATAGATGGTGATGGGCCAAAATTACCGCGGAAACTGCCAGGGCAAAGCGATTGGGATTAGAAAAATATTAAAATCAGTTATCGGACTGAATTGTAAACCAGCTCAAAATGCAGGCAGGAAAATTTACTGCGTTTATCGGCGTACGTTAAGATGAATGTAGCTTGCATATTAGCGGCTTTTTTACCAGTTTATAGGTGCATTTTCAATCTAATAACCCGCACCCATGATGACCTTAATCGAAATAAGGGCCTACGTGGCCAAAGAGACACAGCAGAAAGTCTGCCAGATAAGAGCACGCAAACTCGCCTTGCCAGACAAAATCGCCGCCCGATGTGAATTATGCGATCAGCTTTCACAGGAAATTTATGACTACGCAGTTTGCAGTGTCATCAGGCTTGTTGACCGGCACCACCTGCCTTATAATGTGGAAGCACTTTTGAATACCCTGCACGAAGATTTCGTCAGCCTGTCTGCCAGCGCGGTCGAGCTGGTTTCAAGCAGTCCAAACAAACATCCCACTGAAAAGCATTCGCTGTCTGGTAAAAAAAGCCTCCCATTTTTGACAGGAGGCTTGGGGAAGAAAAGAGGCTTTCCGGGCCTTAACAACGTTGAGTATAACCTATTTCATTGGCCGGGATTGGTTTTCAGGTATATCAAAATGATATGGCTATGCCTAACCGACCGGCTCAAATTCGCAGCTCAAAACTAATAAAAATGAATAAAGTCTACAATATGTAGTATTTATTTGTATTTTGAAGGCTCTTGCACAGATTATGAGCGCAACACCGGCAGAAGGATACAAAAAATACCGCTGGTTCTGGTTTTACCTGCAAACTGGAATGGGACTGTTCATGCTGTTTGCCACCTACATGATGTGGGCGTTGATGATCGAAGAAGATGATATCGTTAAAAATTCACCACTTGTCTGCATGCAGGTCACGGCAAGAGAGCGTAGCGCCGGTATCTCCAAACTACCCGACATTATTCATGCCAGCTATGACGGGCGAACCTACACTTTCGAGTGCGGGCGCAAATATTTCAGAAGCACCTTTGGTGTAGATAGCATCCAGGTGCACTTTGATGCCTTGAAAGATCGGGCCGTTTTACCTGTCCATAATTTCCCGCATTACACATTTCTTGTGATGATGATTGCAGGAGCCGCTGTGATGACCATTGCCGACGCAGCAGTAACCGTCCGACGATACCGCTAAATCAGTTATGAATCATAAATTGCTCCATCCGCCATGTGAATCCGGCGGCCAGCCCTGGCTGCAAATTCTTCGTCGTGGGTGACAACCAGCACGGTTTGTTGACGCTCGGCGGCCAGCTCCTTAAAGAGCCCAAATACCTTTGAGCTATTACCACTATCCAGGTTTCCGGTGGGCTCATCGCCCATTACGATCAGCGGATCGTTGATCAGCGCCCGTGCAATCGCCACGCGCTGCTGTTGTCCACCGGACAGTAATGCCGCCCGCTTTAACGCCTGGTCGGCAACACCCAACAGCTTTAAAAGATGCATCGCCCGGTCCTGAATCTGGTCAGCTGGATATTCAGCCAGTTTCCGGGCAGGTAGCATTACGTTTTCAAGAACGCTGAAATCAGGCAATAGGTAATGGAATTGAAAGACAAAGCCGATATGCCGGTTCCGGAACCCGGCCAGCCACCGGTTGCTTTTTCCTTTCATTTGCTGACCGTCGATCACAATGCTGCCGACAAAGTCAGTATCCATAGTAGACAAAAGGTAAAGCAGCGTGGATTTTCCGCTGCCAGACTTGCCGGTGATCGCCACAAACTCCCCTGCTTTCACCTGAAAGCCAACATTTTTCAATACCTGGATGCGGACAGGCTCGTGGAAAAACTTATTTAGCCCTGATACTTCGAGTAGATTCATATTCTAGCCTCTCAGAATTGAAATGGGGTCCATCCTGGCCGCTTTGCGCGAAGGCAGGTAACCGGACAATGCTGTTGTTAATATACCAAACGTAAAACCGGCTATATAGTAAACCGGCTTGAAGCTGACCGGCAAATGATCAAGTGTAATCATTACATCGCTGTTAAAGGGCACTTTTGAAACCGCATAAGAAATCAAAAAGCCAAACAACAAACCCATTACTGCGCCTGCCGCACCAATTACCAGCGCCTGCGTCAAGAAGATGCCCCGCACATCACCATCCGAAAACCCGGTGGCTTTCAGGATAGCGATCTCTTTCATTTTCTCATAAATCATCATCGTCAGGATATTGAAAATTCCAAAACCGGCAACGAGCAGGATCGTCCCCGCTACGCCGTAAACGATCATTTTTCGCAACACATCGCCTTCCAGAAGCGAAGCATTGTCCTTCTTCCAGTCCGATCCCTGGTAGTTGTAACGCGCCTGCAACTGAGATGACATCTGGGCGGCGATCTCCTTGTCCAACAACTTGACTTTGATCTCAGTCAGGTAAGAAGCGGGCACACCCAAAAGCCTTTGTACTGTTTTCAGGCTTGCATAGCATTGTTGCTTGTCGATCTCGGTAAGTCCTGTCTTAAAGATCCCGGCGACTGTCACCAGGAAGCTGCCGCCTTTTTCAGTTGTGACTACAATTTGGTCTCCCGTTCTAACATTCAATTTACGCGCAAGCCCAATGCCTAATAAAATGGCGTTAGATTTTATTTCTGCCTCCCTGAAACTTCCTTCAACCAGCTTGCCCGAAAGGCCGAAAAGCTCGTCCTCCTTGTCAAGCTGCACCCCATTCATTTTTCCATTCAGCGACGAAGACCCTAGCCTGAAAAATACCTGAGTAGTGATCGCGCCCGATGCGGCTGTTACCCGCGGGTCTGCTTCGAGCTGTGCAAGTGCCTGCTTTGCGTCTTTCAGG
>CBFGMV010000018.1:0-103687 GCA_965649915.1 uncultured Dyadobacter sp.
TTTCAATCATACTTCAACTTGATTATGCTCTTGATTTCTGTCTGCTTTTTTTTTGATCCTTACTTATTGTTAGTTTCAATCCTACTTCAACTGGATAATGCTCTGGAATTTTCGCCACCGTTAGACTCATCGGCGACCACTTCGAGTTTCAATCCTACTTCAACTGGATAATGCTCTGGAATCCGTGCTGTCGCGAAAGTTATTGATAATGAACAAATTAAATACCATTCTCAATATCGGCTTTTTATTTTTCACAATACGTCAAATAACGATTTTTCACATTAAATGGCGACTCTTCCGGAAACATAATTATTTCAACGTCAATTAATTGTACATTGATAACTTGAAGCCCTGAATAAATTGCCGACCGGATGACTATCGAACACAAATGTTGCGATATGTACAAGTTACACAACGCGCTTTGAACTTTGTCGCCTTCGGATAAAAATTTCGATCAATGATATCATAAACTGCGTCGGCGGCTATTCGGATCTGATCAAGATCACTTTCTTCAATTGACACCTCGATCACTTTGTTGTGACTACGGGTATATACCAAAAAACCACGGTCAACAGGTCTGTTGAAATTCTCTTTGATCAGCCACGCATAACAGTACAGCTGTGTCCGGTACGTGTCGTAAACCCGGTCTTTGTATTCGGCAAATTTATAATCCAGTGGCGCCATGGTCCCGTCGTTCAATTCCAGCACCTCGTCGATCCGGCCGCGGATTTGTTCATTGGTCAGGTATTGATCCAAATGCTTGCCTACTACGCCCAGTCGCCGTCGCAGGTAATCTTTATTTTGTTCGAGGCGATCGTCGTGGAGATTTCTGCCCCGCATGACTTTGTAGTCCTTTTCTTCGTTTTGTGGAATGCCCAATACATACTCGAAATATGTAAAACGGGAGCAAAACAAATATTCGATCAGATGCGACGGAGTTAAAGTCATAGCTAGAAGAAAAGTGCGCGGATTTCGTCAGTTACTACTTTTTTGTCAAATGCCTGGCCCAGCAGTATCGTTTGCTGCAACTCGTCGCGGCTCATTGGAAAAATGTAAACCTTGTCTTTTTCCTCGTCGATCAAATCCTCCAATTGCAGCCGGAGTGTGTCTTTCGCATTGGGCGTCAGCGTACCCAGAAAACAGGAAAACTGGACGCGGTAGAGCCCGGCCTGCATGCAGGCTTTCGCGGCTTTGGTCCGCGCCCTGTCCTTTTCGATATCATAAAGTACCCACACGATCATGGTATTTCCTCTTTTCTGTTTTCGCCTTTTCCAATGAGCTCATTCGCAAACTGGTGTGCATCCAGCTGGATACAATGACTGCGGCACAGATTGCGCCCCCGATGCCGGATCGGATCATTGTCCATAAATTCATTAAACGTCGTGACCAGCAATGCTTTGCCTTCCGCATTCAGCGTCGCGCCGGGTTTTCCATCGCGCCCGGCGAGCGGACTGGTGTGAGATTTGTTTACTTTTTTGGCCGTGAAAAGCCGGAAAACAACCTCGTCGGCATAAATCCGGTATGGTTCAATGAAATCATAGACCATGCTCAGCTGATTATAATCGTCGCGATGCAGGAAACCCAGGTATGGATCAATGCCCGCGATAATCAGACTTTTTTCCGTTTTGCTATATAAAATTCCGTAAGCGTAATTCAGGAATGCATTAAATGCGTCGAGTGCAGGTCGACTGCTGCGACCATTGAACTGATAATCATTCGGGAGTACATAACTCAGCGTCTCAAAATAAAGTCTGCCGGCCGTCCCTTCCAATCCGCGTAAAGTGTCCGCAATTTCGCTTACACGATTAGCTTCCAGGGTATTGACCGAAACACACAATGCCTCCATCCGGATAAGTTTGTCATTCAAAAAGTCGGCGTGCTGTGCCCTGTGTTTTTTCAGATCTTTGATAAACTGGGCCTAATTGCCCATTTTGGTCAAAAGCCAGGTTTTCGTTTGCTTGACCCCCACTTTGGACAAGCTTGCTTCCAGCTGTGCCTTGCGAATCCGGGTGGTACTGCCCAGTTTGGAATGCCAAACCCGCCCGATCGGGTCGCCATCCTGCTCCACAAAAACGATATCGACATTGTTTTGCATAGCGAGCTTAATCGCATCCGTACTCAGCATCGTGCCGGTAGTCATAATGATGTGCGTCACCTTTTGAGCCGAGTATTGTTTTTTATCGATCTCACCATTCTCGGTTTTCCGCCGCACCTCGAACATCTTGTCACGTACATGCACATACGTTCCATAAGAATTCACGTGTAGTTGCATAGGTTCGGGTTGTTTAAATGCGTTTAACCGATCCGAATCCCCGCGCGACCTGCTTGCCCAAACCCAGCCCGTCGGGTAAAATGATATTGGAAGTAAATGTCCCGGCAAATGCCAGCATCGTTTGGTTTTTGAACTGCGTAGCCCGCTCTGTAACATCCAGGTGAAGCATAATGCGGTCGTCAGGACCTAGCCACAAACCTACATCCTTGAAAACCGCTAAAAGCTGACTGATCAGTACGCGTTTGAGTTGCGCTTGCTGCCCGGCTTCTGTATGATTTCTATAATCGCGGAAATTTTCCTGATTGAGCGCCATCCAGAGGGTCTCAAATTTGTATTTGTGCAAATCCTCGCTCAGCCCGATGGCAGCTTGTTCGTGACGGATGTGTTTGCTCAACACCGGAATTTTCTCACCATCCAGATCCAGCTCCCGTATTTGCAAAAACAGCTGCGCTAAAAGCGACGCCCCGTCCCTAAGCCCGACTAGCGTAGGCAAATTGTGTAAAACCTTATACTGAACCAAAGGATATCCATAACGCAAGCTGCCGTCCTCATAATGATTATGCAAAATCGGCGAATGTTCGCGGAACAGTTCTCCAAAATACCCGCGAAGCTTATGTCCATCACGCGTGCGCAGAGATACTTCGGGGAAGGTAACGGTGGTGAGGGGGAGGGTGGTTTGGGTGGGCATGTTTTATAGCATTACAGTTAGCGGCGTGTTATCATTCTCTTTGTGTTTGAATTGCACCCCTTTGTCGAAATCATAGTTACAATCCAGGTACAAGAACCATTCGTGTTTCAAATCTTTTTCAGTTCTCCCTTCTCTCTTTGCCGTCAAACACCTTCTTTTACTAATACTGACTTCATGCTTGCTTTTATCACGAGCAGATTTTTCACTTAATTCTTGTTGGAATATGGATGGAATCACATTAACCGAATCTAATCCTTCACGTGTGTAAGCTGCTTCATTTTCGTTGCTGTTATCATAGACGAATTTTTGGGTTTCTTGAATCTCCCTGTATTTAAGCTTGGCGTCTTTAAAGCTACTATCTTCGGCGACGGTCCAATCTTTATAAACTTCATCAACCATTTTCAATAACTCCGCCTCTGATAATTTTTCACCATTATGTTGCAGAAGCACCTCCCATGTTTTCGTCAGAACCGGGTAAGCTGGTTGCCCGGACTTTTTAGCTTCTTCATAAATATGTTGGCTTGCTTCACGATGGGGGAAAATGATTACCTCCGTCTCTTTTGAATCGTCGCGCTTTCGATTTACTCGCCCCGCCCGTTGAATGATCGCATCTATTGGTGCGTTTTCGGTATAAAGAAAATCATAATCGATATCGAGTGATACCTCGACGATCTGCGTGGCTATAAGCAAAAAGCCTTGGCCAGAAGGTTCTTCTTCTCGTTTTAAAATTAGCTTTTCCTTCTCATTCCTATCTTTGACCGTGAATCGAGAATGATAAAGAAGGCATTCATACGATTTGTATGCGTCATAAATGCGAATCGCTTCGTCAACAGTATTTACTACCAGCAACACTTTTTTGCCAGCTTTAAGCCGACCTTCTATTTCGTCAGATAACTCATCAACTGTGTTTTCGACAACCCGGTAAGTATTTCTTGCTTTATCAAGTAACTCATGATCTTTAAGAAGTGTGACATTAGGTTCTCCGCCTAATGCATTCGTGAGAATTTCTAAAAGTTGCGTGGGCATTGTCGCCGTCATGATGTAGAATTCAGTTTGCCATTTTTTCCGGAGATATTCGATGCTTGCCACCAATAGTCCGAGTGTATAAGGCTGGTAAGCATGTACTTCGTCGATAATAACTTTTGCCCTGAATAAATGAAAAGTCTTCATTTCCCACCAGCCGAGATTGAACCCCTGCGTCAGCATTTGATCCACAGTGGCGACGGTCACAGCTTTGAAAAAACCGGCTTCACGATAATATGAAAGCTCCTCGTAGTTTTTATCTAAATCCTGCCTGAACATCTTCGCAGATGAATGCACGACTGCAGTGTAGGGTTCAGGGTTTATTTCGTCTGTTTTACCAAAATATTCATCCAGGCGGAGATAAAGCGCATTTGCCGTTACACGTGTAGGCAGCAAGAACAAGATCTTTTCCCAGCCTTGCCGTTGCGAAGCCCAGAGTAGAGAAGCTTCGGTTTTGCCGCTACCAGTCGGGGCGATTGCCAACACATTTCCGGACACTATACTGGCCTGCTGAAATGCCCGCCAATCATCAAACCTGCGGTTTTGGCGTTCTGCCCGCTCGTGTAGTTTCAATTTTAGCTCTTCGGGTCTGTAATGAAGCGGTTGTTCAAGTGGCCTGTGCCCGGAGGCCGACCAGTCTGCAATGTTTAGGATTGCTTTGTGATAGATATAGATGTCCCTGTACTTATGCCCATCGGCCGCTTTAATCTGTGTCCAGAGTAGTGAGAATACTTTTTCCTTTGCACAGACGATTTGGTCGAGCATCCCTTTACCGAAATCTCGGAGCCTCCCAATCATATCGATTGCGTCGGATATCCCATTCAAATATCCCGTGTGGGCCGGAGTAAGTTCGTTTAATCGAATTTGCACATACTCAATAAATAACTGGCTATTGATTGTATCCAATAAAAGGGGTTTCATTCCTTCATCACCGAATAAATCATTGGTGAGCGATTTATGGTGTGAAAAGATAGCCAGTAACTGCGCTGGATTTGGTGTCAAATCTAATCTGGCTCTGTTTGGAAGTACTGTATGAAATGCCAGCAGCATCCCCGAAATGAATTCATGTCGGATATGCCTACTCGGATCTGCTTTCAGATTTTTTCTGGCCCGTTCCATGGTTTCCTGAAAATTACCGGTAGCCTTTCCGAAGTCGTGAAACAGGGCCGCTATAATTGCATCCTTCCAAAAAGCATCGCCCAATTGCATTGCCGACTCGTAACGCTCCTTCAATGCCAACGTTGCTTCCAATACTAAATCGGTATGCACCGACAGACTTTCGTCTGGCTTCGCGTAGAGGTGATCAAGCATACTGTCAAAATAAGAATGTGGGTATAAATACATCGTCACTCCTTACACCCTTGAAAGATCGATTTTGAATTGTGACAGCCGGCCCTACAAATGAAAACAGCTTTCGAGCCACAACACGTCGGACACCATAATCTGATTCATACAAAAACCGGGTAGGTAAATTGTAAGCTACCGGATCATTTTGGCTGATAGTCAACGAATAACTCCCGCCGAGTAGTGCTTGTTCGAGAATTAGCGGCACAATGTCGCCTTCTACCAGTGTGTGGTTTAGGGTATGGCCCTGCTCGGTTTTATCCGTGAGCTGTATCCGGCCAATCTTTGCAAGTGAATCACTTTGACCCAATGTCAATGAGTAAACAGGTGATCTGAATGCCGCATAAAGTTTCTCAACTGACTCGTGATTTTCGCATCCGAACGCGATATGAAACTCACTATTAATGTATAGCTCCCGTGTAATGACACTTCTGCCAGGCAGCGTGTCGTATTTCCATAAGTCGCGAGCCATCCCTTTGCTTAAACCGGTTACTCCTATTTCAAAAGCATCATCCACAAGAAATGCCTGCGCCGCTTTTGGGTTAAGGCCGAGGGCAGCACCTGCTATTCCAGCCAAAGCGGTTGGGGGCGGTAATGCAAACGATTTATGAAAATTTTGGAAGTCAGGATTGCGGAATGAAGCAGTCACAGACTTTAAATGAACAGTGCAGAATAGCATATCAGTCTCAGTTTGCTTCGACACCATAATGAGAGTTAACCCATTGCTTCATTTGCTTAAAACCCTCACGAAGACTAACAACCCCGTCTGCCTTACCAAAAACACCTTCTTGAGCAGCGAATAAACTGTCCTGGATAAAATCGGAATAGTCGGAAACAACGCTCTGCAATGCTTCAACATTCACATTCCCTTTATCGACCTGCAATGCTTCCAAAAAGATCGGATTCTTAGACTTCATGCAGGCAGCAGCCAGAAATTTGGGTGAAATATCGGCTAGAAATCTCGATTGCCGACCGGAACTCCAAAGTGTCTGAAATGCATCCAGCAAGCCATTAACCCTATTGGCCTTTTCTTTTGCCGATAAATCTTCCACAAAACCAGCATCGGTTCCAACGCGATCCAGTTCAATTAAGATGGTGCCCCGATAAATACCTGAATGAATTTCGGTTTCAAAGATATTTGGTTGCCCGCCAACCTCTTTTGCCATAAAATTGGTACCGTAATCTAAATCCTCTTTGAAAGATGTTAATGCTAACAAGGCCTCGACTCTTACCGGAGAGGTTCGAACCGTTGCACGTCCCTTTCCACCATCCGCTCCCTTAGCCGCGTCCATAAATCCAAACAAGTCATCATCTATGTACTGGACGGGATCGAGCTTTGTTTTAGCAGCCCCTTTTTCTTCACTAGCTTTTGATACAGGAGATACTGTCCAACCTAATTCTTCCAGCTTGTCTCGCAATGCACGCCGTACTGCCTGCGATGATAAATAGGGCAATTGCTCGCCATTATCAAGCGTGACTTTTTTGATTGTTACAATGTTGTCAACTTCTTTGTCGCCGCCATTCAGGCTCGCAAATGACACTTTTGACAGATACGTGATGGTCAGGCTATTTGTTTTCATTGGTATTTGCTGATTTAGGATTGAGTTCTGAATTAATTTGATTGAGTGCGGAGATAATGATAAACTGTTTAAGCCAGGAGTAATTGTCGGCATTGATCCCTTCCATGAGATCCCGGCTGTAGTTCAGCATAAAGCGTGTTTGAATGCGTGACAGTTCTGCCATGAACCTGTCAAACTGATTCGCCTTACGCAAGCTGATAATGTACTTTCTTCCTTGTCGGGCATTCGCTTTTCGGTCGTTATCGGCATAGCCTAGTATGCCCTGCCCGACCTGCGCTCCGAGTTTAAGAGCGCGGCTTTGCAAGTCTGAATTCTCCATAATAATTGGGTTTATAATTTTTTCGTAACCGATCAGAAAGTCAAAAACTTGATAGTAGTTTTTATAACCTATACTTTTTGAGGGATCATTTAGCGTGTCGAGAAGATATCCGTAACAATCCTGATAATAGCTTTCTATATCATTCAAGATGCTTTTTCCATTTAATAGCTGACCAAGCACCTTCTCACGCAATTGTCTTTCAAGTGCATAGCTGTTCTGCCCACCCTTCAACGAGGGCTTTATCAATTTCAGGCTTCCCAATACCGACCGGAAATTGACCCCCTCTCTCTCTAAATCATTGATGATTGAAATCGAATACCGGAAATGACTCAAATATTCGAAATGGCTTGGGCGCATGGTAGATGCAAATGCGTCAGCACGAATTGATATTAATCCCACACTCTTATCGGCTATTCCCATCGCTTGAAATAGCTGCAAAGTTTCGGCAGCGGGTTTTTGGCCTAAAACATTCTTTAAAAAGGTGAAAAGTAGGTAGAACAAATTCTCATTTGGACCAATGTAATCGAAGCTTTTCCCAAGCGGGTTATTGTCGTCATTTTTCGGAAAGTTGGCCAAAAACTCCTGCTGCTTCAAAACATCTCTATCCTTCAACAAACCGCCAAAAAGTTTTTCTGAAAGCAGCTCGTTGAGATTTGTAAGCGTATCAGAATAAACAAAATAGACGTTCAACCCCTCACGCAACTTATTAGGGTACACATACAAGCATGTCGCAGGTGCAAATCGACTGAGATAGAGTGTCTTCCAACTGATTTTCTTGTCGCTTGTGCTCAGGTGCGAATTGAAGTTGGTTATTCCTGAGATAAAGGGTGAAATATTCTGACCGTCCACCAACCGTTTTACGGATTCTCCTGTGAGATAACAGCTGTTAGGCCCTGTCTCAAAATATGCACTAACAGGTTTTTCTAAGCGGGTCAGCTTGGTATAGGGCTCATTGAAATATATTTTGCTTAGCATTTTGATATTGGCCTTTCCGAATTCTTCCTTAATGGTAGTCGCCAGAGCTTCACTATCCTTTTCAATTGCGGCAATCTTACGGGTATTCATTTCGTAGCGAGTAACACCCTGGGCATTGTTAGTGAGTAGTTCGGTAGCACCATAGGTATTCATCTTTGGAAATCGACCCAATAACAACCCGCTTTCACTAAAAAAGAGGTTGCCGCCTTCACTTTCCTGCTTTGTAGTATATGTGTCATAGATGTCTTTCCCCATGGCATAATACACCTCTTCGAGAAGATCAAATAAGCGTTCATGCGTAATTCGCAATTCATCCCGAGTCAAAGCAAAATGTGTCCCTTCCTCCAAGCTAAATTGCTCTAAGGGAGCTAGCCAGGACGGCAATTCCTCGCGGGTGCCTTTTTTCAGATAGTGATACAAACCGATTATACCATTATCCAGAAAGACATTGTTCGTTTGCTTGAAAACAATCTCTTGCATATAGGTTAAATGTGATTTTTAACAAAGTAGCTACTAGTTCGTGACAACTACTGTCATTCGCTGACAATAGAAGAGCTAGCCATGTGGTTTCAGTGCAGATTTCTCTTGAACAGCATTACCCAGGAGAAATCTGCAAATTGCATCGAAAAGTTAGTCTATGCGCTGAAGTGCTTGACAATACGATGACAAATCTCGCACTTATGCATATCTCCAGAATTGTCCGGATGGTCGCAGAATTGACACTTACTGTACAATGGATTGTAGTAGAAGATGTCTTCGGGGTTGCCGTTCTTGTAATGAATTTCTATTTTTGCCATAAGCATTTTTGTTTAATTAGTTAAGCATTCTTGTCTTTACAGCCAATCGCAGGAACCTCAGAAATTTCGCGATTGGCTTTTTTTTCAATCCAACTTAAACTGGATAAATGTAACCAACCTTAGTTTATCAATTTCAATCAAACTTTGTTTTGAGATTTTATGATATAAAAAGTTTATTAAACATTAGTCTATCATAAAATATGATCCAAAGATAATTACTTAATTTGTTCATTGTCAACAAATAATTCATTTTTCTTTTAGACATAAGCCCTATGTCGATGGTAACATGAGAGTTTTTTTTACTCACCCCAACAAAAACTCCCCAACCCGCCCCTTCAAATACTCCCGCAAATCTTCCGGTTCAATCACCCTCACTTCCCCAGGCAAACCGAGAATAAACCTTCCCACCCCCTGAAATCCCCTAACCTCTCCCTTAAAAAAATACGGAAACGCAGTATCAGCCCTTTGCCCGGTAAATGCGCGGGAAGGTGGGAAATCTTCGATCAGCAGATGGTAAGCGCGTTTGGTCAGTGCCAGTTCAACTCTGATTTTTTCCGGTCCGGCCCAGTCGAATAAATCTGGCGCCGCGCCGGCGCCCCGGTACTGACATGGCGTATCCAATAGTACAACCTCCTCCATACGCCGAATTTTAAACGTTTTTTCCTTTCCCGCAGCAGGCTCGTAGGCGACTAATACATTGTAATCGTCGGTAAATGAAAGCGACTCTACAATGCGATCGGTGACGGTATTGGAGTTTGTCGACTGGTAGCGCACAAGAGCAACCTGACGTCCACAGTCGATCGCTTTAGCAAGCTGTTCAAGAAGCCGGGCCTGGTGGATATCCATTAATCCATCGGCTAATGGCAGCAGTGTGGATGACATAAAAAGTTTTTGCCTAATGCCAGGCAGCAGTGCATGGGAGGCCGGAATCCCCGTTATAGCCCGGCGCAGCAGTTCACTTTCATCTTCCGTAAAAAGCGGTTTTTGCCAGGTTTCATCTTCAAAAAGAAAGTAGCGGGAGGGTTCACCCTTTTTGTCGATCTCATAGCCAACTTCTTCCAGCAGGTTGAGGTATCGGTAGATCGTTCTTCTATCTTTTTCGAGGGATTGAGCCAGTTGATCAATCGTTTTGCCAGGTCTTTGTTTGAGAAGACGAATGAGCTTGAAGAGGCGCAGTAATTTTTGTTGTTCCGTCATGAGGGCTTATTTTTCAAAAGCTAGGTACGGAAATGAATTGTAAGTTGTACCACAATTTATTAAACGGTGCAATATCCCATTCAGCTATCATTTTACTAGATTGACTATTTTTAAACTTTTCAACTTTTTTCGACCAAACTCGACTTTTTTCAAATAGCCATGATTTCTAGAAATAAGGCTTCAATCCTAAGTCAAATTTACACAGGATAGGTAAATCCCATTTCGATAAGTTAGATTCACAAATCGGCTCAGCACCTGGTTCCATAGACTTTGCAATCTAAATGAGCCGCCTACTTTGCGCGTCTGGCCAGATGTACGATTGTAATACAATCGCCGGTTGCTGCGCACCCGATCTGGCCTTCCCCTCCAAAGTCGGTACAGGTTTGTGAAGGAGTTTTTAATGTTTGAAAGTGTAGATAGGATCGTGATGAAAGAAGAAAAATCGAACAAGACAAGGCATGTAATCTTCCGGTTGACACCCAAAGAATACGCCATATTGGAAGCCAAGCGTGGCCGCACCACATGCCGGAAATTAAGTGAATTCTTACGGCTCTTGATCTTCAACCGACCGGTAACCGTGATCGAACGGAACGGTTCGCAAGATCAAATGATCGAAGAATTGTCGGAGCTGCGGGAAGAGCTAAACCGGCTTGGCAACAACTTCAACCAGGCGACCAAACGCCTCAATGCGGTCAACCAAATTTCAGAATTCAGAAACTGGATCGCCAGCTACGAAGCTGAAAGAACATCCCTGTTTTCAATCTTGGACAAGATCAAATCGCAAACCGATAAACTGGCAGATCGATGGTTGCAGTGATCCACACCAGCAGCCGGCTTAGGGCTGTGCTGCAATACAATGAGAAAAAGCTGGAACAGGGACATGCGGAATGCATTTCGGCTATCAACTATCCCAAGGATGCGGATGCCCTGAGTTTTGATCAAAAGCTAAACCGCATCCAGAGGCAACTGGCTTTGAACAAAAGAACAAAGGTCAATACGGTTCACGTGTCTTTGAACTTCGATCCGTCGGAAAAGCTGAGCAAAGAACAGCTCGCGGAGATCTCGAAAGCCTATTTAAAAGGTATTGGATTTGAGAAACAACCCGCTCTCGTATACGAGCATCGGGATGCCGGTCATCCGCACGTGCATATTGTCACGACCAACATCAAAGCTGATGGCAGCCGGATCTCACTGCACAACCTGGGCAAAAATCAATCGGAGAAAACCAGGAAAGAGATTGAGATAGATTTTGGTTTGGTGAAGGCACAAGATCGTAATGCGCAGGAGTTTAACTTGAAGCCGGTCAGCATCAAAGCAGAGTATGGAAAATCAGAAACTAAGAAGGCCATTGCCAATGTGCTTGACAAAGTTCTGAACGAATACAAGTTCACCACGATGGGAGAATTGAATGCAGTGCTCAACCAATATAATGTTGCGGCGGACATTGGTTCGGAGGGTTCGAGGATCAGAAAGAATAATGGCATTTTATACCGTGTGCTGGATAAAGATGGCAACCGGGTTGGGGTGCCCATCAAAGCAAGCGACTTTCATTTCAAACCAACACATAGAAAACTGAAAGTGCGTTTTCTGTACAATGAGATAAATCCGAACCGCACGAAGGATTCGTTACGTGTTAAGAATAGGATTGATTTCACGTTGTATGGTAAGCAAAACGTGTCATTGTCCAGGCTTATCAATATTCTCCAAAAAGACGGGATCGATACGGTGATCCGGAAAAATGAGGAAGGCAAGCTGTACGGGGTCACATATTTAGACCACCGTACAAAATGTGTTTTCAACGGAAGCGCATTGGGTAAGCAGTATAGCGCGAAGGGAATTACCGAGCGGTGCATCGAGGATCCTTTTTCTATTCATCAGCAAAAGTCTCAAAGGATTGGGATGGATGTGGGGAAGGCTGGTAGTGCTGGTAATGTTTACCAAGTCGGAAATGGTAGTTCGTTGGAGAATGACAAGTCCCTTGATTCTTTGTTGTCTCCTGTTAAGGATGGTGAGTATGTGCCGCATCAGTTGAAGAAGCCGAAACGGAAGAAGCAGAAAGGGTTTTCGATGGGATTTTGACTTTTTGAAGAATTGCGCTTGCATCACAGCGCAACGAAAGGTACAAAGCAAAAAGTGACGACTTCAAATCCATCGGCTATTTACCGCGGCTGTCGCCGCTCCTTAAACCGCCTCCTTGATTTGCAGCCAAAGGGGTAAACCCCGTCACTTTCTGCTTTGAATGAATTGCTTATGCCCTGACTTCCAAGAAAAATTAATGTGATAATTTCTCCCTAAGTGCTCTCATATCCTCGCTAATCTTCCTATCCACGATTTTAGCGTAAATCTGCGTCGTCCGAATATTGGAATGCCCTAGCATTTTGGACACGCTCTCCATCGGAACCCCATTTGAGAGCGTAACCGCAGTCGCAAATGTGTGACGGGCAATGTGAAATGAGATATTCCGATCAATGCCGCAAACCGCAGCAATCTCTTTCAGATATGCATTCATTTTTTGATTGCTCGATACCGGGAGTAGCTTACCAGTAATCTCGCATTGCGGCTCATCCTCGTATTTAGCAATAATCTGTAACGGCACGGGCAAGAGTAGTACTCTTGATTGAGAATCTGTTTTTTGCCGGTTGATAATCAGCCACTGCTCGCCATCCTGGCCGATTGTAATTTCCGAACGGGTGAGTTTCTGCACATCCACATACGACAACCCAGTGTAGCAACTGAAAAGAAAAATGTCCCGCACTTGGGAAAGTCGCGCAGAAGGGAATTTTTTGTTTGCGATTGTTTTGAGTTCCTTCTCTGTGAGCGCCGCGCGGTTCGTTTCTTTCTTTTGCACCTTGTACCCAAAGAAAGGATCCCTCGGTAGCATTCCCGTTTTGATCAACCCAAGAACAATTTTCTTACAGTAAACGAGATAGCGCATGGTAGTGTTATGACCACATTTCTTTTGCGTTTTGAGCCAGAATTCGAAGTCAGTGATGAATTCATAGTTTAGCTTTTGAATATCAACATCGTCGCACTTGAATTTCCATTTAATGAAGTCTTTTACATGCTGATACGAGGTGTTATACCGTAAAATAGTACCGTGAGCATAATCAGTCCCCTTCAAGTCGACCAAGCGAGCGTTATGCTTCGCGAATTGTTCAAGGAACATGATTTTCTTTTCGGCAACTCCCGTCACGGCTGCTTTCAGAGCCTCAATGGTAATTGGTCCATCCTTCACCATCAGCTGCCGGTGCGCATCATAAACTTTTGCCTGGAAAGTGTCGAGATAGGCATTGAGTAGTCTTGTGTCTTCTCTAGTACCGCTTTTCCTGCCAGAGGCGCCATTCCACTTCTCCGGCTCGCATTCCCGCTTTGTAGCTAGCTCAAATCTTTCACTTCCAATCGAAACCCGCATATAGATGGGCAGCGGGCCGGATACATAGGCGCTCCTTTTCTTAAGATAAAAGAGCATCGAGAACCTGTTTGTCAACATAGCAATCTGTTTTAATGGTGGATAAAACTACGATTGCGACCACACCAAAATCAAGATGTTTACGCCGTAAACAGGTACTTTACAGCGACTTACAATCATTCTGGTGAGCACTTTTTTGCCCCTTTTTACCTGCTCACCAAATGCTCACCAAAACACTAAGAAAACCTGTATTTTTTGGTGGTTTTGACAAACAAAAAGGCCCGTAAATCATTGATTTACAGGCCTTTTGATGCTTTTTAGTATTCAACTAAGTGGTCTCGTAGGGATTCGAACCCCAAACCTCCTGATCCGTAGTCAGGTGCTCTATCCAATTGAGCTACGAAACCCTATTTTGTGAAACCCCCGATTCTAGTCAGGCGCTCTATCCAATTGAACGGTCCGTCGCTGCGGCTACGAAACCATTCCCGAATTGGACTGCAAAGGTAAGTGATGACTTTTTCAGTACCAAATCCCGGAGAAATAAATTTAAGGATTTTTTCTTGAATTAACCTAAAAACCCTGAAAATCAGGCTTTCTTTTATCGAGAAAAGCTGCAATCCCTTCCCGCACATCCTGCGTCCCGAACAGCATTTCCTGACTTTCCCGCTCTTTTTCCAGCATTTGCGGCAGGCTGGAATGCATCGATTGGTTGAATGCACGCTTCATCGCGCCTATCGCCTGGGTAGGAGCGTGGCGGTAGTGCTGAATTTGCTTCTCTGCTACCTCGTCCAGCGCCGCCTTCTCCACACACCGGCTGATCAGACCGATATCGTACGCCTGACTTGCGTAAATACGCTGTGCGTTGGTAGCCAGGTCGAACGAGCGTGCAAGGCCGATTAGCCGGGGCAGGAAAAACGTTGCACCGGCGTCGGGCATGAGTCCGATCTGCACAAATGCGAGGCTCAAATAGGCATCTTCACTCGCAATCACGAAGTCGCAGGCTAACGCAAGCGAGCAACCCGCGCCCACAGCAAGGCCATTCATGCGGCATACCACCGGCTTGGGAACATCCCGGATCGCGGTGATCATCGGCTCGTAATAGTCCCGCAGAATTTCGCCGGCGCTTTTGCCCGACGCAGCGGCCTCTTTCAGATCGGCGCCGGAACAGAATGCCTTGTCGCCGGTCGCCGTGAGGAGCACGACGCGTACGGAGTCATCGTCGGCCGCGGCTTGAATGGCGCTTGTGATTTCCGCAATGAGCGCAGGGCTTAGTGCATGATATACTTCGGGGCGATCCAGCGTAATGCGGACAACGCCATCTCTGTTCTCAAAAATGAGGTGTTGGTACATGCTGCGCCTTGGGTTAGTTTAAAAGAAAAAATACACGGTCCCCGTGCTCACCAGCAATCCGCAAACCACACCTGCGAATAGCTGCAAAGGCGTGTGCGCGTTCAGCTGAAGACGTGCACTCATGAGCCAGCCGCCCACCAATATAGTGATTAGGAGCGGGGTTAGCAGTGCCGCTTCGTCGAAGCGGACGATCAGCGCCGAGAGCATGCCAATGGAGCCCCCGATACCGGTACCATGTGCACTGATCTTCCAGAAGTAGCTAACCATCGTCACCAGCACTAACGAGAGCGTTACACTGGCCAAAATCACCGATATCTGTGGCGCCAGTTCACCGATCGGCTGAAGTTGCCAGCCAAACAAGTAGGTAGCAATGCCATATACCACTACGCAGGCCAGGTAGGGCAATCTGCGTTCGGTAACGTCGTCCACATAAATGGACGAAATCACGCCCATCTTCCGGAAATAGTAGATGATCAATGCAGGCGCTATGAATGTATTCAGGCAAAGCAGCAACAAAAGGCTTCCCAGCGCAGGAAGTTCAAATGCACTGACACCGATCAGGTCCGGCGCCAGCAGGAACAGCAATGCAAAAAGGTATGTCGTGAGGATCAGTGGATGAAATACCACCGACAGTATGATAGCAAGTCGATTATTCAAAACAACAGGTCTTTAATCAGGATGATGAGGACAAAATTAAGCTGAAAACCAGACTGTACAATCATTCGGTTCCACAGAAAAGTAAGTTGCCGGCGTACAATAGGTTTTCCTGCCCGAATTTGTAATTTTGCGCCTCATTCGTAAAAAACCGGGCATTCTCCGGCAGACATTTTAAAGATTGAATTGAAAAAATGGGACCGTTGCAAATCAAAGAAATTTTACAAACTGCGCCTGCCAGCCAATCGGTTGTTGTAAAGGGCTGGGTAAGAACAAAAAGAGAAAGCAAAAACGCGATTTTCATCGCGTTGAATGACGGCTCGACCATACATAATATCCAGGCAGTGGCTGAACCCGGTCAGTTTTCTGCCGAATTGCTTTTAACAGTAACCACCGGGTCGTGCCTCAAAGTAACCGGAGAGCTGGTCGAATCGCAGGGTTCGGGACAAACGGTGGAGGTGAAAATTACCGACATCGAGGTCTATGGTACAGCCGATCCCGAGGAATATCCATTACAGCCCAAAAAGCATTCGCTGGAATTCCTGCGCGAGATCGCCCACCTGCGTCCGCGTACGAACACGTTCAGCGCGATCCTGCGCATCCGCCACGCATTAGCGTTCGCGGTGCACCAGTATTTCAATGAAAAAGGCTTTTTCTACCTGCACACACCGGTTATCACGGCTTCCGATGCCGAAGGTGCTGGTGAAATGTTCCGGGTAACGACGCTCGACCTGAACAACCTGCCGCGTACGGAAGAAGGTGCCATTAATTTCAAAGAAGACTTTTTCGGCCGCGAGGCCAACCTCACCGTTTCCGGCCAGCTGGAAGGCGAGCTGGGCGCGATGGCCCTTTCAAAGATCTATACATTCGGACCAACGTTCCGAGCCGAAAACTCCAACACGACACGACATTTGGCGGAATTCTGGATGATAGAGCCGGAAATGGCGTTCTTCGAGCTGGCAGACAACATGGATCTGGCGGAGGATTTTGTAAAAAAAGTAATCACCTATGCATTGGTGAACTGCAAGGATGATTTGAATTTCCTGCAAAACCGCCTCACAGAAGAAGAAAAGAACAAACCGCAGAACGAGCGCTCGCTACCATTGCTGGAAAAACTGGCATTTGTGGTGGATAACCCGTTCGAGCGATTGACATATACCGAAGCGATCGAAATTTTGTTGAAATCGAAGCCGCAAAAAGAAGGCAAATTCCAGTTCCCGGTGACGGGCTGGGGCATCGATTTGTCGAGCGAGCACGAGCGCTATCTGGTAGAGAAGCATTTCAAAAAGCCGGTGATCCTCACCAATTATCCAAGAGAAATCAAATCCTTCTACATGAAGCTGGATGAGGACGGCAAAACGGTACGCGCAATGGACGTACTGTTCCCCGGCATCGGAGAGATCATCGGCGGAAGCCAACGTGAAGAAAACTATGAAAAACTACTCGGACGCGTGCATGAAGTGGGTATCGATCCCGAGAATGTCTGGTGGTACCTCGAAACACGCAAGTTCGGTACCGCGCCGCATTCAGGCTTCGGGCTGGGCTTCGAGCGCCTTGTACAGTTCGTGACAGGCATGGGCAACATCCGCGACGTAATCCCATTCCCCCGCTATCCGAAAAGCGCAGAATTTTAATTCTACAAGCCGTTACCTTTTCATGGCTTTACCGTAATAAGTAAAGCAAATAGTGTAAGTTTTAATTTAAACAACACGCACATGAAAAGGAACAAAGGAATTTGGAGCAACAGCATCATCGCAGCATTGGCGGTGGTGCTGTTTTTTGTTAACAGCACCCGGGCGCAGGATCCGTTTGTAGTCAAATGGACGATGGATTACACCCAGGCAGGCACGTCGGACCATACCAATTTTACTCCCGCAAACGCCGCTCTTCTCGGCGGCCCCAACACCTACGCATTACCCACAGTGTACAGCGCAGGCGGGGCCATTGTGGTGGGCTATGTGGTACGCCCCTGGCCTGTGAGCTTTACCGGCGCGCGCTATATGGAATTCTCCTTCAATGCGAATTCATTCAAGTACAACATTTCTTCCATCTCTTTCAGGCTCCGGCGCTCCGGAAACGGCCCCAACCAGATCAAAGTCCGCACCAACATCGATGCCTTTGCCAGTGACCTGGGCGCGTATACGATCAGCAACAGCGGACAGTTCAATACCTACACCATTCCGGTTAGTTATAACAATCTTTCCAACAACACCTTTACACTGCGGATCTACGGCTACAATTCCGTCGACATCTACGGAACGCTCTGGTTCGATGAAATCAAGATCAATGGGCAGGTACTCGCCATCATACTTCCCATCGACCTGACCTATCTCAAAGCGGTTCGCGAGGATGACGACCAGGTTACTCTTTCCTGGGAGACTGCCTGGGAAAATAACAGTAAAGAATTCGTGATCGAGCGCGGCAAGGGACCTGCCGATTTTACGGAAGCAGGCACAGTACCCGCGTCCGGTCAAACATCCGGGCGGGTCACCTATCGCTACCTCGACCCTTCCCCACTCCCCGGCACCAGCTATTACCGCCTCCGCCTGACCGACCGGGACGGAACATTCCGGATTTCCAAAAGCGTGGCCGTCACAATGCCCGAAAAACCGGATATTTTAAAGGTATTCCCAAATCCCGCCTCCGCTCGTCAGATCTGCATTTCGGTGGGCGACAATAGCTTAGGAACGTTTCTTTTAAGTACTTTTTCAGGTAATAGCATTCCGTTTCAGATGGTCAGAAAAGGCGCTGATTTTGTCGAACTATATCCGTCGAGCCCGCTGACTTCCGGTTTTTATTTGTTATCTTATATGAAAAACGGAAGAAAAGAACAGGTAAAAGTATTAGTTCCATAAACCATTCTGAGCTTAATTTGTAATGGTAAAATATAAAAAATGCTAATGCCGCGTCGTTAGCATCACAACGTTCTGAATATAAAGGCCAAAAGCCTATGTTGAAAAAAGTGCAGCCGAAAGTGTGGTGGACGGCAATTGCCGTCCTGGTTATTTTGTTGATTTCCTGGGGATTAGTCAGAAAAAACAAAGCCGGTTCCCCGGACGTGGCCGTAACGGACAAATCAGTTGCCAACCTCGACCCCGTTCCGGTGACGAACCCTGATGCCGCCACAGCGGAGAAAATTGCCAAGATTGAGGATATTTTCAGGCGCAAGAAGAATGCCGGCTTCAACGGCAACGTGCTGATCGTTCAAAAAGGCAAAATACTTTATCAAAACTCCTTCGGCTTTGCGCACATGAGGGCCAAAGATACGCTCACCACCGACTCACGTTTTCAGCTCGCGTCGTTGTCGAAGCCATTTACAGCCGTGGCCGTCCTGAAACTCATTCAGGAAGGTCGCGTTAGCCTCGACGACTCGGTACAGCGCTTCTTTCCCGACTTCCCTTATCATGGTGTGAAAGTAGATATGCTGCTTAGTCATCGCAGCGGACTACCTAACTACATTTACTCATTCAACGACAGCGTCCGCCACGGGCGGAAATATCCTGATAACCTCGACATCCTCGATTGGTATGCCAAAGTTGTCCCCACCCCGCAGCCTTATAACCGCCCGGGAAGGTCCTTCAATTATTGTAACACCAATTACTGTGTACTGGCCGCAATCGTAGAGAAGGTGACGGGCGACTCCTTTGGCAAATACCTGAACAACGAGATATTCACACCGCTTGGAATGCAAAATACCTACCTGGTAACCGATACTACCATTGCCGCAACCAAAAACCGCACCGATGGGCATCAGTATGGCCGAAAGCTGGAAAAGGATTATTATGACGATGTGGTGGGAGACAAAGGGCTTTATTCAACCACCGCTGACATATACCGTTTCTACAACGGCCTCACCAAGGGCCTGATTCTGGAAAAGAAAATGCTCAACGAGGCCTTCAAACCACGTAGTTTCGAGCGCGACGGCATCCGCAACTATGGTTACGGGTTCCGGATGCACATCAAGGAAGACCATACGCCCCGGTTTATCTACCACGGCGGCTGGTGGAAGGGCTATAACACCATGCTTTGGGTTTGCCCCGAAGACGACGCGGTGATTATCGTCCTCGGCAATACGTATAACCGATCTACGTACGACCTTCGGGAACTGCTGGAAGTTATACACGGTTCGGTGAAGATCGACGATATTGAGAAAGACATATAGCATTGTTTGAATTCGGCCGTGAATTCAGGATATTTGCCGAAATTAAACGAATTTCCAGCACCTTATGCCCGATACCGCATTCCATCTACCTGCTTATCTGCTGTTGGGCTTGCCGTTTTCGTGCTTTTTGTTACTGTGGCTAGGTGGAAAAAGTCTAAATAAATTTGCAGGCTGGATCGGGGCATTCGCAACTGCCGCGGGGCTGCTGATCAGCCTTCGCTACGCCGACTCCTCCGCAATACATGTACTTCGTTTTGAATGGCTTACCATTGGAAGCCATCCTATCGAACTTGCCTTCCGCTTCGACACGCTTTCCACAATGATGCTCGCCATCGTCCATTTTGTGGCACTGCTCGTGCAGCTGTATTCCACAGCCTATATGCATGACGACCGGAACCTGCACCGCTACTTTGCATTCATTCAGCTGTTTCTCTTTTCGATGCTCGGCATTGTGCTCGCAGGCAGCCTGATCGTGATGTACATTTTCTGGGAGCTCGTCGGACTCTCATCTTACCTGCTTATTGGTTTTTGGTATACAAAAAAACGAACGGTTTGGGCAGCACAGAAGGCATTTGTCCTCAACCGCATTGGTGACGCCGCTTTTCTGACAGGTATTTTAATGCTCTTCTACTATATCGGCTCTACGGACTTTGAAGTGCTTTCGCTCGAAATCGGGACAATCCGTCCGGGCATTCTGACTGCCATCGGCATTTGTCTTTTTGGAGGATGTGTGGGTAAATCGGCCCAGTTTCCTTTATCGGGCTGGCTGCCTGATGCTATGGAAGGCCCTACGCCTGTTTCCGCATTGATCCACGCAGCTACTATGGTGGCTGCGGGTATTTTTCTTTTGGCAAGAATATCTTTCCTGCTCACGATAGATGCGCGAATGGTAATCCTCATCGTCGGGGCCATTACCATGGTTACCGGTGCTGTCAAAGCTTTAAAAGGCTGGGATATTAAGATAGTCCTCGCTTATTCGACGATGTCTCAGCTCGGATTGATGGTCATGGCCGTCGGTTTCGGAAGCTGGCAAACTGCCTTGTTCCATCTGGCGACGCACGCTTTTTTCAAGGCCGGATTGTTCCTTTCTGCCGGTTCGGTCATCCACGCGGTTACACCGCACGACGAAGTGCAAGGTTATGATCCGCAGGACATGCGCACAATGGGTGGTTTACGCAAAGCATTGCCCATTACATTCATTTGTTTCTCGGTCTGCGCGGCTGCATTGGCGGGGTTACCTTTCTTTTCAGGATTTCTTTCGAAGGACGCCATTATCACCGAGGGTTTTCTCTGGGCTTCGGAAAATGGCCCGCTGGGCTACTTATTCCCTGTACTGGTCATTTTATCGGCCGGATTAACAGCATTTTATATGACACGGCAGGTTTGGCTGGTGTTTTTTGGGGAAAACAGATTCCCGGCAGCCGTGCACCCGCACGAGTCGCCGGTGGCCATGTGGCTGCCTATGGCATTGCTTTCCGCATTGTCATTATTCTTCTGGTTTTCGTTCAACCCATTTAACGCAGAAGGATGGTTCCTTCATTGGATCGGTCAGGAACATGGCGAGCATTTGCCCTGGGTGCCGTTCGTAGCCAGTGCGGTAACGTTCATTTCAATCTTTCTGGCCTACCGTCAAACTTCAACCGACAATCCCTTCCGGATCAACGACCCGGTTTCCGTGGGCGAACCTGCGCAAAGTCCATTCAACTGGCTACGCGGTTATTCCCATGACCAATACTTTCTTATTCCCTTCGATTGGATTGCGGGTTATCTGAAACGCTTCGAAAAATATACTGTCGATGCGCTTGTGGATGTCATTGCCAAAGGCAGTCTGGTGTTCGGACATTTCATTGCCTGGTTCGACAGGATGTTTGTCGATGGCGCGGTACACCTGACCGTCCTCTCTATCCGCTCCGCAGGCCAGGCGGCAAGGAATATGCAGAGCGGCAAGATACAGTCGTACTACGTGGTAACGGTAATGGGCGTCTTTTTACTGATATTGTGGCTGGTTGCGATGTAACGCGGCGGGCTGGTTTAAATTAATGCTTGATGATTGATCATATACTCACCTTCTTAATTGCTATACCCTTACTCGGCGCGGCTGCCATCGCATTCTGGCCGGTCGACAGCCAGCACAATTTCCGCCTCATCGCGCTGGTTGCATTGCTGCTGGAAGTAGTGGTTACGGCGGTATCCTATTTGTCATTCAGTAGCCAGGACGCTGCGCTGCAACTTTCCGAGGTCAGGGACTGGATCACATTACCGATCGGTTCGCTCGGCGTTGTATCCATTGATTATGCGTTGGCGGTGGACGGCATCAGCTTCCCACTGGTACTCCTGGCGGTAGTAGTACTTTTTGCGGGCGTCATCAGTTCCTGGAACATCAACCAAAAACCGAGGGCTTACTTCGCGTTGTACTTACTGCTCTGCGGCAGCGTGATGGGCTGCTTCCTGGCGCAGGATTTCTTCCTGTTTTACTTGTTTTTTGAGTTTATGCTCCTGCCGATGTACTTTCTCATCGGTTTATGGGGCGGTCCGCGGCGCGAATATGCCGCACTGAAGTTTTTCATTTACACATTCCTGGGCTCTCTGCTCATTCTGATCGTCATGATCGGCCTCTATCTCTCGGTCATCGATCCCGTGGAAACCGCACGCGTAGTAGGCATCATCGGCCCCGACGACGCAGTGCACCCGGACATGATCCCACAGATCCAGCAATGGCTATTCGACGGAAAAATAGCTCCGGAGCAGCTCATTCATACATTCCGTTTTGCCTACCTGGCCGATCCCGGCAACTATATCCCTGGCTCGATTCTGAATGCGGCTTCTGAATTTTTCATTGGTAATATCCCCGTGCGGTTGCTTGCATTCTGGTTCCTTTTCGCCGGTTTTGCGGTGAAGCTGCCCGTCGTACCTGTGCACACCTGGCTGCCCGATGCACACGTGGAAGCGCCCACGCCAATCTCCGTGGTACTGGCAGGTATCTTGCTGAAAATCGGTGGTTACGGGTTCATCCGCATCGTCGACGGCTTCTTTCCCGCGGAGGCACTGTACAGCGCCATTCCGTTGGGCATTCTCGGTATGATTTCGATCGTTTATGGCGGCTTCAATGCATTGGGCCAAAGCGATCTGAAAAAAATGATCGCTTATTCCTCGGTATCGCACATGGGATTCGTACTCCTTGGGATCGCCGCGTTCACACCCGAAGGTTTTAATGGGGCTATTTACCAAATGGTTAGTCACGGAATATTATCGGCAATGCTTTTCTTGCTCACGGGCGTTCTCTACGACCGCACCCACGACCGGCGCATCGATCATTACCGCGGTCTGATCACCGTCATGCCGCAATTCACCATCGTTACCGGTATCGCATTCTTCGCATCGCTGGGACTTCCCGGCTTTTCAGGTTTCGTAGGCGAGTTATTCACACTCATGGGCGCATTCCAGTCCGACGCCCTGCCCGTCTGGATTCCCGCGATCTCCACATTAGGCATCGTCCTCGCCGCAGGTTACTTTCTATGGACCTACCAGCGCATGTTTTTCAGTTCATTCTGGTATAAAAACGGATCCACGCATGTGCTCAGCGACCTGACGCGTCGCGAGAAGTTCATGCTCGTACCGCTGGTGATCCTTACTATCCTCGTCGGCATTCTGCCGGGCTTGCTGTTCGATTTGTCGGGACCTACGGTTGAGGCTTGGCTGGAAGGATTAAAGTAGCGAGGTTAGAAACTGATCGCGGTTAGTTGTTCTGAAAAGGTAGTCTTACCCGCCTGCCTTGGGCCATAAATGATAAATGCTTTTCCCTTGAAAAGCCCGCTCGATGCAGCTTGTTGTTGGCTCCTGACGATCATAATTCCGGATTCAAATCCAATAAAATTATGATATTTAAGGATTCAAATCATTATGATTTCGAGCAATGGGAAGCCTTACCTCCCGAACAATTGCTCGAAACTGAACCGTCCCTTCTTCGAAAGCGCTTCCAGCGTTTGCTGTTGGTCAGGAGTCAGTATTTCGATGATTTCTACGCGTTTCTCTTCCGCCAGGCGTTTACGATCCCTACGTTTGGTATCGTCTCTGCGGTTCATTTTTCTCTCCATTCTTGCATAACGCCGGTCGATCTTTTTGAGCTGTTTCTGCTGCCGCTTGGTCAGTTGAAGCTGGTCGGCGTACTTGTCCATGTTCTTTTCAAGCCTCCGGTTATTGAGCTTGCTGTTCGTGGCCGGATCGTCGCTCTGGAACGTATCGTCGTCACGGCGGCCGTCGCTACGGCGGCCCTGGCCAAATGAACTGGTGGTAGTGAAGCTGCTCAGTAACAGGCCGAGTGCGAAGATCAGCGTCAGGATTCTTTTCATGGGGTGATCGTGTTTAAAAATTCGAAGCTTATAACGGCGTTTCCCCGTGCGGCTATATATGGTGCTACTTTTTCATTATCCGCGAGACTTATAGGCTTATTCAAATAAATGTGGTTTTGCGCGAAAGAACGGATAGTATTTTTTGCAATCTTTACCGTAGTTGCTATTGGTTTTATTTCAAACTGCATTCTATTTCCCAAATTTTATTTCCCTACACCCTAATTTATCAGATGAAAGATAGTGCTCCTTCACAAAGGTTGTTGTCCCTGGATACATTGCGTGGTTTTGATATGTTCTGGATTTCGGGAGGCGAAGAGATTTTCCATGTACTTGCCAAAGTGACCGGCTGGTCGTGGGCGATAGTTCTCGCTCACCAATTTACCCACCCCGACTGGAATGGTTTCCGTGCTTACGACCTCATTTTCCCTACATTTTTGTTCATGGCAGGAGTATCGACCCCTTTCTCGCTCGGCAGCCGCCTCGAAAAAGGGGTTCCGGCATCGCAACTGATCCGGAAGGTTATTCAGCGAGGTATTATCCTGGTGTTTTTAGGCATTATCTATAACAACGGTCTCTTCGAAACCGAGTGGTCGCAAATGCGCTATCCGAGCGTACTGGCGAGAATCGGTCTGGCCGGAATGTTCGCACAGATCATTTACCTCTATTTTGGTTTCCGCGCACGATGGATCTGGTTTGCGGGACTACTGATCGGCTACTACCTGTTCATGATGTTTTACCCCGTGCCGGGCTGCGGCGCCGGGTTGCTGACGATCGACTGCAATCCCGCCAGCTACATCGACAAAATGATCATTCCGGGCCGTCTTCACCTCGCCATCCACGATCCCGAGGGACTTGTTTCGACGATTCCCGCCATTGCAACCGGCCTCATGGGCATATTCGCCGGTGAATTACTCCGTACCAACGGCGAAGTCCTCTCACAAAAAAGCAAAGTGACATACCTTGTGTTTGCCGGAATAGTCAGCCTGCTGGTATGCCTGGTATGGGATTACTTTTTTCCGATCAACAAAAACCTCTGGACCAGCTCCTTCGTCCTTTGCGCAGGCGGCTTCAGCACATTGCTGCTCGCATTGTTCTACTGGATCGTCGACGTGCTCAACTATCGAAAATGGACTTTTTTCTTTGTGGTAATAGGCATGAATTCGATCGTCATTTACATGGTCGGCCGTTTTATCGATTTCGGTTACACCGCCCGTGCATTGTTTGGAGGATTACTCAGCTACTTCCCGCACGGCTTCGAAGCGGTGGGAGAAGTAATCGCATTTATTGCCGTTCAATGGGCGTTTATGTGTTTACTTTACAAAAACAAGCTGTTCCTGAAAGTATAAAATATCATGGGTGGAAGAAATGGTCGGAGAATAAGAAATGGTCATTATTCAGTCATTCAGTCATTCAGTCATTCAAAATTTATTCACTCATTCACTCATTCAAAACTCACTCATTCCAAATTAAGCATGATCGAAGTCACCAATCTGACCAAGGTTTACGGAACGCAGCGTGCGGTCGACGGGATTTCATTTTCCCTTAAAAAAGGGGAAATAGTTGGTTTTCTGGGTCCAAACGGAGCTGGAAAATCGACGACCATGAAAATCCTGACAGGCTATCTCAAACCAACCGAAGGATTGGCGAAAGTATCGGATTTCGATGTGCTAACGCAGCCTATGCCCGCGCGCAGGGCTATCGGTTACCTGCCCGAGCATAACCCGCTTTACCTGGATATGTACGTAACGGAATTCCTGATTTTCTCCGGAAAGTTGTACGGAATGGCTGGCAATGCATTGCAAACAAGAGTCGACGAAGTGGTCGCCATGTGCGGACTGGAACCTGAGAAGCGGAAAAAAATCGGCCAGCTTTCCAAAGGCTACCGCCAGCGCGTGGGACTGGCGCAATCATTTTTGCACAATCCCGAAGTACTGATCCTCGACGAGCCTACCACTGGTCTCGACCCGAACCAGATCCAGGAAATCCGGGAGGTCATCCGGACAGCCGGCAAGGACAAAACGGTGCTCTTCTCCACCCACATCATGCAGGAAGTAGAGGCGCTGTGCGACCGCGTAATCATCATCAATAAAGGAAAAGTGGTGAGCGACAGCACGATCGGCGAACTTCGCGAAACCGGCGGTTCACTCGAAGACATCTTTAAAAAACTGACCCAATGATCCCGCTGTACCGACGGTAGTTGCTAAAACGATGTTCTGCATAGCAAATATTAGAATTGCATTAAAACGCTATTTACCAGGACTTAAAACAACGAAAAATTGTTATTATTGTAACTTTTGACAAACCCGGATATTCCATGTCCAAGTTAAGCAGCCTAACATTCCCTCGTTAAATTCAGTGTTTCCAGGTATGAAAAATTGGTGGTTCGGCCGGTTTCGTGTTGTTGTAATAGTAGTGGCGTTGGTGGTGCTGACCTCCGTGGCATCCGTTGCCTGGAAGATGATTGCCGTTAAAACGATACCTTCCCAAACAGAGGCGCCTGCCATCCGGAAAGAGGTTCACAAAGCGCCCAAAAAGCGTCGCGATCCTGTGATCGTGCTCCCAGAAAATGAATGGGTGGACAGCACTTTGAAGTCACTCACGATAGAGCAAAAGATAGGGCAGCTGTTTATGGTCGCGACTTTTTCCAACCGCGACGAATCTCACTACAAATACATCGATAAGCTGATCAACGATTATCAGATCGGCGGGCTGATCTTTTTCCAGGGCGGCCCGGTGGGGCAGGCCCAGCTCACCAACCGCTACCAGTCGCATTCCAACATACCGCTTTTCATCGGTATCGATGGTGAATGGGGCCTGGGCATGCGGCTCGACAGCACGATTTCCTTTCCCAAGCAGATGGTCCTCGGGTCCATTCAGGACAATCAGCTGATTTACCGGATGGGTGAAGACATCGCCAGGCAATGCAAACGACTGGGTATCCATATCAACTTCGCACCCGTCGCCGACCTGAACAGCAACCCAGCCAATCCGGTGATCGGTATACGTTCGTTCGGCGAGGACCGGGAGAATGTCACCCGCAAGGCCATTGCCTATATGAAAGGCCTGCAACGGAACAAAGTGATCGCCACTGCCAAGCACTTCCCGGGACATGGCGATACCGATGCCGACTCTCATTTCACGTTGCCTGTCCTCACGCATTCTGTCGAACAACTGACCGAATCCGATCTGTACCCCTACCGCGAAATGATCGCCGACAGCCTGATGGGCGTTCTGAACGCGCATCTTTACATTCCTGCACTCGACAACACGCCCAACCAGGCGAGCTCCCTATCAGAAAAAGTGGTAACGGGCCTGCTGCGGAAAGAACTCGGGTTTCGCGGACTCGTTTTTACCGACGCCATGAACATGCGCGGCGTACTTAAGACCGGAAAGGCCGCCGACGTAAACCTGAAAGCATTGATTGCCGGTAACGACGTACTGCTGTATCCTGAAAGCATAGCAGAAACGATTACCCGCATTAAGGATGCTGTTAATCAGCGGGTGATCAGTGAAAAGATCATCGACGACAAAGTCAAGCGCATTCTTCAGGCCAAGTACTGGTCCGGCCTGAACCAGTATAAACCCATTGAAGTCAATCATTTATACGCAGATCTGAACAGCGAAAAGAGCTACGAACTCTATCGTGAGCTATGTGAGGCTTCGGTTACGGTCGTCAGAAATAACAACAACCTGCTCCCTATCGGGTCGGTGCTGGACAACAACATGGCCAGCGTAAGCATGGGGGAAGGCAGCAGCCTGGCATTTCAGAAAATGCTGTCGACCTATAAACCGATGCGCGCCTACACCTTTTACGACGGCCCCTCGTCGCAGGAACAGATTACGGAAATGCTGGGCTATCTGGAACCCTACAATACTGTGGTTGTCGACGTACATGGCATCAGTTCGCGCCCGGGCAGGAACTACGGTATTGCCTCGGGTATGGTAGATTTTGTAAATCAATTGAAACAACAGAATAAAAAGGTTATTCTCTGCCTGTTTGGAACTCCATACAGCATTCCGTTCTTCCCTGAAACAGATGTGCTGATCTGCGCGGGCCAGGACGGGAAGGATCAGCAGGAGATTGTACCGCAGATCATTTTCGGGGCTCTGGGATCGCAGGGACGGTTGCCCGTTTCGGTGCTTTCCTACAAGCCCGGCAGCGGTGTCAATACCACCACCATCAACCGCATTGCCTTCGGAACTGCCGAGAGTGTCGGTATGGATGGCGCAACACTTAAAAAGATTGACGAAATCGCCAACGCCGCTGTCAACGACCACGTATTTCCGGGCTGCGAAGTCCTGGTGGCCAGACAAGGCAAGATCATTTATGAGAAACAATTCGGCGGGCTCAGCTACCGGACCAATGACCGCGTAACTCCGGAGACCATCTATGACCTGGCATCGCTCACCAAAGTTTCCGCCACCCTGCAGGCGGTCATGCTGTTGTACGATCGCAAGCAGATCGATCTCGATGAAAAAGCATCTAAATACCTGCCCGAGCTCACCGGAACGAACAAGCAGAATTTCACCGTCCGGGACCTGCTCATGCACCGATCTGGATTAATATCCTTCTATCCTTCACTTTGGGACCGTACCAAAACCAGCGCAGGTGGCCTGCTGCCGGAATATTACAGTTCCAAACAGGATACCGCCTACTATCTGCAGGTCGCTCCTAAGCTCTTCGCAAAAGGTGCATTACGCGATTCGGTCTGGAAATGGGTGGTACAATCGCCCATGAATAACCGCAGGGACCGCGCGGGTAATTACGGCTACCTTTACAGTGATCTCGGCTTCCTGACGTTACAAAAGGTCGTCGAAAAGGTGACCGGCCAATCCCTGGACATTTTCGTAGCAGCCAACATTTATGAACCATTAGGGCTGACATATCTGGGTTTTAACCCACTGCGACGGTTTTCTGAAAAACAGATCGCTCCTACCGAGCAGGATTATCGCTTTCGCGGACAGCTTCTGCAAGGTACGGTTCACGATCAGATGGCCGCCATCGTGGGCGGAGTTTCCGGGCACGCCGGCTTATTCGGTACAGCCCGTGACCTGGCAGTACTATTGCAAATGAATCTATGGAAAGGCACCTACGCCGGGCGCAGATATTATGAGCAGGCGACGGTTCCCTTCTTTTCGCGGATGTATGACGAGTCGCACCACCGTGGCTTAGGCTGGGACAAAGCACCGGCCGACGGCAACAGTTCGTACGTGTCACCTCAGGCTTCTGTCAACTCTTTCGGACACACGGGTTTCACCGGCACCATGGTGTGGATAGATCCCGAAGAGGACCTGGTGTTCGTCTTCCTTTCCAACCGTGTCAATCCGGATGCGGAAAATACGGCCATTACTACGCAACGAACCCGTAGAAAAATCCAGGATGTCGTATACAGTTCGTTGATTCAACGGAAAAGCCAGCTTCCTTAAATCACCTTCAGCGTATTTGAAAAATATCTCTAACTTTACCAGTCAAATGGGTTAGCGGAAAGATATTTAGACAGATACATGAAAAAAACATTTATTAAAGAGAGTTTATTAGCCATTCTCGTCACGCTATTCAGCCTGGCATCTTCATTCGGACAAACGACGATTAAGACCAATGCAGTTTCCGGAACTCCGTTCTGTTCAGGAACGTCAATTTCCGTCTCATTTGATGTAACAGGCACCTTTGCTGCTGGGAATGTCTTTACAGCACAGTTATCTAATGAGTTGGGCGTATTTGATACTCCAATAGCAACAGCAACAGGTACTTCTCCCATCTCACTAACCATACCAGTGAGTGCAGTCACAGGCAACAAATACTCAGTTAGGGTGATTGCCTCTTCTCCTGCAACAACCGGAAACGAAACCGGTAGTTTCGTCATTAATAGCACTCCGCCCGCTCCTTACAGCGGCGTTTATGCCCCTGATTTTTGCGTGGGTGATGCACCTAGACCTTTAAGCGTAGCGGGTCTTCCCGGAGCTACCATTAGATGGTATGGGTTAGATGGAACGGAATTAAGTGGAGCACCAACACCAAGTACAAGTGCTCCTAGATCAGCAGCAAACCCATACGTCAATTATACGCAGACGCTGAATGGATGTGAAAGCCCGAAGGGAACCATTTCCGTTGGTGTTTGGGAAATTGCAAAAACACCGGCTGTCATTAATCCCACGGCTTGTCAATTTAGCAATGCGACATCCGAAATACTCTCGAAAGCTGTAACATCAACAGCTCCAAACGGAGGCGGTGGAACCTTGTCTTGGTATGATGCGCTAATAGGAGGTAACTTTTACCAGGGTGTACCAACGCCGTCAACGTCAACGGCGGGCACTCAAGATTTCTATGTGTCTCAGGATTATGCTATGGCATGTCCAAGTCCAAGAGTAAAAGTAACCCTAACTGTAAGTCAGGCGTCTACTGTTCCAACCTATACCAACCCAACATATACAAAAGGACAAACTGCTCTCGCTCTTACAGCAACCGGTACGCAGGTGAAATGGTACGAGACTAAAGCTAGTGCAGCCCCACTAGCATCAGCACCTATTCCACCAACAGCCTCGGTCGGAAAAATTAGCTATTGGGTCACACAAAACAGTAATGGATGTGAAAGTGAAAGAGCAGAGGTAGTAGTTACTGTTACCGCTTGCGCTCCTCCTGCAAAACCAGTTGTTTCCAACAAAACGTATGAGGTTGGGGAGAATGCGCCAGTCCTGACGGCGACAGGAACCAACCTCAAATGGTATGCCGATGCATCCTCCACGACTTCTTTGCCATCTGCACCTAAGCCTTCTACTACCAATGCAGGTGTAACCAAATACTACGTTACTCAAACTAATGCTAGCGATTGCGAGAGTGAAAGAGCTGAGATTACTGTGACAGTTACTGCTTGTACACCTCCTGCTAAACCGGTTGTTTCCAACAAAACGTATGAAGTCGGCGACAATGCACCAGTTCTGACGGCGGCAGGAATCAGTCTTAAATGGTACGCCGATGCTTCTACTACGACGCCTTTACCCTCTGCACCCAAGCCTTCGACTATCAAGGCAGGTGTTACTAAGTATTACGTCACTCAAACCAACGCTATTGGTTGCGAAAGCGAAAGAGCAGAAATATTGGTAACTGTTTCATGTAAAGAATTTGCTGGCCCAACAGTAGTTACTCCGCTAGCAATTTGTCAGAGTCCTTTGGCAGCAGCACCATTAAAAGCTACTCCTTTGGCTAACCACGAGTTGCTATGGTATAGTGCAGCAACGGGAGGTACAGGTTCAGATAACGCTCCTATTCCACCCACTGATGAAGCAAAATCGTATTCGTATTTTGTTAGCCAGAAAAACCCAATATCAGGATGTGAAAGTGCTCGTAAGGAAATCGTAGTCAACGTAAGGGAAGCTGCAAAGCCGACTGTTTCGCCGATCGAATATTGTGTGGGCGAGCCGGCCAATGTGCTCTCACCTTCCGGTAATACGTACAAGTGGTATGCTGCTGAATCAGGTGGTTCTTCACTACCTTCTACTTTCAAGCCTTCCACTACAAATGACGGAACAACGCCTTATTTTGTCTCGCAATCGACAACCTACAACTCACTAGTTTGCGAAAGTGTTCGCGTAAAAGTGAACGTTGTAGTCAATGCGACACCTGCTGGCGTCAGCGCGCTATCGGAGGCTTTCTGCCAGGAACGTACCGACAAAAACTATACTTTCCCAACTCAGGCAAGCACTGGCAACACCTTAAACTGGTACACCACTGCAACCGGCGGAACTGCTACAACAAGTACTCCTACCATTAACCTGAAGAATTCCGGCGAAACCACTTATTACGTTACGCAACTGACAAACAAAGGTTGTGAAAGCGCAGCAAGGGTTATTCAGAAAGTGCGTGTAAAGCCATTGCCTGGTCTGCCCGCCATTGCACAAGCTCTGATCGAATATTGCCAGTTTGTTGCCGCAGAGCCATTGAAGGCTACGCCTGTCGCTAATGCAACTCTTGATTGGTTTGGCAACAATGCCAGCGGAGGCACTGCCAGCCCGGCTGCTCCTACCCCATCCACTGCCGAAGGAGGTACTACTTCATTCTATGTAGCGCAGACGCTGGAAGGTTGCATCAGCGACCGTGCGAAAATCGATGTCAAAATCAACACGACTCCGAAACCTACCACTAAAACCTATCTCGAATACTGCCAGAACGAAGTGGCACCCGTACTCGACGCCACCGGAACTGTCCTGAAATGGTACCGTGCAGCTAATGGAACCGATTGGCAGGGCGTTCCATTCGTACCATTTACAGAGAAGGTCCAGGACTACTCTTTCTTTGTGACCCAAACAGGATCGAATGGCTGCGAAAGCCCGAAAGAAGAAATCAAAATCCATATCAAATCGCTGCCGTCGGCGACGATTTCAGGCAACTCTACCATTGATCTGGGACAATCCGGAACCATTAATATCAAGTTCACCGGCGATGGCCCATGGATTTACGTCCTGTCCAACGGCCTTACCGACACGACCGACCAGGCCAACCACCAGGTGGTTGTAAAACCCAGTACGACCACGAGCTATCTGGTCACCGAAGTATCCAATGCATGCGGCAAAGGGCTTCCTATCGGCAGCGCGCTCGTGACGGTGAAAGTGCCTACGATTAATTCGGGAAGTCCATCGATATCGGAAGTTTGCGCTGGCAAGACCTTCAGTGTGCCATTCCAGCAGTCGGGCGACTTCCCTGCCGGCAACACGTTCAAGGTCCAGGTATCGACGCAGAATACCGACAGTAAATTTGTGACAATCCCGTCTGTCGCGTCGGCGAGCTCGGTAACCGCCACATTCCCGGATACCACCAAGGGCGGCACCTATTTCGTACGCGTCGTCAGTTCAGGTACCAACCCCGATTTTACGGTAAAGGGAAGTGTTAGTTCCATCACGATCAACGCAAGCCCGCTGCCTGTGGCTACATTGTCGGGGACACAAACTATCCTCGTTGGCGAAACCGCCGACCTGAAGGTCGATATCACCGGTAAGTCGCCGTGGACATTTACCCTGAACAATGGAACAAAAGACACGCTGATCACCGCAAATGCAACCCCTTACGGATTCAAACTGTCCCCGAAAACCACGACGACGTACGCGATCACCAAGGTGACTAATGCATGCGGCATAGGATCCGGCGTAGGTACCGCAAGGGTGCAGGTCGATCCGATACTTGGTGTAGAACCGCCCGCTCCGGCAGACTGGGCGAAAGTTTATCCGACGGTGATCCAGGACAAGTCTACGGTGGAGATAACCGGCACGATTTCGCCGAGAAAAGCCAGCGTGGAAGTAATTGACCTCAATGGCCGTTCACGTTCAGTTCAGGCTATCAAACAGCCGAAAACCGAGGTCAATTTCAGCACATATCCATCTGGCCTCTATTTGCTAAGGATCCAAAACGGCAACCTGACCACGGTACAACGCGTCATGAAGCCCTGAGAGAAATTCAAACCATTTAACGGGACATTTATTGCCAGGCAGTAAATGTCCCGTTTTTTATGACCAAGCCATTAAAAACATGAACATCGAAGCAGATATCATGGATCATTACTTTATGGAAGAAGCCCTTGGCCTTGCCCATAAAGCCTACGAGGAAGGTGAGATTCCGGTTGGTGCGCTGGTTGTGGCCAAAGACCGGATCATCGGCAAAGGGTACAACCAAACGGAGCGCCTTCATGACGTAACCGCCCACGCTGAAATGATCGCCATTACGGCCGCGGCCGACCATCTTGGCTCCAAGTACCTTTCCGACTGCACGCTGTACGTCACACTGGAGCCCTGTGTGATGTGTGCGGGAGCGCTTTACTGGACACAGATCAAAAGAGTCGTCGTGGGAGCACCTGATGAGAAACGAGGATTCTCGCTGGTAGGCCAGCCGCTCCTGCACCCCAAAACAAAGCTTGTAACCGGCATTATGGCGGCAGAATCGCAGCAATTGTTGCTCAAATTTTTCAGGCAATTAAGAACATAAAGCGGTTTTCTGCTGTTAGCCAACTGTTAAAGTAATTTTTTCAATCATAAACTACACTGAAAATGGCATTTACACTTGATCCCTTACCTTACGCAAACAATGCTTTGGAGCCACACTTCGACGCATTGACCATGGAGATACATCACGACCGTCACCACCAGGCTTATGTTACCAACCTGAACGCAGCAGTAGCAGGCACTGAGCTGGAAGGCAAAACCATAGAAGAAATTATTGCCAATATCAGCAAAGCACCGGCACCTGTACGCAACAATGGCGGCGGTCACTGGAACCACACTTTTTTCTGGAAATCACTGTCGTCAACCGGCGGCGGCGAACCAACCGGTGAACTGGGCAAAGCCATCACCGCGAAATTCGGTTCATTCCAGGCATTCAAAGACGAATTCAAAAAAGCATCCATCGGCCGTTTCGGATCGGGCTGGGCATGGCTAATCGTGAAAGAAGGCGGCGAAATCGCCATTACCTCTTCCCCCAACCAGGACAACCCATTGATGGACATCGCCGAAGTAAAAGGCACGCCCGTAATCGGCCTCGACGTATGGGAGCACGCATATTACCTGAAATACCAAAACAAGCGCCCCGACTACATCGACGCCTACTGGAACGTTGTAGACTGGAAAGCTGCTGACGCACTGTACACTGCGGCGAAATAATCGGGCATTTCGCTCGCGGAAGGGTTTGTAGTTTGTAAAAAATTTGTGAAATATCTTGCAAGCTGCAAACCTTTTCCTAATTTTGTGTCCTCGAAACGGGGTTTCCCCATCGAAACTAGTACACGGAGGTTGTAGCTCAGTCGGTTAGAGCGCTAGATTGTGGTTCTAGAGGTCGCGGGTTCGAGACCCGTCTCCCTCCCTTGAAATAAGTTCAAAGTCAAACAAAATGCCTGTAAATCAATGATTTGCGGGCATTTTTGTTTTTCAGACTATGTCAAAAAATGCAAAAATTCCCATGTTTTCAGTGAGTCTTTCGTGTAGTTCACTCACTTTGAGAAAAAGACTCACTGAAAACGGCATAACAATTTGATAGACAACATGTTCACGGCATGGACATCTTGACTGGCAAGCGTGGTAGCTCGATATTTAACCACTTTTAAACGCTTGTGTTATGTTGGAGAAAACATTCGGCCTGCTTTTCTATTTAAAGCCCGCCAGAAATCAGAAGGGAACAGTTCGCTACGTTTACCTGAGAATCACCGTCGACGGCAAGGTCGCCGAGCTATCCACCAAGAAGTTATGGAACACCGAAAGGTGGAATTCCTCAGTCGGCCGACCTGCCGGAAATAAGGAAGACGCCAAGACGCTCAATGCCTATTTAGACTTGCTCACTGCCAAAGTTTACCAGGCCAAGAAAATTCTTACAGAGGATGACAAAGAAATTTCTGCGGAAGGATTGAAAAACATTCTGCTTGGCAAGAGCAATGAAACCCGCACAATCCTTGAAGTCTTCGAGCGCCATAACGAACAAATGGAAGCGCTGGTCGGCCAGGAGTTCGCACCGCTTACTTTGAAGCGGTACAAGACCGCTAAGGAGCATACTGCTGCTTTTATCAAATGGAAGTACAGGAAAGAGGACATGGAGATCAAAGATCTGAACTTCGAGTTCATTACGGAATTTAACTTCTGGCTCCGTAGCGCGCGAAGTTGCAACCACAACTCGGCGATTAAGTACATGAGCAACCTGAAGAAGGTTGTGCTGATTTGTGTCAATAATAAATGGTTGAAGAAAGATCCGTTTCAAGGGTTCAAGCTAACCAAGAAGGAAGTCGTTAAAAATCCACTATCCAGAGACGAACTGAAACGACTTACTGAAAAGATCTTTGAAGTGGAAAGGATCAGCCAGGTCCGCGACATTTTTCTATTCTGCTGTTACACTGGGTTAGCTTATGTAGATGTGAAGCAGTTGAAGACGACAGATATCGTTGTCGGCATGGACGGTGAGCCGTGGATTGATACCACGCGACAGAAAACGGATGCGCCTACACGTATTCCCTTGCTACCTACTGCGCTTGATATCATCGAGAAATATAAGGAGCACCCGCAGTGCTGCAATAAGGGCGTTGTGCTACCTGTACTAAGTAACCAGAAGATGAATGCCTACTTGAAGGAGATTGCTAACCTGTGTGGGATTTCCAAGACGCTGACTTTTCATATTGCCCGGCATACGTTTGCAACTACGGTGACGCTGAGTAATAAGGTGCCGATTGAGACGGTCTCGAAAATGCTGGGGCATCGGTCTTTGAAGCAGACTATGATTTATGCTAAGATTTTGGATGTAAAGATTAGTGAAGATATGAAGGGGTTGAAGGAGCGGTTGAAGGAGATGTGATCAAATCTGTGGAGCAAGCATATATATATATATGCTTGCTCCACTACCATTGGCCCAAAAATCTCTTCCCTGACAGCATTAGAGTCTTACACGTGCACCTCGTTATTGGATCTGTCACTTAACATAGTATCCGTTATCAGAACAAAAACGAATTTTCTTGGTATAATCATATTCGCATCCCAATATGACATGAGTGCGTGTACCACAGTAGTTGGTGCCTCTTAGAGCTTATTGACATTACGGAACTTTGCTAGTGCCCGAGCAAATCTGCATCATGTATTGGCGCAGAGCGTCCCATTTTAGCGAAAATTCGTCGATATAGTGCTGCGTATTTCTATTGCTATTCATTATAAAAACAACAAATTCACCTAACGCTAGGCCAAACTTCATCTGGAGCTTGTCCTTTGGGTTCAGCATTAAGATTATAAGGCTGCCATGTCTGCTAAGTTTGAGTAATTCTTCTTTTGATGATGCATTTTCAATCTGTTGAGCAAGCACCAAAAAATCCGCACACTCAATACGAAATGATTTCACCCACTCAACATGAGCTGTCATTCTTACCTGTTTCTGCATAGTATACACACCACCAAAAACAGCGATAATCGCAGCGACACCGGTCATCAACTGCCCGATAGATGAAAGCAACTCCAAAGAATAACCGTCATCGAAAAGCTTAAAAAGAAAAAAAAGCAATAAACACAATGCCAAAATAGCGACCTTCAGAAATATTGACATCATATATAAAAGTGTAGGTATATCGCAGATTAAAATGTAAAGATTAAATACTCTAATGAATTATTGTAATGGCTGAAAATCATTTGGAATTTTCAATCGGTTAACAAAACCACTACGCCAGGATTCGTTAAAAAATCTATCATAGGCCAGTTTAATAAACACGCCATTTACGAAAATGTCAACTATACCGATGAAGCCCCATTTAGCATTGTTATTCAATTGATCATTCGTTAAGATAATTTTTAGTATTTCGCTCGAAATATCAAAAAATATTTGCCCCGTAATATACAATAATGTTAAAGCAATAATGGGAATTAATGATTTCAAGCGCCAATTACGGATTTTATTTTTAATATATTTTTCTCTATTAATCGTCCGTTCATTATTCTCCATTTCCCTTGTCTTCCTTTCTGCTGATTCGAGTCTTTGCAATAAATCAGAATTACTTGACAATAACGAATGATTTTTCGACTCTAATTGAATTTTCTCAATTTCAAAGGCTTCGACTCTAGACGTTGCAGTTCGCGTAACACCTTCTGCCTTCTTCACGGCAATCTCCAAAGAATCAATAAGTTTATTCACCTTATCAGCCCTAAGATCGTCTTCGTGTCGCTGGGCATCCGCCTCTTCTTTCAACTTTGCGAGGAAACTGTTTGCATCACTTTGTGCCAACTCATTAAGATCCTCGATGTTCTTCATAGATCGGTGAGAAATCCTCGTCGCAATAAGCAGCAAGTCCTTCTCAGTTACAGCATTTTCACTATTCTGGTATTTCTGAATATTATCGTCTAATTCTTTTATTATTGACGCTCGAGGGAGGGCAGCGTTGAAAGTACAGGAAATCAGGGAGGTAATGCCAATTTCTGCAAGATCCATACTTTCCAGGTTAGATGTAAGACCGGGATTTGCAAGCCACAGGATATTTAGTAAGTCATCTGCTTTTATATTTTCTGGTTGACTGTTATACTTTCCATTTGCGTTGTTTTCGTTACTCTTAACCGAATTATGAACAAACCAACAATTGACATCTTCAAAGTTTTTAATGGCTCTAGAACCTCTTTTTTGAGAGACATAGTGAAGTGCAGTTGCGTCGTGAAGGGCGGCAAACTCAGTAGATCTCACTTCTTTCAGCATACGATACTCCGAACTATACCTTGCAATATTGCGATACTTTGTGGTATTCGGGACAATTGAAATTCCCTTGTTCTCAATAAGAATTTCAAGATTGTCGGAAATACGTTCTAAATCAGATCTAGTTAAGTTTCTTCGTTCACTGGCACTATATATATCCTCCGGATTTACCTTCCTTTGAAGTACTGCATTTTTGTAATTCTCAGTTTTAAAACGCAATAATTTGCGGCATTCTTCGAGAGTAATATCGAGAACTGTAAGTTTGAAATCCGATTTGACACCGATTTCCACCAATTTATTACATGTATGTGTCGACTCAGGTGTATTCAGGTCCAAAAGACCTATAACGAAATTCGTGTCAAATACAAGCTCCACATCTTTCCTGGAATATTGCGTTTTATACTCAATATATGTAGAAATAATGGATCCAAGATATATGTCTTTTATCGTTTGGTATACTTGTGGTATAGCGCGGAAATAATTGATAAACTGTGCTTCAACTAATGTATCTTCTACTCCAACAGATACCCCATTTGCTGATAAATATCTTGAAATTGAGTATTTATTCTTTTCAATGAAATGAAAAACAGATTTTGAACTTGATATTTCAACATCGTGAATCTTGCAAAATTCTATAAAATATTTTTCTACTGTTTCAATTTCGTGTTGTTTTAGGTCTATGGTCTCCTCGTAGTCGTAAAAAAAATACTCGTTCAAACGAAATGCACCGTCTATGTAAAGCGTGAGGACCTGCTCATTCTTATTTTGAGGTTCGTGTTGGATATTGATAAGGATATTTTTAAGTACTGGTATCGGCATGTCCAAGCCGTACTCTAAGTTGATTCTATGTTGAATCTCTGATATGTTTTTACCTTGAACAACGCCTTCTCTAGACATGGAGCTCAACGAGCGCTTAACAATTGGCACAAAAACGTCGATCAATCCTTCTTTAAGCGTGCCCGTGTTGTTGATATGAGCTAGCAGACTATACGTGATAACTTTATTGACTTCCAATGCATTTTGATCTTTTGCTAGTTGAATTGTCCGCATTTCAAGTGAGGGGGTTAAGATTCTGCTGAAAACTACAAATAATTGCTGGAAAATTCACATAGATCGTTGCAACGCACATCCCTTGAATTTGTCTCTTTAGGTGGAAGGTGGTTGGGTTAAATCGTGCAAATCTTTAAAATCGAAATATACCCCAGCTTCACGATATGTCGACTTGCGGATTTTCCTCAAATTACATTTAAACCCCTATCGTCAGAATATAGTGTAATCTGATTTGATGTACCACTAAAATGAACGCTTTTAAGGTGTTGGTTGGTGTGAAAGTAGTCATATCACAATCGGCCCGCAGAGTACATAAAAACGACCGAATAAATCGAAAGGACAAGATTGTACAATCAGCGCCGCAACTTATGTTGTCAGCGAGGTTAAAGAAACTCAAAATTGGATGTACTTTATCGGCCAATCCAGACATTAATATTCCACGAACATAATCTAAATCTTCGAAAGCCAGGTTACGATCCATTATTGTGCGCTGGCGTAAATGACCGAACGCTTTCATCGAATTCTCAATTTGGATGTTGCTCGTTGCAAACCCCTTTCAAGCCCCAATTTTATCATCTTGCTATATCCGTCACTATTCAGGGAATCGCTGAACGCTAAGCCTTGTTCATAGTACTGTATGGCCATTTTGAAATCGGTCATGTCTTCATAGCACTTCCCGAGATTCAAATACAAAGACGGGTATGCTGCCTTAACATACTCCTTGTCAACACTTAACGCCTCGTCCAAAGCAATTCGATCCCATCTGAGCTTTTCAGAAGTGGTGGCCTGTACACGGGCAACATAATGGGCGGCGATGAATCGTTCTTCATTGTTGATTGCCGCTTCCCAGGCCTTTCGATAATATAAACTCGCCTTTTCAGGCTCACCTTCATATGAAATTCCCTCAGCACATAGCTTCACAACATGATTTTCTGGATCGAAAAACATAACGATTCTATTAAATGGATTTAAAGGGCCCGTCGTAAATATGGGGTAATCTACGCTGAATACTCTCAGCAACGCCTACTCGGCGCTTTTCAGTTCTCGCGGCAGGCAGTTCATTTGAAATTTCCCTAAGAGTACAGTTTAACCACCGAATGATTTCACTCATCAATTACATAGATGTTATGAGCAGGTGCTCTTAGATATTTCCGCAATTGCAACGGTTAGGTGCCCAATTCTGTCTAAGAAAAATCTACTACACCAACAGCATCATGGTTACGCCAATTTCCATACTACGCCTCTTATCATTCTTAGCAATATCAGTATCTGGCTGCAAGGACGAGCAACCCCAGCAAGGTGTAATTTGTACAGAAGAATTTCGGTCCACGACCCTTTACGTGCCGGGAGCACCGTTGACAGAATCATTCACAATTCGGTTGTCAAATTCAGATACGATTCGCATCAAAGGAAATGCCGATTTCCGCCAGGGATACTACGTTGTCCTGGATGACAACTACCAGGCCAAGTTGGAAAATCAACAAGATAATTTTCGGTTTATCGGCAAACGCGGAAATGAAGTTGTTGTCCGGGAAGACTATGTTTTCAAAGCTGATCAATGCCATATAACCAAGGTTAGTGGTAAGAACTAGCGTTAATGAATCTCAGTAATTCCCTTCAAATACTCCATTTTCAACCGGATCGCAAATATGATAGCCCGATTCACATTGATTGTGATTGTCTGCTTTTTAAATGTCCAATGCAAAGACCCTGATAAACAGATGGGGCCATGCGACTGCCAAAGTAAAACAGGTAAGAAAGAAATGAAGGATGTAGAAGCGGTTGTAGTTCGAATCAAGGGCAACAATCCCCCTTATGGTAACACAGGCCCAGACATATATATATTAAGTACTGAGCCAAGGGATTTTGAAGATTCAACATTTACCGGGGGCCCCAATATTCTCGTACCATGTGATTCGTTACCTGAGCAGTATCAGCAGCCACGTACAAAGGTCATAATTTCGTATAAACGTAAGGATTGTTACGGCGCCATGACGACTCCCGCGCTTCGCACTAGCTTTGGCTATTATATCGATTTGATCGCGATTCGGGAGAAACTCCATAGATAGATATTATCACCCTCGCAAAACACTAATTTGAAGCACATTTTGATGAGTAGCCAAAATTCAGTAGGCCTGGTTCCAAACGGTGCAAATATCCGGATGACAAGTGAAGGCTTGCAACCGTCATATTTTGAATTGTAACTTTCGTTTGAATTGATCTCCGTCTAATTTCAGCTTTGGATAACGCCTCACTTCTAAAAATCTTCATGAAGCAACGTGTACTTTTGTGCGTGTTTCTTTTGTTGTGTCACACCTTACAGGCCCAGATAGAGGTAGATTCCCTGATCGAAACGCAGATGAAGGAATTTCGTATTCCCGGACTTGCCGCGGCAAAAATTGAGAACGGCAACATTTCCTGGATGCGTCATTATGGCTTTCAAGACATCGATCAAAAAAAACCTGTGACTGCCGAAACTGTCTTTCATATCGCTTCCATATCAAAAACAGTCACCGCAGCTGCCATCATGCAACTTAATGCAAAAGGCTATTTCAATCTGGATGACGATATTAACCGGTTTCTACCGTTTCGGGTCGTCAACCCGTCGTTCCCGCGAGCTTCCATCACATTCAGGCAGTTACTGCGGCACCGCTCCTCGATCGCGGATAATCTGGATTACCTTTTGCCATTTTGGGAAAACAAACACCAGCAGACGGATATTTCGTTGGACGTCTTCTTGCGAGATTACCTCATAGCGGGCGGCAAAAAATATCATTCAAACAAAAACTTCATCAATACAGCGCCAGGCGATCAGTTTGTATACTCTAATGTTGGCTATGCGTTGTTAGGATATTTGGTAGAGAGAATTTCAAAAATGCCGTTTGATAGATACTGCGAAACACATCTGTTCAAACCTTTGGGAATGAGCCAGACAAGCTGGTTTCCGCACAAGTTCCCTAACGCCCAACTCGCGATACCACATTCCTATTCAGATTCACTTAAAACCTTCATCAAACATCCGCAAGGAAAATATCCCGACTACCCGGCGGGCCAGCTCAGATGTACTTTGAAGGATCTTGCCACCTTTTTGGCCTGCTGGTCTAACGACGGAAATTTTAATGGTAGGCAAAGCATTCCAGCGAAAGCAGTTCAGGCGCTTACACCCAAAGATATGAGCTTGGGATTTCATACCTGGTTTATGTATTTGCTCAATACCGAGACACCCATGTACAGCCACAGCGGGCATGGCCCAGGCATATCCACCTACATGCTTTTTGATCCGTTTTCGAAAAAGGGATTGGTTATTCTCATGAACGGAGAGCTATCCGACTATTTCAAGTGGAGAACGTTAATCGCAACCTTGTATAACGATGCCAAGCGCTAGGGCTTATTCTCCTTATTCGAAAATCTATATGGGCGACTACCCATCAATGGTGATACTCCATCATTTTTCGAGCTAACCAGCGAAAACTCAATTCTATGAATGATATCAGACATATTGCAACCTCCCGCAACGGAAAAGTTATCGCGGTTGCTGAATTCGAACGACGAGTCCAAATCATTGACATCGACAACTTAACAGTGATATCTGAATTCGATACAATCCTAGATTTTGGAGGACGAAGGCTTGCAATTTCGGAGGACGGACTGATCTGCCTATGCGGAAGTTGGGATCGATATGGGATATGTGCTTACGAAACAAGCACAGGGAAACTCATTTGGCAGCGTAAGGACCTTAAAAAGGTTCAGCATATCCAAAATCTGTCTGCTCATACAGATCAAGTATTTGCTCAATTCGAGATGGGGCCAAGTCGTTCACTTGACATATACACAGGTGCCGAAATACAAAAATTTCCTGGCATCGAATATCTGGTAGATGCTAAGGATGTGCCAATCGATGTAATCGGAAAGGGGCGCAGCATACTGGTTCTAGACCGATTGACTCGTAAAACAATAGCAAGTGTTCCGACGAGGTCGTTTGCAATCCTAGACATTGTTATTTCTGACGATTCGTTCTTGGTTTCAGAAAGTGGTGGCCCCTTGAGCTGCTATGACATCTCGACTGGAGCATATAAATGGCGGATACCAGCTAACAAAGACGGGCATTTTCTTCGCGCGTGCTTTCATCCAATTCTTGAAGAATTTGTTGGTGTTAGTTGGCCATTTTTGAACGGCGGCAACAAAAAACTGAAATGCATTGACAAGAATACAGGTGAAATTACAAATGAATTAGTAATTGATTGCCCAGTAGAAACGGAATTTGCTCTTAGTGGCCAGGCACTTGTCACGTCAGACAGGAAAGTTATTGACATTCAAAGAGGAAGCAGCAAAAGTTGGTTGTAACCCCTATTGAGGACTGGCGTATCCAAAAAATCCTTCTTTGATCACACAGATTAACAGATTATAGAAAAACAACCGAATTCGATGACGGTAGACTATAATAGATAAGATTTATATGAACACAAAAATTGTGAATGATCATTGTTAATTTGGAGTGTGCCAAGCCGCGATAACTCTGAACGACCCGACATTAGCTAGACTCCTTTTGCAACTGACTGTAAGAAAAGAATTAACTAATTTGTAGAATGGAACTAACTAAACGAGTGGCCCGTAACGTCTGGATGTTAGTTCTCTGCTTTATAGTTTCATGCGGATTTTCGTCATTTTCTCAAATCCCCAAACCGGCAACAACACCGGAGAATATTGACTTATTCCCCAAGCCAGGATTTGAGCCGCTCGAACTCCATAAATCACGGGTTCGAGATAATTCAAACTTTAAACCAGAAAATTTTCAATTTCCCCAAGCATCAGGCAAAAGCTTAAATGATCGACTGGAAGTCGGGGTAAGTGCAGAAACGGTCGACTGTAAACCGTCTTGGGGGTTATTTAAATTCAGGGTCAACAGCAAAGGACAAATCGACAGCACTTGGTTCGATGGGCACCTACCCAAAAAAGTCTCTATGCAGATATTAAAGAACATTCGGGCCACACAGGGAAGTTGGATCATAGCACCAGGAACCAAAGAATCAGATGTTGCCTGGTATGTCTATTTCTATTCTGATACCCGTGCACGGCTGACCAAAAATCTAAATTGCTCAGAATCAGACAAAGAACTCCAAAGAGCAGTTTCGTCAATGAGTTCGTACTTTTACAACATGTATTATTGGGTCGGAGAAGACAAGGCCATGATCATCAGGCCAACAAGTAACGACGGTGCACCTAGGAATTAAGTTACCACCTAGATGAGATAAAGGAGGAGTACGCTGAATGGAAGCATTGAAAAAAAGGGCTTCATCTTTTCCCTCACGGCCGAATTGGGGCTTCCCCAGTGAATGTTCTTATTAAGCAAAATCATGATTGCCTTAAAAATTAATACCCAGCATGCGCCCATCAACAATGTGAACACAGTTATTGGTATCCATCCGCTATTCAGCATGCCTCCCAATAGCCCAGATTGCCAGAATAGAATTGCCAAAGAACATACTACTGACACCACCGCGCCCAATTTCGGGCGAAACAGCGACACAACGGTACAAACAAAATGCAGTATAAGGCTGGCGCCGAGTATTACATAGGGAAGCAAACTTGCTGGACCTGCCGAAAATCCCCAGTAAAGAAGAAGCAAGTAGGCATTCGCTAACCCATTCAAGGAGTTTAAGGCATACATACTCATGAGTCACATATTGTAAAGTTTGTGCTGGAAATCAGGCTAATATATGGTTTGGAATCTTATGTTAGTGTTCCATAAAAGAGCTTTCTTTGCATTCCTGAAGTTACAAAATGTTACTCACAGTCAAAGCTTGCAATAGCTAATTTGGAAATAAAACAGGTCACAAGCAGATTGGAATTTGACGTCCTGAACGATAAGGTCAAACACCCATGACCGTTTAATTAAAAACACATCCGTCCTGGATAGAGATGTTTTACGATGGCATCAGACGTCTTCGTGAACCATCCCTTCGACCAAACTCGACCATTTTCGACTTTCTTCGACCAAACTCGACTTTTTTCAAACAGCCTATCAACAATCATCAAAGCTATTGATCCTAGGTTAAATTTCCTCAGCATAGGTAAATCTCACTTCCATAAACTAGCTTCACAAACCAGCTCAGAGGCAAAGTTTCGGAACCCCGAAATCTGATTGAGCCGCCTGCTTTGCGCGTCTGGCCAGATGTACGATTGTAATACAATCGCCGGTTGCTGCGCAACCGATCTGGCCTTCCCCTCCAAAGTCGGTCCAGGTTTATGAAGGAGTTTTAATGTTTGAAAGTGTAGATAGGATTGTGATGAAAGAACAAAAATCGAACAAGACAAAGCTTGTAATCTTCCGGCTGACACCTAAAGAATATGCTAGCCTGGAAGCCAAACGCGGCCGGACCACGTGCCGGAAATTAAGTGAATTTTTGCGGCTTTTGATCTTCAACAGACCGGTTACCGTGATCGAAAGAAACGGCTCGCAAGACCAGATGATTTCCGAGCTATCCGAATTGCGCGAAGAGCTCAATCGGCTTGGCAACAACTTTAACCAGGCTACTAAGCGGCTGCATAGCATCAACCAGATTACCGAGTTCAGAAACTGGATCGCAGGCTATGAGGCAGAGAAGGCATTCCTGTTTTCAATGCTGGACAAGATCAAAGTGCAAACCGACAAACTGGCGGATCGATGGTTGCAGTGATACACACCAGCAGCCGACTTCGCGCAGTGCTGCACTACAACGAGAACAAGCTGGAACAGGCGCATGCTGAATGCATTAGTGCATTTCACTATCCAAAAGATGCGGATGCTCTCACTTTCGAGCAGAAACTCAACCGCATTCAACGGCAGCTCGCATTGAACAAACGTACTAAGGTCAACACGGTTCACATCTCATTGAACTTCGATCCCTCCGAAAAGCTGGACAAGGAAAAGCTCGCGGAGATTTCAAAAGCCTATCTGAAAGGCATCGGATTTGAAAAGCAACCGGCACTTGTTTATGAGCATCGGGATGCCGGTCACCCCCATGTACACATTGTAACGACCAACATTAAAGCAGACGGCAGCCGGATTTCTCTTCATAACCTGGGCAGGAATGAGTCGGAGAAAACCAGGAAGGAAATTGAGATCAGTTTCAACCTGGTGAAAGCACAGGAACGGAAAGCGCAAGAGTTCAACATCAAACCGGCCCGCATTACGGCAGAATATGGAAAAACGGAAACTAAAAAGGCAATTGCCAGTGTGCTCGACAAGGTCTTGAAAGACTACAAGTTCACGACGATGGGCGAATTGAATGCGGTGCTCAATCAATTTAATGTTGCGGCGGACATCGGCTCCCAGGGTTCCAGGATCAGAAAGAATAATGGAATTCTATACCGGGTACTTGACAAGGATGGCAATAAAGTTGGTGTGCCGATTAAGGCCAGCGACTTTCACTTCAAACCGACTCAAAAGCACCTTCAAAGGCGTTTTCTTGAAAACGAAACGGCTCGCCAAACCGGTTATCTCCGAATTAAAAACGGCATTAGCATGGTGCGCTATGGCTCGAAGAATCCGACGCTGCCAGTTCTTGCCAAGAACCTCTCCCGGGACGGTATTGATATGGTTCTCAGGCGGAGCGATGAGGGCGCTCTTTATGGCGTAACTTTCATAGATCATAGAAGCAAAGCCGTCTATAATGGAAGCGCACTGGGTAAAGAATACAGCGCCAAGGGATTAACCGAATGGTGCCCGGACACGGAATTTTCTTTTCATCAGCAAAAATCTCAAAGGATAGGACAGAGTTTGGGCCAGGCTACTAGTGGGGTTGATGCTTACCATGGCAGAGATGCTAGCCCATTGGAGAATGATAAGTCGCTTGATTCTTTGTTGTCTCCAGTAAAGGATGGCGAGTACACGCCTCATCAGTTGAAGAAGCCGAAACGGAAGAAGCAGAAAGGGTTTTCGATGGGATTTTGAACTAAGAATTGGCACCCCAAGCTATCATTGCTTCTCCTGACAGCCCCTGGCCGGCGTCGTAATTCTTGTTAAGCCTGTTCATTAAGACCCGAGCAAACTCTTTCCTATTAATCGTGGTCGGGTCGCGTCTGGACGCTGAGTAATGATCTGTGGCAAGCTTTGTTGCTAAGTCAGATACCGTCTCCAAATCCAATTCCTTACCAAACCGATAGGCCACTTTCCCAATCGCAGCTATCAATAAAAAATAAGGCAAGAACATGCGCCAGTCGTAAATTAAACCGGCGATTGAAACAAAAACAGCAACCCAAATAATGCTTGCAATCACATCAGGAGGGCTCAAAATGCGGAGCTCTATGCCTAGTTCTTGTTCGAGTTCTTTCATCTTTGAAATCCGCTGTTTTCTCGGCAATAATAGTTCAAGTGATGTGTGGAGTCAAGTGATTCCCATCATCTATACTTTTAAACGCAGACCGAATCTTGTAAAATGCCTGTTGTGTAGTGCAATTTTCGACTTCGTTTAGAGGAATTTTATTGGAAATAATGTCCATAAGTTGGCCCAATGATGCTGCCTCCTTGAAGTCATCGTTACTAAAATCCAGGTCGAATTCTCTTTCGACATCCGTTATTAAATAGTAGATGTCTTCATAGTGATCATCATGTAACTTCAACAGTGCCATAAGTTGAGCTATCAAGTTTATCAGCAAGTTACGAATTTGCACCACAGCGCAACGAAAGTTACAAAGCAAAAAGTGACGACCGCAAATCCAAGAGGCTATTTACCGCAGCTAGGCGCCCCCGGCTCTCGCCGCTCCTTAAACCGCCCATGGCTTTGCAGCCAAGGGGTAAACCCCGTCACTTTTTGCCTTGAGTAGTAAAGGCGATTGCTCTGAGTTGAAAAATGATTTACAATCGCGAAACAGTATTAAAAGCTACTGATGAGCAAATCGATCGGATGAGAGGACAATGATCCGCCGCCTATTCTGTCATCTTACGAAAACTCCTCCAACCTGTCCTCTATATCACTAGGAAGTAGCTGCTCGAATGTTTTCATATAAATATGGTCCATTACTGCGTACATCTCACTCCTTTTGTTCCCTAAATATTTTGATACATCTTCTATCGTTGGATAATGCATCGGGTTATGAAAGAAACCTCGCCAGTCTTCTATTGCCCGATAAACCAACAAAAGTTGCTTTAAATTGACCTCAATTGTTTCCGTATCAGAAATTGGACTCAACAGTTTTTCAATCTCTTTAACTGATTTTGCTTTCATAATTACATGTTACCTTCGTTTGACAAACTTAGGACTTTTACTGAACAGCTAGACCTTCGACAATGACATCACCGCCGATTACAGAAGAGTTAAAAGCAGAGGCAAAGCGAACACCTAATTGATACGTATACGTTATTGATAACGAGTACTCTGACTCCGAGGAAGTACCCGCAACAGCTATTTTAGGAGCATGAAAAGTCGACATGCATGGAGTTATTGAGGGAGTGTTCATACCCAACCCAAATTATAGGAATCGAACCAACTAATTTTCACCCGATGATTTCAAACTTAACCTTTACCGGTTTGCATAATCAGGCGGTCCGACATAATGTTGCGACGGGGTAACAGGGTTATCACTCATCTGAGTTAGAATCATTACTATCACGCGGAGAAGCTTTCAAGCCCATTTTTTAATAAGTAGCTATCCGTTCGACCTACCAAGCAACTTTAAATCCTGCAACTTCCTTCCCAGCTCGTCATCTGCGCCCAGTCTTAGAAAATCCTCATGTAGATTTAGAACCCTCAAAACATTAAAGTTTGCTCCGATAGAAACACGTGGATTACCTTTTTCAATGTGATCTAATGTAGTGCGATCGATCCCGGCCCGCTCAGATACTTGAATAGTCGTAAGTTTCCGCCGCTTGCGGGCCAGTTTTATGTTTTCACCGAGCTGTTCCAGTATTTTCAGAAACCTCGGTAGAAGAACCAACTTTCTAGTTGCCATAATGTTGATTATTATCGACAATAATAGCAAAAGTGTTGTTAAACGACAACGTTAGCATTTATGATCCGAACCATTTTGTCCCTGACAGATTATTCGATCGACCAGCCGTTCTGCTCTGATATTGTCAACCATCTTTTTGAATCGCAGCGATGAAATTCAGTGCTGCCTTTGCAAGGTCGCTGTCAGGGTACTCTGCGAGCATTCGCTTATAGTAGGATATCGCTTTCTCACCTTCGCCGATTTGACTGTAACAGAAGGCAATGTTGTTCAATGCCATTTCTCTAAACGAAATTTTAGAGGAGCTCAGAAGAGTCAAATACCGGTACTTATCAATCCAAGGGTAGCTATCCAAAAAGTCATAGCTAGATTGAAACCTGGGAATCGCATTCATAAAATCACCGGCCTTGATACATTTAACAGCTTGATTATGATCCTTCAATGCAAGGAATCGGAGCAAATTGGATAGTACGAGATAACTGCCTGCCCCAAAGATCACAAACTGATCAATTCCCATTACATAATAAACTGCTGTTAAAAAGGCCATGAACCCTAGCTGAGGAATCAACGAAATCCAGGCGATCTGCTTTGCAACAGGAAGGCTCATAAGTTTGAGATCGATATTGGTAGGTGTAACTTATCAGGAATTTCGACAATCCGGCCAATCAAAAGTCCGCTTAACGGAAATATAACCGCAGGGTGAATGTGCCACTTGCCAACATTACAGTTGCCTCCACCAAAAATCAAGGGCATTCGAAACTTGCCTTTAAGCATTTTGGTATGCACTTATTGATTGAAGATATATCCAACTCGAACGTATTACAAGCACTTCCGCATCAGCACTGCTGCCAAGCATCATTATTTTGCTATCACTATCTTCAAGTATTCTTATTCGGGTTACTCTAGACACTGGTGAGTCCAAATCGAACTTCTCAATTCGAGACTGTGTCAGACAAAATGTCAATTGGACGGTATTTATTTCGGCTGCCTGCCACTTCTTGGGCAACTCCTTGGGCAGCGTCGTGATATCAATTTTTATCGTGATAATTGTTTCCTCACCAGGTATAATTTTGATTTCATGAAGTGTAACATCTTCAAGTGCTGGAATATTATCGCGGTAAATCGCTCGTATTGCTTCGCTTTGTTCAATTAGTGACAGCCACATCTTCGCCGGTTTTAATGAGCTCCCCGGTAATGTACGTCGCTTCGTGTTACATTTCCAAAAACATGGTAAATTACCCCTCTCAGAAGCTACATGAGCTTCTGCCGAAGTACAGCATTGACACAATGCTTGTTGTTCAAGAGCAACGCTACGAGGATTTCAACCCAAGCTCTTTAAGAACGAAGTATTGGGAATTCATTATGGATTAAATTAAGGAGGCGGTTTATCGCAGTTCATAAATACAAATGATCTCTAATTCATAGCAAGCTCAACCCGGCCAAGCAAATGACAGATTCTGACGCCAACAAAGTATTCAATGAATATCATAGAAAACTATTTGAAATCTCCGAGAGCCATCTCAACCGACATACCATAGCACTAATGTCTGCCCGCAAGGGGATAATTAGGCCATTAGGCTCAGGAGTGTTTTTTCATGACCAAGGAATGTACTTTATATTCACTGCTGCTCACGTCGTGAAGGACTATCCCGAACTCCTAGTCCAAGGACCGGCAGGAGTGATCTATCTCAGCATCCCGGATGCCTATATTTATTACCATCCGGACAATAAGCTAGACGTTGCCTTCATACTGCTCTCTAACAGCTTGGGAGCATTCTTAAGCTTACAATATAATCCAGTAGGTAAAAACGGCTTTTTATTAAACCATCAACCAGTAAGAGTTAACAGATATGCCCTAGTTGGATTTCCGGGAGCAAGAGTCAGGCACAAAGGGGACAGACTAAAACTAGCCTGCAATACTTACTTGCTACAATCCTCTCCTGATCGAGTTTACAACTACTATGACCGGCCAAAATCGGATTATTATCTCCTTAACATGCATGGCAAGACATTAAACAACCATGGAAATGCCTACAAGGCAAAATCTCCGCGGGGAATGAGTGGCTGCGGGCTATGGCTGATATCATATGAAATAATTGAAGAACAAATGAAGCTATCTTATCTCTTGATTGGAATATTCACCGAGAAGATAAATGGTAAATACTTGACCTTATCTGCTACAAATATTTCACACGTATTCAAAGGTATCGAAGAGTGTTCAAGACGTGCATTTCAGGCTGGATTTGGTCAAGCAAACAGCTAGAAACACATTCTGATTTTGACCCAGAGTTGTTGTCAGGATCTTCGAAATCTTTTGTAAATTTACTTCCAGCAAAATCGCAGTTACCAGCGCCAAAACCCACAGGCATTTTCCAAACTTTGAACACCTAAAACCACCCGAAAATTCACCCCAAATCCAGCGAAAATCCACCCACAAACAACTCAATTTTCGCCAAAAGAATTATACATAACAAATATACCGTTGTACTATATGTATAAAAAATAGTGAGTCATTCGTGTAGTTCACATCAAATACAGGAGACAAAACCTTGATTACAAGCCAGTTAAAGGCAAAGTTCGAGACCCGTCTCCCTCCCAAAAGGTCCTGATTTTCAGGGCCTTTTTTTGTAGCTTAATATTGTAGCTTAGTCGGTTAGCGCTATTTGGAGACAATTTTAATTCGGAACGGCGCTGTCCTTTCTTATGGTTACAGTGTCATTCTCAAATCGTTTGATCTCCCACAATTCAATGGCCAGATCATTAACGTTCGTTGACTCCTTCTAAAACAAGGGAGACACAAAAATAATGCTCATGCATTGATTTTAACCCTTCTTCCATTCATTTGAAATTTGCCCCCCATCACCCAAATGAACCTCCAGCAACCACTCTCCGTTCTACCAATAACTTCGAAACAAAAAATCATCTGAAATTATATGGACTTACGTACGACGTTATCGGTGAACGAAACCTTCCTGGAAATGCTGACGGATTGCAAAAACCGCGGAGCGAAAGCGGAAATGATTTTGGATATCAACGGGCTGGAACGGGCAGAGGGAGTAATACAGCAGATTTACCCTGATGATCCGAATCCTTACCTGGAACTGCAAGACGGAAGAACAATCGTTGAAAAAACAATCATCGCCCTCAACGGAGTTTTCCGCCCTGAGTATTCCGGATGTTAGCAACAGCTTCAAATTCCAGGGTACCGGAGCGTCAATATCCTTTCTAACGATTTCCGGTTGATCCGCTGCGGTGTCGCTCGCATCATCAGATTGCGCAATCCGATCATAAGTGGGCTTCGCAGGTGCGCCATCTTGCCTATCCGCCAGCTCGTTTCAACGACGTAGTGCGCTTTCGACATTCGCACGGACGGATAACGGCGAATAGCCTCATCGAGCGTAAGCGTTTTAAGTAATTCGCCTAACACATATGCGTCTTCGATCGCCTGGCATGCACCCTGCCCCAGATTTGGCGTGGTGGCATGGGCAGCGTCGCCAATCAGGCAAACCCGGCCATCACTCCATTGTTCCATCGGTTTAAGGTCGAAAATCGGGGCTGCGATCCAGCCCGAAGCGGGTGTAGCTTGTATAATCTCAGTGACCAGAGGATGAAAGTCATCTAAATGAGCGTAGACGTCGGATGAAGTGGCCGCAAGATCGTTGTCGATAATCAAGTACCAGTAAACTTGCCGTTCGTTCAATCGGACGAAGCCGAAGCGCTTGCCCTTTCCCCAGGCCTCATTGAGCTCGTGATGGTACTGATCCGCCAGGTGAAAGTCGGTCACACCCCGCCAGCAGTTTTGCTGTGCATTTCGCAGCTCGCAGTTGTCAAACAATACACCTCTCACACGCGAGAGAAGGCCGTCGGCACCCATCACGTAAGCAGCCTCCACCTTGGTATCATCCTCGAACGACAATTGACAAGTGGCTCCTCCTTGCGAAATGGTTCTGAGTTTTTTATTCAAAACGATGCGATCCATGCCCACCGCATTCACCAGAATGTTGTGAAGATCAGCGCGATGGATACCGATGTTATGAAGTCCTGACCGCTGCTCGAACCACCCGAGGTTAATGGATGATATAGGACGCAGATCGGGTCGGGTCAGGTTCATGACTGAAATGCGATTTCCGGCAGCCGCTATCTGGCCCGCAATTCCCCAGGTCCGAAATGCCTGCATGGCATTGTTGGCGATCATGATGCCTGCACCAACTGGCGCCAGCGCGGGTGCTCCTTCATAAATACGAAATGGGATTTGTGCTGTTTTTAATGCAAGGGCGGTGGCCAAGCCGCCTATGCCCGCTCCTATTATGGCTACTTCCATGTGTAATACAGGTTAATTGTAGCCGTAAAATTGGTTTGAACGCGTTCGAAAAGACGTTCACTTAAGTTAATTAATGATCCGCTTACGTATGCGGCTGAGCGACTGAGGTGTGATTCCCAGATAACTCGAAATGTATTTCAAAGGAATTTTCTGCACGATTTCCGGCATTTTACTAAGCAACCGGAAATAACGTTCTTCCGGTCCGAAGAACAGCAGGTCTTCAATCCTGCGCTTGGCTTCCAAAAAACAAACGTCCGGGATTTTCCGGCTGAACCGCAACCAGAATATATCGCTGTCGATCAGGCGTTCCAGGTCCTGCTTGTCGAAAAGCAACACTTCGGTGTCCATCACGGCCTCGATAATGAATCCCGACGGTTCTCCGGTCAGGTAGCTTTCATAATCTCCGAAAAAATCTCCGTTCACTTGCAGCAGGAAACTGATCTCTTCGCCGGATTCCATGACACAATAGGTTCGCAGCGCCCCGTTTACAATGTATCCCAGATAGTTACAAACCGTATCTCTTTGAAAAAGGACATCACCCCTTCCGTAGCGCTTCCTGTGCGCAATGGACATCAGCTCATTCAGATACCCGCTGTCCAGCCCTAATCTCTTCCCCAAAGCATGTTCAGTCTGCATATGATCCTTTTGCTAACCTGTCGATTTTGGCAAATGTAATCAGACAAGGGCCATCGTAGGCCATTTTTACTTCTTCAAGATGCTTTTTGAGCAGCATCAATTCAGCCTTGGAAGTAACTCCGGCAAAATTTACGGCTTGTCGGATTGTCCATTCGACTATCTTCACGGAAACGTCAATACGATCTTAAACTGCTTACTGACTGACGATGGACAAATCAAACGGATACGAAGCCCACGCAACCACATTCATTCGCTGTCGCTCCAAGGGCGTTAATGGAGTCGGCTCACCGTCGGTTCGACAATGGGCACGGTCATTACCCCTAAATGCGACAGTACTCGACGTTGGATGTGGCGCAGGCGACCCGATTTCGAAGGCATTGGTGGATGAAGGTCTGACCGTTTATGGGATTGATGCATCGCCTTCCATGGTTCAGACCTTCAAACAGAACTTCCCAAACATTCCAGTCGCCTGTGAGGCCGCACAGGATTCCTCATTTTTCAACCGGCAGTTCGATGCCATCATTTCTTGGGGACTAATCTTCCTTTTACCGGTAGAAATACAGGAAGTCGTGATCCGGAAAATGGCCAATGCGCTCTACGCTGGCGGGAAGCTGTTGTTTACGGCCCCCTCTCAAAAAATGAAATGGGAAGATGCTATTACGGAAATAGAATCGACATCGCTTGGAGCGGAGAGATACAAAGAATTACTAATTGCGTCGGGGCTTTCGCTCATCGAGGAATTCGAAGACGAGGGAGAGAACCATTATTATCATGCCCTAAAATTATAGTGGGAATGTTACTAGCTCATCTCAACACCATAATCTCGCAGGGAATTTACAAAATGCTCAATCACCTGCGCCGGTGGCGGCCCTGCCGGGCCGGGTAGTGCTGCGCCATCCGGTGCTGGCGTGCTGTTATCCCAAAACCATTGATCCAATCCTGCCGGACTTAGCCACATCAGCACTTCCGCCTGCTCTGTCTGTATTTCGAACTTGTGCGGCACATCTTTCGGCAGATATACAAATTCCCCTTCATTGACAGTCAATAGCTGATCTCCAATCGTGTAGCGGATACTTCCTTTAATAATAAAATACGACTCGTCTTCCCGCGAATGCGTATGTGCAGGCGGCTCCGACCCACGGTTTACCACAATCCGTATCAGCGCCTGTCGGCCTTCCGTTTCGCGGCCCATTGAAAGAAAATTGAACACCGCGCCGGGAATTGCCCGCGTGTTTTCAGCAGTCGCCGAGGATTTAAACCCGTTTTGTGGTTGCATTGTTTTCATGTTAAATTTAAGTTAGTCAGTTTAGCTGACCAAAATTAAATAATGTTTTTGAATATTAGTCAGTTTAACTGATTATTTTTGAAAAAATATTTTCACATGTCAGAATCGAACACAGGGGTTTACTTGCGGCAATTATATGATTCACTGGTGACCAATCTTCATCAGGAGCTTGCTTTACAAGGATATGCGGAAATTACACCTTCTCACGGTTTAATTTTTCAGTATCTGGATGAAAAGGGATCACGTATAACTTCCCTTGCGAGCCTGGCCGGCATGACGAAGCAGTCTATGAGTGCATTGGTTTATCAGCTCGAAAACATGGGATATCTAAATCGCACGCCCGATCCGGATGATGGTCGTGCGGTCCTGTTTGTCCTGACTCCCAAGGGTGAGCAACTCAAAAAAACAGCCCAAAGCATAAATCACGATTTTGAACAACGGTGGAAGGAGGCAGTAGGTGCAGAAAGCTATCAACTGCTCAGAGGATTGCTGCGAAAAATGATTGAACCAGCTTCTCAGGACTGAATGCGCCATTCACCCCCAAACAATTATTTATCAAATAGTTACTTATCTTAAAAACGATACATTCCCTTAAAATATGAGCAGTACTACCTAGGAAAATGGGTGGTAACCTCCATTTTATAGGGGTAGTGAGGCCGGTAATTTTGTGATGTCGAAAGACAGAGATATTCATCTTAAATCATAAAATCTATCAGCTGTGAAAACATTTTACAAATCCATCCTGAGTCTATCGCTGGGCCTCCTGCTCTTGTCTTGCGAAACAGAAAAAGAATCCGTCGGTCCCGGAAATGTACCTTCCGGGCAGTCTCCGGGGGCAGTAACCCCCACAGGCGTTCCCGAAGGTGCGATCATCACCGCACAAATCGGTCCTTCCGGCGGGGTAATCGCCTCCCCCGACAACCGCGTCAGCGTGGTCATCCCTGCCGGTGCTTTGAGCGCTGACCAAACGTTTTCAGTTCAGGGCATTACCAACAATTGCCCCGCCGGTACGGGACAGGCATTCCGTTTGCTGCCGCACGGTGTCAACTTTGCCAAACCTGCGACCGTCACATTCCGGTACAACGAGAAGGACCTCGTGGGAACGGTACCCGCATTGATGCGCATAGGCTATCAGAATGAAAAGGGCGTGTGGATATCTCCTGCCACAAAAAGCATAGATACTACCGCCCGGACCCTGACAGTCGAAACAACGCATTTCAGCGATTGGGCCATGTTTCTAACGCTCCAGATAGATCCTGCCAGCGTCTTTCTGAATCCGGGTGAAACCGTGCGCCTCAACACCACTTACATCGCTGAAACATCGGCAGAATTTGGCGGCATGCCCGTAGTACTTCCTGGGCCGCTGCCTGCCAACCTTATCGACAAGTGGACTCTTAACGGCGAGGGCACCTTAAAAGGCAACGAAAACGCAGCTGATTACACGGCGCCTCAGACGATCCCGGCCGTAAATCCCGCCGCCGTAACCCTAACTCTCAAAAAGACAGTGAAGATCGACGGAAAGGAGTACAGAGATCTCCGTCTGGTAAGCAACATCTTCATAGCACCGGAAGGGCTTTCCGTGCAGATCGATAACGGTGCATGGCATACGTACGCCGGTGGGGTGAACGGCAGCGGCGGACAATACATGGTAGTGGGCAGGGACGGTGCCGAAAGCGCTTCCGTTAGCTGGAAAGGGGCTGCCTCCGGCACATTTTCCTGGACGAAAAGCGCCGATGTCGCATTCAATCTTAACAAACCTAAACTGATTTATCAGCAAATCTACGGCAAAGCACTGACCGTCAGCGGCGGATCCGTGCGGGTTGATCAATCCGACCAGCAGTGGGTAACAGGCACCTTCGTTGTTCAACCCGCCGGATGGCTGAATACGGCTACACAGCCTATTTCGATAGGAACGGCTTCCATCAAAGGTGTTTTCCGGGTCAAGCGCGTCGGGCAGCTCTAACAAACATATAACTATTTAATAGTCAATTACATAGCAAATCAACCATCAAATCAATTCTTATTAGCCATGAAAAAAATACTTTTTGCCAATATGCCCTATGAAGGCCATTTCAATCCCCTGACCGGTTTAGCCATGCACCTGAAATCACTCGGCCATGATGTGAGATGGTACTCCGGAAGCATTTTCAAAGAAAAGATCGAGCGCCTCGGCATTCCGTACTACCCTTTCCGAAAAGCACTGGATTTTAATCAACACAATGTTCACATCCTTTTTCCCGAGCGCGACAAAATTCCAGGGGCAATCGGCAAACTAAAATATGACCTCAAAACCGCATTTATTCTCAGGTCAACGGAGTTTTATGAAGATATCAAAGAGATTGATGAGTCCTGGTCGTTCGACCTGCTGATCAGCGACATCGCATTCACCGGCATGCCGTTCGTGAAAGAAAAATTGCACAAGAAAGTGGTCTCGGTAGGCGTGTTCCCGCTCATCGAAACTTCCCGGGACTTGCCTCCTACCGGCTTGGCTATGACGCCTTCCACCAGCTTTTTCGGACGAAGAAAACAGGACTTCCTCCGCTTCTTCGCCAACAAGGTCATCTTCCGGGAGGCGGCCGGTCTTTTCGCCAGGCTCTTTCGCGAGCACGGGATGGTACCGGTGACGGGCAATATCTTTGATGTCCTGTGTAAAAAAACGGATCTCCTCCTCCAAAGTGGCACACCCGGTTTTGAATACAGCCGCTCCGACCTGAGCAACAAAGTCCGGTTCGTTGGACCTCTGTTGCCGTTCGCAAAAGGGGGCAAAAGCCTCACCGATTTCGGAGACCAACTCGGGAAATATGAAAAAGTAATCCTGGTCACGCAGGGCACGCTGGAAAAAGATCCCGAGAAGATTCTCATTCCCACGCTCAATGCATTCAAAGACACCCCGGTACTGGTAATCGCCACGACGGGCGGAATGGTCACGCCGGAGTTACAGGCGCGGTATCCGCAGGAAAACATCATCATCCGGGACTTTATCCCTTTTAATGAGATCATGCCGCACTGCGATGCGTACGTTACCAACGGAGGATACGGGGGTGTAATGCTGGGGATACAAAATCAGCTCCCGCTCGTCGCAGCGGGTATTCACGAAGGAAAAAACGAAATCAATGCCAGGATCGGCTATTTCAAATTAGGAATTGATCTCAAAACTGAATTTCCTACACCGGAGCAAATCAGAGCGGGTGTGGAAAAGGTACTGGCTGACGGTACATACAAAAACAATGTAAAAAAACTCAGCCGGGAGTTCAAAGAATATAACCCTCATTTGCTTTGTAAACAATACATTGATGACCTTCTCGATATCAAAACACCCGAGCTGATATAATGCTACCTTTCGGTCGATTCGTATTCATTTTATGTTTGCTATCTGCCATGACCACCTTGGGTCAGGCATTGGAACCGCCTGTGATCAAGCTGGATTACGGGCATTCCAATTATATTGTCGGGCAAAATATGCTGGTCCTGGAAGACCCTACCAATGCATTGCAGCACAGCGACGTGGAAGGCAAGCCGGAGTTGTTTCGACCTATGACCCAGCAAACGCTGAACGTAGGGCCGAGTGCTTCCACTTTCTGGCTGAAATTACGGGTGGTCAGCAAAACGGAGACAGAATGGTTTCTGCACGTAAAAGCTCCGTTCCTGAAACAGGTCGATCTCTTTACCAGGACCTGGCCGAGTTATGACCAAATCAATGAGTACATCACGAACGTTGGTTCCGCATTGCCTTATCACGACCGGCCGGTTCTCACCAATCAGCTAATCCTGCCGCTGAACCTGGTTAGAAAGGATACCGCAACGGTCTATCTGCGCGTACGCAGCAACTCCATCATACGCGTGCCGCTCGAAATCTCGACGCTTCAATATATCTATGAAAACAGCCAGGAGAATGACATTGCTCACGGGTTTTACTTTGGACTGATCGCCGCATTGATCATTTATAATTTGTTTGTATTTATTTCAATACGGGAGCGTACTTACCTGTATTACGTGTTTTACATTTTTTGCGTCGCATTGAATATCAGCTATATCAAAGGCCATTTCCTGCAATTCATCGTCCCGCATTTCCCTCAGGCCAATCATTCCAATTATACCGGCAGTCTGGCTTTCATATTCGCATTGCTTTTCACCAATTCGTTCCTCAATACGAGCTACTATTGCCCGAGGCTGAGAAAATTCGGATGGCTGATCGTCGTATCATGTGTTTCCATCATCGCGCTTTCACTTTCCGGCGATTTATTACTGGGCTTTAAACTCAACTGGATCACCGTGGGTCTCTTCCTGATCTACTCCAATGTGATCGGTTTTGTGGTGCTAAAACAGGGATTCAAGCCAGCCAGGTACTACCTAATGGGCTTTACCGCATTACTGGCAGGCATTTTTATTTTCATGATGAAAGACATGGCTATCCTTCCGGAGAACTGGTTCACCGAGGGGGCCTATCAGATCGGGTCTGGCCTGGAAGCCATTATTCTCTCCTTTGCGCTCGCCAACAAGCTCAACACCTATAAAAGGGAGAAGGAAGTAACCCAGGCCGAGGCGCTGGCCCAGGCAACATTTTTCTCGCAGCAGCTCATCGGCTCACAGGAAAGCGAGCGCAAGCGGGTGGCCGCCGAGCTGCACGACAGCCTCGGACAAAGCCTGGGAATGGTCAAAAACAAGGTTCTGATGATCAAAAGAGATGCTGAGAAGCCTGAACTGCGCGAGAAACAAGTCAGGGACCTGGAAGAGATGGTCACGGAAGCGATTCAGGAGGTCCGCAACATTTCCTATAACCTGCGCCCGCTGCATTTGGAACTCCTGGGCATCACGCAATCGCTGCATAGCTTACTGGAAGACGTGATAGAAACAGGTCTGATCGAGCTGGAAACCGATATTCAAACCTTTGATAACCTGCTTACCAAAGCCAATGAGATGAATGTATTCAGGATCGTCCAGGAATGCTTTAACAACATTCTCAAACATGCGAACGCTACCGCGGCACGAATTCGAATAAGTAAAGAAGATGCAATGATCGCTATCAGAATAGAAGACAACGGTGTAGGTATCGGGCCTGCGGCAACGGAAAAGGGAGGCTTCGGGATGATCGGAATCCGGGAACGGCTCAACATTCTCAACGGCCAGATCGAGATCCTGGAAAACAAGCCGTCAGGTACTATTATTCATATTCAAATTCCTTTCTAATCATGGAAATCAAGCTCCTGATTGCTGACGACCACCCCATATTCCTGAAAGGGCTCCAAGAAGTGATCGAAATAGATCCTGATCTGAAAGTGATCGTCAGTGCAAAAAATGGTCAGGAAGCGCTGCTTTCTTTTCAGTCTCAGAGCGTGGACGTAGTCATTCTGGATATCGACATGCCACGGTTGACCGGACTGGAAGCTGCCGAGAAAATGCTTCACATTCAGCCCGACCTTCCGATCATTATCCTCACCATGCACAAAGAAAAAGCACCATTCCTGAAAGCCCTGGAAATAGGCGTATTGGGCTATGTTCTCAAAGAAAACGCCGTTTCAGACATTGTACATGCTATTTACAAGGCCAAAGACGGCGACCTTTACCTGAGCCCCGAAATATCGGCCTACCTGCTCAAAAAAACGTCGGCGCTGCAACGACAATCAAAAAATGACCTGAAAGCGTCGCTTACCCCATCGGAAACGCAGATCATGAAGATGATTTCTGAATACAAATCCACCAAGGAAATCGCCGATGTGCTTTTTATCAGTGAAAAAACAGTCTCCAACCACCGGATGAATATTGCAAAAAAGCTGAACCTGACGGGAAAGAACAGTTTACTGCGATTTGCTTTGGAGCAGAGTTGGGATTGAGGGTTATTTTAATTCTAGCTAGTTGGACAAGTCGAGCGTAAGCGCATTGCCTTTCGGAGAGATACTGAAAACCTGCCCGTGAAAATATAAACAAAATTGTTTATATTCGATATATGGAAAAGGATTTTGAAAAATACAAAGGCATTCATCCGGGCTTCGTTCTTGAGCGAGAACTGAAAAAGCGATCTCTTAAACAGCGCCCTTTTGCTTTATCAATCGGCGAACATCCGCAGAGCTTTAATGCTATCCTTAAAGGGAAACGCAGCATTAATACCGCACTGGCGCTCAGAATTGAAAAGGGGCTTTTTCTCAATGAGGGGACATTGGTGTTGTTGCAGGCTTACTATGACATCAAGAAGGAAAAGGAGAAACTAGCGAGCCGGACACCGGATCTGACAATCCTGAGAAAATCGCTCTTTTGGGATACCGACATTTTACGCATTGATTGGGAGAAGCAGGCTAATGCAGTCATCAAACGAGTTTTTGAACGCGGCAGTAATAACGAGAAAGCTGAAATAACAAAGTTTTACGGGAAGGCGAAAATCCAATCCGCCCTTACAGATGAAAAGCTAAAACGATCAGCGGCTATGTAGCGGGACTTCTCTATCATGTTGAAACACACACCATCTATTATCATTTAAAAAAGTATTCGCCGATAGCGAATTTGAGGGAATTTCAGTTATTCGAAAATTTCGAACAACTGCGACATGCAGAAAGTGAATTTGAGAAATGTCGAATTATTCAGGATCGATTGTATGTGAGCGATTTCGACGCGCTGCTGAATGATCCTGATGACCAAGCATAATATTGGCAAGACAGTTATCGATCAAAAAAAGGACTGCCACCGCAGCCCTTACACACCTAAGCTTCGACACCCATCTTCTCAAAGCCTTCCCAAAGCACTTTCAAATCGTAAAGCGCTGATTTCTCCGAGGTATCAAACGGAATATCCGAATGATAAAGCGCCAGATCGTGGACCATTTTGAGCGAATGCGCCAGCTCTTTGCAGCCCTGGCATTCGACGAGATACCAAAACTCGGCCTGCGACGCTGTCAGCGGATCACCGACATTGGATGCGTAACGTGCATCGACCGCTGGGTTGACTGAATGCTCATTCGAGTCGACACCTGAACCATTTGGAGTTTGCATTGAAAATGGATTTGAATGAATAAATAAGGAGAGGTCACCGCAAACTCCATCAATGGAAACCATCGATCAGGTCTCGGGACTTGCACCCGTGTGCCTCTCCAAGGCCATTTTGGCCTGATTTTTAATAATGATTTCATAAGTATTGAATGGAATTTGCAGGGCAAATATAGGGGAAAATTTGGATGGGTGAGCGAGGATTTTGAGCCGGTTTGCCTCAGAGGAAAATATTTGGAGTTTATCAAAGAAGATATCGAAGAGGCTGTTAAAGGCGTTTCTTAGTTTCTACACAACAAAAAAGGACTGCCACCGCAGCCCTTAAACACCTAAGCTTCCGCACCCATCTTCTCAAACCCCTCCCAAAGCACTTTCAAATCGTAAAGCGCTGATTTCTCCGAGGCATCAAACGGAAATGGATTATGGTGAATGAAAATGGAGAGGTCACTGCGAACTTCATCAAAGCTGGCGCTATGACAGGTCTCGGGACTCTCACCCGTATGCCTCTCCAAGAGGATATTTCAAACCCAAGTTTTAACATGAGCACCATAAAAGTTTAATAAAGTTCGCAGGGCAAATATAGGGGGAAGTTTTGATGGGTGGTGGGACGATGAACGAACGGCAATCACTGCCGTTCGAGAAATGGTATGAGTAAATTAGAACAAAGACAAACTTGAAATTTGAGGATCAAAGACCATTTTCCTGACGTCAGGAAAATGGTCAGCGCAGGCTCCGAATCTGAAAGGCGAATTCAAGATATCACACTTACCAGATGCTTGCTACTCGATAACCTAATATGCCGACACACGGTAGCCCAACACTTGATCAAACACATAAACCTGCTACCAGCATGACACAGGAACAAGCCGTCGAAGAAGCAAAGCAGATCGTTGCCTCCATACCCGCGACGAAGGACAAGCCGGAGGTAAGTATCCGTGTCCCGGATCAGGATTCTACGGGGTCGTTATTTTGGATAGTCACTTTTAAGCAGGAGGAATATTCGGAGATGGACGATCGGGGCTTTTGGATGGATTTGATTAAATGGGAGTTCGAAAATGCCACAAGGGAATAAAACATATTACAAGGCTTATTCCAATAAAGAGATATAAAGAAGGCTAAGATATTATTGCTTAATGAGAACCTTTCTGGATCTTGACTTTCCTGAATCCGATTTAACTTTTAGAAAGTACTCTCCTGACGGAAGCTTAGGCAATGATAAGCGTAAAGTCTTATCAGGGTTTTCATAAGACTTCGCAAAAACGGTCAGCCCTTTTAAATCGACCAGACTAACGGCATTTACTGCGTCATCCGATTCCAACGACACGTCATTTTGCATAGGATTCGGGTATACCCTCAGATTCTGAGTCTCCGGCAAACTATTTACAGAAACAATCCTGCTGTATTCAAAACTTCCGTCAATATCTACCATCTTCAAACGATAATATTTCACACCGGATAAACTGGTGATGTCTGTATAACTATACGCTCCGCCATCAGTTTTCCCACTTGAGGAAACCGTAGCCAAGTACCGAAATGCACGCCGTGGATCGTCACTCTTCTCCACCTCAAAATGACTAAATTTCGTTTCCTCAGAAGTTTTCCATGCAATGCGGTTCCCCTCGATCGTCCGCTTTGCATCAATCGCTTGAAGTTTTACCGGAAGTGCTGATTCTGCATCCGACAAGAAGATTTTTATTGGCCTGTCAATTATCAAACCCATATCAAAGGACCAGTTTGCCCAATACTCCAATCGATCAGGTACCAATACCAAATCAGCCGGACCGGAGACATCTGAGCCATCATAGTAGATTTTTATTCTTACATTCTTCTTGTTTGCATCATCATTGGGATTTTGAGGCAGAGGAAGCGATCCAGAGTAATTTGTAAAATCACTTTGGCTGAAATAAAGCACCATCGTAAACGCACCCTGGGTTCCTTCTTCCGGGATCAGCTCATAATAGCGGACACCATTTTTAAAAGCAACCTTCATCTTCATAAATGCCCCAAAAAAAGCCGGACCATAAAAGTTAGCCAAATACCTGCATCCATCCACAAATCTAGCCCCACCTATCCCATCAACTTCCACTGTTAATTCAGTTTCAGTACTAATAAGACCACCAGGCTTGACCAAAATTTGATGACTTCCCTGAGATTTAGCTCCCTCACATCCTGTTGCCGTTGCAGTAAGTGTAACATTCCCCGAAAATGAATGTGGAAAATCAACAGTTTTATATTGAGTATTATACACAACTCCCGCCGCTGCACTGCTTTCATCCAGTGTATAAGATAAAGTTCCATAAGCGCCATCAACGGCTGCACTATAAGATATCATGCCGGCCTCCTGGCATATTTCGGAATTAGTCCCTTGTACAAAGGTGACTAACCCCGGGGTGTATGATCGATTGGTCAGACTTCCAAAAACTGTAAGATCATCAATACTTGTGTAGCCATTAGTTATATCAGCAGTATTTGTTACCAATATCTTGATCACTACATCACCAGTCAGACCAGAGAGTGTAGTATTGCGAGTTATCTCTGTATAAGTCAGATCCGATGAAAAGGAAGAACCGTAATTAGTATTGTTAACACTGATCTGCATTGTGGCGTTGTCTCCAGACATTCTTTTGAACGAGATCCCTGTCAATTCCATCTTCTGGCACAAAGGAACTGAAAGGGTCAAAGCATATTCATGAAATTGCCCTTTTCCGGCTAGCGCTCTATTTCCATCGACAATCCTTCGAAAAGCACCCCATACACCAAGTGTAGAGGTGAGATTTGGGTTAATTAACGACGGTGTATTCAGTTGGGAAGCGCTTGGCCCTATGATATTGCTAAAATTGTGCTGGTAAATTTGAGCCCGTAAGGAAGAAAAATTCAAAAACAACAAGCATAAAATAAGCGAAAGCAAGAATGTTCTTTTGGCTTTCCAATAATATAATAATAGTCTAAATTCACTTCCTTTTTCTAAAAATGCACAGCAAAAAAAATGAGACATATGTTATAGTTTGATACGGAGAGTTAGTAAACATCGGATACACCGTATAAAAATAAATGATGACGATAACATCATCACTATCATGAGTGTAATTAGAACATAAATTTTACAAATGCCTTAACCTGCGGGTTCCAGGTGCCAGAATATCCAAATTGTGTTCGAGTTGAACAATCGCTTGCAGCATCCGCCGCAAAATTTGACGTATACCACTAGTTACCGCTAACCTTCACGCCCCCGAACATAAACCCATTATCACTCACCCGCACCGCTTTCCCGCTGGCGGTCGTTACATTTCTAAGAGTAACTTCCTTCGTTTTCACATAAGGATATTTTTCCTGATAGGTGTTGTCGGTCATTTCTGGATTGAAATTGGCAAAAATCGCCGGGCCCTCGTAGTTTTCCGGGTGCTGCGAATCGTCTATTCTGACATTTTCAATGGTGACGCGCTCGGGCATGTAGCAGGTGTAGCCGAAATCGTGCTGGCCTGAATAGGAACCGCTTATCAATGAGGCGCTAACCGGCTTACCGCCAGCTGGCACGAAAACACAGTTGCGGATCACCAATTCTCCTTGCCACGTACTGCCGTAGTCGGGGCGGAGGTTCACAATGCTCCTGCCCCGGATCGTGGAATTCTCCACTAACAAAAGCCCGCTGCCGATCGCATTGATACCCATATGCCCGAGGGTCGAGTTGCGGATAGTCGCGTTCGCGACACCCTGATGGGCATCAAACCGGGACAGGGTACAATGGTCGTAAAGAAGATTCTTGCAAAAATTGGAGCCCAGAATACCCCAATAAGTGTTGTCGTTGATGTCGTTCGTCTGGCTGCAATTCACGAAAGATACGTTAAGCGCGCGGTTGGCCAAAAGGTCGTAAGTACCCATTGAAACCGGCTTACCGGCCGCGCCAATGGTGTTATACGTCTTATGCCCGGTTAGTACACAGTTTTTTACCGTCACATAGGCACATTCGCCGACATTAATGAAGCCTCCATAAGGCGCACCGTGGTCGCCCTCACCCGTAATGCGGTGTTCGAGCCCTTCCACAAGCACATTCGACCGCCTGATCGCGATGTTCCGGCTGTAATAAGTATACTTCGACTCGGCCTTATTGGCAATGGTGGTGAAGCGGCCTCCGGTAACTTTCAATGGTTTCTCGTCGATCGGACGGGCCGAAATATCCGTGATCTGGTCAAAATTCCAGATGATCGGAGCATTCATATCCACTTTACCGCTTTTATCAACAACGAAGATGTCAGTCTGCGACGAGCCATTGTTCTGGTTCAGCCCGAACCGGATGTATTGCTTAACGTTCGCATTGGTAACAGTGATCAGGCAAGGGCCCGGCAGCGACGCAGCAATTTCTTCCTGATTTCTTTTTAATGATGATATTCCTTCAAGTTTAAACGGTTGAAGGCCCGAACCGACCGTAAAAACGGAAGCATCGCGATTCTGTACTTCGGTATCGTCAATGATGAAAGCCGCCTTTCCGAAATCGGTATCCGTCCGGATCATCACCGTGCGCTCTTTTCCTCCGATGTAATAAGTGGCTCCCGCATCCGCTTTCACCGAAAGCCCATGAAAATTGGCGAACGCATGAGTGGCGGCGATGGCATCAATATCATCCGTCTTGCCATCACCCTTGGCGCCAAAGTCGCTGTATCGAACTAATCCGGCAACCTTATGTTTACGGACATCCTTCGGGGAAGCATTCACACGCAGTATTCCGTTTTCAGTGTATGCCCGGGTCTTCTCATTGTGAGATGTGATCACTACATTTTCAGGCGAGGTCTGCCCCTGTGTCAGGAATGCACAGAAAAGCAGAAACATCAGAAGCGCGGATTTGATCATAAGGGATAGGTTAGCTGTCATGATTTCAAAGAAATTAACACGGTAACCCTACCGTTGTGCACCTCTGGGATTTCAGAATAAAGCTGCCAGTAAGAAACGGCAACGGCGAACCAGATGCTATGCCCCCGACCGCAGCTCCACTCAGTACTTCAAATCCTTTATTTTCCCGATCACACGATTGGCAACGATCTGATAGCCTTTGTCATTGAGGTGTATTTCGTCGGAGCGGTCAGCCGGGCGAAGACCCCTCGGCCAATTCAGTCTGTCGATGTCCTGCTGATCCTGCGCCCCGGGTTCATATCCGATCGCTTTCATTTCCGAAGCCGTCGGTGGAGTCATGGGTACAAACGCTTCGCCATACAATGCGGCCAGCCTGCCGTTGATCGAAATAACCTGATTATAGTTTTCCGTTCCCTTATTCTCGGGGGTTGCGAGCAGGATGTCCAGCACCAGATATCTCCTGGGTGTGGTAATGTAATCGACCGAACTTGCCACGGCGGCGAGTATCTCGTCCTCTGCCCTGGCCTGACCGATATTGTTTCGTCCGTACCAGAGCACCTGCGTCACCGTCCGCAAAGGTATTGGGTCATCGAGCTCAAAGATGGAATTATCCGGAACCTCTGCGACGCTCTCCGTGAGGGGCTCCACTGTGTACATTTCCCCCTGTCCGGAAGCAGCCCTGCGTATAACCGTGCACTTCACGCCCGCGAGGGTGCCCGTGCGCTTATACACGGTCATATTGAGTGGCGTAGACAAGAATTCGTTACTGATCTTCGTGATCTTCACAGGCTCTGTTCCACTAAACTGACCTCCGGTTATCGAGAGTTTTACTGGCACCCCGCCCTGCCGGATCGCGATCGATAGTGCAATCTGGCCATTGATCCCGTCATTTATAACGGGCCTTTCCGGGAATGCGTCGCCCACCCATTTCCCATATGGGACGGTCCCGCCCGCACCAATCGTGAGGCTATCTCCGAAAAATGCAAGCGTCTTATCGCGGTTATCTTTTTTGGACGGAATTATTTTGTCCCATAAACCTTCACAGGACGTCAAAAAAATTGTGGATGCAATGGCTGCCCCAGATTGATGAATAAAGCGTCTGCGGGTTGTTAATGCGTCATTGATGTTTCCGGTTCGGGGGTGCTGAGTTTTCTTCATTTTCATAGTTGGAACGTGTGCTGATCTTTTGGAAGTCCTTGTCCAAGGTCTTCGAAAGATGCAAATGCAACAATCATTCCATCACTGCCCCAGCCGATCCTGCACGGATAAACTGCATTTCAAACAATGTAATTATTTGAAAGCAAGCTAGAAATTATTGTGGATTAAATCCATATTTATGGAATATTTCCATTATATTTGTCCTACTCAAATTGTGACTTTCCAATAAATAAATTGGGTTTTTAGGGTTGTATAATGATCACAGTCCGAAAGTGATGCTTTCGGACTGTCTGCTTATCCGCGCGATCAGTTCGTGCAGGTTGTCATCTAGGTCTTCACACGTAAAATTGGATAGGACCATGAGGTAAGAACTTTCGTTCTCAGGTGATTGGCAATAACAGTTCATGAAGGCTGTGCCCGAGCGAGTACAAATCCGATGAATAAATACCACCAACACATCGTTTTCTCAAACAGGGTCTATTTTTCTCTTGGCAATACATTTAGGACTGGAACACAATACCGCTAAACAACAGCCATTATGAAACATACACGCCGATTATTTTTTGTCGCAACCTTAATTTTCTGCATTAATGAGGTTTCCGCCCAAAAAAATGTGGGTATCAACACCTCCTCCCCCGACGCATCGGCTGCCCTCGATGTAACCAGCACAACCCAGGGAGTGCTGGTACCACGGATGACACAATCTCAAAGATCCGCTATCAGTAACCCCGCAACGGGATTACTCGTTTGGCAAACAGACGCCACGCAGGGATTTTATTATAATGCTGGGCCTACTCAAGCGCCCAACTGGGTTCAACTTGGAGCTAAGGGAGATACTGGGCAAGGCGTGCCGCCAGGAGGTGCTTCCGGCCAGGTGTTGTCAAAAATTGACGGGGCGAATTTCAACACACAATGGGTTAATCCGGAGAATAGCTCAGTCGGTGGAATTTCATTTGTTCGATCCGATGACATAATGGTGAGCGTATCAGCGCCAAGCTATGTAGATGCGTTAAGCGTTAATCTCGAAGCTGGAAAGAAATATTGGATACGTGGTGTCATAAAGGGCCAGAAAGCCGCGAACAACTGGGCGTTAGCGGCCTATAAATTTGCTTATTCAGGCACTGCTGTGACGCCAACAGGCATAACTTCTAGTACTTACGGTGACCCTCTAGTAGCTCCCGGGACAATACTTAACAGTAATGGAACTCCGGACTTTGACTGGTTCCAAACAATGCAGGATTTACCTTTTGTAAAGTTCGATTTCCATACAATAATCGACTCTCAAACGGCAGGCACGTTCAAGTTACAATCTACAAGAGCCACTGGTTCCACAGACGACTATTTTATCAAGGCCGGAAGTTTTATAATAGCAACTCCCATTCAATAGACGTTTATCATCTACGAAATCAGCTCCATGAGATACACTATACTTTCGAGCCTGGCACTTGGTATGATCACCTACGGTTCAGTTGCTCAAACCCTTGTCAACAACGGCGCCGTCATTCAAATCACTGCCGGAAGCACATTATTCATTGGCGACTCATTTACCAACAACAGCGGCAATTTGCAAAACGATGGCACCATAGTCGTAAAGGGGAACGTAGTCAACCATCAGATTTTCAACAATTATTTCTCCGGGAGCCTTGTTGTCAATGGTGTTTCAAATCAAACTGTTTCGGGCAGTAACACATTACGAACAAAAAACCTAGTTTTTGATAATAGCAACGGGATTACCCTCAATACCTCCCTGGAAGCGGATGGCGTCGTTAGCTTCACCAATGGGGTAGTAACAGCACATGATGCGTCTGCGCCGCTTGTATTTACTTCCAATGCTGCACACGCTGGCGTAAAAGATGCTAGTCATGTTGACGGATATGTCGGGAGAAAAGGCATCGGAAATTTCGAATTCCCAGTGGGTGATCCAACGAAATACCAACCCATTACAGTTGACATTACAAACAACAGCGACGAACTCTCTGCTCGATACTATCCCTCGGACGCCGGAACCGGCCTTTTTAAAGCAGGCGGTACTTCTCCCGTCGTATTGAATGCTTATAATCACGAAGAATATTGGACCATTGTACCGGCTGGCACAGCCACCGGCAAGGTGAAGGTAACGTGGGATTCGTTTCACAATCCATCAATAACCTCTTCTGTCAATCCGGCGGTATTGCAAGTTGCCCGTAAAAGCGGAACAGACTGGCTGAATGAGGGGGCAACATCTACTACCGGCACAATAAGTACCGGTAGCGTAACGGGACAAACCGTTTCCAGCTGGGGAGCGTTCGCACTGGGCAGCATTCCTGAAAGCGCGTTGCCTGTAACCCTGATCAATTTTACAGCACATAAAACCGAAAATGCCGTGGTACTTACATGGAGCACTGCTGATGAAAAGTATGCATCCCACTTTGTGATAGAAAGAAGTGTAGACGGTCGGTCGTTCGAAGCAGTGGGCCGGGTAAATGCCCTCGGAAATTCCACTACCAGACTGAATTACGAGTTTGAAGACAGTCTGGCCGAATACGCACCCTTGACCTACTATCGTCTTCGTTCCGTCGATGTTGACGGCAGTTTTACCTTATCAAGGACCGTTGTCGTAAAACATAACATTAATAACATCCAAGTTGATATCTATCCAAACCCCACTCCGAGGACCGAAATTTTGACCATTGAATCGAATACCCCGATCAAACAGATCAGGGTATGGGATTGGGCGGGACGTGAAGTTTCTTCCCAAATGGCTACCACGGGTGGCAAGGGGCAACTGAATCTGGGCAACGTCCCCGGAGGTACTTACATCATCCAAATCCAGACACGAGAAAATCTGATTCACAAGAAATTGTTAGTTAAATAACAACCGTGCTACTCCGACCTCAAACTCTTCACCGGATTCATCAGAGCCGCCTTAATGCTCTGAAAGCTGATGGTCAGTAAAGCGACGCCTACTGAAAGCCCGGCAGCCAGCACAAAAACCCAGGCCTCAATGTCTATTTTATAGGTATATTCTTTTAAAAACGACTGCATGGCATACCAGGCAATTGGTGTAGCGATAAAGAATGCGATCAGCATCAGTTTTAAAAAGTCACGCGAAATCAATTCCACAATGCTGTAAACCGTAGCACCCAGCACCTTCCTGATGCCTATTTCTTTGGTACGCTGTGTTACCACGAAAGAAACGAGCCCGAACAAGCCCAATGAGCCGATCAGCACACCCAGCACGGCGAATATTTGGAGGAAATTGGAAAGCTTGCGCTCGCTATCGTAAAAGCTCCTAATGTCGTCTTCCAGGAATTTGGGTTCGTAATAATTGTTGGGAAACATGGCTTTCCAGTGCTCCCCTATATGGGCAAGCGCTTCGGCCTTTTTGGAATTATCGATCCGGACACTGGCCAGCTGAAAGTTCCAGCTCGCGTACACGTATACATGCGGTATCAGTTTGCTTTTAAGGTCTTCCGAATGATAGTCTTTGACCACGCCCACGACATTCATTTTCATTCCCCAGAATTCAAGCTTCTCCCCTATCAACTTGTCCAAATTCCGGAAACCGAGGTCATGTGCGGCCTTTTCGTTCACTACTACGTCGGTAAGTCGGGTACCCTTGCTTTCACGGATCGTGTCTCTTGCCGACAACATCCGGCCGGCAAGCAGCGGAATGCGGAAGAAGTTGAAATAATTGGTATCGATGTGCTGAATACGGAACGTTTCCTCACCATCCCGCAGAGCCGGATGCTTCATCATCCCCCACCAGTGATTTCGCTTGCTCGCCGGGGTAGTAAGGCCGAATGCGACCTCGCGGATCTCCGCATGCTGTTTCAGTTGCTGCCGGAAACGCTCACGCAGAACGGCGCTCCGGTCGGGCATATTGACGGTTACAATGCCGCTTTTCTCAAAACCCAGGTCCTTTTCATAAAAATACCGGATCTGCTTCATCGCCAGCAAAGTACAGATCACCAGCACCTGCGCGATCACAAATTGCAGCACTACCAGCGACGACCGCAGTGAAATACTGCTGTTAGGCAATGCCACACGATTTTGCAAAGCCTTCACCGGCTGAAAGCCAGAGAGGATAAGTGCGGGATACAGCCCGGCAAAAAGCGTTACCGTCACCACCAGCGCGCCCAGAAACAGGAAAGTACCGGAATCCCAAACCATCGACCCATCAATGCTTGTATTCAAAAGCTCCGACGAATAGGTTACCAGCTTGCCGGCCAGCGATACGCCCAGGCATGTTGCCAGCAGCACCAGCATTGCGGTTTCACCAAAAAACTGGTAAATCAGTTGCTTCCTGCCACTGCCCAGCACTTTGCGCACCGCCACCTCGCGGCCGCGCTGGATCGCCTGAACGGTAGCCAGATTTACGAAATTGATACAAGCGATAAATATGAGGAATAGCCCAATGCTCGCAAGCGTGTAGAGCATCCATTTCGGCATCGAATACATGAACGGATCCTTGCTGGTGTCGAAATGCATTTCGGAAAGAGGCTGCAATTCCACCGAGGTTACCGTTGTTTCCTCCGGCCGTTTTTTGGAAAAATCGGTAAGCCCCGCATTGATCGGCTCGGTTGATGCGCCGGGTTTCAGCAAAACAAATCCCTGGTGCATGGAATCGCCGCCGCCGAGCTTGTCCTCCTGCGCCAGATCAGGTTGCATTTTCTTCATTGTTTCCCATGAAATGATCATCTCCATCGGAAATTCGGTGTTAATGGGCAGGTCGCCGATCAAGCCGGTGACGGTCAGGTCTACATTATTGTCGTAGCGCAGCCGCTTGCCCATCGCATTGCCCTTGAACAGCTTCCTGGCGGTCTGCTCGTCGAGTACCACCTGGCCGGGCGCACTGAGGGATTGCTTCGGGTTCCCGGCAATCCAGCGTACGTCCAGCATTTCGAGCATGGCCGGTTCGGTGAAAGAGATATTCCTCTGGTTAAAAATATCCGTCCCCACCTGCACCGCCGCAGGGTTCATGCCATAGAAGTTAGCCGCTGTTTCCACGCCCGGAAACTGTGTTTTCAGTATTTTAATCGTGGTCTGATGCACATGTGACTGATGCTCACCAAACTTGTCGGTCGACTTGACACGGTAAATGCGGTCGGCCTTGGCATGGAAACGATCAAAACTATACTCAAACCGTACAATCCAGAAAAGTGTAATAGCAACACCCAGACCCAATGTGAGGCCTGTCAGGTTAATGAGCGAATAGAGCCTGTTTTTCACCAGACTGCGGTATGCCGTTTTGAAGTAATTTCCAATCATATCCGGGCAGGTTGAAACTTTGAAATGGATAATTTCTGTCCAAATCAAAAATAGCCTGCCAAAGCAAAAGAGGCCGTCAAAAACGGCCTCTGGATAATCCAATGCATGATTTAGTGATTCCCTCCTGTCCGCTTACGAACAGATCCGTCCAGGTTTGGACATCACATCTTCTACCTCAAAACAAGCACTCGTTGCTGCACGATCCGGTCGTGCCCGGCCATTCGCACAATGTAAATCCCCGAAACAGTTGCCTGCAATGGTATGCTGACCGGACCGCTTCTGCCACCAATTTTTTCTGTCAAAACTACCTGTCCTCCCGTATTGACCACCTCCACGGTCTGGAACGGCTCCTCGATCAGCAAATTCATAGTACTTGTGCTGATCAGCGAGGGCCTTACAAAGTTCTCATTCATTTCTTCCGCATCCCTGCTCACGGTGATCATCCGGGAATACCTGAAACTTTCATCCGTATCGACCATTTTGAGGCGGTAATACAAATTCCCTTTCAATGCAGTGGTATGCGAAAATCCATACCTGTTTCCTCCTGGGGCATTGGCGCCAGGCACAATGCCTACATTCCCGAAGCCCAATGCATCGGTGCTGTATTCGATCTCGAATGCCTTGAAATCTGCCTCCATTGAAGTCTGCCAGGATAGTTTCACCCCCTCGGCGCTCGGAGCGCCCGAAAAATTGACCAACGTTACCGGCAGAGCTGGCTCTGCTTCAATGGCATACACGGCGCTTCCCGTTACGCCATATATTTCCCCGGACTCCGCTTCACCTATGTCGGTAACGCCGGTAATCGTAGATGTCTGATAATCTGCTACCAGGCCGTTCGCACTAATTTTGTGAATATCCCCTGAAAAATAATCGGTACCGATGTAATAGCCCTGCATGGCCGGCCAGGCTGTGCCCCGGTAAACCACGCCCCCGATCACAGACCTGCCCCTTGCACTGCCTGTCTGGTAACTATAAACTGGTTTGACGTAACCCGCGGTATCCGGACATTCCGTAATAGCGATTCCGGGCGTCCGGATATCGCCCTCGAAGCACCTCCAACCATAATTTGCTCCCAAAGTCGCTGCCGCTGACCTGCGATTGACCTCTTCGCGGCTACCCTGCCCGACGTCACCGATCCACATGGCATTCGTTTGACGGTCGAAACTCCATCGGAAGGGGTTCCTCAGCCCCAGCGCAAATACTTCATTACCAAATGGATTTCCCAGCGGAATCGCATATTTGACTCCCGATCCGCTGGGCGGATTAATGTCGATACGTAGTATTTTACCGAGCAAGGTCGCACTATTCTGCCCGTTTTGGCCCGGGTCATTACTCGATCCGCCGTCCCCGGTGGATAAATACAGGTAACCGTCCGCATTTCCGAAATGCAGTTCTCCTCCATTGTGATTCGAGTTGACCGGATGCGGGATTTTCAGAATTTCAAACCTGGTGGATGCCAGGGCCACATTCCCGGCCGGTGTGGTCGCGGTGTACCTTGCAAGTACAAGGTCACCAGCAGTGTCGGTGTAATAGGTGTAAAAAAAGCCGTTGTTGGCATAATCGGGATGAAATGCCACGCTGAGCAAGCCCCCTTCTCCGGTGGTAGACACGACCGGCCCCGCACTGTTCATGTTCAGAAAAACGATTGCCGTCCCCAGAGCCCCTTGTTCAAACACCTTGATGATCCCCGCCCGCTCTGCGATAAAAATTCGGTTGGAGGCGTCTCCGGCATGCACCAGTGACATTGCCGATGTCAATCCGGATATTACCGGCGTCGTATTGAACCGGACCTCAGGTGTCTGCGCAGGCAGGTGCAGAACGGGCAGCAGGAAATAAAACACCAGTGCCTTCATCACCGGCATCTTGTAGTGGTTAAAATGTTTCATATTTACATATTTAAATAGATACATTATTTCTACTTTCAATTAGAAATTATACTACAATTCCCATGCCTAAAAACGAACCAATGCTGAGCGCTCCAAATAAAAAACCTCCGGTAGAATAATCTCCGGAGGTTCAATGCAACGAGCGTAACCGATCTTTAATAATAGAACGTACCGTGCTCGCTGCTGATGGTCAGTTTTTTTTCTGCCGAAGCTTCTACCCTGCCGATTATCTGAGCGGGTATTCCGAACGATTCGGAGATCTCGATCACCCTCGCTGCATCTGCTTCTGACAGGTAAATTTCCAGCCGATGACCCATGTTGAACACTTTATACATCTCCTGCCAACTCGTACCACTTTCTTCCTGGATCAGCCTGAACAATGGGGGTACCGGCAGCAGGTTATCTTTGATAATGTGAAGGTTATCAACAAAATGTAGAATTTTTGTCTGAGCTCCGCCACTGCAATGTACCATGCCATGAATTTGCGTCCGCATCTCGTCGAGCAATGCCTTGGCTACGGGGGCGTATGTACGTGTAGGTGAGAGGATTAGTTTACCCACATTCAAAGGTGCACCTGCTACTTCGTCGGTGAGTTTTTTGCTGCCGCTATAAATGAGATCTTCGCTCACCTCAGGGTCAAAACTTTCGGAATATTTGGTCAGGTATTTACCTAAAATATCGTGTCTTGCGGAAGTCAGGCCATTGCTGCCCATGCCGCCGTTGTATTCCTGTTCGTAGTTAGCCTGTCCGTACGACGCGAGCCCTACAATCACGTCTCCCGCCTGGATATTGGCATTGTCCACTACTTCGGAGCGCTTCATGCGGGCAATGACGGTGCTGTTGACCGTCACTGTTCTCACGAGGTCACCCACATCGGCAGTTTCACCGCCGGTGCTGTAAATCTCAACCCCGTAACTGCGCAGCATGTCGAGCACTTCCTCGGCCCCATTGATCACCTCGGCGATCACTTCCCCCGGGATGCGGTTCTTGTTCCGGTCGATGGTTGAAGAATAGAGCATCGGGCCTGTGGCGCCGACGCACAAAAGATCGTCGGTATTCATTACGATAGCGTCCTGCGCAATGCCTTTCCAAACGGAGATATCTCCCGTTTCCTTCCAATACAAATACGCCAGGGAAGTTTTGGTACCGGCGCCGTCAGCATGCATGATCGTGCAATATTCGGGATCGCCTGCCAGCGTATCCGGGACTATTTTGCAGAAAGCCTTCGGGAAAAGTCCTTTGTCGATCTTTTCAATGGCCTTATGCACATCTTCCTTTGAAGCCGAGACACCGCGCTGGAGATAACGGTCGGTAGTTTTCATCTGAGCGTATTGATTAGTAAGCTATCCTGATTCTGCCACAAAAGTAGGCAAAAAGGGGGCTTAAACCTTTACTTTAATGAAAGTATCCCTTATTTATTGAAATCAATGATTTACAAATAATTACAAAAATTAACCATTTTTTAAAATAAGACAACCGCAAAAAAGTCGTTAGCTTTACAAACCTGAGGTAATTAAGCAAAAAACCATAGAATCTCTTGTTTGACCATTTTAAGCCCTGAACCCACTTAAATTTCATGCATTTTTTGATTCGTTCCCTAGTCGTTTTCGCCCTTTTGTTTGCAGGCAGTACATTCGGCAATCAGTCTTTCGCACAGGCCCGCCCTGCGCAGGAAGTAGCCGCCGACTCACTCAACCCGATCCAATCGCTGGTTGGCTTTGCCACAAAGCATTTACATATCCCTTACCGCTCCGGCGGTTCCTCCAAAAAAGGTTTTGACTGCTCCGGATTTGTCCGGTATTGCTTCAATCAGTGGAATATTACATTGCCCCATTCCAGTGCCGCTCAGGCAGAGCATGGAGAGGCCGTTGAGCTCGAAGAGGCCAAACCGGGCGACCTGATCTTTTTCAAAGGTAACAGCTCTAAAAGCAAGCGTATCGGCCACGTGGGCATCATCACCGAAGTCGCTCCGGGATACGTCAAATTTATCCACTCTGCATGGAAAGGCGGGATTCGCTACGATTTATTGAATGCAACGTATTACCACAAGCGATTTGTGGCGATTAAAAGAATGCTTCCGTCGACTTAAGTCGACGGAAATTGACCGGACGTTTCTTTTCTTACCACCAGCCTCCCCAGCCGTCGGCTGAAGCCGACGGTCCAAGATTATTTTTCGGTCCAGCCGTATTTGGCCATAAACCGGTTGATCTCTGTATCGAAGGTTTTGCCTTTGTGGTGTTCTTCCTGCCTGAGTATGTAGTTGCGGACGCGCGATACGTGCCTTTCGCTCACACTTACTGCCCAGTAATCATCCTGCCAGACAAACCGCATTTTCGTCAGTTTGTTTTTATTAATCCAATAAGAAGACTCTCCTTTTACGATCTTCATAACATCTGCAATCGTTTGCTCCCGGCCAAGGCAAATCAGGCAATGCGCGTGATCCAGATGGCCATTTACCACATCTACCTGGATGCCTTTCGATTCGGCATATTCCTTAATATGCATAAACACCTTCATCCGAATCTCATCCCGCAATACAGGCGCGCGATACTTCGTAGAAAAAACAACATGGATCCAAAGACGAGTCCAGCTCATACCATTAAGATTAAAACGCATTCAACAATAAACCACTGCGGTATCCTTGATACGCAAAACCCCACATTTAGTAACAAACAAAAAAGTATCGCCCACAAAAAAACCACTGGCCGTCATCTTAAGATGACGGAAAAGGTAAGCTAATGATGCTAAATTTGTAGTGAAATTTTAAATTCATAAATTTTACAATCCTGCATTTTGAAACTCTGGCAAAAGGAAAATACTGTCACTTCTGAAAAAATTGAGCGCTTCACAGTCGGGCGGGACCGCGAAATGGACCTGCACCTGGCCGAATTCGACGTGCTCGGAAATATAGCGCATGCCACCATGCTGGAAACCATCGGCTTGCTTACAGCCGATGACCTTTCAGCCCTTAAAACCGAACTGAAAGCCATTTACCAGCAAACTCAGGCCGGCGAATTCGTAATCGAAGACGGCATCGAGGACGTGCATTCGCAGGTAGAGTTGCTGCTGACCCGCAAGCTGGGCGATACAGGCAAAAAGATCCATAGCGGACGTTCGCGCAACGATCAGGTGCTCGTGGATATGAAGCTTTACACTCGTGCGCGGTTGTTTGAAGTCGTTCAGGCTACCGGGAAGCTTTTCGATGTGCTTGCCCGCAAATCGGAAGAACATAAAAATGATCTGTTACCAGGCTACACGCATTTACAGATCGCCATGCCCTCTTCCTTCGGGCTATGGTTTGGGGCCTATGCAGAGGGACTGATCGACGACGTGATCCAGCTGAATGCAGCCTACCGCCTCGCCAATCGTAACCCGCTAGGCTCCGGAGCTGGCTACGGATCGTCGTTCCCGCTCGATCGCCAGCTTACCACCGAACTGCTGGGCTTCGAAGGCATGCATCACAATGTGGTGTACGCACAGATGAGCCGCGGCCGGACCGAACAGGCTGCATTGAGCGCGATCGCTTCGCTGGCCGCAACGGTTTCCCGGCTGGCGATGGACGTTTGCCTTTACAACAGTCAGAATTTTGGGTTTATCGTCTTGCCGGACGACCTTACGACGGGCAGCAGCATTATGCCGCACAAAAAGAACCCGGACGTTGCCGAGCTGCTCCGTGCCAAGACCAACCGCATGAAAGCCCTTCCCATGGAGGTAACGCTGGTTCTCAGCAACCTGCCATCCGGCTACCACCGCGATATGCAGCTGCTGAAAGAAATCCTGATGCCTGCATTCGATGAGATCCTCGATTGCCTCGACATCGCCGCGTTTATGCTCGAACATTTGAAAGTGAAGCAAAACCTGCTCGACGATCCGAAATACGACCTGCTTTTCAGCGTCGAACGTGTGAATGAGCTCGTGATCGCGGGTGTACCGTTCCGTGATGCTTACAAGCAGGTTGGGGCCGAAATCGGTGATGGCAGCTATGTTGCGCCGCGGGCATTGAAACATAGCCACGAGGGAAGTATCGGGAATTTGCAGACGGACGCTATTCGTGCACGAATGGAGCTGGAAATAGCGGCATTCGGGTATGAGAGGATATCCACCGCTTTGGAAGCATTATTAAAATAAATACCATGAAAACCCGGTCCGCCATCGTCTGGACGTTGTGCTGCATTACTCTTAGCCTTATTTCGGCTACCAGCACGCACCGTCCCGCCCATGCCGGACCGGGTAACCTCAAAGTCATCTTCTTCCTCGATCCCGAGTGCCCGGTTTCGAATGCCTACATGCGCGAGATCAAAAGCATTCACACGGATTATTCCAAAAAAGGCGTTGCGTTTGAAGCAGTCTTCCCAGTCCCGACGGTTAAAAGGGAAGACATCCGTCGATTTTTGCTCAAATACCAAACCACCATTCCCGGCTATCAGGACCCGGAATTACGTAAAGTGAAGCGCTACCAGGCCATCACCATGCCCGAAGCGATACTCATCAATGCAAATGGGGAAATACTGTACCGGGGAGCGATCGATAACTGGTATTATGCACTGGGGAAAAACAGAGCGAAGGCTACCGAGCTATACCTGAGAAATGCTATTGACGCCGTATTAAATGGAGAAATGGTTGTCAAAAGCAGAACGGAGGCAATTGGGTGTTTGATTAATCAGTGATCTCTCTTTGCAATCAGGATACACATGTACAAACAAAGAGGCAGGCCAAATGGCCTGCCTCTTTCGCTCTTAACTAAATCTATATAATATTATTGCTTGTCCCACCAAACACGGCCTTGCGCACTTGCGAGGTCTCCGAAGCCCGGCTGTGCAGCCATGGCATCGTAAGCTGCCTTTTTGTTTGCAAAGTTAGGATCTGATGACGACGGCAAAGTGATAGGCGCACGACGTGGAACAACCAATGCAACATTGAGGTAAGTCATTTTTGGCAAAGGCACCACAGAGTTTTCGTTAGGATAACCTGTGCGCTTCCACAAGGCCCATCCTTCCTGAGGCTGTCTCATGAAGTTCAGGTAGCTCTGACTCGCGATCTGATCCATTGCTTTTGCAGCCTCGAATGCAACCCCAGGTTGTGCCAGATAGGCTGCAACTTCGGCATCGGTGGTGGCGACATAGTCTGTCAGTTTCGCTCCCAGACCTACTTCGTTGTAAAACTGCAAAGAGCTCTTCACACCAGCTTCGTACCAGTCTTTTGCAGTGCCGGTACCGATCGACTTCGTTGCAAGCTCCGCACGCATAAAGCAGAATTCGGCATAAGTGATCACAGGGATGTATGACTTGCCCGTTCCTGCATTTCCTGCTCCATCAGCCTTTCCTGCATTGAACAGGCGTGGTTGAATGAACGACAATGTGTCGACGGTCTGATTGTTGGACGAGATCAGCTTCGGAGTGTAGTATCTCTGAATCGTGGTCGTCTGACGTGCATCATCAGGGCTGGTGAAGCTTCCGACGTAGCGCCTTCCCGCTTTTGTACCAGCAGGGAGCTTCTTATCCGCAATCAGCAGATCAACATTAGCCTGGCTGTATTGGTTAGGTGTAAAGAAGGCATCCAGACGCGGGTCTTTTTTGTCCCACATAAAATCCACTATCGGCTTGGGAGCTCTCAACCCGTCGGTATTCCAGTTACCGCCACCCGCATCACCGGTAAATGTAGCGTTACCGATAAACACCCAGGCGTCGGCGTTGCTGCTCATCTGATCAGCGGCAGGCAAAGCAAGTACCTCATTGATGATCGCGTTACCCGCAGTGGCATCAGCCTTCTGCACACGCATTGCCATACGAAGTCTTAAAGCATTAGCCGCCTTGATCCATTTCTGTGCGTCACCATTGAAATATTGGTCATAGTTGCCCAGTGAATATTGCGGAACCGCAGGGTTTTGTTTAAGAATCGCCACAGCCGCTTTGATCTCTCCATCCAGTTTTGCGAACAATTCCTGCTGTGTATCATACTTGGGCTGCAATGTTCCGCCGTAACGTCCCTGGAAAGCCTCTGTATAAGGTACGCTTCCATAGATATCCGAAACATAGAAAGTGTAATATGCTTTCAGGATACGAGCCTGCTGGATCATATTCGTGTAACGAGGCTGCTCGTCGGCACTCAGTTTCCCTACCAACTGTTCCAGATCGTACAATCTGTCACCCACGCCGTTGTAAAGACGTCCGTAACGATTGGCGAAGTTGTCATAGTTCAAAGTAAACGAACCCTGGTTCCCGGTCTGCGGCGTGTTGTACTGCATCCAGGGCATGATACGGCGATAGAAGTCGTAATATGCTTCAAAATCCTGGCTATGGATACCATTTGTTGCCTGCAAGAACTGGTTCTGAGGTGGGACCCCTGAAAGAGCGTCCGGGTTTTTGTTGACGTCAACAAAGGCTTGCTTCTCGCAGGAGCTCAGAAATCCTACGGCGGCCATTAATATGAGTTTACTCTTTATAGATTTCATAAAAAATGCTGTTATTAAAAATGGGCTGTAAACGGATTACAATCCTACGCTCACTGATACGCCAAGGTTACGCGAGAATGGCAAACCACCGTACTCCATGAACTCACCGGCCTTGTTGCTATACAAACCTTCCGGGTTGATACCATCCTTCGCAGTTTTATACAGGTAACCCAGGTTACGACCAACCAGGCTCACACGCAGGCTTTGGATCTTTGCCTTGCTCAACCATGCCGAAGGCACATTGTAGCCGATCGAAACTTCACGCAATGCAACCCATGAGTTTTCGAAAGTCGAATATTCCCGGATACCGGACGACCATTGGGTCAGGTTCAGGTAGTATGCGTAAGCAGGAATTGGCTTCACATAACCCGCTGTTACCGCGTCGGCGTAGCTCATGCCACCCAGGTCTTTCGGCTGACCATCCACTACCACCTTGAATCCGTCCGCCAATACACCCTGAGGGATGATACCGTCGGTTTTCACAACACCTTCCGCATCTGTATAGGTTACACCACCGTGCTCAGGGTTACGACCTGGCAATGTGAATGCGAATGCACCTGTCGAAGAACCATACTGGTGCGTTGCGGACGACATGATACCACCGATTTTAGCGTCGGCCTGAACGGTTGCCGTGAAGTTTTTGTAACGGAAAGAGTTGACATTGCTTGCCAGGAATTTCTCCATCACCGTTCCCAGTTCCTTATCCGCCTTGTCGCCGTAAGAACCGTTGCGTACATATCCGATACCGCCTTCACCTGAAATGCTACCGATTACTTTCTGTCCGTTTGCCGGGTTATTGGCATCAGCGGATTTATAGGTTGCAAAACCGTATTGCGTGATCACCGTTCCGTAATCCTTACCAACACGGGCAACAGATTTTACGTCAGCGCCAAAACCGAGGGCCAGATCATACGTATTTGTTCCTTCAACGAGTTCGAGCACCTTGTTACGGTTACGTGAGAAGTTGATGCTGGTATTCCATTCGAAATCACTTCTCTTGATAGGAGTTGCTGTCAAAAGGATTTCCACCCCTTTGTTTTGAATCCTACCTGCATTCACTATCCGGCTGCTTACCCCTGACTCAGCAGTGGTGTTCAGGCTCAAAATCTCGTTTTTAGTGATCTTGTTGTAAACAGTCGCATCGATTCCCAAACGGTTGTTGAAGAAACGAATGTCCGCACCAAATTCAACTTCGCGGGCCAGACGGTTTCTCAATGCATAGTTTGGCAACGTGTTATCGCGGAAACCGGACCAGTTCACTACGCTTCCGTCAGCCTGTGTATAAGTACCTTTGGGCTCGTATACACCAGTTTGGTTGGTAGACCATGCCTCTGTATCACCACCTGTGTAACCAAGGCTGGCTCTCAGCTTACCGAATGACAACCAGGAAGGAAGGTCTTTCAAAGATTCTGTCGCGATCCATGCCAAACCTACGGATGGATAAGAATAAATGTAGTCTCCGTTTCCATTAGCATAGGTCAATGTAGAAGACCAGTCGGTACGATAGCTCGCGCTCAACGTTAACGCGTCCTTGAAAGTCAGGTCACCATAAGCGTACAATGCATCGATTCTTTTCGAAGGTGTCAGCGCATTGCTTTCCACTTTCAGGATGTTGATGCTGTTTGCCAAAGAGTATACATCCGGCACACGAAGACCACCGTCTGTACGCATATCGAATTTACGTCCGCCGACCAACCGGTTGGTTTCTCCACCCACGGTGAAGCTCAGATTGAAGTCGGTGCTCAGCTGCTTGTTGGCAGTCAAGAGACCTTGGAAACGGGTCTGGCTCTTATTTTCAGAATATTCACGGTACTCTCCGCCGGAGTAGTTCACGTTATCACCTCTGTTTTTATTTCCACCTGTATACAACTCGTTCTGAACGTTACCGCGTACCAGGAAGCTTAGCCAATCGGTGAGCTTTCCGGTGAGGTCAATGTTCCCGCGGAATACTTTTTCATTTCTGAATTGCTTGTATTCGAAAGTCTGGAACATAAACTCGGTAATGTTGTACGGGTCGGCAGTACCGCGGCGACGTCCGCCTGCAATCGGATCGATGTAGTTTTTAGACCAGTAATCGATATCCAGGCTTCGTGGACGGTTGTAAACAAAGCGGAATACCGGGTTGTAGTTACCACCCTGACGGATCGGGTTCACCATGTCGTTGTCGGTGTAATCCGCGCTCACGTCCAGGTTAATGACTTTACCGATTTTCTGCGTTCCGCGAACGTTGAAGTTATTTCTTTTCAGCTCGGTTCCTGCCACCATGATGCTGGTGTTTTTCAAAGACGAGAAAGATGCGCGGAAAGAGCTGCGGTCGTTACCACCTTCTACGGCCACGTTGTGGTTGATGTACTTACCAGTCTGGAAGAATTTAAGCGGATCATTGGCTTTCCATTCCACCATACGGCCATCCAGGTCACGAACTTGCTGGCCTTCAAATTTAGGACCATAAGAGAACGGGAAGTTAGGACGGTCAACTTCGGGTACGCCGTCGGCACCATTTGCAAATGTAGGGCTCAACCCTGCACCGAATTCATTCTGAAGATCGAGGAATTTATAGGCATTCTCGAAAGTCGAAGTATGGGTGTAAGTAACTCCCAAGCCTTTATCAACACGTCCTTTTTTAGTTTGAACAACCACTACACCATTCAAAGCTTCCGAACCGTACAGTGAGCTCGCAGCCGAACCTTTCAACACGGTCATCGACTCGATGTTATCCGGGTTGATGTTTTTCATGATGTTACCGAAATCCTGCGCAGCACCCCATGAGTCAGCACCGGATGTTCCGGGGCGGATCAAAACACCATCCACCACGAAAAGCGGCTGGGTGTTAGGGCTTAGCGATGCATTACCGCGGATACGGATACGCGACGAAGACATCGGACCACCTGTTCCCTGGTTGATCATTACACCGGCTACTTTACCCTGCAATGCATTGACCATGTTGGCGTTTGCAGTGCGGGTAATATCCTGTCCCTGAACGGACTGAACCGAAAAAGCAAGCTTTCTGGCCTCGGTCGACATACCGAAACCTGTGATGACTACTTCATTAAGCGTTTTATTGTCCTCGTCCAGGTTGACGGTCAATTGGGTGGCATTACCCACCGGTACTTCTTTTGTAACAAATCCAATCGATGAAAATACAAGCACTGCCGAACTGGAAGGCACAGCCACGCTGAACTTTCCGTTGGCATCTGTCGCGCCACCTGTGCTGCCTCCCTTAATAAGGTAGGAAACGCCGGGCAAAGGATTCTGATCCTTGTCAAGCACCGTCCCGCTGACGGTCTTTCTGTCTTGGGCCATACTCCAGGTACTTCCAGTGAGGAGGAGGAGCAATGTTACCAGACGTGTTAAAGTAGTACACTTTTGTCTCATGGTAAACTTGGTAAATTGAAATTTTAGGTGGTTTAAGTTAACTTGACTACATACTCTGATCCGAAGACCGGCAATCAGCCGAGGCTGACTCCCATTTTGCACATCAAAAGCATTGTAATGTCAAAAATAAATATTTTTATTAACAAAAATATAACATTTATTAAAAAATATTAATAATTAACATACAATTGTGATAGACTATTTGCCGATAGTTTCTTTTAGCCGTATTTTCTGAATTACCTGTAATCCAATGCCTCTGCCTTGCTTTTGCCCGTTCACAATGGCGGCCCGATAGTGTATGCCTCCGTAAAGCCTGCTGATGGCCGCCTCTTCCGCCGCCGCTGCAAACGAACTAAAATGCCTTACCGGTAAGCCATACGGCGTTTCGGTATAGTCGTCAAATGCAAATCCTTTCCCAAGCTCCGCTTCGAGCACCTCCGCGGCCGCTGTGGATATGACGCTGTGGCCGCTGGTATACTCCGGAAATGGCGGTGTCTGGAGCAATGGCCGCCATTTCTCATCCATGTAAGCATTGATCACCGTTTCCGGCCGGATAAACTGGCTACGGTACTTTTCGTCCCAGCAGCTGATGAAGCCATCGAACAATGCAATGGATGTACGCAGGTAAACCGCCGACGATTCGATCCAGCTTTTACCGACGCTCTCCGTGGCTTGTCCGGCGATCGATATCCAGTGGCCTCCGGGCGAAAGCTTCTTCGTAGCGAAGTTCAGGTGGCCCTGTGTATTGAGATAAAAAGGATTACAGTCCCAGAAGCTAGCGATGAGGATTTTTTCCTTGCCAAGGTCCCGCGTGCTATCGTAAACTTCCTTCACTTCCTTCATAAATGCGCTCGCAGGATCGGTGCTGAATGCCGGCGGCGGAATGGGCTTGAATTGCGCCGCGGAATCCAGCGAAACGGGCCGGATCTGGCTCCAATAAGGCTCCACGGCGTCGATATACCCCGGGGGTGTCGGTGTCCATTTACCTTTTTCCTTACTATATGCATACCGGCGCTTTTTCCGGGTGACGGCGTAGTTGTCGCGCGCCGACCAGGCCAGAATGCTGTCGCTAACCATTTCGCCCAGGCGCAGGGAATTCTGGTAAACGACCTCGTCGTGCTCGCCGCAAGTGGCAAGGATATGCTCGGCACTGTCTTTCAGCATCGGCTCTGAAAAAACAAGCCGTCCGCCCGTTCTGAAAAACGCGTACAATGCAGCCAGTTCGTAGTTAATATCACCCGCGGGCAGGCCCGATGCAGTCAAACTTTTCTCGCGGGGCGCTTCTATCCGGGGGAAGCCGTTGGCCTGGCCGTAGAGGCTATTATATCCCTTATGGCCGAGTACCAAAGTTTCGTAAGCAGCTGCATTGGCATACAAATAAATGCGGCTTGCCACAGGTGGAGAAAATATATCATGAACGATCACCCGCGTGAGGTTCTGCTCGGCGCGGTGCAGCAACGCCGTGCGCGGCTGCGCATGCGATTCCCCCGCGAGCATGCATAATGCATACGCGAAGCATCTGAAGGCCCTATTCCGGATCACTTTTTCCATTCCAACAAGACGGGCTCGTCATTATTAACGGTAAACAATATACGCCTTTTATTTAACAAAACCCCACCCCGAATATCGCCGCCTGCCCATAAGCCAGTCTCCGTAGGCGAAAGTGCCTCGAAACGGAAAGGTCCTACCTGCTTCAACACCGTCCCTACCGAAGCGTCGCAAGGCCCGAGCTGCACGCGGTAAGCGGAAAAGTTGCCCGCGACCACGAGATCTGCTTTGCCATCCACATTCAAATCCTGAGCGATAATGCTGCTCGTCCGGGAAAATTGAACGGCTTCCGGAAGCGAATGCCTTTTAAATCCGAAGTTCCCCAGATTTTCCAGCACAATGCTCCTCAGCTCTTTGCAATACACTTTTTTACTTTTTTCTACGGCATCTTTTCCAAAAACATCTTCCACCGTCGCATCGGCATAGCCGGCGTAGTTGGTATATTTCCTTTTCAGGGCCGTCATCTGGTCGAGCATTTCGTCGCGGGAGAACATCGGGTAGCTTTTTTCTCCGATATAATAGGTGCAGACGGGATCGATCACGCCATTTTTATCGAAATCGTCGTAGTAGATCGCCACCGGTTTATCGGGCGTGGGTTTATATTGATTGTTTAAACCTGCGTTACCGAGTATGAAATCGAGGTCGCCGTCGCCATCGAGGTCCGTGGCTTCCATAGCAGCCCACATTCCGTCGGAATCCTTCAATGCATCAACCGGCTCATTTTCAAATGTGGTACCGGTATTTTTAAAAGCCATGACGGGCATCCAGTCACCTGCGAGTAGCAGATCGGGCTTTTTATCTGCATTTAAATCCGCAAAAACTGCGGCGGTAACCATTCCCGGGTTCAGCAAAGCAGCCACGCCAGCTGTAATATCCGTGAATTTCACGCTGGTACCCTGACTGTCATTCCTTAATAAATAACTTCTCGCCGCCATTGGAAACGAACCCGGCACCGCGCGGCCGCCTATGAAAAGGTCCAAGTCGCCGTCGCCATCCACATCCGCCGCGGCAATGCATTGCTTGGGGTTGCGCATGGACGGCAATGCCAGTACTTCTTCGTGAAAAGCCCCTTTTCCATCATTCAGATACAGGTGATCGCGGTATTCCGGGGCATTTTCGTCAAACTCATTACCACCGCTCACCACGTATAAATCTAGGTCGCCATCGCGGTCGGCATCGAAGAATAATGCATTCACTTCCTCACAAACCACATTCTGCCGCCAGGGCTGGGCGGCAGCGCCTTCGAAAGTACCATCTTGTTTTTGAATATAAAGCACGCCAAACTGATGCGACGCGCCGCCCAGGAACACATCGTCGAGGCCGTCGCCATTTACGTCCGCTTTCGCCAGTGCAGGTCCCAGTCTCGAAAGCTGGTAAGGCAGCAGCACCTCCACTTTGAAATCCACAAAATCATTTTCCTTATGCACAAAATCGATCCCGGCGGCCTGTGCAGCCACATTTTGGAACCAGGAAACAGCCACCGGACCATTCGGCTTGGGGTCAGCGCCTTCGGCTTCTTTCAGTACCACGAGCCCGGCTGCCTGATTGGCCAGGAAACTGGTTTTACCCGAAGGCCAATCAATCCGCACGGAATCGGCCTTTCCGGCAATACCCAACCCGAAATGCAGGTCGGAAGTGACGGTCGATTGGTAACCCCGAACCGGATAGAGCTCTGCGTATTGCGTAACGCCTCCCGCATACACACGCGCTTTCGCGCCGAATGCCTGCGAATTGGCATTCAAACCGAGCAGCCGCAGCGTCAGGCCTTTTTTGTTAGTTTGGTTCTGATAAATCGAAACCGGGTCGTTGATGTGCGAAATGACCATATCCAGGTCGCCGTCGCCGTCAAAATCCGCGTAGGCAGCTGCATTCGAAACCGCCAGCTCATTCATCCCCCATTTTTCCGAAACATCCTCGAAACCAAAGCTTCCAGCGACGCCGGTGTTCCTGAATAAGTAGTTCCTGAGCTTGTTGGAGGGCATCTTCTGCACCAGATCGTAGGTTTTGAAATTCAGGTTGCCCTTTGCCGCTTCCTTCATCTGCTCGTCGGCCACGGTGTATTTCAGGAAATCCATATTGGTAAAATCCCTCAGATAGCCGTTTGTGATAAGCAGATCCTTCCAGCCGTCATTGTCAAGGTCGGCCATTAAACCTGCCCAGCTCCAATCGGTATTGCTGACGCCCGCAAGCTGGCCTATTTCACTGAACCGCACATTGCCCGCCTGGTCGATTCCGCGGTTCAGGTGCAGCATATTACGCATATTCTGGTGGTAATAACCGCTGTCGAGCAACAAATGGTATTGATCGTACATATCAGCGCCTTTGAGCAACTTCTGGCGGTGGTTGTCCTCCGGCAGCATATCGAGCGTTAGCACGTCGGGCAGGCCGTCGTTGTTGAAATCGGCCACGTCGGCACCCATTGAGAACCTCGAAACGTGGGTAAACGACTTGCGCAACGACTCTGTGAATGTGCCGTTCCGATTGTTGACATAATAACAATCAACCTCGGTATAGTCGCTCGTCGTGTAAAGGTCGGGCCAGCCGTCCTGGTTCATATCCGCCACGACCACACTCAATCCGAAGTTCAAAGCATTGTTGATAATTCCCGCCTTCTGGGTTACGTCCTGGAATTTGAGCTTGCCCTTCCCGCCTACATTCTCGAATAGCCGGTTGCCAAAATAGGGGTTCGGCGTGGCACGCATTTCCCTGGTATTCAGGAACGGATTGACCGTGTGGTTGGAGTGATTGAGCAAAAACATATCCAGGTCGCCGTCTTTGTCATAGTCAAAAAAGGCTGCCTGCGTGGATTGCGAGCCGATCGCATTCAAACCTGCTTCCACGGCTACTTCCTTGAAAACCGGCACACCGCCCTTTACGCCCTGATTGATAAACAACTCGTTATTCTTGTCCGACAGCTTCCTGTAAAACCCGGAATGACATACGTAGATATCCGGCAGACCGTCGCCGTTTACATCGGCCACGCTCACGCCTGTCGCCCATTTACCATTGCCTTCGAGCTTCGCTTTGCGGGTCACATCTTCAAATGCGATGCCCCCTTCCGGCGAACGATTGAGGAACAGCTTGTTTGGAACCGTATTTCCGGAAATAAAGAGATCGGGCTTGCCGTCTCCATTGAAATCGCCCACACCGATCCCGTTTCCGTTGTAGAGATATTCATACCGGAAAATGTGCAGCGAATCGTTCTCTTCGATCCGGTTTATGAAATTCACCCCGGTTTCTTTGGGAGGTAATTTCCTGAAAACAGGCTGGGAGAAAACAGGAAATGGCAGCAAAAACAACAGATAGTAGAGTTTACCCATGCAATTCCGTTTATGAACCAATAAAAATCAATTCCACTTGAAAACAAGCTCCTCGTCGCCGGGTAGCCTGTCCACATACATCAGGATAAGCGTCATCATTTCCTGATCGCTCCGCATATTGCCCGTCGACAACACCAGCTGCGGCGGATTGTGCGGGTTCGCAGGATTACTCGCTGTATTATCGTAAGTCGCTTCTACCGTCACCACCGCGCCTTTGGGCAGCAATACCGGTTTTTTATATTTATAAATTTCCTGCCAGCGGAAATCCCACGCAGGCACGTGTACAAGGCCTACCGTATCGCCCGAGGCCATCGTCGCATAAGCCTTGAACTCCTTGCCCAGGTAATGCATATGCGGCCACGCGTACAGGAGCGAAATATCGGGCTGGTTGTTTGCAATACGTAGTTTAAAACTACTCACCTCATTGGCAAAGATCATGAGCGGTGGTGAAATCTCCTTTTCACCGATACCGCCCGAGCCGAGGCTTATCACCTTTACCCTGCGTTTGATAGGCGTTTTTTTGAAGAAGACATTCAGGCCGTCGATACTTTGCGCGTCTACCGAACTGGGGCCAAAATGCACGGTGAGCAACACCACGCCCCGTTTGGGCATTACCCAACCCATATCTTCGGGATAGGCCTCGACCGTCGTTCCCGGGATCCAGCCGCCATAATAGGTCATTTCTTTTTTATACTTGACCCATTCATAATACTTGTCGCCCTCCGGCCCGCTCAGGTCCACGAAATCGACCGTGTTATGCAGGTCTATCGACGCGTCGGGCACGGGATGGATCGCAAAATTGGCGTGGTGGATGAGTTTCTTGTTATTGGAAGTAAACTCGATTGCCTCCACATTAGCCTCCTGGGCCATCTCAAATGGAATCTTGAACATGACGAAGCGTTCCTTGGTATCGCCTTTCAGCGTGAACGCCTCTTTCATGCTCAGTTTGAGGTCCGGCTTGCGTTTATAAGATGTTCCGGCGTCGAGGCGGGCCTGCAACTCCTGTTCGGCTTTGACGTTGGCTTTACCTTTGGAGGTGCCGCCGTCTATCCATCCGACAATCGTTTTGATATCTTTTTCGCTCAGCGAGCGGTCGTTGGCAAAGGAATTGTAATGGTTGTCGGCCTTCCAGGGCGGCATATACCTCGAACTGACGACTTGTTTGATGAATTTGGAGCGTTTGGCGACATCCTCGAACGTTACCAGGGGGAATGGAGCTGCCTCGCCCGCACGATGGCACGGAACGCAATTGGCATGGATAATCGGTTGTACATCCTTATAAAACTCGGGAGCCTGGCCTGCACACCAATGACACAACAGCAAAAAAACCAGAACTAGGCCTTTTCGAAACAGCATGGTAATGAGTGGGTTTAACTCATGCAATTTAAGAACTTTAAATTAAATTTTAAGAAAATTTAATAATTAGGTGACAAAATTGACCTTAATTGACTATGTAACTAACAATATACAAAAGTCTGTAAACTTAGGAATGCGATTCCTAAATTTACAGACCTTCACTTAACTAATTGTCATTCAAAAGATACCTACCCGATCACAATCGCCGTCCCCGCACCTCCGGAAACCGCATTCGCCAACTCATCGGCATGGCAAATGGTAACTTGCGTCACACCTGCATTCAATGCAGCAAATGCATTGTCAAGTTTGGGTATCATACCTTTATTGATCGCGCCTGTGGCTTTGTACTCTTCGTAAGTAGCGGGTACCAGTTTGCTGATCACCGCGTCGTCGTCGTCGGGGTCCGAGAGCACGCCTTTTTTCTCGAAACAATAGATCAGGTTCACTTCAAATGTTTCCGACATCGCGACCGCCGTTGCGGAGGCCATCGTGTCGGCGTTCGTATTGAGCAGCAGGCCTTCGGCGCTGTATGTTAATGGGGCGATGATCGGCGTGAGGCCGCTGGACAGGATAGCGTTGATTTGCTCGCCGTTTACCGCTTCGATGTCGCCCACGAATCCGTAATCGATCGTTTTCACAGGACGCTTCACGGAACGTATGATACCGCCGTCAGCACCGGTAAGGCCGATGGCGTTGCAGTCGGCGGCTTGCAATTGCGCTACGAGGTTTTTGTTCACCAGCCCTCCGTACACCATGGTCACCACATCCAGCATCGGCTGGTCGGTAATGCGGCGGCCGTCAACCATCTGCGTTTCAATCTGCAATTTCGCGGCTATTTGCGTCGCTACTTTTCCGCCGCCGTGCACGAGGATTTTGGGAGCATCGAGCTCCGCAAAGGCTTTCAGAAAACGGGCACATGCTTCGGGATTGTCGATTACATTACCTCCGATCTTGACTACGTATAAGGGCTGGGACATGTTAATAACTGTTAACTATTCTGAATTTGAGGCGACAAAGGTAGCAGAAACGGGAATCGGGGGAAAGGGAATTTCAAATGATGAATTTTTTTAGCCAAATTACGTTGGTTAAGAAAGCTCTATCAAAATTGTAGATTGATCGCCCGGCCCGGCGGACCAGCAAAGCCATTACCCAAACCATCGACATGAAACGCGGTATTATATTCATTCTCAGCATTTGTCTTTTTGCAACAGGCCTCGCGCAGGCGCAGGTACAAAAGGCGAAAGCGCATTGGACTTACACATTTTCCAAACCTGAGGTCAAAAAAGGCGAGACCGTCGACCTGGTTTTTACCGCAACCATCGACAAAGACTGGTACATGTATTCCTCCGATTTCGATCCGGACCTGGGCCCGATGCTGACCACATTTACCTTTGAAAAGAACAAGACTTTCGAGGTTGTCGGCAAACTGAAACCGCAGAACCCGAAGACGAAATTTGAAGAGGTATGGCAGGGCAATGTGCGCTATTTTGAAGGAAAGGGTGTTTTTAAACAAACTGTAAAAATCCTGGCCGATAACCCGGTCATCAAAGGCGCATCAGAATACCAGACTTGCAGCCACGTGAGCGGCTTGTGTATTCCGGGAGGAGAAGATTTTGAATTCAAAGGTTTGAAAGTTGCTGCCGCTGCAACTTCGACGAGCGAGCAACCCACTGTGGGCGCCACTACACCGGCCGACAAGCCCAGCGTGGCCCCTACTACCGCACCGGCAACACCCAACGACACTGCCATAGCCGTTTCTGCATCAGACCTTCCGGCAAGTGCCGACAGTACTGCCTCCGCAGCAGCTACTATTGAAACCACCCCGAAATCGGCTGCCGAAGTAGTGCCCGCCGAATCCGCTTCCGACGGCTCGTTGCTGGGTTTCGCATTAGCCGCATTCCTTTCCGGCCTGGTAGCATTGCTTACGCCTTGCGTCTTCCCGATCATCCCGATGACCGTGAGCTTTTTCACCAATCAGGAGAAGGGCAAGTTCAAGGCTTTTTTATATGGTATCTCCATTATTCTGATCTATACATTAATAGGTACCGTCGTTTCGCGGCTGAATGGCCCGGCATTTGCTAATTTCCTCAGCACGCACTGGCTGCCCAATCTGCTCTTTTTCGCGATTTTCATCACATTCGGACTTTCCTTTTTGGGGCTTTTCGAGATTGTGCTGCCGAGTGGTTTTGTAAACAAAATGGACCAGAAGGCCGATCAGGGTGGTTATGCGGGCGTTTTCTTCATGGCATTCACATTGGTGCTCGTTTCATTCTCCTGCACCGGCCCGATCGTCGGCAGCTTGCTCGTGGCCTCCGCGGGTGGTGAAGTGGTGAAGCCTATTGTGGGTATGGCCGCATTTTCGGCTGCATTTGCCATTCCATTTACCTCATTTGCATTGTTCCCGCAATGGTTGAAATCGTTGCCCAAATCCGGCGGCTGGCTGAATACCGTGAAAGTGGTACTCGGTTTCCTCGAACTGGCATTAGCACTGAAATTTTTCAGCATTGCCGATCAGGTTTACCACTGGCATTTGCTGGATCGTGAGATTTACCTCGCATTCTGGATCGTCATTTTCGCATTGCTGGGCTTCTATCTGCTCGGCAAGATCCGCACGCCGCATGATTCACCCATTGAGAAAGTGAGTGTACCGCGGCTGCTTCTTTCCATTATCACCTTCACATTCGTCGTGTATATGCTCCCGGGCATGTGGGGAGCGCCGCTTAAAGCATTGGCCGGTTACCTGCCTCCGCAATCGACATTGGATTTTGATTTGAATAAAAGAAGTGCCGCTGCCGCAACGCCCTCGGCCCTTTCCGGTGAAGCTCGCAAGTATTCGGACCTCTTCCATTTACCTCACGAACTCGAAGGCTTCTACGATTATCAGGAAGCATTGGCTTATGCCAAAAAAGTGAACAAACCCGTGTTCATCGATTTCACCGGCCATGGCTGCGTGAACTGCCGCGAAATGGAAGCCCGCGTGTGGGTCGATCCCGCCGTATTGCAGCGCCTGAACAATGATTACGTGATCGTCGCATTGTACGTCGACGATAAAACCGAGCTTCCCGAAGCGCAATGGTATACTTCTAAATACGATAACAAGGTGAAGAAAACCATAGGCGCGCAGAATGCAGATTTGCAAATTGTGAAATACAATAACAATGCCCAGCCGCATTACTGCCTCGTGGATCATGAAGGAAACCTGCTCGTAGCGCCTAAAAACTATGATCTGGATCCGGCGAAGTTTGCGGCGTTCCTGGATAGCGGGAAGGCGGCGTTTGGGAGCAAGTGACTCGCACAATAACCCAAGACTTAAGTCTTGGGTTATTAGTTGGTAGCCAGGAATCGAATGCGAGTCTTTCAAATCCCGTAGGGATGTAACTTAGTATGCCCTGCATTTCTTATGTTGGGTTGAAACAAAGACTGTCATGGAGCAGATCATTCAAAAAGCAGCCCAATTTTTCCGGGATAAGCCTGTTAAACGCGCGTATCTTTTCGGTTCGGCATCTCGCAGCGAACAAACCGCCGAGAGCGATGTGGATATTCTCGTGGATCTCGACTATGAAGCCGGCGCGGACTTTTTTGCATTTGTAGACATGCAGGAAGAGCTCACGAAGCTCCTTCAAACCAAAGTAGACTTAGTCAGCTCCAACGGCCTTTCTTCGTTCATCAAGCCTCAGATCGATCAGGAGAAACAATTGATCTATGAAAAAATCTGAGGGAGACAAAGCGCGGCCACCCCTCTACTTAAATCCCTCCCCTGAAAAGAACCGTTTCCCACTTGCTATCAGAACAATAACGTATTCAATGCAACGAAAACTACCTCCTCGTTGCTCTATACGGTTCTTACCCCTATCATTACGGAGATTTTCCAACACCATTTCCACAAAACCAACCGAAACTATGCTCAAACGCTGGCTTACCGCGCTGACGCTACTCACAACCTCAACGATTTTTGCCCAATCTATCCGGCCGCCGGCAACGCCGCTGGTCACCGTCGATCCTTACACAAGCGTTTGGTCATTTGGCGACCAGCTTGCGGGCTCCGTTACTAAACACTGGACGGGCAAGCCGCACCCGATGGACGGCCTCATCCGAGTCGACGGCAAGGCATACCGCTTTATGGGCGCGGCCACAGCCGAAATGAAAACCATTCTTCCGACGGCCAAACAGGAAGCCTACACCGCCAAATTCACAACCACCAGGCCCGATCCGAAATGGTGGTTCAAGGACGGCTACAATATCAGCACCTGGAAACAGGGTCCCGCGCCATTTGGTACGCACGAGCGGAACGATGCCATGCTCCAGGGCGGCACCGAATTCCCACGGGAGCTCTGGTACCGGCGCGAGTTTAATCTCACTAATGTCGACTTTGAGAAACCTGTCCTGAATATCTTCCATGACGACGATGTGCAGGTATTCATCAACGGCGTGCCTGCATTCGATTGCGCACCTTGCTTTACGGGCGATTACGAGTTCAAACCAATCAGTCCGGCCGCTGCGAAGGCATTGAAAAAAGGGAAGAACACACTGGCTGCCTACGTCAAAAATGGCGCCGGGCCTGGTTATATCGATATTGGTTTGGCCGATGAAATCGCTCCGAAAGGCGATGATGTGGTGGCATTGGCAAAGCAGACCAGTTTTGAAATGACGGCTACGCAATCGATTTACAACTTCGAAGCGGGCCCTGTGCAGCTTCAAGTGCGATTTGTAGCACCGTTGATCATGAAAGATATGGACCTGCTTTCGCGTCCGGTCAACTATGTTGTCTACGAAGTCAAATCGACGGATGGCAAGCAGCACGACGTGAGCATTCTCAATGCCGTATCCGGGCTCTGGGCGACGAACGACGCCAGCCAGTCGGTAACCGGCAAGGAAGCAAGCCAGGACGGCCTTACTAGCCTGTCACTCGCTAATGCTGTTCAAAATCTCCTGGCAAAGAGGGGCGACGATGTCCGTATCGACTGGGGCCAGGCTTATCTTGCTGCTCCACAGGGCATCGTTAAAGGCTCGGCAATCGGCCTCTCAACGGATATTATCAAAGAATTTGCTTCAAAAGGCTCCCTTAGTCTGGATCAGGCCGGCGCGGCTCCTGCGGATACCAAATCAATGGGTTTGATATTGAATGTGGGGAAAGTGGGCGCTGAAAGCAAATCGCTGCACGCATTGCTGGGCTATGACGATGGCTATTCTGTCCAATATTTTGGTCAAAACCTGCGTCCGTGGTGGAACCGCGAGGGTAACAAAACCATTGCAGGTGAGCTGAAAAGCGCCGAAAACGATTTTATCAAAATCCTCCAAACCTGCGAGGAAACCGATAAAACCATTTACGACGATGCATTCAAAGCCGGTGGCAAACAATATGCCGAGCTTTGTGTGCTCGCCTATCGCCAAGCCATTTCGGCGCACAAACTGGTAGCCGATCCGACCGGCACCCCGCTGTTTTTCTCCAAAGAAAATTTCAGCAACGGCTCCATTGGAACGGTCGATATCACTTACCCATCGGCGCCATTGTTTCTGCTTTATAACCCTACTTTGCTCAAAGGGATGATGGAACCGATCTTCTATTATTCGGAGAGCGGCAAATGGACCAAGCCTTTCGCCGCACACGATGTAGGTACCTACCCGCTCGCGAACGGGCAGACGTACGGCGAGGACATGCCCGTGGAAGAAGCAGGTAATATGCTCATCCTCACCTACGCGATCACCAAAGCCGAAGGCAACACCGATTTTGCCAAAAAGCATTGGAAAACCCTCAGCGTTTGGGCCAACTACCTGAAAAAAGAAGGTTTCGACCCTGCCAACCAGCTCTGCACCGACGATTTCGCCGGCCACCTCGCCCGCAACACGAACCTGTCGATCAAAGCCATCATGGGCCTCGCCTCCTACTCGAAACTTGCCGAACAACTCGGCGAAGCGAAAGAAGCCGCCGAAGTAAATGCATTAACCAAAGATTTCGCCCAAAAATGGATGCAAATGGCCGCCGACGGCGATCACTACGCATTGACTTTCGATAAAAAAGGCACTTGGAGCCAAAAATACAACCTTGTTTGGGACAAGCTCCTGGGACTGAATGTGTTTCCAGAAACCGTAGCGCGGAAAGAAATCGCCTACTACCTCACCAAACAGCAACCTTTCGGCCTCCCGCTCGACAGTCGTAAAACTTACTCTAAATCCGACTGGATCGTTTGGACCGCCACATTAGCCGAAAAGTTCGAGGATTTCCAGGCCATTATCCAACCTATTTATAAGTATGCCAACGGTACTACCGACCGCATTCCGCTTTCAGACTGGCATGAGACTACCAATGGAAAGTCTGTTGGGTTCAGGGCAAGGTCTGTGGTTGGGGGGTATTGGATGAAGGTGCTTGGGGAGCGGTGGAAGTAGAATGCTTCGCTTAGTCGTGAAGTCAAAGGGTCAGGGGTTGTCAGGGTTGGCGGTTTCTGACCCTTTTTCCGTTAGTTCAGTCGAACAAGCCGGAGACACATTGATGACTTACAAAAGGGTTAAATCACTTCTTTAAAGCTGCTTATGCTGGAACGAGCCTAAACTAGGCTTGACAAATATTAAGTTAAAACTTAACTTTATGTCAAAGTTCAGCATTCTGCTATCAGATAGGATCGGGCACACAAAAATTAAACTGCATAAACTCGTCATCAATAAAACTTGCCAGATCGATGAGTTTGAAGATCTTCTCAGACAAGAAGGTAGATTAGTCCCTGAACTTCGGCAAATCTATTCTATAATAGAGGGTACGTGTAGCCTTGTTTCGCTACCTAAAACGAAGTTTCGCCATTTGAAAATGCATATGTTGCCATATCAGCTCTATGAAGCAAAAAGTAAGAATCTGCGGTATTATCTTATGAAACTTGAAAAGACAGGCCGAGTAATCCTGTTGGGAGGACGTAAAAGCAAACAGGACGCCGACTTGAAATATTTAGAAGGCCTGATTAAAGAAATTCATTCCAGAGGAATTACAAATTTGAACAACCTATGACAAACCGTGAAGAGATTATAAGTGGCTCTACCTACTGGCTCACAAAAGTGCAAATCCAGGTTTTCAATCTGCTCAACACCTACATGGAAGAAAACAACCTGACACAGAAGCAGGTAGCCGAAAAATTGAATGTCTCTCCTTCCTACGTATCTCAGATTTTGAATGGGAATTTCAATTTTACAATTTCGAAGCTGATTGAACTGGCATTGCTGGTTGGAAAGGCGCCGATTATTCAGTTTGAGACCATTGAGGAGATTTTGAAAGCGGAGACGGCTCAGAAGAGTGCAGAGGTTAAATCCAATAGAAAGAAACCAGCAGGTTTGGTTGTACCAGCAGCGAAAAGTATTTAATTATCCTTGTAAATTTAACGCTCGATGTTAAATTTACAAGGATGATTAAGAGAGACACACAAGCTGAAATACTGAATCTACTGGAAGAGTTTCCGGCAGTAGGCATTCTTGGGCCCAGGCAAATCGGCAAAACAACACTTGCATTTCAGATTGCGAAGACTATTTCGCCTGAACCTATTTATCTTGATCTTGAATCTCCCTCGGATGTCGCTCAGCTAGATGAGCCCGAGCTGTATTTCGAAAAATATGCTGACAGAACTATCATTCTCGACGAAATCCAACGCACGCCTGAAATCTTCGCAGTACTTCGTGGCGTGATCGACAAGCGCCGTCGTGCCGGAAAGCGTACCGGGCAATTCCTGATTCTAGGCTCTGCTTCACTTGACCTGCTGCAACAGTCTTCCGAAAGTCTCGCGGGAAGAATTGCCTACACGCGCCTTCCCGGCATCAAAGCAACCGAGATCGAAGCAGCCGATCTGGACAAACTTTGGATTCGTGGCGGTTTTCCGGAAAGCTTTCTCGCGTCAAATGATTCAATGAGCGTCGAATGGCGCCAAAATCTGATCACCACCTATCTGGAACGTGACATTCCGCAGTTCGGCTTTAAAATTCCCGCGATGGTGCTGCGTAACTTCTGGACCATGCTTGCCAATTCGCAGGGCGGCATTGCAAACCTCAGCCGCATGGCGGCCGGGCTGGGCATCAGCGTTCCCACAGCCACGCGTTATCTGGACTTGCTGGAAGATCTATTTCTCGTCAGAAAGCTCCAACCCTGGTTCTCCAACATTGGTAAACGCCTCGTACGCACGCCTAAGATTTATATTCGTGACAGCGGCATTGCGCACAGCTTGCTTAAAATCAGAAATCTGGAAGACCTGCTGGGCCATCCCGTCCTCGGAGGAAGTTGGGAAGGTTTTATCATCGAAAACCTGATCTCAATGCTTCCCTCCTGGGTCACTCCCTACTATTACCGAACGGCCGCAGGCGCAGAAATCGATCTGGTACTTGAAATCAATCACAAAACAAGAATTGCTATTGAAATCAAACGATCATTGACGCCTGCCGTTAGCAAAGGATTTACCGTCGGCTGCGAGGACATTAAGGCTTCGCATAAGTATTTTGTATATCCAGGGCCGACCAGTTATGTCATTTCCAAAGACGTGAATGTGGTGCCGTTGGTGGAAATGATGGAGATTTTAAAAAAGATAGTATCCAACTAACATAATTCCTCAATGTGGATTAGAACACAATTACTTTCACCCGAATATTATAACACTACCTTTCTAAATTGACCGTTAAAATGAATATAAAAGGTTTCTTACTATTATAAATTGATAGCAATGCCTTATCACTCAATTTTACTTTATTTAAAAGGGAGGTTCTTCTGAGATAGAGACAAAATTGTTCTTAACAATATATTTTCCCTCGTAAAGAGAGTGATATAAATCTCTCGCTAGAGTCGCTTTGATTGAGGATGCTAAGTTATTATTTAGTCTGATTTCGACACCGGGGTTTTTCCTTATTGCCGAGTACGAACTTGGGTCTTTCAAGACGGATTTCTTTTCCGCCGTCAGATCATCACTTTTCTCAACAACTTTGTCCCACGTCTTTTGAAGTTCTTCCATATCAGGATCAGGCTCTACAACGCCATCTAGTATATCTTTTATACAAGACAGCACATTGTTAGCAATTCGACCTACAAATACCTCCAAGTCTTCTTCATCTACCACCTGATGATAATATTTACTTATTGAATCATGTTTGTTCAGCCATTGACTTACTTGGTACTGTCGAAGCTCTGGCAAGATATTTCCGTTCAAAACTCCATACCTGATCACATATCTGAAATCTTGCAGCCAAACAGCAATGTTTAAATCTACGGAGAATGGATTTCCTGCAAGTTTAAAGTCTTCAAATCTGATATTAAAAATCCTAAGATGTTCATTTTGAACAGGAGTCTGAAAAAAGCTGCTCATACCCTCTGTCAAATGGATCATCTTATAGTTCCACTTTAAAGCTCTTGTATCGTAATTTAAAATGTTTTCAGACGATGAAATAAATAGATCCTTCAAATCTGAAACTACACCAGAGAGCTTATTAATAAATGGAACGACAGAGTCGTTATAAACAGCCTGCTGAACATCTAGTGACCGCTTCACCTCGATTTTATCTCGACGGGCCTCCAACTCCTTTTTAAACAACAAAAGTTTCTTCCTAAAATCACTGGCATCATCTAAACTCTCACCATTTGCGCCTCGAATGTAAATATTCATTGAAGACAGCAAAGAACTTCCAATATAGATCACAAAGGGTTCGTAAATTCCGATATCAGCTTGACTTAACGTGGCAAAATATTCGTGTTTATTGACATTTTTAATAACAGCTGGGGGATACCCAAATCTCATTAGGATTAAATTCATCAAAAGTCGGCTCATCCTGCCATTTCCGTCGTCAAATGGGTGAATAGCTGTGAAACGATGATGAAACACGGAGGCAATAACTAATGGATGCAGTCTTTTATCATTCAGTTGCCTTTGATACCAATTGACTAAATCGTGCATTAGCATAGGCGTATCCTCAGGAGTGGCGTAGTAATGTATTTCTCCTGTTCGAGTCTCGACATGATTTGGCATTACTTTGTACTGTCCCAAGTGAATCTTCCGCTGAACGGTCCTACCATCTTCTGCCTTTGAAAGATTCTCATAGGGTTTGACTAGCATCATTTCATGCATTGACCGTATTTCCTTTTCGGTCAAGGCCTCTTCGTGCTTGACAAAGTGCGCGAGATAGTCAATAACCAAATTATGGCCTTCTATGTCAAAGTAGTCTTTTAGAGGTTTCCCTTTTGCTGTGACTCCATGCATTAACAGGGCGACTGTTTCACCATAATCCAAGGAATTACCTTCAATAGCATTTGAGTTGTAGTTCCATTCCAGCCTTAATTTCTGCATTATTCGAGCTTCGATATCCTTCGCAAGAGGTCGCATGGCATCTATCCGCTCTCGCAGATTATCTACTTCCCGAACAATCGGAAGGTCATTTAGAAAAGTAAAATCCTCATTAAGAAGTAGCTCCATACAAATTTTGATATCTCTGGCAGACAATTTCGATCAATGCCCAAGTTAGGCATTCTCTCCAAATTTTTGAACTTAGTTAAATCCCATCGCTTCTAACAGCTCGACGGAAGCTCTACAATAACACTTGCATTTCTCCCGCCTCTTCCCCAGCTACACCTAAGACATTATCAATCATGAAAAAGCTTCAAGTCTTTACCCTCATATGGTGTGGGTATTTCTTATGCCCCTGGACGCTGATAATGGGCACTAAGACATCTAACACAGGGCATTATCATCCCACTGTACGATAGTAAGTGCAATTCTTCTTTAAATCAATATTTGCAACCCGCATAAGCTAGGCTACGTCAGTGAATTTGCTTTCCATCGCCTGTAACCGGAGGATAATCGCATTAATGTGTCCTTGCATTTCTCACCCCGCTTTCCCAACTTACGCCTTCCTATAAATCACTGAAGCAATGAAAAATTTTAGACGATCTGCCCTGTTATGGTGCGGGTGCGGCGAAAGCCCCCCGGATGCCCGCTTTGTGAGCATTAGGACACCTTAGACAGGGCCTTCTATTCATCCTAAAAAACAAAGTCAATGACAACTTCATCCCACACAACCGAATCCGAGGATTCGGTATGCCTGGCCTATGGCAGGCAAGTTAAAGAACTCTTAAATGTAGGCAACCCTGCCGAAATGCTCGACCATCTCTGGTCCATTTACAGCGATGCGATGGCGTTTCAGCAGGAAGCCGGCCACAACCCGCGTGTTAGTGATATTTTCATGACTTTCCGGGAACTGGTGTTCTTCATCCAGCGCATTGAAAGTGTGAAAGCGTAATTTGCAACGAATGGTCAGAGATCGCCCGAATCGTGGTTTCTGAACATTTTGATAATTAATGACTAGCCTTCTGCTCATTTAAGACACCATATTTGCTTGAAAATGATTATATTGGAATATAACTGACGACGCAATATGATTATTGAAAGACAAAACGAGGACATCGTCATACGGCTCAACGCTTCTCTCATCGATATGGAAGAAGTACAAAAACTTACCAGCTATTTCCGCTTTATTGAATCCAATGCCCAAAATAACGGGACTGAAGAACAAGCCGCAGAACTCGCACGCGAGGTACATAGTGCATGGTGGGCGAAGAACCGTAGCCGTTTTATCAAGTGATCATAATCGTAGATGTAAATATCATTTTCAGTGCTCTAATTACGCCGAATGGTAAACTCGCAAAAATTCTAACCCATCCCGATTTACCTGCGAGACGAATAAGTTGCTATTATGCGGTCGTAGAGCTTTTCAAGCACCAATCTAAAATTGTAAAATGTTCAAAAAAGTCTGTTGATGACGTCATCGGTGATTTGTTTGATGTGCTTACCAGCATGCACCTATTTAACGAGACGCTGATAGAGGCCGAGTATTGGAGAGAGGCGGAACGCCTTACTGCTGGTGTTGATTCGTTCGATATTAATTACGTGGCCCTAGCTCTGCAGACTGGTGGTATGCTTTGGACCGGCGACAAAAAACTGGTCGAACACCTGCATAAAATGGGTTTTAAGCAAACTGTTAGTACCGCGGAATTGTATGAAGC
>CBFGMV010000019.1:0-103328 GCA_965649915.1 uncultured Dyadobacter sp.
TACTCCATCATCATCCCCGTCTACAACCGCCCCGACGAGTTGGAGGAGCTGCTGGCGTGCCTTGCGCAGCAGACTTACCGCAATTTCGAGGTCGTCATCGTTGAAGACGGCTCTAAAATCAAGGCGGATACAGTGGTGGCGTCTTTCGCGGACAAACTCGACATTCATTACCATTACAAAGAAAACGGCGGCCAGGGCTTTGCGCGTAACCACGGTTTCGAACGCGCGGCTGGTGATTACTTCATTCTGCTGGACTCCGATGCATTGATCGAGCCCAATTACCTCTCCATCGTCGAAGACCGGCTGAATACCGATTACGTCGATCTTTACGGTGGTCCGGATACGGATCATCCTTCATTTTCTCCCATTCAGAAGGCGATCAGTTACTCGATGACGTCGGTGTTCACTACCGGCGGAATTCGTGGTAAAAAGAACAATATGGGCGGCACTTTCCATCCGCGCAGCTTCAACATGGGACTTTCGAGGAAGGTGTGGGAAAGAACAGGCGGCTTCCTGACCAGCCGGATGGGAGAGGATATATTGTTTAGCATTGCGGCGTTACGGCTCGGTTTTAAATCGGCATTAATTCCGGAAGCATTTATTTACCACAAACGCCGCACGCAATTCGGGGCGTTTTTCAGGCAGCTGAAATTCTTTGGTCGCGCGCGCATCAACATCGCCCGCTATTATCCCGATGAGCTGAAACTCGTGCATACTTTCCCGTTACTGTTTACGCTCGGCGTTTGCAGTATTCCGTTGTGGTACTTCATTTTCGAGCCGTTCTTTTACCTGGGATTGTGGTTCCTCGGCATTTACATTGCATTGCTTTTTATTGATGCATTGAAAAAAACGAAGAGCGTCGAGGTCGCATTTCTAAGCATTGGAGCAGCATTTACACAGCTTTTCGGCTACGGGATCGGCTTCGTGCAAGAAGGCTGGAAGCGGCTTTGGGAAAGCAAATCGCATAGAGAGACGGGCGCGGCGATTGAGTATCCTTCGTGAAAGAGTTTGGAGTTGATGAGTTTGGAGTTGAAGAGTTTGGAGTTGATGAGTTTAGGGTTGATGAGTTTGGAGTTGAAGAGTTTAGAGTTGATGAGTGTAGAGCTTAAAGTACAAAGAAAAAAAGAGGCAGTTTCCCGGGAAGCTGCCTCTTCGACTTTTTACTCTGAACTTTAAACTCTCAACTGCAAACTTTAAACTCTCAACTCATCAACTCCAAACTCATCAACTCTATACCTTTTGACAGAAATAGACAATCTCTTCTCCCGGCAACGAATACCGAAGCACCTCCGCTTTGCTTAATTCATCCATCACAAACCGGTCCTCGGTAACTTTAAAACCGCCTTTTTCGAGCTCCCGGCCATAGTTTCTGCCGAAGAGGCGCAGGTGGTCGTTTTGAAGGAAATGGATTTCCCGTTCTTTCGGATCGGTAATGGTGGGGTCCTCGTAAGTTACCTCGTACTTCATATCCTGGGGCGACTGGATCAGCGCCCAGCCTCCGGGTTTCAGCACGCGGTGCAGTTCGCTCATGGCCAGAATGTAATCGTCTACGTGTTCCATCACATGGTTACAGATGGCTACATCGAATGTATTTTCAGGGAAAGGGACCTGGTGGATATCCATTTTGACCTTCGCCAGCGGCGATTCAATGTCGGCGGTAATGTAATCCAGGTTTTTCATCTGCTCGAAACGGTCGATAAAGCAATATTCCGGCGCGACGTGCAGGACTTTCAGGTTGGCGGTGTAGAAGTTGGTTTTGCGCTTCATGTAGAGCGCCATCAGCCGGTGGCGTTCCAGTGACAGGCAGCTCGGACACAGTGCATTCTCCCGGCTGGACGTATTGCGGCCGTAGGGGAGGAACTTTCGGTATTTGCTGTTGCAAACCGGGCACTCGACTTTGCTACCGATGTAGAAGATGCTCAGGAGTCGCGCTGCCCAGTGTCCGACAAGTTGCAAATACGGCCGGGGGATGTAGCGCAGAACTAAACTAATGATGGATTTCATTAAACCAATTGACTAAAAATTAATAATTTTAGGATCACAACACCGAACAGATTGATTAATGATCCCCTCGATTGACCCGAAGCCACCTGGTAAGCGACTGATAAAAAGAATGTCGACACGCACGAAATGGATGATTCTCGCGCCCGTCGGCTTGCTGCTATTCAGTTTTGGGCTTACCGTGCTCAGCGAGGCAGCCCACCAGCGCCGGATCGGGGAGCCTACACAGGTTTGGGTTGTGCTGGGCCTGTACAGTCTCGCGCTGATCAATGGTGGCCTGATCATGTTTGGCGAAGCCCTTCGTTTTCGCATTTTGCTGGACGTCCGCCGCGAAACGCGCCGGAGCATGCGTCAGTTATTGCGAAAGGTCAATCTGAAAGCATCTTCGAAAACCAAACCCGGTAAAAAAGCAAAAAGCCCTACCAAAACAGATTGACAGGACTAGTTGAATAACATTCCGAAGAGGCCGAATTATTTTTTATTTGCTTCGAATTGAGCCTTGATAGCCTCAACGTCAACATTGCGCACTTCTGGTTTGCGTAGAAGGTTTTTGATCTTAGCAGTGCGGTTGTTGGCTACTGCTTTGTTTCTGCGACCTTTACGTTTTAATTCCGTAACTCCCATTGTAAAAGTTTGTTTTGTGAAAGAGCCGCAAAATTAAGCATTTTCGCGTAAATAATGCAGACAATAGTCATAAATATTGCATAACCTCTCCTAACTTTACGGTTTCATAGGCCATTCAGGGCCTGATTTTCAATTCTGATACCGGAATATCTTTGCCTTCCTCTTCGTACAAAGATGGGAGGGCCTGATTAAACCGGATCGGACCATGGCTTAATTGACAGCATTAAATAATGAGTAAACCATCTCTTGCCCGTGGGACCCGTGACTTTGGTCCGGAGCAAATGGCAAAGCGCACTTTCATTTTTGACACCATCCGGCGCTCCTTCCAACGATACGGCTTTCTTCCATTAGAAACACCTGCCTTCGAAAACCTGTCGGTACTGATGGGTAAATACGGAGAGGAGGGAGACCAGCTTCTTTTTAAATTACTGAATTCCGGTGATTTCAGCGGTAAGCTCACCGAGGACGACTGGAAAGAAGGCTACAAGCCACTCACTACTAAAATTGCCGAGAAAGGGCTGCGGTATGACCTGACTGTGCCTTTTGCGCGCTACGTGGTCATGAACCGCGGTACTTTGGCGATGCCATTCAAGCGGTACCAGATCCAGCCGGTATGGCGTGCGGATCGCCCTCAGAAGGGCCGGTATCGTGAATTTTATCAATGCGACGCCGATGTGGTGGGCACGGATTCGTTGCTTTGCGAGGCCGAGATCGTGATGCTTTTGCATGATATCCTGCCTGCATTGGGTATTAATAATTTCACAGTTAAGATCAATAACCGAAAAATCCTGACGGGCATCGCTGACATGATCGGGGCGCATGGCATGGAGGGACCGCTTTGTGTTGCGATTGATAAATTGGATAAAATCGGGAAGGAAAAAGTTGTTGAGGAACTCCTCGAACGCGGTTTCGCTTCTGATAGTATTGATAAGCTCGAACCGATTTTCAGTCTGTCGGGCAAGGAAGATCCATTTGCGGAATTGAAAAGCTGGTTAGCCGGATCGGAAGTGGCATTGAAAGGTATCCAGGAGCTGGAAGAAGTGTGGGCGATGGTGAAGATACTGGGATTGGAAAATGCGAAGATCGAGTTCGATGTGACGCTAGCGCGGGGACTTTCGTACTATACCGGCGCTATTTTCGAAGTGAAAGCCAATAACGTACAGATCGGCAGCATTTCGGGCGGTGGCCGCTATGATAACCTGACGGGTACTTTTGGCGTTCCGGGCATTTCAGGCGTGGGCATTTCGCTGGGAGTAGACCGTATTTATGATGTAATGGAAGAATTGAACCTCTTCCCTGAAAGCCAGAAGACGAGCACGAAGGTGATGATCTCGAATTTCGATGAGCAGGCATTTGTGTACGGCCTGGCGATCTTACCGAATTTTAGGAAAGCAGGTATCAATTCGGAGATTTATCCCGATTCGGTGAAGCTGAAAAAGCAGCTCGATTATGCGGATCGTAAGAGCATTCCATTTGTTATTTTAATCGGCTCCGACGAAATGCAGTCTGGTTTGCTGACTTTGAAAAACATGAAAACCGGCGAGCAGCAGAAACTGAAAACGGAAGATATCATAACTTTGCTCAACCGGGAAGATCAATAACCCTATTAAATACCGACAAACGGATGCGCGAGCAACCTATAACTTTATGAATGATAATATTTTAAGAATTGCCATCCAGAAATCAGGCCGGCTTAGTGAAGACTCTTTAAAACTGATCAAGGAATGCGGGATCCGCTTCGACAATGGTGCCGGTAAGCTGAAAACCGATGCTACGAATTTTCCTGCCGAAATCCTTTTTTTACGTGACGACGACATTCCCGGTTATGTGGAAGACGGGGTGGCGCATCTGGGGATCGTAGGGGAGAATGTTTCCGAAGAATCTTATAAAGATGTTGATACCGTTCATAAACTGGGCTTTTCCAAATGCCGGCTTTCGATCGGTGTGCTACGTGAGCACGAATATAATGGGGTGCAGGACCTGGAAGGCAAGAGCATTGCAACGACTTATCCACGTCTGCTCGGCGAATACCTGAAATCACACAATGTCAATGCACAGATCCACGAGATCAGCGGTTCGGTGGAGATCGCGCCCAGCATTGGCCTTGCGGATGCTGTTTGCGATATCGTGAGTTCGGGAAGCACTTTGCTGAGCAACGGACTGAAAGAAGTGGAAACCATTTTCCGTTCGGAGGCCGTCATGATTGCCGGCAAGAACCTTTCGCGTATTCAGAAGGACTTGCTGGATCAGCTTTTGTTCCGCATCAAGTCGGTGCAGGTTGCCAAGAATAACAAGTATATCCTGTTGAACTGCCCTACCAGTGCGGTGGAGAATATTACGAAATTTCTGCCCGGTATGCGATCCCCCACGATTCTCCCGCTTGCGACCGAAGGCTGGTGTTCATTGCATTCGGTGATCAACGAGAACGAGTTCTGGGAGAATATCGAAAAGATACGTCAGGCAGGAGCAGAGGGGATTCTGGTTATCCCTATTGAAAAAATGATTGTTTAATGATCCGGTAATGCCGGATGCGATGATTTTCGAAGGATATGAACATTATTCCATTTCCCGAAAGGGCGCAATGGCCTGCATTGCTGGCGCGACCCGTTCTGGAAGCGCAGGATATAGAAGCCAGGGTGGTACCCATTCTGGAACAGGTAAAGAAAGAAGGTGACGCCGGTATCAAGGCATTAGCCCTGAAATTTGATAAAACAGAACTGACTGAGCTCGCATTCTCGGCTGCTGACATTGATAAAGCAGGCGATTTGCTGGACGAAAAGTTAAAAGCGGCGATCGGTCAGGCTTACGAGAATATTTATAATTTTCACCGGAAGCAATTACAGCCCGTCGAGAAGGTGGAAACAATGCCTGGTGTAACATGCTGGCGTAAAAGTGTCGGGATCGAGAAGGTAGGGATCTATATCCCGGGCGGTTCGGCCCCATTGTTCAGCACCGTACTGATGCTCGGTATTCCGGCGCAGATCGCTGGCTGCAAAGAGATCGTGCTCTGCACGCCGTCCGATCACCCGGCAATCCTTTATGCTGCAAAGCTGGTGGGGGTGACCAGGGCATTCCGCATTGGTGGAGCACAGGCGATCGGGGCCATGGCCTATGGGACGGAGAGCGTACCCAAAGTCTATAAAATATTCGGGCCTGGTAACCAATATGTTACTACTGCCAAGATGCTTGTCAGTAAAGAAGGTGTTGCCATTGATATGCCTGCCGGACCTTCGGAAGTGGCGATCTATGCCGACGATACGGCGATTCCGTCTTTTGTCGCTGCGGATTTGCTTTCGCAGGCAGAGCACGGTGCCGATAGCCAGGTATTACTCGTCTCCACCAGTAAAAAACTGCTTTGTTCCGTTAATCTGACCCTGACCAGCCAGCTGGAAGAACTTCCGCGCCGGGATATTGCTGCCAAAGCCATGAGCAACAGCAAGGCCATTCTGCTCGAAACAGCGGAAGAGGCCATCGACATGCTCAATCAATATGCAGCAGAACACCTGATTCTGAGTGTGGCCGATGCCGAGGAAGTTACGGAAAAGATCATAAACGCCGGCTCGATATTCCTCGGGAACTATACCCCGGAATCGTGCGGTGATTATGCATCAGGGACCAATCATACGCTGCCTACCAATGGCTATGCCAGGGCTTACAGTGGAGTTTCGGTGGATAGTTTTGTGAAAAAAATCACCGTACAGCACATAACCCGGGAAGGAATCCAGGGCATCGGGCCGGTGGTGGAAGCGATGGCCGAAGCCGAATCATTGGATGCCCATAAGAAGGCCGTCAGTATTCGGTTACAAAGTCTTTTGTGAAAAATTTAGAAAACCGGGAAATTTGTCTTAAATTTAAGGACAAATTTCAACGGTCTAAATTTCAAGAAGATGACAGCACGAATGGTCAATGAATGCCTCGGAGGGTACCACGTTCTGAAACAGCCTATCAAGAACGACTTTGATTTGGCCCAGCTGGCCGAGCATGGAGTGCCCAAAGCCTCTATTCAGCATCTTGCCGATTCCATAGGGATGGATATCAAAGATGTAATCGCATTGCTGCCGATGACCTCCCGGAACCTGCAGCGCTACAACGATATCGACCTGCTGAGTAATGTCGTTTCGGATCATCTGATCTCGCTGGCCGATCTTTTTTCAGTAGGTAACCGGGTGTTAGGCAAGGAATATTTCCTGGATTGGCTGAACAACGAAGTGCCTGCGCTGGGAAGTGAGAAACCTTTCAGCTTTTTACGGACCCATGCGGGTATAGAGCTGGTCAAAACCGAATTGGGGCGCATGGAACACGGTATTTTTGCTTAATGGAGCTATTCAGGATAACGCGTGCCGAATATCAGGATGATTTGAGCGGAATAGGCGCCTTCTACTATGGAGGACGCTGGAATTCGCCGAGAAACGCCATGCTTTATACTTCTTCACACCGATCACTGGCCATGCTGGAAGTCCTGGTCCATTGGCATAAGACGGTGACTCCTCCCAACTATGTAATCGTATGCATTGAAGTCCCGGATCCCCTCGCGAGTGTGGTTGCACCCTATTTGTTGCCCGATTGGCCTGAAGACCAGCAGGTGACCAAGGAAATCGGTGACAGCTGGCTGAAAGAAGCAAACAGCCTTTTGCTCCGCGTTCCGTCGGTGGTGGTCAAAGCCGAGCAGAATTACCTGCTCAACCCCATGCATCCCAACGCGGCTTCCATTAAAATTACCGACATCGAGCCATTGAACTTCGATAAAAGGCTCTTTACATTGAGATAGAATACAACAAACGGCACCCGCCGTAATACACCAATAGTATGAATAACAATTTCGATTTAGCCAAGATCCTTCGCCCGCACATCCTCACGCTGGCCCCGTATTCATCCGCAAGAGACGAGTATACCGGCCATGTGGGAACATTCCTGGACGCCAACGAAAACCCTTACGGGTCGGTCACAAATGAGCATTATAATCGCTACCCCGATCCCTACCAGGCGGAGATCAAGCGAAAACTGAGCCCTATCAAGCATGTGAGCGCGGAAAGGACTTTCCTGGGTAATGGGAGCGACGAGCCGATCGATCTCCTTACCCGTGCTACCTGCGTACCCGGGCAAGACCATGTGATCATTCTGCCGCCTACCTATGGCATGTATGAGGTAAGTGCTTCCATTCATGATGTTAAAATTGACAGGGTATCGCTTACCAACGATTACCATATCGACACAGAAGCAGTTTTGAAGGCTGTAACGCCCCGGACCAAGATCATCTGGATCTGCTCGCCCAACAATCCTACGGGCAATGTCATGCAAGGAGAGGCCATTGAAACTATTCTGGAAAATTTCGGCGGACTGGTGGTGGTGGATGAAGCCTATATCGACTTTACCGATACGCCATCATGGATTCAGCATCTGGACAAATATCCTAATCTGGTGGTGTTACAGACCTTCTCCAAAGCATGGGGGCTCGCCGGTATACGGGTAGGAATGTGTTTTGCCTCGCCGGAACTGATCCGTGTCCTGAATAAAATCAAACCACCGTACAACATCAGCCTGCCGGCGCAGCAGGCATTGCTGGAAGGATTGGACGGGATCGGGAAGAAAGACCAGATGGTGGCCGATATCCTCCGCGACAGGGAAGTGCTTGCCGGCATGCTGCAAACGCTCCCGATCGTGGTCAAAATACACCCGACGGACGCCAACTTTCTGCTGGTCCAATTTGAAGACGCAAAAGGCGTTATGGACTATCTGATCCATGAGACGATCATCGTGCGTGACCGTTCCCGGGTACATTTGTGCGAAGGTTGTTTGAGAATTACGGTGGGAACAAAAGAAGAAAATGAACTTTTGGTCGAATCATTAAAGAAATACCAGCCAAAATCCGTTATTGTATAGCTGTTGTTCAGCGTTCCAGGAACATTTCCCCGATTTAATTAATTATGAAGAAATTAGCCTTAACTGTTATCTGCGCACTTTGTTTTGGAATGGCACACGCCCAATATGACAACTGGGCGGTTGGTTTTAAAGCAGGTGAACCCACCGGCGTCAATATCCGTAAATATTTCAACAATATTCAGGCGCTCGACGTGACGATCGGTACCTACGGAGGGATTCTATCCAACGACCGCAAATACCGGGGTGACAACGGGATTTATAAGAATGCAGGTTTGTCGCTTCAGGTACATTACCTGTGGCATACGCCATTGTTCAATTCGGAAGCCGTTCACGTTTACTACGGGCTGGGTGGCCAGATCAATAACCGCCGGTCGTATCCAAAGCGCCTGGCCGGACAGTACGAGAAAACCGTCACACTGGGAGGTTCGGTACTGGGTGGTTTTGAATATTACATTCCCGACAACCGTATTTCCGTTTTCCTTGAAGGAGGTACCTATGTGGAATTGCTGAGGAAGCCGTTTTATCTGAGCCCCAACATCTCCGCGGGTCTCCGCTTCAATCTCTGAGCGAATACTTACATCGAATGCACAAGAAAGCAGGTTAGCGCCTGCTTTTTTTGTTTAATTTGACCTCCGGTTTCTTTCGCTATATCCATTTCCAACACAAAGTGTTCAAAGTTTACAGTTCATCGGCAGGCTCGGGAAAGACCTACACCCTCACCAAGGAATACCTCAAACTCGCCCTGCATTCCAATTCGGAGACTTATTTCAGGAATATACTGGCCGTCACATTCACGAATGCGGCAGCCAACGAAATGAAGGACCGCATCCTGCTTATGCTGAGGACATTCTCGGCTTACGAGGCGCAGGATCCGCATCCGATGATGCGGGATGTAGTCATCGAAATGTATCCGGATACCGAGCACGACGCCCCGCTGTTTTTGGGAGCCTGCCAGCTGATCGCCGCCCGGGCCCAAATGGTATTCGGCCAGATACTGCACCGTTACTCCGATTTTTCGGTCATGACGATCGACAAGTTTACGCAGCGGCTCATCAGCAGTTTTACAGACGAACTCGGCATTCCCTTTGTGTTTGAAACCCAGCTTGACGGCGACCTGCTGGACGATGCCGTGGACCGGCTACTGGCCAGGATCGGGCAGGAGGGAGAGGAAATTCTGACCGACATCGTCGAAAAGTACTACCGCGAGAATGCCGAAGAAGGGAAAAGTTGGGGTACACTGCCCATGCAAATCCGAGACACGGCGGGTACGCTGCTCAGTGAGCAGAGTTACATGCAGATGAAACGCGTCGAAGACCTCAAAATGGAAGATTGGATCGCGATCCGGAAGCAAATGCGTGACTTCGTGCGGGGCCGGGAGGAGATGATGGCCAGGGATGCGAAAAATGCGTTGGAACTGATCCAATCCACTTATCTGTCGGAAAAAGACTTTCACCAGAGCGGCCGCGGTATCTACGGCTATTTCCGGGACAGAGCCGAAGCTAAAAAGCTATGGGCAGAGCCCAACTCCTACGTTTACAAAACAATCGGAGAAGGTGTTTGGTACGGAGCCAAGACAGCCGGACCGATCAAGGGCGAGATCGAACGCATGCGTACTGACCTCGAAAACTATTTTCACCAGATCGAAAACATCCGCTCGGCTGAAACGGAGAAGATAACGCTCTATAACCAGCTCGACAGGCATATTTACAACCTTTCACTACTGGGTGAGATCCGCAAGGAATTCGACGCATTACTGAAACAGAACAATCAGGTGCATATCTCGGATTTTAACCGGAAGATCGTCGACATCGTCGCTAGGGAGCCCGTACCTTTCATTTTTGAACGGCTCGGCGACAAGTATAATCACATCCTCGTGGATGAATTCCAGGATACCTCGAAGTTGCAGTTTGCCAATCTGCTGCCTCTCATCGAGAATGCATTGTCAAGCGGCTATTTCAACCTGATCGTAGGGGATGCGAAACAGTCCATTTACCGGTTCCGCGGTGGGGATATGGATCTGATCCTGCATTTGGCACAAAACCAGGTAATGAAGCTGGGCAGTTTACTGGGCAGCGGTCCATTCCATGAAGAGCGGTTGTTCAGCCTGGATAATTATTTGCATATCAACCATTTGAAGGTAAACCGCCGGAGCTATCGGGAGGTGACCGATTTCAATAACAAATTCTTTGGATTCATCGCCGAATCACTGGGAGAGGAGTATCCGCTGATCGGGGACGTGTACGACGAACATTTCAGTCAGGAAATACCGGAAGGTGTCAGCGAAGGAGGGCATGTCGAAATCGAATTTCTGGAAATGAACGAGGCTGCTGAAGAAGAGGGGGAAGAATCTTCGACAGACAATATCACAAAGCGGGCACTGGAACTGGTGGGCGAGTTGCGGGGAGCGGGCTATCAATGGCGTGACATTGCGGTGCTGTGCAGAAAGAAAAAGGAAGCGACGGCGCTGGCTAATGCGATGAAGGATTCGGGTTTCCCGCTGATTTCCGACGATGCCCTTTCGCTAGCCTATTCGCGTTCGGTGCATTTCGTGATTTCCTTCATGAAGGTCCTGCACAGCTCCGATCACCGCCTGGCGCGGTACGAGGCTGCCTACCTTTTCCATCAGGTGATCCGCCGTCAAAATCCGGCACCACAGGAATACGAGGCGATCCGGTTGCTTTGTGAAGAGCGCGGACTAGATAGCTTCCTCGATTATTTCCGGAAGTGGGACATCAGTATCACATCCTTCAAAATGCGCCAGGTATCGGTTTTTGAACTGACGGAGCTCTTAATGCAGCAATTTGGCTTGTTCAAAAGCCAGTTTGAAAACGAATACCTGTTCCGGTTCCTCGATGTGGTCCTCGAATTCGGTAACAGGAAAAGCAACCACCTGGGCGATTTTCTGGCCTATTGGGAATCAGCCAAATACAAATTTTCCATCACCGTGCCGGATGGCACCGACGCGATCCGGATCACGACCATCCATAAGTCCAAAGGGCTCGAATACCCCGTAGTGATCATTCCCTATGCGCAATGGAAGGTTACACCCAATGCCCGGCTCGACAGGCTTTGGGTGGATCTGGACGACGTCGACTATGAGGAGATCAAACTGCCTGAGCGCCCTGCATATGCAAATTCCAAACTGCGGAGTTCCATGGTTTCAGTCGTAAAAGACCTTGAAAATACCCCGGTAGCAGCGCAGTACCGCGACGAGCGCACCCGAACCCTGGTCGAGAACCTGAACTTGCTGTACGTGGCCTTTACACGTCCTGTGCAACGCCTGTACGTACTGGCAAAACGGGAGCGCAGATGGGAAACGGGCCAGCAAATCAACCATTGGTTGCGGGACTACCTCAACCAGGAAGGCTTTACACCGGCCTGGGACGAAACCCTGTCCCGGTACGTCATTTCGGAAGGACGGGGCGGGTTGCGTCACGCACACGTCAGCAAAGGCGCGGAGCCGTTTGTACTGACCAATATACTGAGCAACGACCGTACCGAATCGCTCCGTCTCCGCCGGATGGCCGATCGCATTTTTGACGTTCAAACCTTCGAACCGCGGCGCGACCGGCTGCAAAAGATGCGTTATTTGCTGACGAGGCTGAAAGCCATTTCGGATCTGCCCGAAGCTTTGGAAAAACTGGTGGGAGAGGGAATTTTTACCCGAAAGGAAACCCATGAAATCGAGAATCTGACTGTATCCCTGTTGCAGGACCCGTCATTGCAAGTATTATATCAGGATGAAAACAGCATTCAGATCAATAAGGAACTGCTGATCCCCGGCGGTAAAATGCTTCATATAGACCGCGTTGTGCTTCGACCGGGTGGCGAGTACATCTTTATGTCCTTCGTCGGAGGCAATAGTGCCGACGAGCCGCGTCGGCATTTACGTAAACTGATCGCCGCCTTTGCGGACGCAGGTAAAGCTTCCCGTGGGGTGCTGCTCACGCTGGAAGACGAGCTGACAGAGTGGGTGTAAAAGTAGAAGTAATTTTAAACAGGCACGGAGCTCCGTTTAAAAATCGCGCCAAATCTGCCGAAATACCGTCAGAATGCATTATTTTTCCAAATAATCTACACAACACGCATTAGGTACTATTTCTACACGTCCATTCAACGTTTATGCAGCTTACATTTCAGCGCCAGGTCTTACTGGGAATCTCGTTTTCAATTCTTTTGGTGCTAGCTGTCGGTTACGTCTCCTACAATGCGATCATCATACAGCAGCAGAATGCAGAGTGGGTGGACCATACCAGGGAGGTAATACGCGTTTCCTCTGTTCTGAAGAATCGTTTACTGACCGCCGAGGCCAACGTTCGCGGGTTTGCAATTACCGGTAATGGCTCCTTTGAAACCGCTTATTTGCAGGCTTCCAACGAGATATGGGACCAAACGGACGCTTTCCGTAAGCTGGTCCGGGATAATAAGACACAAAGTGCGCGGGTCGATTCGCTAACCGGTCTGTTGCAGATGAGGCTATCGCTCATGCATCGTCAGTATGAAATTATAAAAGCCGGAAAATATAACGCCGATACCATTCAAAAAATCGTGCTCGCCGGAAAAGAGGTGGCTTCGCAAATCGAATTCAATTTTCGCCGGATAGAAAATGTGGAGGAGGGGCTGCTTACCGAAAGGGAGCAGGCCGCCGCGATCAGCTCCTCGCGGGCCAAGCAGTACATTTTACTGGGTTCCTCGGTGTTTTTCCTGGTAATCCTGTTGCTGTACTATTTCATTCGCAAGACCTATCTTGCACAGACTGCGTCCGAAAATGCGAAGTCGCTCGCCAATAAGCAGCTGGAAAAATTAGCTGTGGAGGATCAGGAAAAAAACTGGATACTGAATGCTGCCATGGAGCTTTCGAGCGCGGTGCGTGGAGAGCCTACTCTGGCGGAATTGTCTGATCAACTGCTGCATAGCCTGGCCACAATCACCGGGGCGCCGGTGGCGGCAATGTACCTGGTGACACGGTCCGGGAATGTGCTCGAACGGTCGGCCATGTACGGAACATCCGAACCGGATGCTGTGCCTACGTATATCCGTTTCGGTGAAGGTATACTTGGTCAGGTGGCCTCCGACGGGTTGGATGTCAAACGGCTTGATGTTAGCCCCGGATATCTCAGGGTGCAGACGGCCACCGGCCAGATGAGTCCGGGTGTGGTTTTGCTGAAAAATATCCGGTTCGACAACGCAGTGACTGCATTGATAGAGATCGCGTACTTGCAGGATCCGGGCGTGAAAACATTGAAATTGCTTGAAATGGTGTCCGATAACGTTGCTGTCGCCATTATGGCGGCACATGCCCGGCAGACCGCCAACGAGCTGCTTGAAAAAACACAATTGCAGGCCGAAGAGCTGGAAAGTCAGCAGGAAGAACTGCGGGTGACGAACGAGGAGCTCACCCGGCAGACCTCGTTGTTGCAAGTTTCGGAGGAAGAGCTCCGCGTGCAACAGGAGGAATTGAAGCAGATCAATACGGAGCTCGAAGAAAAAGCATTCATGCTGGAAGAGCAGAAGAGCACGATCGAAGAGGCGCGCGACCAGATCCAGATCAAAGCCGACGAACTGGAACGAAGCGGACGTTTTAAGAGTGAATTCCTGGCCAATATGAGCCATGAACTCCGTACACCGCTCAACAGTATCCTGATCCTTTCCCGCATCCTGGGCGAAAACAAAGGAGCAAGACTCAGCGAAGAGGAGCAGCGTTACGCATCGGTGATCTACAATTCGGGTAACGATTTGCTGACGCTCATCAATGATATTCTGGATCTGGCAAAGGTAGAAGCCGGTAAAATAGAGCTGATCCACGAGCATGTAGCCACAGAACGCATCCTGTCGGAAGTGAGGAACACATTCCAGAAAGTGGCTGAAAACAAGGGGCTTGTATTGCAGATTGATAAGACCGAGGCGTGCCCCGACAACCTGTATATCGATCATATCCGGTTGTTGCAAATCCTGCGTAATCTGATTTCCAATGCGGTGAAGTTCACTTCCGCGCCCGGTAAAGTCTCCCTGCGCATCAATCTCGCGGGCGACCAGCTGCATTTCGAGGTCGCCGATACCGGAATAGGGATTCCGTTCGAGAAGCAAAGCTCGATTTTCGAGGCATTCCAGCAGGCCGACGGTTCTACAAGCCGCAAATATGGGGGGACCGGTCTGGGATTGTCGATCAGCCGAGAACTCGCCGGCCTTTTCGGTGGCTCCATTGCATTGAAAAGCACGCCCGGAGAAGGATCCGTATTTACGCTGAGAATACCTTTGATCGCGGAAGAGGAAAAAGAGACGGAGGGGCAAACCGAGGTGGTGAAGGCGGCCGTTCCATACGCAGCTTCGATTACCCCGCCAGCGACCGACAATGGCAAGGCACGCAGGCTGCTTCTGATCGAGGACGATGAATATTTTGCCGCCGACATGTCTTCCAAAGCCAGGGAGAGCGGTTTTGAAGTTCAGACAGCGGCGGATGGCCGGAGTGGGCTGGAATTGGCAAAGACGTTTAACCCGACAGCCATCATCCTGGATATGAACCTTCCGGATATTTCCGGCAAGGAGGTTTTGAAAGAACTTAAAAACGACACACGGACCCGTCTGATACCTGTTCACACGGTGTCGTCGGGGGATTATATGGATGAGGATCTGCTCAGGAGCGGCGCGATCGGTTTTATGCAAAAGCCCGTTGATGAGCGGTCGGCGCAACATATTTTCAATGCATTGAAGCTGGAAGGGAAAGACCTGGATAAGCAGCGCATTCTGCTCATCGAGGATGATGCTTACCAAAGTCAATACCTGGGCGAATTCCTGGCCGGAAACAACATTTTTGTGCTTTATGCCTACACGGCGCAAGAGGCACTGCGTATCCTGGAACGCGATACCGTCGATGGCATCATCCTCGATGTGCGGTTGTCGGATATGAATGGGATCGATTTACTCGACGTCATCAAGCAGAATATCGAATGGAACAGCATTCCGGTGGTCGTCAATACGGCTGAGGATCTCACTCAGTCGGATCTGGGCCGTGTGATGAAATACGCGCATCCGGTGGTGATCAAGACCAGGAAATCGAACGAACGTCTGCTTGACGAGGTGAAACTCTTCCTGAAAAAGATCCAGCCGAAGGTGAAAGAGCCTGAGGTGCGGGAAGAGCTATTCAGCAATCCGGTAGTCAATTCGGAGCAGATATTTGTAGGAAAAAAAATACTCCTGGCGGACGACGATATGCGCAACATTTTCGCATTGAGCGCAGTGCTGGAAGAGGCCGGGTTCAGTATCGAAATCGCTACGAACGGCAAGGAGGCGATTAGAAAGCTGGAAGAAACGGAAGGGGTCGAACTGATACTGATGGATGTGATGATGCCGGAAATGGATGGTATCGAAGCAACGCGGCTGATCCGGCAGCAGAACAGATGGGTAAATATCCCGATCATCGCCGTGACGGCCAAGGCCATGCAGGGCGACCGGGAGCAATGCCTGGAAGCAGGTGCCAATGACTATATTTCCAAACCGGTGGATGTGGATAAACTGCTGTCGCTCATTAAAGTCTGGTTGCATTCTGCTTAGTTATGGTTTTAATGGAATATTCTGAGCTGGAAGTATTGATCAGGCGTATCCGCGAAATTTCGGGTTTCGACTTTTCGGGGTATGCGCGCCCATCCCTGCTCCGGCGTGCGAGTCGTTACCTCACCAGGCACCGGATGGACCTGGATGCATTGCTGACGCATATCGAACCCGGCGGAAGCATTGTGTATGACCTGATTCAGGAGTTGACGGTCAACTATTCCGAAATGTTCCGGGACCCGGAGTTTTTTATCAAAGTCCGGACGGAAGTTTTCAGTTACCTGGAATCCTATCCGATGCTGCGGTTCTGGGTGGCGGGTTGTGCATCGGGCGAAGAGGCGTATTCGATCGCCATCCTGTTGCAGGAGGCCGGGTTTATGAACCGCTCGCTGATATACGCGACGGATCTGAGCAACCGGGTACTTTCGGCGGCGCGGGAAGGGGTTTTTACGTTGAGCAATGTGCGTACATTTTCGGAGAACTATATGCAGGCAGGCGGTTCGCATTCATTATCGGAATACTACCATGTTGCTTACAGCAAGGCGGTAATATCTCCCGAACTAAGGAAGAACATCGTTTTTTCCATGCACGACCTCACCGGCGATGGCGTTTTCAATGAGTTTCAGTTTATCAGCTGCCGGAATGTAATGATCTATTTCACACTGGAGCTCAGGCAAAAAGTATTCCGGCTTTTGTATGATAGTCTCAGTATGTTAGGTTTTCTTTGCCTCGGAAAGCGGGAAACATTGCGCTATTCCGGGCTGGAAGATCATTTCAAGGTAATTGATGCGACGCTGAACATTTACCAGAAAATCAAATGAAAGCACCGGACGACGAACCGCTAAGCCTGGTACTGATCGGTGGCTCGTCGGGCAGCTTTGCCCTTTTTGAAGAAATAATCAGAATGCTGAAAGGTCCTCTGTCTTTTGCATTGATTTTTGTGCTGCACAGGGGTAAATCGAGTACTGCTGTTTTGCCGCAATTATTCAGGAATAAAACGAATGTATATATGAGTGAGCCTTATCACCTGGATCGCATAGAGCAGAACAGCATTTACTTTGCCTACCCGGATTACCATTTGCTGGTCGGGCCGGACCGGCGGTTTTATTATGATTTTTCGGACAAAGATTTTTTCTCCCGGCCTTCGATCGACGCCACTTTTATTTCAGCGGCTGTTTCGGGTATCCCGGTGAAGGCTGCGATGCTGTTTTCAGGTTCCAGTGCCGACGGTGCCATGGGCATGCGGGTTTTGGCGGAAAAGGGGTTTGCAACCTATGTACAAGACCCGGATCATGCGGAATCGCCCAGGATGCCGGCCGAAGCGCTCCGTCAGTATGAAAAGCATACGATACTGCGGAATAGCGATTTGTTTTCAGTGATCAACGACTTACTTTATTAGCCACTCAACGTAATTCATGGAAAATACAAAAATTTTATTGCTGGATGACCGGGAGGAAAACCTCTTCTCACTCAAAGCGATCCTAAACCGCGACGATATAGATATCTATGCCACCACTTCGCCCAACGAGGCTTTAAGGATCGTATGGGAGAGTGATATAGCGGTGGCCCTCGTGGATGTGCAAATGCCCGGCATGGACGGTTTCGAATTCGCGGAAACGCTTTTTTCCAACCCGAAAACCCGCGAAATCCTGATCGTGTTTGTGACTGCCATTTCCAAGGAGACTACGTATGCAGTTAGGGGTTTGAAAACAGGCGCCATCGATTACCTCTACAAACCGCTCGACCCGTACATCACCAACGCGAAAGTCGATTCGCTGATTAAACTCGCGCGGAGTCAGCGGGAAATCAGGGATAAGAACAAATTGCTTGAAAACTACGCGACGATCGTTCTGAATTCGCCGGACATCATCGCCACCGTTGAGCCGGAAACAGGTTCTATACTTTCGGTTAATCCTTCGGTAGAAACCATTCTCGGCGTGCTGCCGGCCACATTGGTGAAAACATCCATTCTGGACTTGCTGGTGGACCCCCTGCGCTCTTCACTGCGGGAAGTGCTTGTGAAGCGAAGCTATGTAGGAGGGGAGACCATCGTGGTGGAGGATCAGTTTTATGGCAGATTGCGGCAGCCGGTCTGGCTGGAACTCCGCATTATGTATAAAAACCGGCTGCTGTTCGTTAACCTGCACGACGTTGAAAAGCGCAAGGCACACGAACTGGCGCTGATCGACGCCCAAACGCAGGCGGAAAAGGCACGCAAAACGAAGGAAGCCTTCCTGGCGAATATGAGCCATGAGATCCGGACGCCGTTGAATGGTATTATCGGGCTGGGTAACCTGCTGGGTGCGACCGAATTGAATGGCAGCCAGCGCGAACTCGTCGATATGCTGAGGCAGTCTTCCGGGTCGTTGCTGAACATCCTGAATGACATTCTTGACATCTCTAAAATTGACGAAGGCAAGTTCTCGATTATCCCGGTATCGACAGACGTGCGCCTCCTGGCCAAAGGCATTATCGATCTGATGCAGTTCAAGGCCGACGAGAAAAAGCTGGAATTGAAATGCGTCATGGGAGAGGGAGTACCCGAATGCGTGATAGTAGACGGAATGCGGCTAAACCAGATCCTGCTGAACCTGGTAGGCAACGCCCTGAAATTCACGGAGACTGGTAATGTGGTACTGAAAATAGAGCATTTAGCAGAAAGCCAGGGAGGCCACACGATCCGGTTTGCAGTGGAGGACACCGGTATCGGCATGTCTGAGGAACACCTAGCCAATATTTTTTCGGAATATGGCCAGGCCTCCGAGAACATCTCGCACCAGTATGGCGGCACCGGCCTCGGACTGACGATCTCCCAGAAGCTTGTCCGTTTAATGGGAAGTGAACTGGAAGTCAACAGCCGGTACAATCACGGCAGCCAGTTCTTCTTTACGCTGATCCTGCAAGACGCCAATGAAAAGGTGGAGGAAGCCAGGCCGGTTGTTCCGTTTCAGGAGCTGCCGCCTTTTGAAGGGAAGCGGGTGTTGGTTGCGGAGGACAACCCCATTAATGCACTTTTACTTAGAAAATACCTGAAAACCTGGCAATTAGATGCAACGATCGTCGGGAATGGGAAGGAGGCGATAGAGCAGCTGCGTGAGGCGACGTTCGATCTGATCATTATGGACACCCGTATGCCGGAGATGGATGGTTTCCAGGCCGCCCGGTTTGCGCGGGAGGAATTACGGATCGACACGCCCATCTTATCGCTGTCGGCAACCGTGCTCCCGGAAGAAGTGGCCCAGGCGCTTGAGGCGGGTATGAACGACACACTTTCGAAGCCATTTGAACCTGAAAAACTGCATAGAAAGATTGAAACGCTCCTGTCGGCGGTGTTGCCGGGCTGAGGTGCAACGATTTGTTGCAGTTTATCGTAATGATTAATTGCAGGATTTCGTTGTTACAAGAGTAATTCTAATCGTTATAACCAACAAAATGAAAACTATTAAAAACAGTTGGTCTCTGCTACTGTTGATTGCCCTCGGCGCTTGCAGCTCCTCTAAAACCATGCCCTATGAATCGAAGTGGAATGCACCGTTCTCGTATGTCGACGAGATCAAGCCCGACCAGCAGGACCAGCGTTCCCGGTTGAAATACGGGATCATCAACGACGACCAGTACGTATACATTACATTGAAAACCAAGGACCCGTCCACGATCCAGAACATCCTCGGCAGTGGTCTTAAAATCGCATTCAGCCCGGAAGGACAGCGGAAAGAATCGTATGCGCTCACATTTCCGGTGGTAGCGAAGGAGGATAGGAAAGCATTGCGCAGGATCGAGACAGACCTTCCCAATAGCCTCGGACTTGATTTACTACTGGATTCCTTCAATAAGGAAGCGGTTTGGAAAGATAAAGAAGGACAGCACCTGATCGACCTGGTGCGGCCTGACGGCAGCATCAAATCACGGATTTCGATGGATCGCAACGGAGAGCTGACCGAGCAGATCGCCATCCCGTTTGCATTAATGGCTGTGAATGCCAGAGAATCATCTATGATCGGGATGAGCATCAAGGTCGATGGACAATCGTCCTCCAATTCCGGGTTCAGCCCGCGTATCGGCATCGGCCTCGGTGGTGGTATCGGTATGGGTGGTGGAATGGGTGTGGGCATCGGCACCGGCGGCTATAATTCCCGCTACAACGGCAACGACCGGAATGTGGATATCCGGCTGGAAGTGCAGCTGGCACGAGCCAATTAAGTGTTGAATTGAAACGCCATATCGGACCCGTCGGGCAACGCCCGACGGGTCCTTTTTTTAATCAGATCCGTGTGTTGTTCGGGCGACTGTAAACAACCTGTATAACGCCGATATTACGCATCAGAAAGGCCGCTTCGCAGTAGCAAAGGTAATAGATCCATTTGCGGATAAATGCTTCATCGAAACCCAGTCCCTGCACAAGGGAGAGATTTTCCAGGAATTTCAGAAGCCACAGCCTCAGTGTTTTGGCATAATGCAGTCCAAATTCTTTCAGATCGATCATCGTCAGATCACCTGTTGCATTAATCGCCCCATTCATTGCCCCGACCGACGGTAACAAGGACCCGGGGAAGATATGCTTCTGGATCCAATCCACGCCTTTGCGTAAACTGTGGTAGCGCGAATCCGGGCAGATAATGACCTGCACGGCCAGTAGGCCATCTTTTTCAAGCAGTTGGGCACACTTCCGGAAATAGGATTTCAAATAGCGGTGCCCCACGGCTTCGAGCATTTCGATGGAGACGATCTTGTCAAACTTGCCCGAGATGGTTCGGTAATCCTGCAAAAGTACCTTCACGCGGTGTGATAAACCGGCCGCGGCTATACGTTGGGTAGCCAGTTGCTGCTGTTCCACGGATAGGGTGAGGGAAGTAACCCGACAACCGTAGTTGCGAGCCATGTGAATGGCGTTGGCACCCCATCCGCTGCCGATTTCGAGCACATGATCGGTGTGTTGCAGGTTCAGCTTGCGGCAAAGCCGGTCGTATTTCTCAGCTTGCGCTTCTTCCAGCGTCATATCATTTGTCCTGAAATAGGCGCTGGAATAGGTCAGGGTCGGGTCGAGGAAAGTCGCAAAAAAGTCGTTGCTGAGGTCGTAATGCGCGGAAATATTCTTCCTTGCGCCAGCCATGGTGTTCGCGCGGCCATTGTGCACGATTTTGTTTAGAAACCGAAGGACATTGGTCGAAAAGGAGCGGACACGACTGCCGGATACGCCGGGTGCATGTTCAATATTCAGCAGCACCCAGGCTACGACGTCGGTCACGCTTTCGGTGTCCCACAAGCCTTCGGTATATGCTTCTCCAAAACCAATGTCCCCGAAGAGCACCACTCTTTTGAAAAATTCCGGATCATTCACGCGTACGGATGCGCGCAAATCGTGTTCTCCATTGCCAAAACCGACGATTTCACCGTCGGGTAAATGCAGAAAGAGTCTGCCCAGCTTCATTTTACCCAGCTGTTTGTAAACAAGGTTTTGATAGAATCCGGGTTTTGACTTTGCAATGTCGGGGACGGCAGTGTGTCGGGCCTTTTCCAGCATGGTTTGTTCCTGATTAGGGTTTGTAGGGCCTGAAAACCTGTTTCTGCATGAAAGGGTTATCGGCTTTCCGTATGAAACGCAGTCTGCGCGTCCAGAGCAGGAACGCCTGCCAGTGGATCATCGCGATGACTTTGAGGGTGATCAATGGAAATGAGAAAAAGAAATACAGCAGATTTGCATCTGTCAATTGCTTTCGCTGGCCTTTCAGCGAGCTTAAAAACAGCAGGTTACCGTCCTGGTCATAGTCGTTGATATGCACATGGAGGGCTTCATCGGGTATCGAAAGTTTGAAATGGAAACGGGTATCCAGAGCCATGAAGGGTGAAACGAAAAATTCCTTGGGCGTATTTAGTTCAAAGCGTTGGTTGTTCAGCTGTCCGGCGCCGAGGAAATAGGGCTTCATTTCTCCGAATGTGTTACCCACCTCCACGACGGCACATAACGGGCGTTCGTACTCGTCGTAGCAATAATAGAAAGAGACGGGATTGAACTGATAGCCGAGTGTGCAAAGGTTGGTCAGCACCATGATACGCCCTGTCCCGATCGCAACGCCATTCTCGGCCAGGTAGGTGGTCAGCTGTTCCCGGATGTTCCGGCTGCGGTCCGGCTTTTCCCTCGGCAGCTGCAAATGGTCCTTGTCCCGGAAATTGAAAATATTGAAACGGTTCCGGCTCATCCACCAAAGCTTCCGGTGCAGGTGGTCCAATTCCTCCAGATTCAGGTAAAACAGGAATATATTGTACTGAAAGTAATGCGCCTTCGGGCTTAGCCGCTTGTGCATTACAGTGGCCTTGTATAAGCATGAATGGAGTGCTGTCGCTTTCATATCCTGATATACGATGTTCGCATTTCTTTGGATGAGAGCCTTAGAGAACATTTTTGCCGGTTAATTGCGAGCAGAGGTTCACTGCGCTTGCAAACGCATCTTCATGAAAGCCGTACTTGAAATAACTGCCGCAGAAGTAGATCGGCCCGCCGGCATTCAATACGTTGAGCTCCGCTTGTGCGTTAATGGCCGGAATGTCGAACAGCGGGTGTTCATAGTCGATTTCACGAATGATTTTCCGGTGATCCAGGTCGTCCTGCGGGTTAATGGACAGGAAGTAGTTTTCCTGATCTGAAACGTTCTGGAGGCGGTTCATCCAATAAATGGTGCTGGGTCTCAGACGCTCGTTTTCGCGGGTAATGCGGTAGTTCCAGCTGCTCCATGCCAGCTTTTTCCCGGGCATTATCGCCGCATCGGTGTGCAGGACGGCTTTGTTGTGCTGGTATTTAAAGCAGGACAGGAGGCGCTGTTCAGCATCTGTGGGAACGTCGAGCAGGCGCAGCGCCTGGTCTCCATGGGTGGCCACGATCACCCGGTCGTAGCGCTCAGAGGTTCCGTCCGTGCATTGTACGATCACGCGACCGTCCGCACGAACCAGTTTCGCGACTTTTGCATGGGTCCGTATCTTGTCCCGGAAAGGTGCGATCAGCAGCTCGCGGTACGACTGGCTGCCCTGATGAAGCGTATACCACTGATGCTGTGTGTCGAGTCCTAGAAATCCGTGATTTTTGAAAAACCGGACCAGTGTAACAACCGGAAAATCGAGCATTTCTTCCATCGGGGTCGACCATACTGCCGAGCTCATCGGTATCAGGTACTTCCAGAGCATATCGTCACCATATCCTTTTTCGCGTATGTACCTGCCCAGTGAATGGCCGGCGTATTCGGGGGCGTCGAGGATGGCGATGCTCTCCCGGTTGAAGCGGGCGATCTGGGCCAGCATTTTCAGGTAGGGGATGTTGAACAGGTTTTTGCGCTGCGCAAACAGGTGATTAATGCTGGTACCGCTGTATTCCAGCCCGCTGGGCTTGTGCTGCACGCTGAACGACATGTCGGTTTTCCGGATCGGGGCGTGGATCCGATCAAAAAGCTTGCACAGGAGCGGATAAGTCTGGAAACTAAAAACCATAAAACCGGTATCAATGTAAACGGGCTTGCCCCGCTCGTCGACGGTGACGGTATTGGTGTGCCCGCCTACATAGTCATTTTGTTCATAAAGGGTGATGTCGTCGTGTGCGTTCAGGAAATGGCCGCAGCCCATTCCGGCGATTCCGGTACCTATGATCGCTGTTCTCAGCATGTTATCGGGTGACTGTATTTAGAAAATAGGATACGGCGTAGGTGGAAAGTTGTCCACCCGGGCCATTGATGCTGTAATCGAAGCCGTGCGTCGCCCAGGGGAGCGTCAGCAGGTAATGCCTTACGTGGTGCCCTGCCAGTTTCTGATTCAGCCGTCGGCTGTGCTCATAGTCGACGAGCACGTCGTTTTTGCCGTGAATGAGTAAGGTAGGCGGTGATAGCGGTGTGACGAAACGAATGGGGGAGCTGTCTTCGTATTGCTTCACAAAGCGGTCGTAAGGCCCGCCCAGATAGTCTTCCATTACCTTTCTGGAATCCATGATCAGCGGATTCGATGGAATGGAATACCCCCAGACCATATCGGCAGGCCCGTAAAAGTCAATTACACCTTTGATTGACGGATCATGCAGCGTATAAGCAGCGAGTAATGCGATCTGCGCCCCCGCGGAACGTCCGAGCAGGACAAATCGGCTGGTGTCGATCTGCCAGGCTTCCGATTGGGTGCGAAGAAACCGGATGGCCTGCTTCACATCTTCCACAGGTGCGGGTGACTGCGCTTGTGGTGCCAGCCGGTAGTTGATCGCCGCCACATGATACCCCTGCATAGCCAGAATGCTGTTCAATTCGGGTAGTTGCGTGTTGTCCCCGCTTTTCCATGAACCCCCATGCACCACGATGACACACGGCTTCGGACCTTTATACACCGACGGATAGAAATCGAGTGAAAGTGGTTTTACGCTGTCATTACAGTATATTTTACGTTGATAAGGGAAAGGTTTAACATTGTTAAATAATCTAACAATATCAAATGGACTTGTCGAAAGCAGGCGTACTGGTCTGAGCGCCGGGCCGAATGCCTCTGACAACCCATGAGTTAGCGTCCGCTTCATCATACCGGCGCGTATTACCGGCGTGCAGAAAAGGATCAGCGCTCCCGCCAGCAGGATCATGCATGCAAACGGGTAAGTACTGCTCCGGATGTTCAGAAGCAGCAACACGACCGTGATCGCAACCGGGAGCCAGGGAAATTCATCGATCATGATCGCAAGCAGCCAGAACGGGTAAGCCGGTGCAGGGAATATCGTGAGCAGCGATATGAGGAAAAGCGCGACGCAGAGAATCAGCTTAGGCATAGGAATGGGGTTTTTCGAACAGATAGTGGCTCACGATCCACTCATTCCCCGCGTTGAAGCTCCACAGCTCGGCGCAGGACATGAAGAACACCCGCCAGTAAACCCACCACTTCAGGGCCTGCGATTTGCCGTAAGTCGTCTCGAAAACAGGCATGATCTGTTTTTTGTGCAGGTCCATGTTAGCCAGCCAGGCTTCCGCCGTTTTTCCATAGTGGTTGCCGCTCACATGCCAATGGTTTTTCACCGTCAGATCGTCGTTGAAATAGAACATGAGATCGTCGCTGGGCATGACACCGCCGGTAAAGAAGTATTTGCTCATCCAGTCTGTTTCATCCACCACCTCGAAAAGATAAGCATATGCACGATGCGTGAAGATGTGAATGAAAAGCTTACCGTCGGGTTTCAGGAAAGAGGCGACCTTGGCGAGCAACAGCTGATAATTACGCATGTGCTCAAACATTTCCACCGAAACAACCCTGTCGAAGCGTTGGTCGGTCTGGAAAGCATTCATGTCGGCAGTCAGCACGGTGAGGTTCGTGATGTCCCGCTCCGCAGCCTGGCCATCGATGTATTGTTTCTGAGTCCGGGAGTTAGAGACGACTGTGAAATTACTTTGCGGATATCGCGCAGCCATAAACAGTGAAAGGGAGCCCCACCCGCAACCGAGTTCGAGTACCTGCTGACCGTCGGCTAGTCCGGCCCGTTCACAGGTGAGTTCAAGCATATCTTTTTCGGCCGTGTGGAGATCAGCGACGCCAGGTTTCCAGTACCCGGATGAGTATTTGAGATGTTTGCCAAGGCAGTATTGATAGAATTCTGTTGGTACCTCGTAATGCTGTTCGTTGGCATCGGCGGTGTTGACCGCAATGGGGGATGCTTTGAGTTTTTCGATGAATGAAGCTAAATGTTCCTGCTGCTGTTCCACATTGTCCTTATGCTCGCTGTCCAGCCGTTGTTGCAGGAGTTGCCTTATCCGCATTCGGATAAGGAAGTCCGGGATCAGGTCTTTTTCCAGCATGCTGTCGAGCCACATAGATGTCGGAGGGAAATTGGTTTTTAACCTACGATGGAAGGTTATTGTTTGGATTGAAAATCGGGGAGATTACTCGCCTCAGTCCGCGGGAACCAGGGAATGAATGCGCTGGTTTCACGCTGGTACTGTTTGTAAAGCTCCCCCTTGGATCTGATGGCTTGTTCCTCGGTGGCGGGGATACCTGTTACGCGAAGCAGCAGGTAGAGGATGATCGCAGGACTGACTAGGCCCAGATAGCCTAATGGCGAGCTCAATGCAAACCCGGCGAAGGAAACCCATATCAACCATTCGAAAAAGTAGTTGGGGTGACGGGAATAACGCCATAGCCCGACGTTGCAAACTTTTCCCCTGTTTCCCGGATCCATTTTGAAATGTTCCAGCTGCCAGTCCGCCAGGGCTTCACCTCCGAGGGCTACCAGCCATAAGGCAGTTGCAATGTATTCAAAAACGGAGAGCTCCGCTGCCTGGTTGGCCGTTGCGATGAAAAATGGGGTGGCTAGCAGCACGTTGGACAAGCCCTGTGCCTGAAAGAACCAGAAAAGCCGTCGGTCGGCGTGCGGCGCCCAATCCTTCCGCAACTGCGCGTAGCGTCCTTCCTCTTCGTGTATGTGGGCAAGCACGCGCCTTCCCAGGTGCGTACCTAACCGTAATCCCCATACGATCACCATCCCGCACAAAAGCCAGACGCGCTGCGGAAAGCCGTTGGCAAACCCCAGTAGCAGTAATGCGATAACCGGGAAATTGTAGGACCAGAAAATATCCACCACACCGCCGTTCCGGATACGGTATGCCCAAATCCAGACTACCGCCATAATCGCTGCACACGCCAGCAGGCTGAGCACAACCGGCAGCATCGCACCAGAAAGCCCCAATGCCGCGGAAAGATTGATTGCCATGCCGGTTGTCGCAACGAGATAACCCGTGCCGATGGGGATGATACTGAAACTGGTTTGGAGGGCGGCGGTCATATTTAAGTTCTCGGCCTAAAACAGGAACATAATTTGCTATTCTGTTAATGTATACGAATTTTGGGTTCAACAAGATTGATCAAAACCCGGATTGTGCGGACAATGCCCGGATTATCGCCTGTAACCGACTGATTGTGAATAAAAGCAGCGTTAAAAAGTTTTATAATTTCCTCAGATTCCGTCGGGACTTCACCCGATACAGTCTGCGGAAGGCCCGGAGCTACGAAATCATCATATTCTGGCTTAAAAGTATCCTGACCCGCACACAGTTCCTGATCTTTTCGGGTGTGCTGGTGGGCATTACCTGCGGACTGGCGGGCGTGCTGCTCAAATCGCTGGTGCATTACATCCATTACGTGATCACCTACAAGGTGCATTTCGAAGAACAGGTATTCTTCTACATTCTGTTTCCCTTTTTGGGCATTGTGTTGACCACTTTGGTGGTGATCTTCGTATTTCAGGGGCAGGACCGGAAGGGTATTCCGGCGATCCTGTATGAAATTGCAAGAAATTCGAGTGTCGTGTCATCTGTGAAAATGTACTCGCAGATCGTCCAGAGTGCCATTACCGTCGGGCTGGGAGGGTCGGCCGGACTCGAAAGCCCCATTGCTGTCACCGGCGCCGCGATCGGGTCCAATTTTGCCCAGACCTATAAGCTCGACTATCGGGAAAGGACGTTGCTGCTGGCGGCGGGTGCCACAGCGGGTATCGCATCGGCATTCAATGCGCCCATTGCCGGGATGATGTTTGCATTCGAAATATTACTCACCGGAGTGGTTTTTTCGGATTTCTTACCGTTGGTCGTGGCCGCGGTATGCGGCAGTCTCACCTCCAAGATCCTGCTCAAAGAGTCGGTGCTTTTTCAATTCAAGACCCGTAACCCGTTCGATTATCACAACATCCTGTTTTACCTGATCCTGGGCATTCTTTGCGGATTGTATGCCCGCTATTACGTGACGATCGCACGGTACGTTGACCAGGGTTTTCATCATCTCAAACTCAGCCGCATTCAAAAAGCCATGCTGGGCGGAGCGGTTTTGTCTGTTTTGTGCGTCCTCTATCCGCCGCTTTTCGGGGAAGGTTACGACACCATTAAAGCCATCACCAACGGCCAGATGCAGGAAGTGCTCCGGAACAGTTTCTTCCGGTTTATAGGGTATCACGAATGGGTGGTGATCGTGTTCGTTTTGGTGATTTGTCTGCTCAAAGCCTTTTCGGCATCCATCACGATTTTCGCTGGCGGCAATGGTGGTAACTTCGCGCCTTCGCTATTCGCGGGCGGACTCGTCGGTTATGCTTTTGCACTTCTTTGCGTACAGTTGGGGGTGACAAATGTGCCGGTCAACAACCTCGTGATCGTAGGTATGGCGGGTGTGATGAGCGGCGTACTTTACGCTCCGCTGACCGCCGTTTTCCTCATCGCGGAATCCACTTCCGGTTACGACCTTTTTATTCCGCTCATGATGGTCTCGGTCATTTCCTTTTCGATGGCCAAATGGTTCTCGTCCGTTTCTCCCGACCTGGCAAATCTCACGAGGGAGGGGAAGATCTTCACCCGCGAGCATGACCGTAATCTGCTTTCGCTCCTCCATATCCCCGAGCTTATCGATAAGGACTTTCAGGTGATCGGCGTGCACGCGCCGGCGGAAGAACTTGCCGATCTGGTGCGTACCGGCAGGCGGAATATCATCTCGGTTTTGGACGAAAGCGGCAAGCTGGCCGGCATCATTTCCATGGATGACATACGCCCGCTGCTGTTCAATGCAGACGCGCACAAACTGCTCACCATTTCCAACCTGACCAGGCCGCCCGTCGTAGTCATCAACGAGTTCGAGGATGTGATGAGTATCGTCAAAAAGTTCGACGAATCCGGTGCGTGGAATTTGCCTGTCGTGAAAGCGGATGGCGTGTTCGTTGGTTTCATTTCCAAGTCGGGCGTCCTCGAACGTTACCGGCAACTGCTCCGCTCGCATTCCGGCTAGCAGGACGGGCGTGCAGGCATTACCTGCGCGCTTTACAGATATGCATTAATACGGAGCAATACAGCCCGATAGCTAGCCTCGGTCATGCTGGCTTGCGACACATTCTGCTTTCATTCCACAATTATCTCAAAACTAAATTTATTCAACAAGTTGTTTTGTAATGAATTAGCTATCTATTATTATTGCATAATACTTGATGAATCAAATATATGTCAACTATAAATCAAATACATTTCAATTATATGTCAACTATTTCTCAGGAACTCAGGCTTTTTTTGAACCTTACCATGATCCAGACTTTGACGGCGAAACGCTTCGATGCAAAGCTGGGAAGTCACGGCATAAGCCTGAACGAGTTTATGATTTTGCACCATCTGGCCAATGCCCAGGACGAAAAATTGAGGCGTACGGATGTGGCTGAAAAGGTCGGTTTGACGGCATCCGGAATCACCAGAATGCTGTCACCGTTAGAGAAACTGGGGTATGTGAAAAGGGAGGCGAACAGCCGGGATGCCCGCGTATCGTATGTGAAACTGGCTAACGCAGGCAAGAAGATTTACCTCGAAGCCATTGCTACGGCGGAGGCGACAACGGAGCAGATCCTGGCGCCGGTGAAGACGAAAAAGCTCGACGAACTGCAAAAATTACTGGTCGAACTCGGCGCGACAATTGAATAGCCGGGAACGGCGGCGGGAGATTTTCGTACAGGCCAATAAAAAGCCCCTGACGCGGGAAATCCGTCAGGGGCTCGGGGGCTTAGGGGGCAGGGGGATTACTTGGCCTTCCTGACGAAAATATCGCCGTTCATATTCTTCATCATGATCTCGCTGCCGCCGCCATTGACCTTGCCCTTTACCCAATCCTCGACGCTGACTTTATACATGCCGTCCTTGGCGGAACGGACCGCCTGCGGCACGGATTTGTCGACATCCACATCGAAGTCGCTGTAAATCTCGCCGCGGTCCGATTTGAGTTTGACATCAAACTTTGCCGTGGGCGGAAGCGTCACATCCACGTTGCCGTTGAGGGTCGAGAATGCCATGGGCGACTTGGCATCGACCGTCTTGAAATTGGCTTTCAGCAAGCCGTTCACGGTGTTGGCAACGGCCGATCCCGAAACGTTGTTGAGCCGGATATCGCCGTTCACGTTCGTGATCTCCATTTCACCATCCACGTTCTCGATCAGGATATCGCCGTCGTTAACGGTTCCTACATTCAACGCGAATTTCATGGGCACTTTGATGTTCAACTCCATATTCGTGTTGAAGAGCTTCGAGGTAACTTTTACGACGTTTTTTTCCTCTGTTGCGGTAATGTCCAGCGAACCGTTTTTCGAGATACGTTTCATACCGTCGGCATTCTCTTTCGGTTTTTCAGGTTTGTCCTGCTTCGTGCTGGCATCGATCACTACCTGGTTTCCATTGTACCCGGTGACGCGGATGGAGCCGCGGACGAGGTTTACTCTCAGGGTACCGGGTTTGGCGGGATCGGTTAGGGGTACGGTCAGTTGTTCTTTGAGATCGTTTTGCGCCAGCACGGGAACCGTCAGGGCAGTGCCTGCGACGATGGTAACGAGGGTCAGAATACGCGGGGTTTTCATTTTGCTATGATTGTTTTTTAAGATAGATATTGCCATTGAAAGTTTCGAATTTGTAGGTGGGACCTCCTTTGCCGATGCGGATGAAGGTTTCCGTACTGAGCTTATAAACAGTTTTGTTCTCATGATTCTCTGCATTTTTGACCACCCTGACAGGCAGGTTTTCTACGTTGGGGAAGTCGGTGTAAAAATCGCCGTGGAATGTCTTGAACTGGCAATCGACGGAAAGGGATGCGGGATAGGTGATCTTAATGTCCCCGTTCAGCGTCTTGAAATCTGATTCGCCCGGCGGCAGTGTCACATAGTTCACATCCACATTGCCGTTGATGGTACGCACATTGGCCGGGCCTTTGGCATTGACGATTTTGATCGCTCCATTGACATTGTGTACGCCCAGGGAACCGGTTACGTTGTTGACGTTGATGTCGCCGCCATTCACCGTGGAAATATGGAGATTGAGCGAATAGGGCACTTTGACGGTAAAATCCAATTCAAAATTGTAGTGGATCTTCGGGCCATCCCAGTTCCTGCGCTCGCGGTTGGGACGGGAATCGAAAGGATTGGTGATGTAGGCGATAATGCTGTCCGCTGCCTGGTCGATTTCCAGTCTGAATTCCTGTTTGCCCTGATCGAGTACTTCCTGGGTCTTGGCCGAAATCTTTTTGTCGATTTCCAGCATGACTTTGTCGCCGTCGTAGCCCTCCACTTTAATGGACCCGTTGATGTTATAAATGGCGAGCGTGTTTTGGGTGGCGTTCCCATTCATGGAAAACGATTTGCTGACATGCTCCTTGAATTCCAGCTTCTGGGCCGGGGCCTGGGTGCAGCAGAGCACTGCTCCCGCCAGCAGGGGGATTGCAAAATACTTCATGGCTAATAGTTGATTATGGTTTTATGATAGGTCTTTGATCGTTTGCTCGATTTTCACTTTCACGAGGTCATTCAGGTCCTCTTTCTGTAACAATGTCCGCAATGCTTTCACGGAGCGTTTTTCCTGCAACTTTACCATCAGGTCGGCGAGGGCTACCTGCACCATCGGAGAGTCCTGCGAGGTGAGCGATTTCACCAGCCCTTCGCGAACAGCCGCATTTCCGGCATACTGCGTCAGCGCTTCCAGCGTAACCAGCCTCACATTTACATTAGGATCGTTATTTAAGGTGGCAAACAGCGCCTCTAAGACGCGATCGTCTGCTTGTGCGATCTCACTTGTGTATCCGACTGCGCGAAGGCGCTCAGTAGCCGAAGGGTTTTCCAGGAGCGTCAGCATCATGGTGCTTTTCATGTCCTGTACCTGGGAGGCCAGCGTTTCGATCTGTTGCTGATAGGCGGTTGCGGAGGTCTTGCTGCGGCTGGTCCTGTTGCCGATCACCCAGCCCAGGCCCACAAGCAGCAGACTGAATGCAACCTGGACGGTCCATTGCGGCATTACAAATCCGCGGATGCTCTCCATCATGCTCTCGAAAGAGAAGCGCACCGCCGCCTTTTCCTTTTCTTTGAAATCATCGAGCATTGCATAGAAATTGTCGCGCATTGCCGCCGACGGCTCCGGTACCCTTATTTTCTCAAAGTTGTTCCAGATCTGCCTGTCGGCCTCGAATGCTTCCTGGCAATCAGGGCATTGTGCCAGATGCTGGTTCACTTCGATCTGTTCGGCTTTGCTGAGGTTGTTGTTCAGCCATTCGGTCATCCGGTCTCGTGTATATTCGCAGTTCATGCCGTTATCTTCTTTCATTTGTAAAAAACCTTTTTTTCAATTCTCCCAATGCCCGGTGCACACGCACTTTGACGGTCCCTTCATTGATGTTCAGTACCCTGGCAATCTCTTCGTACTTCATTTCCTGGAACCGGCTCAGAATCAGCACTTCCCTGTACTCGGGACTCAACGCGCCCATTGCTTCGTGCAGGAAATCCTTATCCTGTTGCCTTTCCAGGCTTTCGTCGGCAAGGGCACCGCCTGCGATCCGGTCTGCGACTTCGTTGACATCATAGAAGTTGAACGACCTGTTTTGTTTGACCCAATCATTGAGTGCATTTCTGCCCAGGTGATACATCCATGTCCTGAATTCACCATCTCCCGTAAAAGTGTGTTTGTATTTAAGCATTCTGTAAAACACATTCTGAACCAGGTCTTCGCTCGCATCCCGCTTATGTGTCATGTGGTAAAAGAATGCGAACAACGGCCGGTTGTACCGCTCAAAGAGCAAACCCATCTTATCGAGGTCCCCGGCTTTTACCCGGAGCATTAGCGAATTGTCGGTCAACGTATTCAATGGCTTGCTCTTTGCGGTGATTTTGATGTGGTAACCCGGCGGATTGGAAAAGGTTACAGGAATTTAGAAAAAAGTTGAAAGAAAATAATTTGCCGTAAGCGGTTTCACGCGATGCCGGTATGAAAATGGCTTTTTAAGGTCGGGAAATATGGGGGAAAGCAGGTAAGAGTATTCCGAAAACCTGCCTCCCTGAAACAGAAAAAAGGCCGGTGAAGGCCTTTTTTGCTAAGTAGTGAGCGGATATTTCGACACGTCGCGCTGTCGGTCGCGTTCCTGCCTGATCGTGTCGTGTGCCGAGCGGATATGGACTTGCTGCTGTTCGATTACCTGCCGGATGTCGGCCGGTAAGCTGGTCTGTAATGCCTCCTCGTAAGCAGTTTTGGCCGCATCTTCACCCGCCTCCGCGTTTTCAAGAACGGCCTTGCGGTTGTCGGAAGTGAATGTGGCGCGGATGTCCATCCAAACCCGGTACAATTTCCCGGAAAGCATTGTGCCGGTGGCCGGCTCCCCGCCCAGGGCGCTTACCAGGGTTTTCAGCTCGGCTGCGTGTCCGCGACTTTCGTCGGCAAGTTTATGAAAAAGCACACGGAGGTCGCTTTCCAGTTCATTGGTCTCGGCTTCCGCTTTCTCGTATCCTGCAATGCGATCGTTATTGATGAGGATGAGATCGTTCAGGGTCTCTATCGTTTCTGAATTTTGTGCCATGTTGATGTATTTTGATGGAGACGGTGCTCATCAATAACCGTTCCAAAGGCATTTCGTCAGTAGAGAATGCTGATGGAATTGGAATAAATCTTATAGCTGCACCCCGGCGCGCGGTCCCGTATGACCTGCTCGCACAGGAATGTCAGGATCTCGTCCCTTCTGGACAATGGAGTCCCCGTTCGCGGTTCCCAGTACGTTAACTCTGGTATGTAGATGATCACCACCGCATTACCACCGCCGAACTCCCAATCGAAATGAATGACTATTTCGCCTTCCTTGTAGTAAATGCTTCCGCCTCGACCGTCCTGCGTGTATTCCAGCCTGCGGGTGAACCGGGCAAAAATCTCTTGCTTCAATTTCCCGTGATCGAACCCGGAATCCATTGCAACGCCGTTCGAATCATACAACCGGTATTCCTGATCGTTTTGCACCATACGCACATTGCCGGGAGGTGAAACATAGCCTTCCTCAGGCTTGGGACGAATGCTGCCGGGCGACGGTATGGGTGCCGGTTCTTCCGGTTGCGGTGTAAGTAAATGCACTTCTTCCCCGCGTATGGCGCGGAGTACATGCGCAGGCGGGTCGGGATAGCCTGATTTGGGAAAACCTTCATTGAACTTAATAAACCTGATACGGTGCGTCCAGCCGTCCGGCCAATCCACTTCAATTTCATAGCAACCGGGAAGGTAGGGCAGCGTGTTGATCAGCAACATCGTACTGCCATTGAGCCTGCTGCCGACCGTGCAGGCTTCGATCGCTTCGCCCGAAGCACGGTTGGTGATCCGAAACGTGTCTGCGTCGCGGGCGTTCTCGGGCATATGGAAAACAAGTTGCTGGCAATCAGGGTAATGGATGACCCGAACGTTTTCAGGCTTCACAATGCCATGCGCTGCTGTATCCGCAGGACCGGTATTTTTGGAGAAGTTCGTAACGGACGTGAGGAGGCATTTGCCATAGCTGGCTTCTGCGGCAAGATTGAAATCGGGTAGCGGGCTGGCGGCGTCGAAAGGGATAGCACCGGGTAAGCCGTAGCCTGTGTCGGCGATGAGGTAGCCCTCATCCGCCTGTCTTTTTTCAGTGACCCTTTTCCGTACCTCGACGATGGTACCGGATTGGAAAACGTAAGTATGCCGTGTGATCCGGCAATGCATGGTGGTGTGCATGTGAACGGTGGCTGGTTTTTATGCCTGCTGACAGCCACTGGCGCGCAAGGTAGCAACTTCACCGCAATGCGCTTATTATTCGCTTAATAACTGATTGAACGCACCTTACGGATCCGGAAACGGTCCGTAAGGTGCGTCGGTTGAAAGTGCTATTCAGAACGGAGGGATTTAACCGGGTTCATCAGGGCAGCTTTGACAGACTGGTAAGAGATCGTGAAGAGTGCCACCAGGATCGACAAGGCCCCTGCCACCGCAAACACCCACCATGATATGCTGATCTTGTAGGCAAATTCCTGCAACCACTTGTCCATGAGCCACCATGCAGCTGGTACAGCCACGATCAGCGCAATGCCCACGAGTTTGAGAAAATCTCTGGAAAGCAGGGTCACAATGCCGGCTACCGATGCGCCCAGCACTTTCCGTACGCCTATTTCCTTCGTTCTTTGCTCCGCAGTGAAGGTTGCTAGCCCAAATAGCCCCAGGCAAGCCACAAAGATGGTTAGCCCTGCAAAGGTGCCCAGGATCTGCCCGGTCTTTTGCTCTGCTTTGTAAGTCTCATTGAAACGTTCATCCAGGAAGGAGTAGCTGAACGGCATATCCGTCCGGAAGCCGTCCCAATTCTGCTTCATAGTCGCCAGGAGACCGGAAACTTCGCGGCTCCGCGTCTTGACCAGCACCCATCCCCACCCATTGCTCAATGTCATCACCAGCGGTGTAATCTTTTCATGCATCGATTGGAAATGGAAGTCCTTCACGACGCCGATGATGTGGTAGGTAGCTTTCTTACCCTCGTTACTGTTACGGGTAAGGGTCTGGTTGATGGCTTTTTCAGGTTTCCAGCCAAAAGTCTTAGCGGCCGTCTCGTTGATGATAATCGCTGAGGAATCGGTGCCATAAGCTTTTGAGAAGTTTCGCCCGACAGCCATTTCCATGCCAAGGGTCGCCATGTAATTGTAGTCGACTTCATAGCGCAGCGTTTTGACGAACTGGTCCGGATTTCCGTTGGGATTGACAGTGAAATTGTTGTTGCTGGAAGGCCCCGCCGGCACATATCCTGAAAGGCTGACCTCCGCCACGCGCGCATCATTCGCCAGTGACTCGCGGAAAGCAGCTTCGTTTTTACCCAGTGACCAGGACGGGACCACGATAACCTGATCCTTGTTATAACCCAGTTTTTTGTTCCGGATAAATTGCAATTGCTGGTAAACCACCGTTGTGCCGATCATCAGCGTAATGGAGATGAAGAACTGGAAAACGACCAACCCGCTTCGCAGGTTGATGTTTCTGCCCGAGGAACTCAGTTTCAGGGTCGACGCGCTGCCTTTCAAAACGGCGACCGGTTTGAAGGACGACAGGAAGAATGCGGGATAACTTCCCGCAAAAATGCCGACGAACAGGCCGAACAGTAGCAATGCCGGGACCAGTCCGGGAATGCTGTCCCATTTCAGGCTGAGCGTTTTGCCGGAGAGCTCGTTGAACATTGGCAGCGCTGCAATGCACAGAACCGTTGCCAGTACCAGCGCAAGTGATGTCAGCAAGATAGACTCTATTAAGAATTGTGCCACCAGTTCGATCTTTTCGGAGCCCATTACTTTGCGTACACCCACCTCGCGTGCTCGCTTGGATGAGCCGGCTGTGGACAGGTTCATGAAATTAATGCAGGCGATCAGGAGCATAATTACGGCTACGGCCCCGAAAATGTATACGTAGTTTACATCGCCATTGGCGCTGAGATCATACTGAAAATCCGAATGAAGATGAATGTCCGTCAATGGCTGAAGGTGAAGGGCCAGGTCGTTACCTTTTTTCCGGAATTCGGTCAGTGTTACACCCATCGCCTGTTTTAATTGCGGGCTCATGTATTTTTCGACGGTCCGGGGCAGTTTGGCTTCCAGTTTCTGGTAATCGTAACCTTTCGGCAGCAAGAGATACGTGAAAAATTCCGATATCATCCAGGAGGTCGATTTGGCATCGTCGACGGTGGCCATAGCACCCAGCATATCGAACTGGAAGTGGGAATTGGCCGGAATATCCTTCATGACCCCGGTGACGCGATAGGTCGCCTTCCAGTCTTTCAGCATAATGGTTTTCCCGAGGACATTGGTGTTGCCGAAATATTTGATCGCCGTCGCTTCGGAAATGACCACCGTGTTCGGTTCGAGCAAGGCTTTCTGAGGCGAGCCCTGGATAAAAGGCATTGTAAAAACCCGGAAAAAGTTGGAATCCACGAATGCCAGCTTTTCGCTGTTGTAGATTTTGTTATTCAGCAAAACGATCGGGGAGCCTCCCTGCCGTAGCCTGGTCGCTTCCACGATTTCCGGATAGTCATTTTTCAATGCTGCTGCGGTGGGAGGCATCACATGGGCCTCTTTGATCTCGCCGCCCTGCATGTTTGCCTTGAAGAAAACACGCACAATGCGGTCCGAATGCTCGTTGAAACGATCGAAACTGAGCTCGTCGATCACGTAAAGGCTAATCAGCATGCAGGAAGCCAGACCGATAGCCAGACCAGAGATATTGATGGCGGAGAAAGTGCGGTTCCGGCGAAGGCTGCGCCAGGCAATTTTGAAATAGTTCTTGATCATGATAACGGCACGGAAAGGGTAATGGTTTTCAAATGAATTTTCATGGCTAACAGACGGTACATTGCATTGCATAGTACATTGTATAAAATACATGCCACAAATATAATAGTTTGTTTTACAGTTGTTTGATAGGCGTCCTTGGTTTCCGGTTGTTCGGATGCGGACACTTTTGTTCGGTATTGACCGTCTGAGCCCACGCATTGTTTGCTACATTTATGCCTGGTTTAGCCTGCAATCATGACAGAACTCGAACATTACCTGCATACCTATTTCGATTTTAACCAGGGTGACCTGGCGACGGTAGCTTCTTTTTTTAAACCTGAGATCGTCCGGAAAGGCGACTATTTCCTGAAAACCGGCAGACAATGCAACAGGCTCAGCTTCATCCGTTCGGGCTTGTTAAGGGTGTTCGTCGACCTTGAAGACCGGGAAGTAACACAGTGGATTTGTACGCAGGGGTATTTTGTGACCGACTTATCGAGCCTCATATTTGAAAAACCTGCCCGCTGGAACATCCAGGCGCTGACGGATACGGAAGTATATACAATCGATCGGGCCGATTACAACCGCATAGGGGACCATATTTCAAAATGGCCGGTGACCGAGAAACTGTTTATCGCCCATTGCTTTACGACCCTGGAAGACCGGGTGTTTTCATTCCTTTCCATGACAGCCGAGCAGCGTTACAACCTGCTGTTCGAGAACCACCGCGACATTTTTAACCAGGTACCCTTGCAGTACATCGCCTCAATGTTAGGCATGACGCCCGAAACCATCAGCCGGATCCGCCGGAAACAACTGAACTGATTTCTTGATCTAGGTCAAGTGGCTTGGTAAATGGCCCGGATACCTTTGCAGGGTCATTCATCAAATCGCATTGTTATGTTTTTAGGTCACTATGGTTTGGCGTTCGGGGCGAAGAAAGCAGCTCCGAGGGTATCGCTCCCCATTCTTTTTGTCGCTGTTGAATTTGTAGATGTTCTCTGGCCGTTCCTGCTTTTGGCAGATGTTGAAAAAGTGAGGATCCATCCGGGTTTCACGGAAGTCACACCATTCGAATTCGTGCATTATCCCTACACGCACAGCCTTGTAATGGGAGTGGTGTGGGGCTTGATTTGCGGAGTTATTTATTGGTTATTTCAAAAAGACCACCGTGGGGCACTCGTGGTCGGCCTGGCTGTCCTCAGTCACTGGTTTCTGGATTTTGTGGTACATGTTCCCGACCTTCCTTTGACGCCATTCGGAGAAACAAAAGTAGGTATGGGGTTGTGGAACTCGCTGCCGCTCACCGTGCTCACAGAATCACTTCTGTTTATTGCCGGCGTTTGGGTTTATGTGAAAAACACACGGGCCATCAACGGCAAAGGCAAGTGGGGGCTCGTCGCACTGATCGTCTTCTTCATTATCGCCGAACTTTTTAACATGTTCGGACCACCGCCCGAAGATTCAATCCCGGCTTTGCTCGGCTCGTTTGTGGTTTTGCAGGCAATCGTTCTTTCATTGGCGCATATCACCGATAAGAACAGGCGGGAGCGGTGACAGACACCCCGTCGTTCATGGTGGCGGAAATCACCACCTATGGCCCGCATTGATCGGCGAAGGTTATTTTCGCTGGAACCCTTTGTAATGCCTTACAATGTCCTTATCGCTGAACTGGTGATCCGGGTCTTTGCTACCGAGGAAGTACACACCGCTGGCGGTGTCTATATTGAATGAATGCGGTACGAGATAGTCAAAGAACCTGAGCCAGCCGAATGCGATGGCGGCGAGTATCCCGACTTTTTTGCTGCGCGTAATGCCCCATGCCGCATACCGGACGTTCCAGGCCAGAACCGTGCCGATACCATTCAGAAATCCTGAATCCAGTAATTTGAAGTCTTTGAAAAGCAATCGGTGGCCGCTTTCCGTAAAACGTGTGAAGTCGTACGGTCCCTCGTGAACGTGTTGTTGAAACGGGGTTTCGGCATAAACGACGCCTCCGGATTGGAGTACGCGATGAATTTCGCCCGCCACGCGCTGCGGATACATGACATGTTCCAGCACCGCCTGGATCCAGACGCCATCGATACTATTGTTGGCAATGGGCAATGAATGACCGTCGGCGATGAAATCAGTGTTGGAAGATGCGTAAATGTCGAATGAAAGGACATTAATATCCATTGCATTGTAAATCCCGCCGGCCCCGTTCCCGATTGCACCTCCGCCAATGATCAGTACCGTCGATTTTTTGTCCGGATATCTCGGAACGGCGTTCAGGAATTGCGCGAGGTTTCGTTTCGTTTTACCGTCGCCTCCCAAAAATATCCTTTTGATCAGGCCATATTTATTTCCATTTCTCGGAATAAGGCTTTCACCGCCTGTCGCCAGCAGCGCCTCCTTACTCAGGATGGTTTTCTCAAAGTTGACGAGTACAGGTATTTTTTTTTGTATTAATGGTACTTCGGTAGTGGTATGCAGGCAGGAAGGGCCGGTACAGAAAATGCTGTCGCCGTTGAATTTCAGAGAGGACAGGCATATGGGACAGGCTAGCGTCCCTTGTCGGACGTGCTCGGCAAGGGACGGATTCAGTAATGTCATCGTGATATATAGTTAAAGTTATTAAAGCTGGCAGTAAGGGTTTCAATGCAATTAAATCTTTTAAAGATACCAAATATTTTATGTCTCTTGTGGTTATTTAATCATTGAATGAGCAAACGGTTATATATTCATGACCAATGACTAAATACTTTTTTTACTATTTGATTTTCGTAAGTTTGCATCATGGAAAGGCCGGAATCACTCGAAGAATTCTATCAGTATAAATTCAATTGGCTGCCCGAGAACCTGCAACAGGATATCGGGCATTTCAATGTTTTCTCGATGGGGGAGAATTACATGACCAACCCGGTACAAGCCCGGTACAGCCGTCGGGATTTTTACAAGATCGCGCTCATCCGCGGAAAGAATGTGTACCATTACGCTGATAAGAGCCTCGAATTGGACGGGACGGCGCTGATGTTCTTCAATCCGGTGGTACCCTATACGTGGGAAGCTGCCTGTGATACGGTAACGGGCTATTTTTGCATTTTCAAAGAAGGCTTTTTTTCTGAAAAACTCAGGGGAAGCATTGCCGAATTGCCCATGTTCGCGATCGGGGGGAAGCCATCCTACATTCTTAACGGCGCCCAGGATACGCATGTGAGCCAGATTTTTGACAAAATGCTGGAAGAAATTGCTTCCGATTATCCCTTTAAATATGATCTCTTACGGAACTATGTGACCGAACTGGTTCACTATGCGCTCAAAATGCAGCCCAGCGAGGCTCTGTATCAGCATCCGAATGCGAATTCACGCATCACTGCGGTTTTTACGGAGCTCCTCGAACGCCAGTTCCCGATCGAATCGCCTTCACAGCGGTTTGGATTGCGTTCGGCGAATGACTTTGCACAGCAGCTGTCGATGCACGTAAACCATTTGAACCGGGCCATCCGCGAAACGACCGGCAAAACGACTACGACCCATATTGCCGATCGCGTCACTGTCGAGGCCAGGGCGCTGTTGCGGCATACCAACTGGAATATTTCAGAAATCAGCTATTGTCTTGGTTTCGAAGAACCTTCTCATTTCAATAACTTTTTCAAAAAACAAACCAACCAAACGCCATCATCTTTCCGGACTGTTTGAATTTTGCAAGTATCTGTTTGAACCGCGCAATGCGGGCGCGTTCCGGCCATGTTACCTTTGTCATGTTAAAACAATCAACAAAGAACAATGGAAAACAGAAAAGTATGGTTTGTTACCGGCGCCTCCAAAGGCCTGGGCCTGGCACTTGTGCAAAAATTATTGGCAAACGGTTTTGACGTAGCCGCAACATCTCGCTCCATCGATGAGCTGAAAACTGCCGTAGGAGCCACGGGAGACCACTTTTTACCCCTCAGTGTATCGCTTACCGACGAGCAAAGCGTAGCTAGGGCGATCGCCGATACATTGGCGGCATTCGGCCGTATAGACGTGGTGGTGAACAATGCGGGCTATGGGTTGGCGGGCAGCCTGGAAGAGCTTTCGGATGCTGAATCGCGCGGGAATTTCGATGTGAATGTCTTTGGTACGCTCAATGTGATCCGCGCCGTGATGCCGCATTTGCGTGAGCAGCAAGCGGGGCATATCCTCAACATTTCGTCGATAGCCGGAATCACGGGCGCATTTCCGGGCTTCGGGATCTATTGCGCGACCAAATTTGCCGTTAACGGGCTTTCTGAGTCGCTTGCAGCAGAGGTGGCTGATTTTGGAGTGAAAGTGACGATCGTTGAGCCGGGTTATTTCCGCACCGATTTCCTTACTGCAGGATCATTTGTTACACCGAAAAACGGTATTGCGGATTATCAAAAGGTGCGCGATTCGGAGGCGTTGCACCAGCAGCAAATTAACGGCCAGCAGCCGGGCGATCCCGATAAGGCGGCCGATGCGATGATCCGTATTGCAGGCGAGGCCAATCCGCCGCTGCATCTGATCCTCGGGGAAGATGCCTATGGTTTGGCAAAAACAAAAATGGCTACTTTTTCGGAAGAGCTGGAAAACTGGAAATCAGTGTCTCTTTCCACGAATTTCGACGCGTAAGTAGCTTTAAAATATCCTTATCTTGCGGCATTAACAGCATTCCAAAATCAAGCAAACTATGGCCGTTGAAGGAAAAATCAGGGCAATCGTAACCGGGACGACGGGTATGGTAGGTGAGGGGGTACTGTTCGAGTGTCTGGAAAACCCGGACGTCGAGTCGGTACTCATTATCAACCGGCGTCCACTTGGAATAGATCACCCCAAGCTTACAGAGATCATACACCAGGACTTTCACAACATTTCACCGATAGAGAGCCAATTGAAAGGGTATAATGCCTGCTATTTCTGTCTGGGCGTGTCGTCGGTAGGGATGAAAGAGCCGGAATACCGGCGCATCACCTATGACCTGACCCTTCACGTAGCCGAAGTGCTCAGCCGTCAAAATCCGGACATGACTTTTTGCTACGTTTCGGGAGCCAGTACAGACAGCACCGAAAAAGGCAGTTCCATGTGGGCGAGAGTGAAAGGGAAAACCGAAAATGATTTGCGTAAACTGCCTTTTGATCAGGTGTTTGCATTTCGCCCTGGATTTATGAAGGCCACCGAGGGACAGAAAAACCTTTTGAGCTTGTACAAATATTTGGGCTGGCTGTACCCGGTGTTAAAGGCGCTTTTCCCAAACAGCGCGTCGACGCTGGCGCAGGTTGCGAGGGCGATGATCAATGTCACAAAATACGGTTACGACAAAGCAATCCTGGAAGTTAAGGATATCAACCTGGTAGGAGACCGGCAATACGTGTAATCACTTCATTTTTTCATACGAAAATGCATCGCCTTTGAGTAACGGGTGTTCGCCGGTGAGCCCTTTTTTAGCGGGTTTGAGGGTGATGTTTTCGACAAAGATCTCGATGATCCACGGTTCAATGCGGAACTCGAAGTAATTGTCTTCGGAAGTAACCGGGAAGGATGAATAGCGCTCGGGTGCAAGGGTGAAGAAGAGATCGATACCGGTAGCTTTTATTTTGGGAATCCGAACTATGCCTTCCTGATTCATTTTAGCGTATTTTTCTCCTTCACTGCTGCGGATCAGGGTTTCGAAAAATGGAAGGACCTGCTGGTTGCTGTCGACAATCCTGACTGTCATGAAGCTATCCGCCTCCGTTTTGCTTGCTACCAACGCGAAATCACGCTCCGGGCGGGGGCGGCTGTTCAATACGACGTTCCCATTTTGAAAGGTCCACTTCCCGTGTCCTTGCCGGTCCATAGCGCCGTAAGTGAAATACAGTTCGAAGGTACTGTCGGGTTTCAGCAGGATAGCCGAAGCGGTTTCCATCACACCTTGCAAATGGTATTCGCCCGCGATGGTGGGAATCTTTTGTGCAATAACGGATTGGCCTGAGAGGAGGAGGAGCGCAAAGAGGTAGAGCTTTTGCTTCATAGGAGCATAGTTTAAAGTGTATAGTTGAGTTTGCCGTATCCTGCCAAGGACATAAGACTTAGGAAATTTAACTAAAAACAGGCATTTATTCCACCGGATAATTATTATAAGGCTGAAATACTGAGTGTGCAGAACAACGAAGCCGGACCCATCGCTGGGTCCGGCTTCACTTTTTTATCGGCAATGTGAAATTTAGCAAGTGGCCGTGCGCTGTTCCACCCATTGGATGATTTCGTTGGCGCGTTTCAGGCCTAGCTGAGCTGTTTTAGTTTCTTGATTACCATCATAGCTCATTGAAAGGTGCAGTAATTGGTACGCGCTTACGAAATTAGCTAGAACTTTTCTGTCGATTGAAGCCAGCTGCTCCTGATACCATCCTACGTCTTTCCGACCTTTCTTCTCAACATTAAACAGGCCGTCAAGTGCCACGAGGACACCCGTATAGGCGGCGTGGCCCGCTAATTTCACATATTTTGGATCTCTGTAGCGTTCATCTTCTTTAACCGCCTTTTCTCTCAAAATCGTCCGAGCATTTTCAAGATAGCGTTTCGCTTCCAGAACGGGGTTTTTATTTGGCATAGTCTGTGTTTTGATTTAGTTGAAAACTAAAACAAAAGTATACCTTTTATCAGCCCGTTCCAATTCCAGCAGCTTCCTCATATTCCGCACATTATCCCGAATTACCTCACAATTATTACGCGTTATTTATCCACCGGCAATCTGTCAATTAGCACGCGGAATTACGGTTCTCCACCCACTGGATGATCTTGTCGGCGTTTTGGAAAGCCAGGGAGGCTATATCGACACTCGTAACGCCCCTGCGGCCCATCGCATCGTATAGAAGCTGACGAGTGGTTTCGAAACTAACACATACATTTTTGTCTACTAATTCCAGTTGCTCTTCGTACCACCAAATACCTCTTTTTTCCCTGCTCCTAAGCTTGAAGACACCCTTAGGGCAGTCAAAATGCCTTTAAATGCGGTGCGAGCTGCCATTTTCACAAAACCTGAGTGTTCGTAACATCCATCCTGCTCGTCAGCGTACTCAGCCAAAATTATCCGTGCGTTGGCAATGTGCCGCCTGGCATTTACAATTGGGTCGATCCTTTGCATAGCGGTGTTTTTAGTTTTCGTTTTACCTGAAAATACATTTTCCACCTTTCTATTCCAATTCCAGCACCTCCCTGGTTTTCTGCGGTTTACGCCGCTTTTCACTCCACAAATACAGCGGAGGAAGGAGTATCGGCGCGAAAAACAAGGTGCTTGTCAGGCCGCCGATGATCACTGTCGCGAGCGGCCGCTGCACGTCGGAACCGATGCCGGAGGAGATGGCAGCGGGGACCAGACCGATGATGGCTACCACGAGAATGGAGAGCATGGCGCGTAATTGCTCCGAGGAAGCTTCCAGTACATGGGTTTGGAGGTCGCCCTCATTGCTTTGTGTTGCGCGGTTCAACGCCGATACGAGCAGGACACCTGCCATCACCGAAATGCCGAATATGCTCACGAAACCAACCCCGGCGGACACGTTGAAGTAATACCCCCGCATCAGCAACGCCACAATGCCGCCGCCCAGCGCAAAGAGAATGCAGCTCATGGTTACCATCGTGTGCGGGAGGTTTTTAAACAGCATGAAAAGGAACAGGAATACCATCACGATCGTCAGCGGAATGGTGAATGCCAGCTGTTTACCGGCACGTTCCAGGTTTTCGTACTGGCCGCCGTAGATAATGCTGTAACCTTTTGGCACATGAACCTGGGCATTCAGTTTTTTCTGCAATTCTTTCACGAAACCGCCCTGATCGCGGCCGCGGATATTGGTCCGGACGGTCACCATCCGTTTGCTGCCGTAGCGATAGATATTGGTCTGACCTTCAATGAAATGAATGTCCGCTAATTGACTCATGGGTATGAGCGCACCCGTGAGCGAAGGCACCTGTACGCTCTTGATGGCGTCGATGGAGTTACGGTATTTGGGCAGAAAGCGGATCACGATATCATAACGTTTGGTACCGTCATAGAGGGTGGAAATAGTCTTGCCGCCAATGGCCGCTTCGATCATGTTCTGAATGTCGGCTACATTGATGCCGAACCGGGCCGCTGCCTGGCGGTTGATATTGATAGCGAGCTGTTCCTGTGGGCCTTCCTGCTCGATATTCACATTGTCGGCACCCGGTGTAGCCTTCACGATCTTTGCAATGGCCTCGGCCTTTTTACGCATCATATTCAAATCATCACCTACCACAGACACCGCCAAATCGGCCGCGCTGCCGGTTACGATCTCCATTACCTGGTCGATAATGGGCTGGCCGGACGAGAAGGCGACAGCGGGAAGCTGCGCTTGCAAATCAGCTTTGATCTTTTCTACCAGTTCCTTTTTAGTAATGGTGTGGCTCCAAAGGTCATAGTCCTTCAAACCGATGAGAATTTCGTTTCGGTTGGCAGGGAATGGGTCGGTGCCGTCGTCGTTGCGGCCGGTTTGGGTGATCACGAACGATATCTGCGGGTATTTGGCGATGATTTTGCGAATTTTCGGGGCATAACTGGCATTTTCCTGAATGGTAATGCCGGCCGGAAAATTGCCGCGAAGGAATATCGAGCCTTCGTCGAGTGTCGGTAAAAACTCGGTCCCCAGTTTGATCCCGAACAGAACAAGTACCGTTACCACACTGAAACCAATGAGCACCGTGGCTTTGTAATTCTTCAAAAAGCCTTCCAAAGTTTTGGTATAGGATCTTGTAAGGAAATCCAAAACAAAGTTTTTATGCTCTTTCATCGGCTTGTCGGGATTGGACAGCGCTTTTTTGTAAGCAAATGAAATGAGCACAGGAATGAATGTCAGTGCCGCGAGCATGGAACCGATCACGGCAAATGCGAGCGTGAGGGCCATAGGAGAGAAGAGCTTGCCTTCCACGCGGGTCATGAGTAGGATAGGCATGTACGCGAGGATGATAATCGTTACCGAGAAGAAGATCTCCCGGCCCACTTCCTGCGCTGACAAAAGGGTGATTTTGACGATCCCTTGTTGCTTTTCTTCCGGACTCGCGGTGCGGTATTTGCGGATCAAATGCTCGGCCATTACGCAGGCACCGTCAACAATGATACCGAAGTCGATTGCGCCGAGAGACAGCAAATTGGCCGGAATACCGGTCAAACGCATTAATATAAACGCAAACAACAGCGAGAACGGAATGGTGAGCGCCACCACCAATGCGCTGCGAATGCTGCCCAGGAAGAATATCAACAGGATCACCACAATGGATATCCCTTCAAAAAGGGTATGCGCCACAGTTTCAAGCGAATGGTCGATGAGGAAGCTGCGGTCGTAAAGCGCCTTCAAATGGACTCCTTCGGGCAGTTCGCTGGTTTCGAGTTCTGTGATTCGTTCTTTTAATACTTTCAAAACCTCGCTCGGGTTTTCGTAGCGGCGGAGCAGGATAATGCCTTCCACGCCGCTGCTGACATCCACTTTATCAGCAGTAATGGTATAACCCATCACCCCGCTTGGAGGTGGAGGCGTGATCTCGACCGTGGCGACATCCCTTACAAACACAGGCACGCCATTTTCTGATTTCAACACAATATTTTGAATATCCTGCTCATTCTTGATCGCCCCGAGCCCGCGGATTGCGAAGCCTTGTCCGCCGCGCGCGATCACATTTCCGCCGGTGTTCTGGTTGTTTGCATTGATGGCGTCGATTACATTCTGCATCGACAAGCCATATTTCACCAGCTTTTCAGGCGAGGTAATGATGTGGAACTGTTTCAATGGCCCGCCGAATGTGGTCACATCGGCAATGCCCGGCACTTGCAGCAATGCAGGCTTGATCACCCAGTCCTGCAAATCGCGGAGCTGGGTAGGGCTGTAACTGGATGGGGCCTCCACCACGTAACGAAGGATCTCGCCAACAGCGGTGGATAATGGAGCGAGTTCGGGTGCTACCCCATCCGGCAGCTCAGCCGAAGCTAGCCGTTCGGTCACTTGCTGGCGGGCGAAATAATCGTCTGTGCCGTCTTTAAATGTCAGCTGCACTACCGACAGCCCGAATATAGTCCGGCTGCGTCTGTCGAGCACATTAGGGGTGTTTTGGAGGGCTCTTTCGATAGGAACAGTCACTTGCTGCTCCACTTCCTCGGCGGCGCGGCCGGGATATTGGGCTACCACTATTACATTGGTGTCGGCAATATCGGGGTAGGCCTCTATTTTGAGCTGTGTGAAGCACCAGAATCCGGCGCCCATCAGCACTACGCTCACAGCGATCACGACCCACCGGTTGCGAAGGCTGAAAAAAAGCAGGTTCTTGATCATTTTAAATCCACTTGTCTACATGGTTGGTAACTATAAACCCGCTTTTCACCTCTCTCCGAAGTAATGTCAATGCGGATTTGACTTTTTCTTCCTCGTCGATGAAGGAAATGACCATGGGCGTTTCGTCGAAACTGAACAGGTCGTTGGGGCGGCTCAGGTGCTTGCCGTCGAAGCCGAGCCGGCCGCGGTACACCGTCGCTCCCTGCACTTTCTGTCTCACCAGAAACTGCATAATGTATTCAAATAGCGGTATTTCGTCCTTCCAGTGGTCGGCACTGATGAAGATCTGGGCTTGAAGCATATCCGGAGGGGGTTAGTAGCCGAACGATAAACCTTTGAGTTGCATGACGCCTTTCGTTACCACATCTTCGCCGCCTTTCAGCCCGCTGAATGCAACGATGCGGTCGCCGATCTGGTCGCCGATGTTCACTTCGCGACGCTCAAAAACCTGAGGTGCTGTTTTCAGAAACACATAGTTGCGGCCCTGGACGGTCACCAATGCATCTTTGTTGATACTGATTTTCTGGCCTTCGCTCAAACCGAACGCGACCGTTCCGAACATCCCCGCTTTCAGCTTTCCATTGGAGTTGTTGATGCTCACACGCAGCTTGATCATCCTGGTGGTCTGGTCCACGAGGTCGGCAATGTCGTCGATAGTCCCGGTGAAGTTTTCGTTCGGGAATGCTGTGAACTGGATGGTGCATTTGCTGCCTTTTTTGACCTGGCTAATCTCGCTCTCGGGCACGTCGCATATGATGTACGCGGTGCCTGCCGGCGCATTGCGGAGCTGTTTAGGTTCGAAACCACCCGCTTTCAGCTTGGTTTCGTGCTCAATAATGGCCGCGCGCTCGTTGATGAGGTTCGTTTCTTCCATCGACAATGCAGTTTGCGATTCAAGCAGGTCCTTGCCGGTAGCCGCTCCATGTTCCTGCAAATCCTTGATGCGCGAGAGTTCTGTTTTACGTTGGCGGATATTGATGTTCTGGATCTGGCTGATCATCGTCAGATGTTGCAAGAGCTGGGTATAGTTACCCGCCAGTTCGGGATTATCGAAGAGCACGATATTGCCCGAAGCGCCTTCATCCGAGCGCAAAACAGTGGCCGACACTTTCGCCGGGGCGGTCACATTTGCGATGAGCGAAGAGCTGGAAATCTTTTCAGTCTGGAAAAAATTCGCGCTCTCGGCCAGCGGAAAGGATATTTTGGTGCCTGATGTATTCACAACCGGTGTGGAATTGTCCAGCACGGGTTTGTTGGCAGCCTTATTTTTGCAGCCTGCGATCAATGTCATGGCGAGGCAGGTGCAAACGAGTAGGTTCTTCATGATTATTGCGCGATTTGATTGATCATTCCGGATGCGTAAAGGAGGTCGACGTAGCTCTGGCGGTACTGCCCGAGGACGTCGTAATACTGCTGCTGCGTATCGAGCCAGCTGCGCTGGGCTTCCAGGAAGTCGATGATCGTGGTGCCGCCGCGGAGGTAAGAATATTTAACACTGTTCAGGATTGTTTGGGATTGAGTTAACAACTGGTTGAAATTCTGTAAGTTCTGTTTGTGGGTGACGTAACTCTTGTAAGCGGTCAGGATTTCGGTCTGTACCTGCGTTTCCGTTGCGCGGAGATCTTGCTCGGCCTGTTGTTTCAGTACCTGCGACTTTTTGATCTCTCCCTGGTTTCTTGAAAAAATGGGTATCTCAATCGTCCCGTACACGCCCATGTAGTGTGCCTTGTTCTGTGGGTTGTAGATCAGGCCGAGCTCCGGTACCGGCAATGCGCTCGACTTTTGCAGTTTGATATTCGCATCGGCCACGTCCATGGTCGACTTGATAGCCTGGATATCGGTACGGTTTTGCAATGCCTGCTCCACGATAGCGTCCATCTGATCGGGGAATGCGAATGCGAACTGATCGGTGGTGTCGATCCGGATCGAGTCCTGCACGCCCATGAGAAATTTCAGGTTCGACAGCTGGTTGCGGTATTCCTGCGATGCCGATTTGAGCTGAATGTCGTACTGGTTGGCAAGAAGCTCCGTGCGCGCGAGGTCGGTGGTGGTAATCACCTGATTTTTCAGGCGCAGGCGGTTGATATTGGCCAGCGAATCGATATTTGCCTTCGCAGTGCCCAATAAATCGAGTTGCTTACGTGCTGCCCAGACATCCAGCCATTTCTGCGCAACTGTCTGAAACAGATGTCGTTCCGTGTCTGCATATTGCTTTTGGGTCAGTCTTACGTTTTGCTGTGCGAAATTGATCTTGTTCTCTCGCTGTACAGGCAGCTGAAAAGGCTTGGTAACCTGCCACCATACCTGCCGGTTGGCGCCATTGAACCAGCCGGTATTTTCAGGGAACTTGGACGTCTGCACGAGTTGCAACGACTGGTTGTTCAGGATCACATTCGGGCGGAGCTGCGCGGTGGTGATGTCGGCCTGGGAAATGTCGACATTGAATTGCTCTCGTTTCAGGATGGGGTTATTGGACTTTGCCGTTTGCAGGGCTTGCTGCAAATTGTAGGTTGTCTGGGCCCTTGCCGACGCCATTCCCACCAGAAACAGGATGAGAACCCGCTTAAAAACTGGATAGCACATGTTCGTTTAGTTTGAATTACTTGCGGGCAAAGGTTCTCAGCTGTGCTAAAAATGGTATTAAAACTGTTTTATAATTGCATTAAAAATCGGTTAGAAATAAATTAGAGGAATGCAAATGTGCCCGTTCCCGCCCGGAACTGAATTTTCGGGGAAAATGCCTACTTTGCTGGTTCAACCGGTTACCGGCCCGAATCGAACAAGTATAGACGGAATTCCTGCATGCATTTTATCGTAGCCTTCTTTCTCGTCCAATTTGCCCAGCAAGCGATGCAGCATGACGACAAGCTGCCGAAATGGGCCAATTTCTTTAAATACGCGCGTTATTACGTGTTTATATTGCTTGGCGTGTACTATGCTGCAAGGCAGCCTGAAATGTTTACGTGGGTCTGGAACGTCTCGCTGCTCGGGTTCCTCGGGTTCTTTTACAAGGAAGAGGATTTCAGGCCCATCCGGTCCACGGTCCAGTCCATTGTGCCGTTCGTGGGCGTGTCTATGCTCAGCGACTTTGTCGAACTGGTTTTGCCAAAATTTTACAAAAGCTATGGCGATTTCTTCGGCGTGGCCACTATGTTTGCCTGGATATTCTGTTTCGTCATATGGTTTTATGCCAAAAAGCAGCAGAAAATTCTGGCGCAGGAGCGCCGCGACCGGCTGCGCGACGAAGAGATCGCCAAAGAGCAGAAACAGTCATTGGAATACCTGGTGGCCGAACGCACACAGGAACTGACCCAGCAAAAGGAAGAGTTACAAAAGGCGATCGAAGAGCTGAAAGCGACCCAGAACCAGCTCATTCAGAGCGAAAAAATGGCTTCTTTGGGCGAGCTGACCGCCGGTATCGCGCATGAGATCCAGAACCCGTTAAACTTTGTCAATAATTTCTCGGAAGTGTCTGTGGAGCTGTGCCAGGAGCTGGAAGAAGAGATCGACAAGACGGATATTACGGATAACGACAAGGATTATATCAAAGGTATTATCAGCGATCTGAGCCAGAACCAGCAGAAAATCACGCACCACGGTAAACGTGCCGATTCAATCGTGAAAGGAATGCTGCAACATTCGAGGGCTTCGTCGGGGGAAAAGGAGCTTGTGGAGGTGAATGCGCTCGCGGATGAGTACATGCGCCTCGCATACCATGGTCTGCGCGCGAAGGATAAGGAGTTTAATGCGGCATTAGTCACTGATTTTGACCCGTCGATCGGGGCCGTCAATGTGCTGCCACAAGACCTGGGCCGTGTTTTTCTCAATCTTTTTACCAATGCATTCTATGCGGTTGCGGAAAAGAAGCGAAAATTGACCGAATCCGGCCAGTTGGGCGACTATAAGCCGGAAGTGAGGATTAGCACCAAGAAATTTGATAACAAACTATATATCAGGGTTTCTGATAATGGGACGGGTATGCCTGAACACGTAAAGGCAAAGATATTTCAACCATTTTTTACGACGAAACCAACCGGACAGGGTACGGGCCTGGGCCTTTCGATGAGCTACGACATCATCACCAACGCCCACGGCGGTGTGCTGGAAGTGGATACCGAGGAAGGTAAAAAAACGGAGTTCCGCATTACCATACCCATCGCCTGATTAACGCAATCCAACATGAAAATACTGGTTGTAGACGACGAGGAAGACGTCAAATCGCTTTTTGAGCAGAAGTTCCGGCGCGAAATCCGCGGCGGCCAATTCGAGTTTTCGTTCGCCTTTTCGGGTGAAGAAGCGCTGGAATATATGCATGACCATCCGTCGGAGGTAGTGATGATCTTATCGGACATCAACATGCCCGGCATGAGCGGGATCGAACTCCTCAAAAGGATCCGCGCCGACTACCCGGCAGCGCCTCCGCAGGTCATGATGATCACCGCTTACGGAGATAGTGCTAACCACGACCAGGCGATACAGCTCGGTGCCGACGATTTCCTGACCAAGCCGGTCAATTTTAATGAACTGAAAGAGAAACTGCTCCATATTTTATGAAAGCCAAGATCCTGGTAGTGGATGATGAGGCAGATCTGCAACTGTTGATCAAGCAGAAATTCAGGCGGCAGATCCGTGAACAGCAATACGAATTCATTTTTGCGGAAAACGGCCTGAAAGCGCTGGAAACGCTTGGGGAACATCCCGATGTGGACATGGTGCTGAGCGATATCAATATGCCTGAAATGGATGGGCTTACACTGCTGGTCAGGCTGGGCGAAATGAGCCCCATCCTGAAATCGGTGATCGTTTCAGCCTACGGCGACATGGATAATATCCGTACGGCCATGAACCGCGGCGCGTTTGATTTTCTGACCAAGCCCATTGACTTTAAGGACCTGGAAGTCACGATGGAGAAAACGCTGCAATACGTCTCGCAGTTGAAGGACACATTGAAGGCAGTGCGGGAAAACGATATTTTGCGGATGTACGTCGATGCTTCGGTATTGCAGTTCATGACGCAGGAAACCTTCGAGAAATCCCTCATGACAAGCGAGAACATTGAGGGAACGGTCGTTTTTATGGATATGTGCGGGTTCACAGCCATCTCCGAAAAGGAGCGGCCCGACGTGGTGGTGAAGCTTATTAACAAGTATTTCGATGTAATGGTCAAAGAGATCATTGCCCAGGGCGGGCATGTCGACAAGTTCATGGGCGATGCCGTAATGGCCGTGTTCCGGGGCGATTACCACCTCGACAGGGCCGTGGAATGCTCTCTGGCCGTGCGGAATCACATCAATGGTTTTCATGAGGAGCTGTCCGACCAGTCCGGCTATTTTCCAAAGGTTTCAATCGGCATTAATTCAGGGGAAATGGTGTCGGGCAACATCGGATCGGCGGCATTGAAACGCCTGGACTATACCGTGATCGGCGATGTGGTGAATATCGCGCAGCGGTTGCAGTCAATCGCCAAGCCGGGCCAGGTAGTCGTATCCGAGTCGGGCTATGAACAGCTGAAAGAGGCATTTCAGTGCACAGTCGTGGGCGAAGTCAACCTTAAAAACAAATCGAACCCGGTTTTGGTGTACGAAGTGCTCGAATAGCCATGGAAATCGAAAAGGCTCAGGATTACATTATCGCGAGGCTGGAAAGCCAGCTGGACCCTACATTGTTTTACCACGGGATCCATCATACGATCGACGTCGTTCATGCAGCAATGGACATCGCAAGGCTGGAAGGGCTGATGGATGAAGAATCGATACGGTTATTGTGGACGGCCGCTCTGTATCACGACAGCGGCTTCCTGACCACCTATCAGGGCCATGAGGAGGCCGGTTGCGCGCTGGTACGGGCCGTTTTGCCCGGATTTGGATACAGCGGAACCCAAATTGAAACCATATGCGGGATGATCATGGCCACGAAGATCCCGCAAAGCCCGCAAAATGCCCTGGAAATGATACTTTGCGACGCGGACCTGGATTACCTGGGCCGGGGCGATTTTGAAAGCATTGCGGCCACATTATTCGAAGAATTGAAAGCAAGGGATATGGTGAAGGACATTCCCGCATGGGATGCCGTGCAGGTCCGGTTCCTGGAAGCGCACGCTTACTGGACCGCCTCGCAGCGGAAGCGCCGGGGTGCCGCCAAGCAACGGCGTCTCCGGCGCCTCAAAAAGACTACACGAAAGTTATAACTGGCGCATTTTCTCGTTCTGCACGCGTATACGCTGGCACAGAATGCGAAGCACATTGCGCAGGATCTCGTCGCGTTCTTCCATCAGTTCAAAGAAATCTTCCTGATCGATACGGAATACCAGTGCGTCGGTTTCAGCTACCGTCGTAGCCGAGCGCGGCTCGGTGTCGAGCAATGCCAGCTCGCCGAAAATTTCTCCCTTATCGAACAATGCAAGTTGTTTCGGTCCGTCGTAAATACCTACCTGGCCGGTGTAAATGATATACATCGAATCTCCGATATCTCCTTTGGCAAATATTTGTTGGCCGTCGCTGTAAGTCACCTCCTTCATGATGGGGGCAATGGAGCTCAGTACGTTCTCAGGGGTTTGCTCAAAAAGCCTTGTGTTTTTGAGTACGATCACCCTTTCCATTTCGGAAATCTGCTGGGTAGGTTCGGCGTGTTTCATAGGTATTCGAAGCGAAAATTGAAGATCGGGCCGCTGGGCCAGTAAGGAGTATTTTTCATAAACAGCCTCCCGGATCAGGCGGGAAGGATGGGTCGCTAGTTTTTCGAGATAGCCCAGGTCGGACTCCGCCACGGAACAGTTGCGGACAGCGAGTGCGATGGTCCAGGTCGTGAACGATCGTTCATGCTGGGACAGTATGCAGGTGATCAGCGACAGGCCCGGGTCTGCATTGCCCATGTACTGGCGGAGTGCATCGCGCTTGCGTTGGATGGATATGTTTTCAAACAATGCATGGAGCGAAGGGTACAACATGCGCGGCAGCAGGCTCTCGATCAGTTCGAGCGAATTGGCGCGTTTTTCCTTGCTTGCATGGCGGATTCCTTTCCATGCGCTTTGCACCGCATCCTTATCGTACTGCATCATGAAGAGATAAAACAGCCGCTGGGCCGTCAGTTCCAGTTCGTATTCCAGTGCGTTATTCCAGATCAGATCCGATTCAGAGGCGTCCATGCCATTCAGAAGCTGACCTGCATGGATGAGTTCTTTTTCTACAAATTCAGGGATAAGTGTTTTATAATCAGTTATTAATGTGTAGTTGCTGAGCGCCTTCAATGCAGCGATATGGGTGTAACTATCTATATTTTCAATATGGTTTATTCTCTCTTTTCTTTTAGTACTATCTATACTTTCAATACTAATCAATAGTTTAGTTTGGTAAATATTTTTAATAAGGTTAAAAAGTATTTGAAGTATAAATTCATGCCGACCTTTTTCAGCCATTTTGATGAAGGTCTTAATGCGATCACCGCGGGTATCCTGCTGCAACCACTCCTCGATAATGCGAATGCCAAGGTCGCCGGAATGGATCATCGCATGAATGGTTTCGGGCGTGAGTGTGCCCGTGAGCACGAGGCGCAGGTCGCGCAGCAGGGCAGGGGAGCCCACCGTCGCCGCTACCTCGATCGCGTAGTTGCGCACACGCTGTGAGCCATTGTGAATGCAGCTTTTGAGGAGGTTTTCGTATGAATTGATGCCGGTCACTTTGAGACAGTCGAGCGCGGCCATCTGGTCGCTTTCCTGCTCGGAACCGAATAGCCGTTGCAACGTGCCGTGGATCAGCGGCAGCGACTTTCCGGCGTCCCAGCAGCCGATAATCGTACCCTTTACAATGTCGAGGTCGTGGTGGGCGAGGAAGCGGGCGGTTTGTTCGTCGTTCAGGCGGCCGTTCGCACAGGCCAGGCGCACGGCCAGCACCTGGCAGGCCGCGTCGGGTTCGTTTTCGATGTACTGGATAAATGTGCCCGAAAGCTCCGGTTTTTCGAGTGTTGAAAGGGTTTGCAAAGTTTTGAGTCTGACCTGCACGAAAGGGCTTTTCAGTAACTCGTCGGCGTGCTTGCGGAAGAGCGACACCTTGTTCCGTGCGAGCCAATCGATCGCATTCAGAACCTCTTCCCTGCGGTCGCTTTGCAGGTTTTCGGTGATGATCGGCAATGCTTCGGCAGGGGTGGCCATTTCACCGCTGCGGATAAACCGCTTACTGATCGCCGATTTCAGTTCGAGCATATAATGGCGGTACGTTTTCCGGAAAACCAGCAATGCGGCAACCGCAAACAGCAGCGACAGGTCGAATGTAAGACTGATATCGCTCCAATGCTGCGTATAAACTACCCAGAGCATGGCGCCGGCAATGAGCATGCCCAGCGGCTCAAAAAGGCCTTTCGCGAGGGTATGCCCTTTCAAACGGGTTTTGGTAGAAAGCGGTTGGAATAAAACAAGGAAAACCGGGTCGAAAATGGTGCGCCTTACCAGCTCGAAAAGCAGGTACGCAATGCAATAATAAACGAGCAGCGAAGGCTCGTCTTTGCGGAAATAGGAAGATACGAGCAGCCCGAGCGAAATGGCGATGGTCGTCAGCGGGAGCAGGTATAATGTGAGTTTTATGCCAAAACGTTCTACGGTTTTACTCGAAAACAGCATTTTTACAAACGTCGAAATCACGTAAGTGAGCGTCAGCAGCGAGCCTACAAAAACGATCACATCGTGCTGGCTGTGGAATTTGTATTTGACATTAACAAAAAAGTGGTACTCAATCCAGGTCGCGGTGGCCGCAATGGCCACCATTCCGATGCACAACGACGTGAGCAGCTTGTTCCCGCCAAAGTATTTCTGGATAATGCGCGAGTCGGACTCCGTCGTGCGGGTCCGGGCGTGATGCGGATTGGGAATGTCGGTGTGGCGGAAGGTCAGTATCTGCGTGTAGAAAGCCAATGCAAAGAATACCAGTGAGATAGCGAGCAAAATTGCGAGCACCGAGGGTGAATGGATGAGCACGGCCAGCACGGCCCCTAATGCCTTGGCAGGCATGTCCCCCGAACCGATCACGCTGAACAGCCTTTTACTCTGCCGCACATCGAAAACCAATGCGGATAACCCCCAGAATTCCAGGTTGATAAGCAGGTAAATGATCCGGTAACCAACCATTACGGCAATGGCAGTAGCGACCCCGTGTCCCACCAGCAACAGCCCCATCACCACAACCACCATAAACAGCGAGGCCATCATCGTGCCGAGGCTCAGCTTTCTCAGCAAAAGGTGATGTTCAAAATACTCATAGATCTTCCCGGAGGCCATTACGGCCAGGGCGGCGGCGATGTAAGCAAGCGGCAGCGAATATTCGGGGTGGTTTTCGAGCAGGAGCACGTTGGCGGAGACATACACCAGCGTGGTACCGACATTCGTGAAGAAGTTATGAAAGAAAAAAAGGATCGTTTGCGGGTTAATGGACTTCGTAAAGCGGTTTTGGCTTAAAAATGGGATCATAGGAGTTGGAATGCTAGCGTCGCTACTGTAAAATAAACACTTATTATTCCTTTTAAAAACCCGTTGGGGTCGATGACATATCAAATAGAATCAAAGTGGCACTTATGTCTGCCCGGTTCGCTCAACATGACAGTGAAGGTGCATTTGGACGTAAGCCCTGCTCCTCAGCCGCGAATGATCAGCACCGAGGGAGAATTGGACAGCCATACACTGTGCGATTCGACCGCTTTGATCCAGCTTTCGAGGCTGATCACCATCAGGTCCTGGCCTTGGAGAAAGTCTTTTTCCAGCACGTTTTCGTAAAGCAGCGTCACGTTTTCAGGCGAATGCGACTGTAATGCGTGCAATGCTTCGCCGGTCTCGACATGCTGGCTCACCGTCTGCGACGGGTCCATGATCGTCAGTTGCAGCCCGCTGACGCCCAAAAGGCGTTCGCCGAAAGGAAGCAGGCGACGGTCTTCTGGCGTGAACAGCGGCATGAATACCTGCTGCACCTGTTCGAGGTTTTTCTCGATCAGAATGCCGACGGGCACTTTTACCGACCGGATGATGTGGGTCGTGCGTTCGTCGAAAACGTCGGAATGGAAGAGTTTTTCCTTGCCGGTAATGGTATCGAAAAGGCGTTCGCGGCTCACGAACTTCGAAGTGAAACCCAATATTTTACCCAAAAACGTACCCTCGAAAACCGACTTGCCGATCCCGATCATCAGCATGTCGAACTCGCCTTCGTTGGCGGTTTCGATAATGTCGTGCTCGATGCTCTGCGAAGGTTTGAACAGCGAAGTGAAAGACATCTTCAACTCATGCGCCTCTTCGTTGATGGGGCGGAAAGTTTCGTACTGGTATTCTTCGGTATTGACCTGGTTGAGGTAGCTGCTGGGCGAAAGATGCAATGCGGTAATGTGCTGTTCATCAGGCTGGCCGGACACCAGCTTGTCGGCCACACGAAGCATTTTGCGACCTCCCTGCGGACTGGCGAAAGCGATCAGGACCGAAAAACGGGACGGTTCGTGTACCGGGTGCAATTCTTCTTTGGGTGCAGGCAGGAATCTGTCGATCAGATCAAGCGCGGGGCCGGTCATACAAGTCGTTGCCAAGGCCATGATCACCATCATCGTGAAGATCTCCGGAGAAAGCACGCCAATGTCGTAGCCGATATTGAGCACCACCAGTTCCACCAGTCCCCGGGTATTCATCAGCGAGCCGATGATCAGACTGTCACGCCAGGATTGCTTGACAAACAATGCGGCTACCGTACTTCCTACGAACTTGCCGATCACCGCCGCTGAGATGATCAGTCCGGTGACGAACCACAGATGAGGATCGTTCAGCAGCCCTATTTGTGTTCTTAAACCTGTAAATACAAAGAATAGGGGCAGCAGCAATACCAGTGAGACGTCTTCTACTTTTTCAATAAAAATATTGCGGAAACGCTGGTTGTCGGGCATGATCACCCCGGCCATAAAAGCCCCGAAAAGCGCGTGGATGCCGATTACCTCTGTACAATAGGAGGAGACGAGCAGCACCAGAAAGAATAGCGCAACCACAGGCTTCGTAAGCCCCTCGCGGTATGCATAATGGTCACCGATGCGTTTCAGCATTGGCTTGACGACTTGCAGCATCACCAGCACATAAGCGACCGAAAGGAGGATGGTGTAGATCGAACTCATAAACTCGCCCGCCTTCACGATCGCGATCACGGCGGCGAGGATACACCAGGCGGTGATGTCGTCGGTAGCGGCGCAGGTAATGACCATCATGCCCAGGCGGGTGCGGGAGAGTCCGCGCTCCTGCACTATACGCGCGAGGACCGGAAATGCAGTGATACTCAATGCGATACCGGTAAACAGGGCAAACGAAAGGAAACTGATGCCTTCGGGTGCAAACTCGGTGTACATATATAATGCAAGCCCGACACCGAGCGCGAAAGGAAGGATAATGCTGGCGTGACTGATTACGATCGCCTCCTGCGCCTTGGTTTTCAGCACTTTCAGGTCCAGCTCCATGCCGATGATGAACATGAAGAGAATCAGTCCTACCTGGCTGAGAAACTGCAAATTGCTTAACGAAGTCTTAGGGAAAATGAACCCGGATGCCTCTGGAAAGAACATTCCGAGCACGGAGGGCCCCAGGAAAATTCCGGCTGCGATTTCCCCGATCACGGTCGGTTGCCCGATGGCCTTGCAAATCCAGCCAAACAGCCGGGCAACGATGATAATGGTGACGATTTGAGCGAGGAGCGTGGCGAGCGGGTGGGTGAGGTTGTGCCCGAAGGTATCTGTAAATTGCTCCCAGGAAGAGGCAGTTTGTACTTTTTGGGTAATCTGGCCGGCGTTTTCGAGAAGTGTGCCCTGTCGGATAAAGAAGTAAAGCAGGGCTGCGAAAACTCCGATGGTAATGCAGTAAAAGAGTACATTGCGAATGTTCTTCATCAGTACGTATGAGAGTGAAGCGCGCAAAATACTGAAATAAGCCGAAAGATGGTAGGACTTGGGGCCCTACCATCTTTCAAAAACCTAGCTCCAAAGCCGGTCGTGCGAACGTTTTTCGTTCCAGTCGGGGGTTGGCGCGAAGAAGCTTTTGTCCTTCGGATGCAGGTGTTTTTTAACCTCTTCCTCGTTGAGCTCGATGCCGAGGCCTGGCGCTTCCAGGGGCACAGGCGCATAGCCTTTGTCGATCAGCTTACGACCATCGGTAGTTTTCACCAGGCTTTCCCACCAGGGTACATCCACGGAATGGTGTTCCAATGCGAGGAAGTTCTGGGTGGCGGCGGCGCAATGTACGTTGGCCATGAAGCTCACCGGCGTACCCGCGAAGTGCATCGCCATCGCGATGCCGTGATCTTCGGCGTAGTCTCCAATGCGTTTCGTTTCGAGCAAGCCACCCGACGATGCGAGGTCAGGATGAACGATATCCACCGCACGCTGCTCGATCAAGGCCTTGAAACCTTCTTTGAGGTAGATATCTTCGCCGGTAAGGGTGGGTGTTTCCAATGCGTCGGAGATGGTCTTCCATTGGTCGGTATACTCCCAGGGCACCATATCCTCGAACCACGCGAGGCGGTATTTGTCGAGTGCCTTGCCGAGGCGAATGCCGTTATTAAGGTCAAAATGGCCATAATGGTCGGATGACAATGGAATTTCGTATCCTACCACACCACGTACTTCCTCTACAACCTTTGCCATTTCGTCCAGGCCTTTCGGAGTGATCTGGATCGCTGTGAAAGGGTGCTTGGTGTTTGCATAGGAATGGTAATCTCCCGCCCATTGCGAGAAGCCGCCTCCCCACACCTTGTTGTTCACGACGCTGCCTTCACTGTTGCGCAACATACCGATCGAAATATCCATTTTAAGCCAGGTATAACCCTGGTCCTGCGTACGGTATTTGATCTTTTGCTTAAACTCGTTGATATCGTTCGACTCCGGCGTATCCGCGTACAAGCGAACCTTATCTCGGTAACGCCCGCCGAGCAGCTGCCAGCAAGGCACGCCGTAGGCTTTTCCGCAGAGATCCCAAAGAGCCATTTCCACACCGCACACACCACCCGCCTGGCGGCCATGGTAACCAAATTGCTTGATCGATTTGAACAGCTGCTCCACATTGCAGGGGTTTTGTCCGATCAAATGGCTTTTGAGGAACAATGCATAACGCTCGTCGGCACCGTCGCGCACCTCGCCGAGGCCGTAAATGCCCTGGTTGGTATCAATGCGGATAATGGGTGTACGGCCCACATTCTGCACAATGCAATAGCGCAAGTCGGTGATTTTCAATTCCGAAGGCTTAGATGCTCGGCTCACTTTGGAGGTAGCCTGTGCAATGGTGTCTTCGGTCGACATCGACATGAAACCGCCCAAAGCAATCCCGCCGACCGCGGTTTTGCGCAGGAAGTTCCGGCGGCTATCTTTGGTAGAAGGGCTCGCAATTTCCGCCGCAGCAGCCGCTTTTTCAGCGCTTTCAACCTGCTTATTAGATTCAATGATTTGTTTGAGTATGTTTTTCATTGGGATTTTCTTGGTTATGTTTTTTTAATGCCGTCACCCTGAGCGGAGTCGAAGGGCGTCTCTGGTTAGGCACGGCGCGCTTTTTGCGTAATGCTTATCGGTACCGGCCTTCGACCGCCCGGCGGCCCGGTCCGCTCAGGCTGACACCGCCATCAATAATTTCTCTCCTTCAAATAATCGTCCAGCTCTTTCTTCGTCATCGGCAGCTTGCCGGGGTAGTTGTTTACCCAATTGAGAAAATCTTTCTGGATCGCGTCGGACCATTTGGTATCCACTTCGCCGGGCGTGTACTTGCCCTCGCGGAGGCGCAGGTGGCCGAACTCGTCGCGCAGGGCAGTCACTTCCGAGGTAATGACCAGCTCTTCCACCAAATGTGCCGGAATGAAGATTGTGCCGTATTTTTTAGCCAGCACCACATCCCCGGGAAGTACCACCGCACGGCCGATACGGATCGGCGTGTTGATGTTCGTAAGCATCATTTGCTGGATGTATGACGGATCCTGCCCCTTGATCCAGGCGTTAAAGCCTTTGATCTCGCTCAAACCTTCCACATCGCGTACCGAGCCGTAAAAGATCACCCCGCGCTTGGATTTGGCATAAATGGAGTTGCCCAGGTTGTCGCCGATGAGCGTACCGTCGGCGATTTTGCCGTAGCCGTCGGCCACGTACACATCGCCTTCTTTGAGCACATCGATGGGCCAGGAATTGGTACCGCCGGTTTGCACACGGCCTTCCTTTTTACCGGTTTCCTTCACGAGATCCTGCAAATCGGGGCGGGCGGGCATGTACTGCGCCGTTACCACGCGGCCGGTCATGGTGCTGTCATTGTGGATCAGCTGCCATTCGCCTTCGAACTGGTTGTGGTAGCCCTTGTTGCGCAGCACGCCCCAGGCTTCTTCCATGGAAATGTTTTTCAGGCGGGCCAGGATCGCGTCCGAAACGTGTGGACGACCATCCGGCGACCGTGCGCCCTTCCAGCCGGAGGTGTACGCTTTAATCTGGTCGGGAGTGGGCGAGATCGCCTGTGCATGGGAAGCGAAGCCTCCCAGCACAAACGCTCCCGCTAGCAAGGTTTGTTTAAGCATAAAAAAGTAATTAAGGGTTGGTATTAATTGTTATTTATCCCAAAAAACGGGTGTTCCAAGCTCATCCGGGCCCATTCTGGCTATGGCCTCCTTGTAGTTGGCCTCGTTCACAGAGCGCTCGCGGACCGGGTACACCAATCTCTTGATGAAATCTTTCACGGACGGGTCTTTGCCGGGGTAAGTATTGACCGGTAGCGCCGGGAAGCCGCTTCTGCGGAAGTTTGACCAGGCTTCGGAGCCATTCAGGAACGACGAGACCCAGTATTGTTCGTTGATCTGCTGCAATGCTTTCGCAGGGACGAATGGATTGGCCGTAAGGAATGCGTCCTGGCTCGCTGCCGGAATGGTCGCCAGCACATCGTAGGTGGCCATCTGGTTCATATGCGCTTTCACTGCGGCTTCGTATAATGCCTTCACGTCGCCGGTGGCCCAGCCGCGCTGCACCGCTTCTGCAAGCAACAGGTTGGTTTGCGAATAGGTAATGAAGAACTCCGGCGCGTCGATCTTGCCCAGCGTGCGACGGTTGATCTGCGAATATTTGAATGCGGACCCGATCTTGCCGGGAAAACCAGGCGCATTCGCGATGGTCGATTCGTTGTAGCCATACGGCATTCCTTCCTGGCTGGCTGGCGTGGTATCCTCAGCTCCGGCAGTTGCGAGCGGATTCCCCGGCGTCTCATATTTCACAGCGATCACCCGTAGCCGCGGATCGTTCGTTCCTTTGAGAAAATCCACCAGTGCCTTGCCCAGGTACACATTGCCGCGCTCGGTACCCTGGAAGTAGTTGGCGAGCGGGTGGTTGAACGTGCTGTTGAATGCGATCAGCGCATTGTCGGCATTGGAGTTTTGCAGGCCGCCATTTGCAGGATCTACGGCCACCGCTACATATTGCTTCGCCTTTGCCATATCGACTTTGGAATAGCGCATCGCAGCGCGGAGCAGCAGTGAGTTACCCAGCTTCTTCCATTGCGGGATATTTCCTTTGAAAAACAGGTCACCAGCTTCGATAGCCTTCGTGGCATCGAGCCCTTTGGTACCTTCCTGCAACTCTTTCAGGATGTCGTCGTAGATCAGCTTCTGGTCGTCGTATTTGGGCAGGTTGATGCCTTCCAGAAATGCCTTTCCGGCCTGGAAATAGGGCACATCGCCATAAGTATCAACCAAAACCATAAATACATACGCTTTCCAGATCCGCGACATGTTGTACAGGTTGCTGCGCGCGGGGTTGTCCTTCGTTTGAGAAATTACGGTCGTCAGGAGGTTCACGGGCCCGTTTTGCAGGTACAGCGAGTTAAAGTTTGCATTGGAGTTGGGATCGGAAACCGCATTGTGGTTGCCGCCTTCCAGTACGCCCGTGTAAGGCGTGTTGATCTGCTGCACGATCTGCAACTGGTAGTTCTGAGTGGCAATAGCCGAGCCGAACTCCGCATTGGAAAACAGGTAAATAGGATCGATGCTCGTAGCAAGCACCGGGTTTTTGTTTACCTCCTCAAAACCGCTGTCGCAGGAATTAGCGCCAATGAGCATTGCGAGCGCTGCGGCGTATATGAATAATCGCTTCATAATTTTTAATGATTGAATGACTGAATGAGTGAATTTTGAATGAGTGAATTTTGAATGAGTGAATGGGTCGCCGGAGCGATGAGCCGCCGTGGAACGGGGAATTTCGAATGAGTGAATTTTCTCCCTTTCCTCCTTCTTCCCTTTCTTCCCTTATCTTCATCCTCTACAATTTAATGTTCAAATTCACCCCGTAACTCCTTGTCGTTGGCAGCGTGTGCGTCTCGATTCCTTGGAGGTTATCGGAGGCGGACACTGCTGCTTCGGGATCAAGGTTGTCGATGTACTTTTTAATCATCAGCACGTTGTTGCACATCAGCGACAGGCTCAGGCCTTTGACGAAGGTCTTGTCACGTACGAAACGCGAAAAGTCGTAGCTAACAGAGATGTTTCTCCACCGGACGAATGCACCGTTGTACACAAATGGCGTCGCAAGGTTGGTGCTGCGGTATTGGGTATAAAATTGCTGCGCTTCGACCCGGGTCGTGTTGGGTGCTCCTTCGGCGGTAACCCCGTCCAGCAACACACCTCCCTCACGACCTACGAGCGACGGTTTGGAAATACCTTCACGCAGGAAGTTCAGGTTGGAGTTCGAAAGGATTTTGTTACCTGCTTTGAAATCGATCTGCGTGCCGATGCGGATGCCCTTCACATTGATTGTATTGACCCACGCGCCCACCCAGGTAGGGATCGCGCTGCCGAATGTGGTGAGGTTACCTTGCTGGAACAACCCGCCCGAAGTGATAATGCGGCCCTGCGCATCTCTTTTGTAATCAAAACCACGCAGAGACGCCAGCGGCTTGTCCACCTCGTGCGATACAATCCCGAAAAACTCACCCTGGCCCACATCAAAGCGAGGCTGACGCGGAGGTCCTGCCGCGAGCTCGATCACCTTGCTGATGTTGTAACTGCCATTGAAGCTGGTTTCCCAGGTGAAATTGTCGTTGCGAACCGGCACGACGGTTAGCAGAAACTCGATACCCTGGTTGCGGAGTTTACCCACATTCACTTTCGTTTGACTGAAACCGGAAGTGTTGGAAATGTCTACGTTCAGGATTTCGTCCACGGTGTTTTTGCGGTACAGCGACAGGTCGAGGTTCAGGCGGCTGTCGAACGTCTTCAGTTCCAGACCCACTTCTGTTTCTTTCACTTTAAGCGGACGAAGATTCGCATTCGGGCTCACGGTTGATGGCAGGTTACCCAATGCGGTTCCATTGAATGGGTTGGCATTGATACCATAATAGAGGTTGTTTGAATATGGGTCGGTATCGCCTCCCACCTCGGCATAGGCAGCGCGGAGTTTACCGTAAGTAAGCCACTGGGGTGCATTGGCGAATGCCTGGCTGAACACGAAGCTACCGCTCACGGAAGGGTATAGGTAGCTGTTGGACTCTGGATTGAGAGTCGAGAACCAGTCGTTGCGGCCCGTTACGTTTACAAAAAGGAAGTTTTTGTAGGAAAATTCAGCGGCTCCGTAGATGGAGTTCACCTTCTTTTTGCTGTAACCGTAATTCGGGTTTTTGACCTGGCCGTTGGCGATCGTGTACAGGTCGCGCACGTAGAAATTGGTGACGGCAGTGGAGACATTATCGTTGACCTGCAGCATCTGGTTGCCACCCAATGTAATGTCGATACCAAAGTCGCCGAAGGTTTTGTTGGCGCCGATGAGGATGTCGAGGTTACGCTCGCGGAAGGTCGCTACGTCCTGGTAGTAATAGCCATTGAAACCCGTCGCCACCGCGCCGATCGAACGCGTTCCGGTAGGACGGTTGTAGTTGTACGGGCGGGTGTAGTAATCCTGACCAATGCGGCCCTGAACGAACAACCAGTCTGTGAAATCGTAACGAACCGATGTATTACCGAAAATCCGGTCGCGCCGCACGTTCTCGAAGCGGTCGTAGGCTACCCAGTACGGGTTGTTGCGATTGGTAAAACGCGCCAGGGGCATTTCGTTGCCGTTGGCATCCTTACGGTTTTTGAGCCAGTCGGTGTCGATACTCGTGGCGAGGGTATAAATGGTTGTATTGGCATTCATATCCTGGATACCGATCTGGGGCGGGTTCTTGTTGTACTCGTTGGAGTAGTTCGCGTTCAGCTGGGCCGACAGTTTCTTGGTAAACTTATAATTCAAGCCCAGGTTGAAGATTTTTTTGTGATATGCCGAGTTAGGCATGATCGCATTGGCATCCGTATTCGCGAAGGAAAGGCGGAAATTCCCTTTTTCGTTGCCGCCTGATAATGCAACCGAATTGGTAAAACTCGTACCCGTGCGGTAAAACTGCTTAATGCGGTCTTTATGAGCGATATAGGGCTGTGTGCTTCCGTCAAACTGCGGTGTAGGTTTACCGTCCAGTTTTTCCCCGAATGCAAAAACGCCGGAGCTTTGGGCCTCGGCTACACTCGTTGGGCGCTTTCCGAACTCTCCCTGGCCGTATTCGTATTGGAAATCGGTGTAATCCAGTGCTTCCTGCGCCTGGAAATTCGAGTTCAGCTCCACACCGATGCCGGTGGTTTTGCTGCCGCTTTTCGTCGTAATGATGATCGCCCCGTCCTTCGCACGGAAACCGTACAATGCAGCTGCCGCGGCGCCTTTGAGCACGGTCATCGATTCGATATCGTCCTGGTTGATGCTTTGCAGACCATCACCCGCATCGGACGAACCGCCTGTTGGGTTACCCGTGCCATTTCCACTTGATCCGCCCGCCGAAACGCTGCTGTTGTTGATCGGAATGCCGTTCACGATGATCAGCGGGGAGTTGTTGCCGCCGAAAGAAGACTGGCCGCGGATACGGATCTTGGTCGACCCACCCGGACCGCTCGCAGGCGGAGTCACATTCAAACCGGCTACTTTTCCCTGCAAGCTGTTACCGAGGTTGGTCGTACGGTTGGTTGTTAGCTCTTCCGTATTTACCGTGGCTGTCGAATAGCCCAGTTTTTTGGCATCACGCTTGATCCCTAATGCAGTCACAACCACCATTTCGAGGTTGCGGACGTCGGGTACCATGGAGATGTCATAGCTGGATTGGTTACCGAGAGGAATCTCCTGCGACGTGAAACCAACGGAGGAAAAGATCAGGACGCCACCTGCATCGGGCACGCTAAGCTGGAATGCACCTTCGGCATCGGTTGCCGTACCGAGTTTGGTACCTTTGACAATAATGCTTACTCCGGGCAAGGGAAGCCCTTTTTCATCGGTCACTTTACCCGTAACGTTATGGTCGATGCTGCCCTGGGTGCGGATCATTTCGGGAAGAGCGCTACCCGGCTCACCCTCGTTCTTGATCAGGATCACCTGTTTACCGTCGATTTTGTAGGTGATGTTCACGGGTTTGAACAAATCGTCCAGAATATCGCCCAACGGCTTGTCCACAGCGTGGAGGGAGACCTTTCGCTGTGATTTGACCAGTGAAGAACTGTACGTAAAACGGAGCTGAGTCAGCTTGTTGAGTTTGGCAAGTACAGATTTCATTTCCAGGTTGTTAACCTGTATTGTAATCTTCTGATTCAGGATATCCTGAGCACCAACGGTGCCTGCGGAGGCGACACTCGCGAAGATAAGGACAAGAAATAATTGGTAAAGTGATATTTTCATAGCCCTGTAAAGTAGCCGGGATTGGTATCGGTGTTTTTTCATACTTTTGATTGTTTGTTCAGTATTGAAATGACGGGACAAAATGCTTCTGTTTCGAAACAGTAATGCTCGATCGGAGGCGTAGGGTCAGTGATGGCGCAATCATCACTGGCTCTTTATCATTCAAGGGTAAGCAGAGTCAACTATCTCATAGGCATAAAGAGGGATTAATGGTAGGTGATTTTAGTCCAAAAAAGGGTTTAGAGTTTCAAGCAGGCTGTGTTTCAGCCCTTAATTACAACCTTTGGAACTGATCACGACGCGACCATCCTCCATATCATACCCGGCCCCGATGGCCTGGCATATTGCATTCAACCGTTGTTTAAGGTTTTCATCATTGAACTGCGCACTGACCATGCAGTTTGAAAGCGATTCGGCATTGTACATGATGCTGATGCCGTAAGTCTTCGCCAATGCATTGAAAACTTCCGATACCGGCTTGTCGTCGAATACCTGTTCTTTATGTATCGCTGATTCCGTCAGTATGCCGGGGTTAGCTACGACGCCTTTTTCCAGCCTGTTATCCTTTCGGTTGAACACCGCCTGCTGGTTAGGATCAAGAATAACGCCGGTCAGTTTTGCATCGGCTTTGCCGTTCTGCATTTCGTATTCTTTTTTGGGATATACCGAAACCCGGCCTGTCTTCACAGCGACCATCACAGTGCCTTCGTTGTCGAATGCCTTGACCCTGAAACTGGTGCCAAGTACCTTGGTTACCGTCTCATTGGTGTATACCAGGAAGGGTTGAGATGGATTTTTAGCTACATCGAAAAACGCTTCTCCTGTGAGGTGAACCTTCCGTTCGTTAGCTGCAAACTGCCTGGGATAGCTGATACTGCTGCCTTTTGATAATGTAGCAACGCTGTTGTCGGAGAGTAAAACCGTCAGTTCGCTGCCGGTGTTGTTGACCCGGACAAGCATTTCCGTTTGGGAATCAGTGGCGATGGCCGGTTTACCGGCGTCGGTATGAACTGGCCGTGACGTGTAGTACAGCCAGCCGAGTCCGCCGGTGAGCAGGACTGCCGCCGCAGCGCGCCAGATCGTGCGCCCGTAACCGATCCTGTACGGGGGCGCGGATTTGCTGTCTTCCGCCCTCCGCGCGATTTCGTTGATTTCATAGCGAACGCTGTCTTCCGAGAGATCGTCCTTATAGATCTCATGGATAGACAGCACCAGCTCCCGGGCACGTCCGACGACGCCCGCCCGGTCGGGGTTATCTTGCAGCCACTGCTGCCAATAATGGTCGAGTTCCGGCGTAGGGGTCATCACCCAGAGACGGAATGTCTCATCCGTTGCCAGCTCTTCCACGGTAAAGGTTCGGTATAAACTCATCTCAAATCAAAACAGACAGTTGCATGCGCCACGAGGCCCATTATAGTAGTATGTCAGTCTTGAGATTGTTTATAACCAAAAAAATCAAAAAAAATTTGAAAAAGTTATAGAAAGGGAGAAAGGAGTAGGGAAAAGAGGGTAGGAAGGGGTGAATTAAAAAGTATTAAAAGCTTAAAAAGTATAAAAAGTTTGTAATGTTAAAATAGTAATATACATTTAGAAAGAATAATATCAAATGCCAATAGTCGCTCATTCCAGTTCCACTGCGGCCCTTTCCACGGCGGCTCATCGCCCGGCGACCCGGTCAATCATTCGATTATTCGGTCATTCACTCATTAAGTACACTCACAACCCCACAACCGCCAGCAACACCCAGAAGAATTCCGCGGGTATCCATATTTCCTTGATCTCCTTTAAGGTCCGGTAGAGTAGGTTGGAGACGCTTTGGCGTCCGAGGCCCATCACGCCGGCGATATCCTCATTGTCGAGGTTCTGATAAAAACGGAGGTAAATGATTTCCTGCTGACGTTTCGAAAGTGACGAAATGATGCGTTTGAGGTGGCCGTTCTGGAAGCGGATGTGTTCGTCTCTGATGATATCGGTCTCGATGGACGGGTCCGAATCATCGGTGTCAAAAACGGAATGACCGGGCTCATGGAAGCGTTTGAGCCGGATGCTTTCCTTGATCAGCTTGTGACGAAGCGCTTTGAGAAGGTAGGATTTGACGAAAACAGTTTCGGAGAGGAAGTTTCTCCTTTCCCAGAGTTCCAGGTACAGTTCCTGGATCGAATCACGGATAAAATCGGGGTCGGAGGAGAACTTGGTGGCGTAGTTGTAGAGCGCCCGGTAGTGCAGCTGGGCGAGCCGGCCTAATGCGTCGGAATCCCCCGCCTTGAACCGGAGCCATAATGCGGCATGAATGTCGGCTGCATTCGATATAGTTTCTTCTTTGTTCAAATCTTTAATGCAACGGCAATGTTTTATTAAATCAATGAATTATACCAGTCAAAGCAATCCGCAATACCATTCTCCTTGTGATTGCCTGGTATTTATTGGAATGTAAATGTCCGGTGAAAAAGAACGCCGGGAGGGCTGGCCTGCCCGGCGTTTGCGGGAGCTATTTTACTACTTTCAGTTTTCCCTGCATGAGCGTGTAATGCCCGGGAAAAGTGCAGACGTACTGGTAGGTACCTGCCTGCTTCGGTGCAACGAAGTAAATGGATTCCGATTTTTCGGGCTCCACGATATTGGTGTGGAAGAGGACATCGTTGGTTTTGGGGACATAGCTCAGCTCCGAACCTTTCAGGCCGAGGTTCAGTCCCGCTTCGCCAACCGCATTGGCAGTGCCCGGCTTGGTGATGACGAGGTTATGAAGCATATCGTCGTTGTTGTTGAAGACGATTTTGATCTTGCTCCCGGCTTTCACCTGTATCTCGGAAATATCAAATTTAAGGCCCGGTACGGTTCCGATCGTGACCACCTGATCGGGTCCGTTGGTCCAGTCCGAAGGCATTTCCGTCACCCGTTTGGCAGAGGAAGCTGTGCTGGCAGCTTCGCCGGCAGCCATGCTATGCGCACTGTGATCGACGGCGGAGGCCTTTACGGTGGTCGTGAACTGTACTGCGGTGGCAGGGGAGCCTGCTGCTATCTCATTCAGGGTGTAATAACCGTTGGCGTGCAGCAAAGCATTGCCGTCAGGAGATTTGACGCCTTCCGCCTTGATTTCGTGGATATATCCTTTGCGCAGGGAGGATGGATCTACCACCAGACGCACGCGCAGGCGGTCCTCGGAAACAATAATGCCTTTGAGAGGAACCTCCTGGGTATTGATGATCGGACTTCCGTAGGTTTTGTGGTAGCGGTAGGTAAAGCTGCTCATTTTGTACGCATCCTGGTCGGCGGCCGCCTTTTTATCGACAGGGCTGGTGAAGGTGATTTCAAAACCATCGGGCATGGAGCGGACGGTTTTCATTTCAAACGGCATCTTGCCGGTCCAGACAAGTCTCTGGATACCAAACTCTTCCTTGCCTGTTGCAGACCATCCGCGGCTGGTTTGCCCAACGAACATCGAGCCATCGAGGCCCCATTCCATACGGAGGATACCGGACATAAATCCTTCACGGAATGGAAAAACAGTTCCCTGCCAAACCCCATTCACTTTTTCAAGATCTACGCGGGTGATAATGCTGTGCCCCTGGTCCCCCACAAACATCTGGCCGGTAAAAGGGCCGAATGCGCCGTTGGTGACATCTTCCTTGAAATCGGAAGTGGAGATACCGACCAATGTGTGCGGGAACCACACTGCGGGCGGTTTGATGCCGGGGATTTTCTTGGCTACGTCATATAACGGCTCTCCGGTGCTGGGAACATCTTCCGGTGACAGTTTCACCGGTGATCCTTCTTCCTTGCTCCATCTCAAACCGGCCGGGTTACCGGCGAAATCGCCTTTTTCGAGGTGTGTCATCCGACCCGAACCTACCCAGTCACCCTGGTTCTCGGTGTAGAAAATATCGCCTTTATAGGATCCGAAGCCGGAAGGGGAGCGGAGGCCGGTAGCCCAGGGGGTCAGTTTACCGTCCTGGCCGAGTTTGAGCATCCAGCCCCTCCATTTGGATTGACTTGCGCCGCGGCCCACCCAGTCGAGGTTCAGTGTAACGAGCATTTCGCCGTTGGGCATGGCTACTGGTCCGTAGGAGTACTGGTGATAATTGCCCGAAAGAGGCCAGCGCGTGAACGAGTCGTACACATCCGCGACGCCGTCGTTGTTGGTGTCTTCCAGGCGGGTTACTTCGCCGCGCTGTGAGATCAGGAAGTCCTTTCCCCGGTACAGCAAACCAAGCGGCTCGTGCAGGCCGGAAGCGAAACGGTGAAACGATGGTTTGCCATCACCTTTCAGATAAGGATTGCCGATCATCCACACTTCACCCCGGCGGGTCGAAGTGGCCAGGCGGCCATCCGGCAGCACCTGCATTCCACCTACCTCCATTTTGATGTTTTCGGGGATCGGGATGGTGATGATCCGGTAGTAATCATCAATTTTATTGGGTTTTGACTGCGCGAATGCACTTATACAGCCAGCGGAAATCAGCGTAGTTAAGAGAATATTTTTCATTGATGGAAATCAAATGGTTAAGTATTTGCCAAGCCTACCAGAAAAGGGAGTAGCTCGTCTGATTGGAAACGGGCAGGATCAGCTCCTTCATCTCACCCGCGGGACGCACAGTCGCTTTTGCTTTTTTGTCCACCTGGACGTAAAAACGGTCGTCGACCTGGTATAGCCCTTTTTCGATTTCAACGATCTGCTTTCCGCTGGCGAGCAGTGAATACAAAGCACTTGTGGCAGACCCATCGACTCGGAATGTCCGGGTAAGGCTGTTTCCGCCGGATTGCAGCTCATCGCTCACAGTTGCGCCGCCGATCGCGTAACGGAAGACGGGGTATCCCTTTTGATCGATCTTGTAACCAAGGTAATTGATGTTGGAAGAGTCGGGCCACGCAGCCGATGCATTGTCGAGTGCAGCCACGCTGCTTCTGCCCGACACATGTACTTTCAGTCCTGCTGGAAAAAGCAATTGCGGCTCACCCCGTTCATACCACATTTCGGTCACGTCGGCGAATTGTCCGCGCCATGCCTGTACGAGCGCACCGCGGTTCAGGTCTACGGTGTAGTTCCAGCCGTCGGGGCTGCCTACCGAAATGCAATGGGTGCGTTTGTATTTTTCACCTTCTACCAGAATGAACGAGCGCACCATTTCGGGCCGCATTTCGGGGGTTACGCTGATGTATGGCTTAGGTTCGGGCTCCGGAAGGGAGGATAACGAATGCAGGTCGTAAGGACGAACCCCTGCTTTTTCGACACGCAGACCAAGTGCCGGTTGCCTCCATGGGAAGCGGGAATAGTAAATCCTGAACTTATGCTTGCCCTGGGTAAGGTTCGCCGAGCCGGTATGTGTCTCCTGAGAAGTGCTTTCGCCGCCCGAAAAGACATTTTTGCCATCCACATCCAGCGACAGGACGGGGCCCGAATAGATGGTTGTAAAAATATAGTCGCCGGCCTGGGTTACATCCATTTCACCTTCATAAACAAGGTGGAACTCTCGCATGCCGTTGGTCACTTCCTGGGTCAAAGCAGGTGATTTGCCTTCGTGATCAAGCTTGCTGTATTCTTTGGCATCCCATTTATCACCATACACCTTGTAGCTCAGGTTGCCGATCGACAGGGGTTTGAGGTTGGCCAGCAGCTGATAGCCGACATGACGGAATGCGATACTGCCTTTGGTTACTTCCAATGCAAGCGGCTGGCCGTCTCCGGTGGTTTTGGAATTGGGCAGATACACGGTTTCCAGAACGGTCACGCCATTCAGGACGAGTGCATTGAGCTTTGCGGAATTGGCAACTTGTGCCACGGATGCATCATAGGAAAGTTCGAGGGTCTGCCAGAGACCCGCCGACTTGGCTGCGTTCTGGGTAGGGAATTGTCCCACATACCCGGAAGTAGACGCGTCGGTTGTCTTTTGTTTGCTGCTGTCCGAGATCTTCACTTTCTGACCGCCCGGCAGGATAATGAAGCCTTCTGCGCCAGGCGAAACATTGAATTCCACATAAAGACGGAGGTCACTCGCCTTCAGACGGGTCACCAGCGCTTTACCGGCGTTGCCCACCAGCACACCGTCGCCGGGCAGGGACTTGGGTTTTACGGTACCGGCCGGATGTATGGCAATGCCACCCTGGATAGACCAGTTGGTGGCGGCACTTTCAAACGCACTGAGGTCTTTGAGAGGAAGAGGAGCGTAATTTCCCTTCGCTGTCTGGCCCATTACCATTGCCGGGCACGCCAGGAAAAGGAGGGAGACTTTCTGAAACAAATGATGCATTGGAATGTATTAAGTGTATTGTTTACAATTAAAGAGCGAAGTTCGGTATTTTTTCTACTATTATATCTTGAAATAGTATGAATTTTTAAAACGTCCAGCCCAAGCCTTGTTTAGCAGGGCTTGGGCTGCGGAGTCAGTCGGGGATTGACGGCCGTGCGTGGTTGTTAATGGCGCGGGCAGGTTTTGAAATAAGTTGCAATCCCGATCGCATTGATACGTTTGTCCACATTCACTTGTCGGACATGGCTAGCAGAATCGGGGGCTGGCCGACCGATTTCGAATACAATCTTTTCGCCGGTTGTACGGTTAGTCAGGGTAAGGGCGGTGCCTGTGAAAAACAACTCATAGGTGCCTGTTGTCAGGCTTTGTAAATCCTCCGATTCGGGTTTCAGAAATACCTGTATTTCACGTTCGCGGGTGTGTGAGTTGCTGATTTCCAAATGGATTCTTAGTTGGCCGTTCGATGTATCTTTGGCGATCGTGAGTTGTTCGTGTGGAAGATAAATGTGGCCTTCGGGAAGTTTGGCTTGCGTTCTCGGTATAATCATTTCTTTATTCTGAGTGGCCTGTGCAGATGCATGAGCAGTTGACAGTATTAATGCAGCTGGAATGAGTAATGCTTTGATCATACTTAAATGTTTCATAGACAATACCTTGTAGTTTTTGCTGATGTAAAAAACATGACGCATCCGTTTACTGCGGTGCGACTTGACAATTTCTATGCTCACGCACAGGCGGTCGGCGATCACGCGTGAGGATAGTCCTTGCGCGATCAGCTGGATTATTTCATTTTCCCGGGAGGTAAACATGATGATCAATGTATGTTTGTTTGCCATCGATACGACATTTAGGGGAAATAGTAACAGAAGAATGATCCTGCGCACGGCTTGGGAAAGTAAAAGTTTAACAGGGATGAATTATATCCGGTGAGCGTATAGCGGATAGAGTTGATGAGAGATGGCTTATGCTTTGATAAAGGGCGGTAGAACGGCCAGTGGAAGTTCTTGACGGATAGTCTTTTTTGAAGATTTTGCTGTATTATTTTAAAATGAATGGGAGTGTCTATTGCCTGTTGGATATGGGTTTTTATAAAATCTTGAAAAAGAGGTCAATAGGTTAACATCCCGTTGCCTGTTTTTTGAACCAAGTTTTGTAAATTAAACGGATTCAACGCCGGCATTTGTTCAGGCCGTTTGTGAGGCAGGCTATAAGGGAGCAGCAATTAGTGAGAATTCAGAGATGAGTGAGTGGTCGATACCGGCAGCTGTTGGTGTAACGCCGCAAGCCCGATTTGTTTATGGAATGTTAATAAATACTTAACAGAATAGACTTTAATTAACCGGATTTTTGCGTTTTAAAGGGCGTTTTTTGCCCCGTTCTATCTTTCTATCACCTAAATAACCTAGTGCTCATGATCAAAAAAATTTACTTATGCTTCCGGCTGAGTATCTTCGGAAGAAGCGCGTTCCTTCCGGCCGTGCTGACGGGCCTGCTGGGCTCGTATACGGGGTTCGCACAGACGGCCATTACCGGCCAGGTCACATCGGATGACGACAAACTGCCCCTGGCGGGTGTCAGTGTTATTGAGAAAGGCACTACCAACGGCACCGTTACGGATGTCAACGGCAAGTACCAGCTCAATGTAAAAGGCAACGGTTCAGTACTGACCTTTTCGTTTTTGGGATATGTATCACGCGATCTGAATGTGAGTGGCCGTTCTATCGCGGACGTGATCCTGCTCACGGACCAAAAGCAACTTCAGGAGGTGGTCGTCACTGCGTTGGGTATCAAAAAGGATGTCCGTAAACTGGGCTACGCCGTGCAGGAGCTGAAAGGCGAAAGCATTGTTACCGCGCGTGAGACCAACATCGTGAATCAGCTGGCAGGCAAGGTGGCCGGTGTGACGGTCGTGGGGAGCCCTTCGGGTATCGGCGGTTCGGCGCGGGTTACGATCCGTGGAGAGCGGTCGGTGGATTTGAACAAAAACCAGCCCTTGTACGTGATCGACGGGGTGCCGATCAGCAACTCCATCACCGGCGGTTCGGGACAGGGCAACCTGGAAGTGGATTTCGGGAATGGTGCGAGCTTCATCAACCCCGACGACGTGGAAACGATGAGCGTTTTGAAAGGACCCGCGGCTGCGGCTTTGTATGGTTCAAGAGCAGCCAACGGGGTGATCCTGATCACCACCAAATCGGGTAAGGGTAACAAGGGTATCGGTGTGGAAGTGAATAGTAACACTACTTTTGAGCGCGCTTTGAAACTGCCTGAATATCAGAACAGATACGGACAAGGTAATGGCAACGGAGGCGACTTCGCATTTGTGAATGGCGCCGGCGGCGGTCTCACGGATGGTACCGACGAAGGTTGGGGGCCTGAATTCAAAGGCCAGAGCTACCCGCAATACAACTCGCCGCGTACCCTGAACGGACAGGCGATCCCTTTCCTGGGTGGCGATCTGAATGCCCCTGCGGGAAGTGTGATTACGCCTACTCCCTGGCTGCCGGATGTTGACGGGTTGAAAAACTTTTTGCAAACAGGCCGTACGCTGACAAACAACGTCGCATTGATCGGTAATAATGATCAGGGTAGCTTCCGTTTGTCGTACACGAACCTGGATCAGACCGGTATTGTGCCCAATACGGATCTGAAACGCCATACTGTTTCATTGAGCGCGGGTTATAACCTGACGAAGAAGTTTTCGGCCAAGACATTCGTAAGCTACATCAAGAGCGCGAGCGGCAACCGCCCGTCGATCAGCTACGGTACGGAAAGCATTATGTACCTGTTCAACTGCTGGCTGCCGCGTTCGGTGAAGGTTTCGGATATGGAACGTTTATGGATGAACGGACTGGAAGGCCGTCGTCAGTTTGGCTGGAACTATAACTACCACGATAACCCTTACCTGACGGTTTTCGAAAACACCAACGGACAGGATGTGAACCGCATTATCGGGAACGTCATATTGAAATACGACTTTACCGACTGGCTGAGCCTGCAAGTGCGTACCGCTACCGATTGGGGCAACGAGCGCCGCGAATACCGCCGCGCATTCAGTACGCAGCGTTTTCCATTCGGCCAGTTCCGCGAAACGAAGATCAACACAGAGGAACGTAACAGTGATTTCCTGTTATCTTTCAACAAGGATGTCAGCAAGGATTTCAACATTTCGGCGACATTCGGTGGTAACCAGAACCGCCAGAGCTCTATTTATGACGAGGAAAATGCAGGCCAGCTGAACTTGCCGGGCATTTACAACCTGACCAACTCCCGCATTGCACTCGTGGCTTCGCAGAGCAAAGTTGGCAAGCGCATCAACAGTTTGTACGGTTCCGCATCGGTTTCGTTCCGCAATTACCTGTTCCTGGACGTTACCGCACGGAACGACTGGAGTAGCGCATTGACGCTCCCGACGGCATTGAAGCCATTCGGTTCTGAAAATAACTCATATTTCTATCCGTCGGTGGCACTGAGTGCTGTGGTGAGCGATATGGTGAAGCTCCCGGAAGTGATTTCTTTTGCTAAGGCCCGTGCCAGTTTCGCGCAGGTAGGTAACGATACCGACCCATTCACGTTCACACAAGCTTACAATCCAAGCACGCCTTACGGAAGCTCGCAAATCTACGGTGAAACCGATCGTTTGGCTAACCTGAACCTTAAACCGGAGATTAGTACTGCTTACGAATTGGGTGCGGACCTGCGTTTCTTCAAGAACCGTGTAGGTCTGGATTTTACATACTATCAAAGCAAAACCAAGAACCAGATCCTGCAAATCCCGCTTTCGTCGACAACGGGCTACAATGGCCGTTTCTTCAATGCGGGTGAGATCAAAAACTGGGGCTTTGAAACCATGCTGAATGTAACACCGGTGGAAGTCAATGATTTCAAATGGAATATCGGGATCAACTTCTCCGCTAACCGCAGTAAAGTGCTCGAACTTTCCGACGGTATTACCAACTTCGTGATGGCGAGCAAGGGCGTAAGCATTGAGGCACGCGTGAACGAGCGGATGGGGGATATGTACGGTATCGCATTTGCGCGTGTACAAAATACCAACGCTTCGCTGCCTTACTATGATGCAACGGGCCAGAACGTAGGCCAGATCGTTTACAAAGACGGTCGCCCGGTGCCTACCACCAACGTTCAGAAAATGGGCAACTACAACCCCGACTGGCTGGCAGGTATTTCCAATCAGTTCAGCTACAAGAATGTGAAACTGAGCTTCCTTTTTGACATTCGTCACGGTGGAAAACTGTTCTCCGAAACGCAGGTTGTGGGACGTGAAGGCGGTATCATCAAAGAAACGCTGGAAGGACGCGCTGATGGCTACGACCTGACCAAAGCCGGCAATGGTGTGATCGGCGACGGTGTTGTGCAGAATGCAGATGGTTCTTTCTCCAAAAACGATGTGAAGCTGACAGCCCGCGCGTGGCATACCGCATTCACCGGTGGCCGTAATATCGCCGAAGGTGTGATGTACGACGCCTCATTCGTGAAGCTCCGCGAATTGCAGCTGGGTTACTCGATCCCTAACCGCCTCCTGGGCCGTTCGCCGATTAAGAACATCACTATTTCTGTTGTAGGGCGTAACCTCGCATTGTGGTCGAAAGTACCTCACGTGGATCCCGAAACAATGTCTTACAACGGTGGAACCGCTTTGCCGGGTATCGAATATATGTCGATCCCTTCGAGCCGCAGTTATGGTTTCAATGTGAGTTTCAAACTGTAAAACTTCAAGCGAAAAACAATGAAAAAGCTAATTCCGATATATATCATGGCCGCGCTGATCGTCTCAGGCGGGGCATGTACCAACGACTTTGAGGAAATCAATACCAACAATAACGTTCCGAACGACGTCACGCCCGATCTGCTGCTGGCCGGTGTGATCCGGAATATGGTCAACAGCCAGGTCAACGACGCGTGGGGCATCGGGAACATCGTGGTGCAGCACCATGCCAAGATCCAGTTCGTGAACGAGGACCGTTATTTGTGGGGACAGCAAAACAGTATCTGGGATAATGTGTATGGCAATATGCGTAACGTTAAAAACATCCTCGACCAGGTGGGTACCGACGACGCCAATGCCTACAAGGGCATCGCGCTGATCCTGAAATCATGGATGTTCGCGCTGGCCACTGATGCTTACGGCGATATTCCTTATACCGAGGCGACGAAAGGAAAGACCGACGGCGTTTATCTGCCTAAGTACGACACGCAGGAGAGCGTTTATGCAGGTGTCCTGGCCGATCTTAAAACTGCCAACGATATCCTCGCTACGAGCTCGACAGCTGTTTCGGGAGATATTCTTTTTGGCGGAGGTACAGGTTCGCTGATCAAATGGCGGAAACTGGCGAACTCTTTGCGCCTGCGTTACCTGATGCGCATTTCGAAGCAGAAAGATGTGAAGGCTGATATGCAGGCGATCCTTACAGATGCTGCGAAAAACCCGATTTTCGAAGGAATCCAGGACAATGCTGAGCTGAAATACCTTGCGGCGGCTCCTAATCAATGGACGCTGTATGGCGCACGTGTGGGTTCATTCGACGAATTCCGTGTAAGCAAGACGCTGAGCGACCGCCTGAGTGCATTGAAAGACCCGCGCCTGACCGTATTCGGGCGCCCTTCACAATCGTCGGTAACGGCCGGCAAGCCGGTGATTGAAGGTGTACCCAATGGATTGGGAGATGTGCCTGCATTGAACTACAATGGCGGTCCGCAAGGCGTTTCGCGCGTAGGCTACACGTTCGCATGCCTCGTGTGCAATGACCCCGGACAAGCAGCGCCGGACCCTTCTGCGCCACGCGGGATCATTATGAACTACTCCGAGTTGCAGTTCATCCTCGCCGAAGCGCGTGAAAAAGGAATGATTACGACCGGAACGGCCGAGGGGTATTACACAAAAGGTGTCCAGAGCAATTTCGACTACTGGAAAAGTGTGGTACCATCGTCGTACGGCATTAACGTGACGCCGGACGCTTCTTACTATACGCAGGCGGGCGTCGCGTACACAGGTTCGAGCGCCGAGAAGCTGGGAAAAATCGCTTTGCAAAAATGGGTTGCCTACTATTTTAACGGACTGGAAGCGTGGTTCGATTGGCGCCGGACGGGCATGCCGGAGATTAAACCAGGCCCCGACAACCTGAATCAGAACAAAGTGCCGGTGCGTTTCATTTATCCATTGTCGGAGCAGTCGCTCAACGGCGCCAATCGTGAAGAAGCGGTGAAGCGGCAGGGTACGGATGATTTGAATACGCGGACATGGGTAGCTAAGTAGGGAAGAAGGTAAAAGGCGCTCATAGTGACGACAAAAGGCCCCACCGGGGCCTTTTGTCGTATATTATTAACGTGTATTCTAGAAACAGGAGATGCCTCCGGCATCTTGCGCAGTGCGTGGTAGCAGAGTCGATCAGTTGCGGCGCTGGCCGCGGAGCGGCCTCCTGTTTATAGCAAGTATACATCGAAAGCTCACACGACCCCAGCGGGGTCTCCTGCTTCCGATGCCGATTTTCCCTTTGTCCTTTCCTCCTTCCTCCCTTTTTAATGCGCTTCCAGCCAGTTCGCGCCCACACCAATCCCCGTTTCCATCCGCACGGCCATCGGGATCGCATTGCGCATGAGCTCATCGACCTTCTCTTTCAATAAGTCAATCTCGCTGTAATGCGCGTCAAAAACCAATTCATCGTGTACTTGCAGGATCATGCGTGATTTGAGTTTTTCAGCCTTCATCCAGTCGTGAATGTTGATCATCGCAACCTTGATCATATCGGCAGCAGAGCCCTGAATGGGGGCATTGATGGCGTTTCGCTCCGCATAGCCGCGGTTGGTCTGGTTGCGGGAGTTGATATCCGGCAGGTAGCGGCGACGGCCAAGGATGGTCTCGACATATTCCCGCTCGCGGGCGTCGTTCACGACCTTGTCCATATAACCCTTCACAGCCGGGAATTCTTCGAAATAAGCGCGGATGATCTCGCTCGCTTCCCCACGCGGAATGCTCAGTCGCTGCGCAAGACCGAATGCAGAAATACCGTAAATGATACCAAAGTTGACCATTTTGGACTTGCGGCGCATATCCGACGTCACTTCTTCCAACGGCACGGAAAACACTTTGCTCGCAGTGGTCGCGTGAATGTCGCGTCCCTGGTTGAATGCCTCCGTCATACTCGCATCGCCGCTGAAAGCCGCCATAATGCGGAGCTCGATCTGCGAATAATCCGCTGAAAGGATTTGGAAATCGCCATTGTCGGGCACAAATGCTTTCCGGATCTCACGTCCGCGAGGCGTCCGGATGGGAATGTTTTGCAGGTTGGGGTTAGTAGAGCTCAAACGTCCGGTTGCTGCAACAGCCTGATTGTAAGAGGTATGAATGCGACCGGTACGGCTGCTTACCATAGTCGGTAATGCATCCACATAGGTCGATTTCAGTTTTTGCAATTCACGATAATCAAGGATTTTACGTGCGATCAGGTGGTTGCTTTCGAGGTCGGAGAGAATTTCCTCTCCTGTTGCATACTGGCCCGTTTTGGTCTTCTTTGGTTTGTCGATCAGCTTCATTTTTTCGAACAGGACCTCACCGAGCTGCTTGGGCGAGCTGATATTGAAGGACTGACCGGCCGCTTCGTAGATTTCGCCTTCTGTTTGTCTCAGATCCAGTTCCAGCACCGCCGACATATCTTTCAACGCACCGATGTCCAGCCGCACGCCTGTATTCTCCATCGATGCCAGTACATTCAAGAGCGGCATTTCCACTTCCTGGAACAGCTTGGCGGCATTTACTTTCGGCAGCTCCCTGCGGAAGATCGTGTTCAGCTGAAAGGTAATGTCTGCGTCTTCGCCTGCGTACTGGGCGATCTCGGGAATGGCTACGTCCCGCATATTTCCCTGCTTTCCCGCGCCTTTTTTGCCGATCAGCGTGGTGATCGACACCGGTTCGTAGTTGAGGTATGAAGCGGCCAGGATGTCCATTCCGTGGCGCTTGTCCGGTTCGAGCAGGTAGTGCGCGAGCATGGTGTCGCTCATTCTGCCCTTGACTTCCACACCATAGTTTTTGAGTACCAGCAGGTCATACTTGATGTTCTGGCCTATTTTTTCGATGTTTTCATTTTCAAAAACACCTCTGAAATGTTCGACGATCTCCTGCGCTTTTTCGCGGTCGGCGGGCACCGGAATGTAGAATGCTTCACCGGCCAGATAGGAGAATGAAAGGCCTACCAGCTCGGCATCGATGGTATCGAGCGAGGTCGTCTCCGTGTCGAAGCAGAACGCGTCCTGCAAGCCCAGATAATGAGCCAGACTGGTCATAAGCTCGGGCGTATCCACGGTATGGTAGCGATGAAACGTGTTATCGATAGTCCGTTTGGTCGTTGGAATGCGGAGCTCTTCAAAGACATCCCCCCCAGGCTCCCCGTCGGAAAGGTCGCCGCTGACGGCAGCAGGCTGCTGGCCGATTTCTTCCGTGGGATTGCCGAACAGGTCCAGCTGGCCTTTGGTACTTTTGGCTGCGGCCGGACGGGCAATGGCGGGTGCAGCGGCGGATGCTGATGCGCCCAGAACGCGCGCTTTAAGTGTTTTGAATTCCAGCTCGTCAAAAAGCTCAGCGATCAGTTCCGCATTGGGTGCGCAGATCGTCAGATCTTCCGGGTCGAATGGGACGGGCACTTTGCAGTCGATGGTAGCGAGTTGCTTGCTGAGCACAGCCTTGTCAAAGTTCTCCCGGACCTTTTCACCCAGTTTTCCCTTGATCTCATCGGCGTGCGTGATCATGTTTTCGATGGTATCGTACTCCTGGATCAGTTTCTGTGCCGTCTTTTCTCCGACACCCGGAATACCGGGAATGTTGTCGACGGCGTCCCCCATCAGTCCCAGGATATCGATCACCTGGTCGATGCGCTGAATCTGCCAGCGGTCAAGTATTTCCTGAACGCCCAGCACTTCGGCGCCTTTGCCGAGGAATGCGGGCTTGTACATGTGTATGTATTGTTCAACTAATTGCCCGTAGTCCTTATCGGGTGTCATCATGAAAACCTCGAAGCCTTCCCGTGATGCTTCCTTGGCAATGGTACCGATGATATCGTCGGCCTCGTAGCCGTCCAGTTCCAGAATGGGGATGCACATGCCTCTGAGCAACCGTTTCACAAGTGGGATGGCCACGGTGATATCCTCGGGCTGGGCTTCACGTTGTGCTTTGTAAGCCTCGAACTGAATGTGCCGGAAGGTAGGTGCAGCCGTATCGAATGCAACCCCGATGTGTGTGGGTTTTTCCTTTTGAAGTACTTCCAGAAGGGTATTCGTAAAACCGAAAACAGCACTGGTATTCAGTCCCTTCGACGTGATACGGGGGGCTTTGATGAATGCGAAATGAGCCCTGTATATCAACGCCATGGCGTCAAGAAGGAATAGCTTGTGAACGGGTTTTTCCATGAGGTGATTTGATGATCGAAATTCAAATATAATGTAAGTGCGGTGACTGAAACGGATTGCAGGCGGTTTTTTGTCGTTTTAGGAGAGAAGTATTAGACATTTTATATTATTAGTATTTATAAAAAGTATTATACTATTTAAAAGATACCACCATATTAAAAAGCAATAGCGCTTGATTAGATATGATATGTATTCTACTAATTATAACATTTTAAAGTATATATATATATAGTACTTTTTATAAATTGAAATGTATTTTATGTATAAAAAGTATAATATGATAGAATTATTTTAATGTATTCAATGGCTAAAAAGTTTAATATTTTTCATGCATATACTAATATTAAAAGTAAAATATTGTTTCCTGCTGCTTTTAATAGTTAACATATTGATAAACAATCTATTATAAACCAGCTGATGCCTTATGAGAATTATTTTCTTACTTTTAGTTGTTGTCAATTTTTCTTGTAATCAAAATAAACCCGTGAAAGAAGCATATCAATGGCCGGGAGCCACGCCTCCCGTAGCAATAAAGAAAGACCATGAAACCGGAATGCATGGCGACAAAAGAAATGATGAATATTATTGGATGGGGGATTTTTTCCGCGAAGGACCCGATAGCGACAAGGTGGTCGACTATCTGAATGCGGAGAACGCCTACACCGATACGATGATGGCGGGTACGAAGGCATTTCAGGAAGTGCTGTTCAAAGAAATGAAAGGTCGGATCAAGGAAAAGGACGAATCGGTTCCGGTGTTCAGTAACGGCTATTGGTACTACACCCGGAGTGAGGAGGGCGAGCAGTACTTCAAATATTGCCGCAAAAAGGGAACGCTGGCGGCACCTGAGGAGATACTGCTGGATGTGGACCAGATGGCCGAAGGTCACTCGTATTATTCAGCGGCCGGTTTCAATGTGAGCCCCGACAACAAACTGCTCGCTTACGGCGTGGATACCGTATCCAGACGGCAGTATACGCTCTACATCAAAAACCTCGAAACAGGGGAACACTTTCCGGACAAAATCTACCCGGCTAGCGGCGGATCGGAATGGGGAAATGATAACAGAACGCTTTTTTACACCGCTACCAATCCGAAAACACTCCTGAGCGAGAAGATCAAACGGCATACCTTGGGAACGGACGCCAAAAAGGACGTGGTGGTATATACGGAAAAGGATAAGAGCAACTATATCGGGGTCGGTAAGACCAAGTCTGACAAATACATCGTGATCGCTTCTTCCGCCACCATGTCATCGGAATACCTGATCCTGGACGCGGACGAGCCGACAGGCAAATTTGAGGTGTTTCAGCCGCGTATGAAGGACGTGCTCTACGATGTGGACCACCAGGGTGATAAGTTTTTGATCGTGACCAATAAAGATGCATTGAATTTCAGGTTGATGGAAACGCCGCTTGACCAAACGGGCGTGGAGCACTGGAAGGAAGTGATTTCCAACCGCACCGATGTCCTGCTGGAAGGCATCGATGTTTTCAGGGACTATCTGGTGATCACAGAGCGTAAAAACGGCCTTTTGCAGCTTCGGATCAGGAATATAGTCTCCGGCGGGGAGCACTATGTGGATTTCGGGGAGCCCGCCTACACCGCTTACGCCGGATCGAACCCAGAGTATAATACCGCGACATTGCGTTATGTATACACTTCGCTCACGACGCCGAGTTCTGTGTATGATTATGGCATGGAAACGAGAGAGAAGGAGTTGAAGAAGCGCCAGGAGGTGGTTGGAGGCTATGACCCGGAGGAATATGTGACGGAACGTTTGTACGCGACCGTGCGCGATGGTGTGAAAGTGCCCATTTCGGTGGTTTACAAAAAAGATACACCTAAAAGTGCCGACACGCCGCTGTTGCTGTATGCCTACGGTTCTTATGGTAACAGCATGGATGCGGCATTCAGCAGCACGCGCCTGAGCCTGCTCAATCGCGGGTTCATCTACGCGCTCGCACACATACGCGGCGGGCAGGAAATGGGCAGGCAGTGGTATGAGGATGGAAAAATGTTCAAGAAGAAGAACACCTTCAACGATTTCATCGATTGCGCGGAATTTCTGATTAAAAAACAGTATACCTCACCGGCACATCTGTTTGCTGAGGGCGGCAGCGCGGGTGGTTTGCTCATGGGTGCGGTCGCCAACCTGCGGCCGGATCTGTGGCGGGGCATTATCGCCGACGTGCCTTTTGTAGATGTAGTGACAACTATGCTCGATGAAAGCATTCCGTTGACTACCAACGAGTTCGACGAATGGGGCAACCCAAAGAACAAGGACTCATACGATTACATGAAATCCTATTCGCCTTATGACAACGTAGAGAAAAAAGCATATCCGAATATGCTCATTACCACCGGCTTACACGACAGTCAGGTCCAGTATTTCGAACCCGCCAAGTGGATAGCCCGCCTCAGAACGCATAAAACCGACCAGAATGTCCTGTTACTTAAAACAAATATGGAAGCCGGGCACGGCGGAGCTTCGGGACGGTTTGACTATTTAAAGGAAATCGCGTTGCAGTTCGCATTCATGTTCGCCTTGGAGGGCGTTGGGGAATGAGTGAATTTTGAATGAGTGAATGAGCCGCCGTGGAACGGGGAATGAGTGGATGAGTGGATGAGTGGATGAGTGAATGAGTGAATTTTGATCGAGTGAATGAATCTGAATGACGGAATGGACCGTAGAAAACGGATATCTCTGGTTGGAGTAATCGCGTAGCGATGTAATGTTGGTAGAAAACCCAAAGGATAAACGTTTTCAAATCCCGTTAGGGATGTAACAGCAGAGAATAAATATGATCCAAATCCCTGTTGTTACATGCCCAGGAGCATTTTTAAACTTGCTTGTAATGGTTTTCTACCAACATTGCATGCCTAACGGCATTTGTTTGCAAATTCCCTTCCAAGGCGGCCCATCGCTCCGGCGACCCGGTCGCTCATTCCCCGTTCCACGGTGGCTCATTCACTCATTCAAAATTCACTCATTCAGTCATTCAGTCATTCAAAATTCACTCATTCCCCGTTCCACGGCGGCTCATTAAGAATTAATCGCCCCTTCCACATCCGCGATGATATCGTCGATATGCTCGATACCTACGGAAATGCGCAGCTGGGTTGGCAATACGCCGGCTGAAATCTGTTCTTCCTCAGATAGTTGTGAGTGAGTAGTTGATGCGGGGTGGATGATCAGCGTCTTGGCGTCGCCTACGTTCGCGAGGTTACTGATCAGTTTCAGGTTGTCGACAAAATGCTCGGCGGTCTTTTTGTCGCCTTTGAGTGTAAATGACAATACCCCTCCGAAACCGCGTGTAAGGTACTTTTTAGCGAGCTGGTGGTATTTGTTGCCTTCCAGTCCGATGTAGTTTACGCTCTCCACTTTCGGATGATTTTCAAGCCATTGTGCAAGCTTTAATGCGTTTTCAGCAATGCGCTCGACGCGAAGGGAGAGGGTTTCAAGTCCTTGCAGGAACAGGAACGAATTGAAAGGCGAAAGGGACGGGCCCCAGTCGCGCAGGCCTTCCACGCGGGCACGGATGATGAACTGAATGTTGCCGAAAGGTCCGCCAATGCCGAATACATCGTTAAGAACGAGGCCATGGTAGCTGGGCGAAGGCTCTGTGAACTGCGGGAACTTGCCATTACCCCAGTTGTAGGTGCCCGCATCCACGATTACGCCGCCAATGGATGTCCCGTGGCCGCCGATCCATTTGGTAGCGGATTGCACAACGACGTGCGCACCGTGCTTAATGGGCTGAAAAATGGCTCCTGCCGCGCCGAATGTGTTATCCACGATCAGAGGAAGGTCATACTTTGTAGCGAGCGCTGAAAATGCCTCAAAATCGGGCACGCTGTAACTGGGGTTACCGATCGTTTCGAGATAGATGAACTTTGTTTTGTCATCGATGAGTTTTTCGAAGCTGCCGACATCATCTCCATCCGCAAAACGGGCTTCTACGCCGATATTTTTAAAGGAGTTTTTGAATTGATTGTAAGAACCGCCGTAAAGAAACGATGTGGTGACAAAATTGTCGCCGACTGTGGTAATGTTATTAATGGCCAGAAACTGCGCCGAATGCCCGGAAGCCGTTGCGAGCGCCGCCACACCGCCTTCCAGTGCTGCTACCCGTTTCTCGAACACGTCGTTGGTCGGGTTCATGATACGGGAATAGATGTTTCCGAATTCCTTCAGAGCGAACAGGTTAGCGGCATGTTCGGCATTGTTGAAAACATAGGAAGTGGTTTGGTATAAAGGCACTGCACGGGAGTTGGTAACAGGGTCGGGTTGCTGTCCGGCATGCAGTTGCAAGGTCTCAAATTTCATTGGTTAGAACGTTTAAGGTGGATAAACCTCAAATGTATCAAACTAAATGATATTACTCTATACAAATTATAGTCTTTTGCTGGCCGGATAATAAATTGGATTAAACGCAGTCAATGTGCCGGGCTGGCTGCGGCTGACATCATCGGCAACGGCCCAACAGATCGTTTCCCAGTGCCTGCAACGAGGCGAGCAGGTCGGAATCCGTGACGCGGCCTTCCGCGCCGATCTTCTTTTTGACATTCGGGATGGACAATGCTGAGCTTTCCTCTTTGATGGTGCCCAAGGCGGTCAGCGTCAGCAGGAGCGATGCCAGCGCATGGCTGCCACCCGAGTTAAGCGGCGATGCGCTGATGACGGCGACCGGCTTGTCGTTCAGGTCACCGGTAGAGACGGTCCAGTCCAGTGCATTTTTGAGGGTACCCGGCACACCGAACGCATATTCAGGCGTGCAGATGACCACCGCATCCGCACGGCGGATCGCCGCCTTGAAACGGGTTACGGCCGGCGTATCTTCCAGGCCCGGACTAAAATGCGGAATGTCGTCCAGGCCCGTGAAGATCTCAAAACTAACAGGGGGGAGAAATGACGCTCCCAAGGTTTTTAGGATGATGGAGTTGGTGGAATCGGTACGCAGGCTACCCGAAATGCCCAGTATGTGAATATGTTTCATAGCTGGTATACAAAACCGGCAGCGGGCGGGTTTCAGAAACTGCCAATTTATTTAGCCATGACATTATAAAAATTGTAATCGGTCATAGGAGCGTCGGTAAAACCAAGGTTGCGTCCCATTGTGATAATCTGGCCACGGTGATAGGTCGTGTGGTTGACGACATGCATGATGTATTCGAAGTTGGGAAAATTACATTGAAACCATTGGCTCACCACCAGCGTATCCTGCTGCAACTGGTCAGAAGAAAGGCTTTCGATGTGTGCCGCAAGCTCCTCAGATTGCGCCACAAGCGTATCAAAGGTCGCGTGAAGATCTCCATCAAAATCCTGGCCGTTATAAACGCTGTCCGGACGTATGATCGAGAGCCAGTAACGCTGTGTTTCAAGGATATGAATAAGCGTCTGCCGGATGGTGGTAAAGCTCGATTTTAGCTCAGTTTCAAGGATTTCGGTTGGTTTTGTCCGCAACCAGTTCACCATCGTGCAGTTGGCCCAGTGATTGTAATCTGCAAAATTTTTCATGGCATAGGCCAGATTCATTTCTGCGGTCGCATTTGCGGTGATTGCTGCTGACATCGTGTTCTTTGTTTAAGTGTAATACAAAGAAAAGCCGGAAGGGTGACAACCCTATGTCAGTAGCGCGGATTAATGACTTAATTTTTCCGAAATTTTTTCGACCAGCTGCCTCATCGTTTCTTTGAGCGATTCGGGTTCGAGAATGCAGGCATCGGGAGCGATCATCAGGAACCATCGGGCAAACCCTTCGAGTGATGGGCTGAGAAATGTCATTTCGATATAGTCGTCCTGCTCCGTTTCTGAAACGAAGCCGTAATAGAGCCGTTGCTCACGGATGTAGCGGGCCACGCGTTTCTCGATACGTATCCGCACGAGCCGCATATTTTCGTTCTCCCAGCTATCGTGCGTAAAATCTTTCAGGGGCGCGTGCTTGTGTACAAAAGGACGTTCGGTAATGTCACACTGAATGATCCGGTCGGAGCGGAAATTCCGGTAATCGTTGCGCAGGTGACAGAATGCAATGGTGTACCAGTAATTGTTCTCATGGTAAACGCCCACCGGCTCGATCACGCGCTCCACTGGTTCGGGCGCACTCAATGCAACATACAGGATTTTGGCAATTTTCCGTTCCGCAATGCTTCTGAGCAGCACGTCCAGCGTGTTGCTGTTGGCCTGGTGGAATGCGCGCGGGTGGTGACGGACTTCGATATGGTTTTCAAGGCTCTCTACCATCGATTTCTCGGTGCTTCGCAGCACAGCCTTGATCTTGTACATGGCCGACTGGTACTGCGATTGTGTCGAGAAGTCGGTAAACTTCTCCACCAGCTTTTCGGCCGTGATGAAGGTCCGCGCCTCCTCTTTTGTAAACATGACGGGAGGCAGGCGGTAGCCATCCATGATCGAATAGCCCACACCTGCCTCGCCTATGATGGGTACACCGGCTTCCGCGAGGGAATTGATGTCTCTGTAAACCGTCCGGAGACTGATTTCGAACCGTTCCGCCAGATCCTGGGCCTTGACAATTTTTCGGGACTGAAGTTGGATCAGGATAGCGGTGATGCGGTCGAAGCGGTTCATGAGTGTCGGTGAAGAATTTCCGGCACAAATAACGTTCAAAGAACCGGTTCTCTCAAATTAAATGCTTCGGAAATGAGCTCGAACGATTTCACGCGGCTCTCCACACTATCGGCCATCGTCGAAATGATGATTTCATCAACCTCGAATTCGCTGGCCAGGCTCGTGAGCTGTTCTTTGACGGCATCCGGTGTCCCCGAGACGATCCGTCCGCTATTGTATCGAATGCGTTCCAGCTCCCCGAAATTGAACTGATATTTCTGTACCATTTCAGGATCGGGAAACGGGCCGAACTTGCCTCTTTCGAATTCGACCAGCACGTAATCCATCATCTTCCGCATGGCTGCCGCTTTTGCTTCCGTTTCGCCGCAAAGCGTAAATACCGAAAGGATCACCCGGGGCTTATGGAGCTGGTCCGACGGACGGAAATTGCGGCGGTATTCCTCTACAACATCCGGCCGGACAAAGCCATTGATAAACTTCGCAACCGCCAATCCCATACCGAACCTGGCCGCAATGTTGCTGCTGCCTCCGCTCGAACTAAGGATCCATTGTTCGGGGATGGTAGGAGATTGAGGCGTGGCGTAGATGAAGCCGCGCTCGGTGCCTGCCGTGTCCCTGAAAAAGTGTTGAAGGTGTTCCAACTGGCGCAGGTAGCTGCTTTCACTGAAATCGTTGGATGGGTTGAGCAAGGAGGATGTAATGCGGTCGGTGCCGGGGGCGCGGCCCATACCCAGATCGATGCGGCCGGGATAAAGTGTTTCCAGCATCCGGAAATTCTCAGCCACTTTCAATGCGCTATGATTAGGCAGCATAATGCCGCCCGAACCAATGCGAATGTGACTGGTCACATCGGCCAGTTTGACCATCAATACCTCCGGGGTAGAGCCTGCGATAAATGTGGAATTGTGGTGTTCCGAAACCCAAAAACGGCTGTAACCCAACTCTTCGGCCAGCTTCGCGGTGGAAATCGTCTCCCGAATGGCTTCCTGGACCGTGGATCCCTGTCGGACAATGGATTGGTCGAGAATGCCCAGTTTGATATGCTTCATAAGTCAATTCATGATTTGAAGCATAACAAGCCAACGGCATTTTGTATTCACTGGGAGGCGATGAAATGCCCTTTCTCCGGGGAAAGTAACGTTCAGGCGGGGTGGGGGAGGTCACAGAACCCTGTCCCAGTAGGTGCTCCTGCCGAGCAATGGAATACCCACGTAGCTACGTACTTCCATTTTGTCGTTTCTGAGACGGATCAGGCAATTGTAGGTTTTGCCGCTCCTGGGATCGTACATTTTTCCATTGTCCCAAATGTCTTCGCTAAAGACGAAGTTGTTTAGCAGATTTGCATGCAGCAGGTTGCGGGTCCTCAGACTGCGGTCGGAGTTACGGACGTCTTTTCTGGACGTCCGCCCATCGGTTTCGAACAAATCCTCGGACCAGAGCAGGCGCCCAAAATATTCCTCACCGTTTTTAAAGATCTCGATCCGGGTATTTTTTTCTTCGTTGATCCACTCGCCGAGAATTTTGTCAGCGGCCACGATCTGTGACTGGGCGGGGTGAATACTTGTTAAAAAAAATAGTGCAAAAAGTATTTTATACATTCTTGGTGATGTGACCCTGTTAGTTAATGCCTTGTCCAGCCTCTTCGAAATGTTCAAAACAAATTTGGAGGCCAAAAAGATCAGAAATGTCTTGCAAATTTCAAATCGCTCAGATTGGTTGATTAGAATAATATTCTATCAATGGTTTTTTATTTAACAATGATAGATATTGATGTTAACACTGTTAAGCGATTTGTTTCTACTGGTACTTGCCGATTTAGTGCTATTTTGAAAAATAATTGGTGTGACAATATACAACACATGTCTGTAATCCAAAAACTGAATTTTTCCAAGATGACCTTTCCACGAACGCTTGCGGGAAAAGCTGCCCCCTGCCGACCGGAGCATACGGGAAGAAATAAAAATGTGCCGCTCGCGGGTGAGGCACCAAGTAGGTTGACGGTTTGCCCGTATTTTGCATCCAATCCGGCACTCTTTTTTATAGAAGTAGTTCTCTTTTTGCCTAAATGTTTGTAGAATTGAATAAAACCCGATAATGCATGAGTAACGCTTCACCTATGCCAGCCAACGAGCTGGAACGTTTGATGGGGTTATCAGACCTGGACATTGACTATACAGACCAGAATGCAACTTTTCAGGACCTGGCCAAGCTGGCCGCGAAAGTGGCGGGCACAAGAATATCCCTCGTCAACCTGATCGACTCGCTCACACAATGGACGATATCGAACTACGGCCTTGATATCGAACAAATGCTGCGGGAAGATTCCGTATGCCAGTATACCATCATGGAGGCGGATCACCTCGAAGTAGGCGACCTGTCGGCCGATGAGCGGTTTAAAAATAAATTTTATGTAACCGGCGATCCGAACGTACGCTATTATTACGGAATCCCGCTGAAAACAGGTGAAGGACTTCACATAGGCGCCCTGTGCGTGCTGGATCAGGAGAAGAAAGTACTCGACCCGGAGAAGATCGAATTGCTGAAAATCATCGCAGACGAGATCGTAGCACGGTTAAAGACCTTTAAAGTGATGGAGGGGCTTAAATCCCGGCTCCTGGAAGCACGTCAGACGCAGAAGAAGGTGGCCCACGACATACGCGGTCCCCTGGGCGGGATCGTCGGGCTGGCGCAGATCATCCGCGATCAGGGCGAGCGAAACCACATGGACGAGGTGCTCGAATTCATCAATCTGATCCATAAAAGCGGAAATTCGATCCTCGATCTGGCTGAGGAAATCCTGGACTCACATCAGGACAAAAATGCGGCAATTGTTACCAAATCAGGCGAAAACGGCTCGGGTTTCAATCTGGCTGTATTTAAGGATAAGCTGGAAAAGTTATATGGCCCTCAGGCAAAACATAAGAAGATCCGCTTCAGCGTGCATACCAGCCCGCTGACCGAGAATATTTCCTTTTCCAAAAACAAGCTGCTTCAGATCACTGGAAACCTGATTTCCAACTCTATGAAATTTACCCCGGTAGAGGGTGAAGTGAAGGTGGATCTGCGCCTGCTGATCGACCAGCCCCGACCGGTGTTGAGTATAACAGTGCAGGATACCGGCATGGGGATGAACAGCGAGAGCATTGATGCTGTTTTGTCGGGTAATGCGTCTTCGACCGAGGGCACCGGAGGGGAGCAGGGCTTTGGATTTGGACTTGCGCTGGTAAGACACCTGGTGCAGAGCCTCGGGGGCACCATGTCCATCAGTTCCGAACAAGGCACCGGAACCATTTTCGAGATCAGCCTGCCACAGCACATTTATTGATGAGTTACAACGGTCCCGGGCAGGACGATTTTTGGTTTGTACCGGATCGATCGCCAATTTTGTGCCTTTATTTTAATCCGGATCTGATTTGAAACTATACAAAGGGCTGGTTACAGCCACAGTTGAGGCATTGCAGGACATTTTTGTCAGGAACCGACAGGCAGACCGCGTCGTAGAGCAATTGCTGAAATCCAACAAGAAATGGGGAGCCCGCGACAGGGCTTTCATCGCCGAAAACACCTACGAAATGGTGCGCTGGTGGAGACTGGTGAAATATGCCGCCGAAGTGGGCAAAGTCTCGGCGGAGAGCGATTTTTGGCGCATTGCGGGTGCCTGGCAGCTCATTAAACCGCTCCATTTACAGCACAGCGAAAGCGTCGGTCTTCCCGATTGGCCCGAATGGGAGGGCATTGAGCCGGAAAAGGTATTGGAACGCTATCGGGAAGGATTGAATACGAGGAAAATCGCGGAATCTGTCCCGGACTGGATCGACGAGATCGCGGAAACCGAATTGGGGCGCATTTGGGACGGCGAACTTGCCGCACTGAACAAAACCGCCCCGCTGGTGCTGCGCGTCAATGCCCTCAAATCGGATGTGGAAACCGTGCAGGGACTGCTGGGAAGCGACCTGACCGAACGCATACCAGGCATACCGGAAGCATTGATCGTCGGGAAACGTCTGAACATCGGTGGGCTGGAACCTTTTAAGCAGGGATTTTTTGAGGTACAGGATGCTGGCTCCCAGCTCATTGCGCCTTATCTGGATGTGCAACCGGGTATGTCGGTTATCGACGCTTGCGCGGGTGCGGGCGGAAAAAGCCTGCATTTGGCCGCATTATTGGGGAATACCGGCTCGGTGTTGTCCATGGATATCGACCAGCACAAATTGCAGGAATTGGAGCGCAGGGCATCGCGCAATGGCGTTACGAACCTTACTACAATGTTTATCAGTTCTGATAAAATCATCGAAAACCTCTCCCAAACCACGGATCGTTTGCTACTCGACGTCCCCTGCTCTGGCCTGGGGGTGCTGAGAAGGAACCCGGATAGTAAATGGAAGCTGAAACCCGAATTTCTGGATAAAATCCGCAAGGTGCAGGCGCAAATTCTTGAAAGCTATTCGGGGATGGTAAAAAAGGGCGGTAAAATGGTTTATGCCACATGCAGTATCCTTCCATCCGAATCTGAGGAGCAGGTCAAGGCGTTCGTGAAACGGCATAAGGCCGATTGGAAGTTTGTTTCGGAGCATCGCACATCCCCTGCGCGGGATGGTTTTGACGGCTTTTACATGGCGCTGCTCGAACGAAAGTAGCTTAAATGGCGACGGCATGATTTTTTCCTGATGATGAGAAATCAACAGACAAAAATCATGGACTACGAAAACCAATATGCAGTCTCCGTAGCGGAAATGCCCGACGACCAGCCTCCTGCGACCAGTTATCCGGAGAAACCGCGCGAAACCGGCCCATTGAACCCGACACCCGATGTGCCAGGCCCCGATGCTCCCGAAGTCAATACGGGTTCCAGGATGGATGAAGACGAGCCGGCGGAACCGACGGACGAAGATGAAGTAGGAGAGATTGAATCTCAAAATCCTTGAATAATAAAGGGTTACCGGCAACGGTAACCCTTTATTATTGGGTTAAATGCCATTTCAGCGGGCCTCCACCAGCTTTTTGATCTCGACCAGGATCGGATTCCAGCCTTCTCCATTGTTATAAGAATCCTGATACCGGCGCTCGCCCTCGGCAACGGTGCTGTAATCGCCTTGCGACACCTTTAAGAGCGTCTGCTCCCCTTGCGGAACCAAGTCATAAGTGACTTGCAGGTAATTTTCGGCAACATCGTCGATCGTAGAATGCGGGTCAATCGTCGTGTACCGCAGAAATTTCCCCGGTTCGATATCGAGGATTTCGCCTTTCACCCAAATGATTTCTTTCCCTTCATGTTCGCCTTTCCAAAGCAGTTTACTGCCGACATTCCATGTGGAAAGTGCCTCACAGCCAAACATATACTGTTTCGTTTGTTCCGGATTTACAAGCGCGTCCCACACCCGCGGGGCTGGCGCATCAATGGTGATTTCGTTTCGGATAATGAGTGGTTTTTGCATTTGTCTGGATGTTCGTTGTTGACTGAACAATATTACAAATCCATAAGCCGCCCGGATTGCGTTTTACGGATTATTTCTAACGGAAAAAGGAGTGATGCCAAATTTCTTTTTAAATGCATTGTTGAAGTGCTGCGGCGTCGCGTAGCCTAGCTGGGTCGAAATTTCGGCGGCTGTCTGCTGCGTATCAAGCAGATATTGTTTGGCAAGTTGCAGGCGCTGGTCGGTCAGGTAGCCGAAAATGGTATTATTGAACGTCTCTTTAAAGCCCTTTTTGAGCTTATACTCATTCAAACCTACGTGGTGGGCGATCTCTGAGAGGTTGGGCGGGCAATGCACGCGTTGGTTGATGAGATCGCGGACGGCGATGATCTTCTCCTTGTCGGTTTTGGTTTTGATAAATGTTTCCGTCCTGCGTTCCGACGCCTCGCATGCGTCGGCGCACAGCACGAGCAGTTCGATACTTTTCGAGAGAAGAAACAGTTTTTTAAGGCTTTCCGAGTATTTACAATGAATAATCTGATGAATGACCTGCTGGATCGGTGAGTCGATCGTTCCCCAGTTGTCCGTCAGGATCGTGCTTTTACCTGCGATGATGGCTTCCGAAAAGCGTTTCAAAGTGTCGCTTGCATTTTGTGTAAACTGAATGAAAACATCTTTGGGAAACTGGATGCCAAACGTTTCGATTTCAAGTGTTTTGGCCTGTACCGTCATTTCAAACTCCTTGGAATACATGATGTTATGATGTCCGCCTACGAGATCGAACGTTTTGCCGAGCTGGTCGTAGGTGAACATATAATCGCCCTTCATGCCGAAATGCATGCGCACGACATCCGTATTGACGCTTTTGGAATGAAAACTCGTCAGCTCCGCGAACCGGGAGACGGCATGGCCGAGCAGAATGCCATCGCATTGCCAGGTTACTCCTGTCATACTGCCCTTGTCAAAGTTCCGGGATTGCCTCTGCTCCATTTAAATGCTATTTTTTGCCCTTGCCTAACCACAGGATCGTATTGACCAGGAACTGATTTTGTTTGTCATTGTCGAAGGTAAAAGATAATTCCTTATTGGTCTTGTTTTCGTAATCGATATCGTTGTGGCCCATGTTCATGTAGAGCATTTTGAATTTTTTGTTGGTCCATGCGACCGGATAATAGCCGCTATGCCATATTTCGTGCGGTTTGGGCCCCGTTCCCAGCGGGAAGCTGGCTGGATCGATAGAAAGCAGGATTTCGATGTCCGGGTTGGCTTTCAGGTCTTTTTCCCAGCGGTACCATTCGTTCGGGGAAGCTTTGAATGTGCCTCCAAGCCCTTTCGTGGCAGGATGCTTCGGGTTTTCCGCTTTCAGTATGGCCGAGGTGGGGCGCCAGGTGTTGCTTTTGTACTGCCCCGAACCCAGGAACTGGTCGTGGTACCAGTCCCAGTTTTGCGGATAAACCGATGGCGTTAATGCGAATGCGGCAAAATGAAAGCCGATCCATCCGCCGCCCCGCTCCATATATTGCTGGAATGCGGCCCTCTGCGAGGGTGTTTCCGGACGCGTGTCGAGGAAAAGCACAACCTGGTAATGCGACAGGAATTCAGCATTGAGGTTATCCCAATTGGTTGTTGAATCGTAGGAAAAACCATTTTCCTTGCCAAGCTGCGGGAGGCGGCGGTTGGCTTCATGCACGAAACTGATGTGCGCACGGTCGTTTTTACCGGTAAAAAATGCGATGACTTTGAACTGAGGCTTTTGCTGCGCGTGTGCGACATGGAAAAATGCCACGGCCAACAGGGCCAGGAGGACAGCCAGCGGCTTACCTGAGGAGTACTTCATTGGAATAAGGTTTAGGATCGGATAGGAATTTACTCCAAATATAATGTGTAATCTGATCTCCTTGTTCAGTGACTTTTTTGCCGCTATGATTTTATGATCCATCTTCTGACCGGCTTGTCGCATTAACGGATGGCCGAGCGGATGCAATGCCGGATTTTTTTCCATGTTTTAAACAAATAGGCTGCTATTTTTGCGGTTCATAGAATACCCCTGAACATTTATGAACTACATCCTTATCGCACAGCAGGCGGGCGTTACCGACAAGCAGGCGAGGAATACCATTGCCCTGTTTGAAGAGGGCGCGACCGTGCCGTTTATAGCACGTTACCGGAAGGAAGCGACCGGCGGACTGGACGAGGTCCAGATCGGAAATGTGAAAGACGCATGGCAGAAACAGCAGGAAGTCGAAAAGCGGCGTGAGGCCATTTTGAAAAGTATCGAAGAGCAAGGTAAACTGACCCCCGAACTGAAAAAGAAGATCGAGGGCGTTTTTTCGATGACCGAGCTGGAAGACATTTATTTACCTTATAAACAAAAAAGGAAAACCAGGGCGGTAATGGCCATTGAAAAGGGCCTCGAACCGCTTGCGAAGCTTATCTTCGAGGGCCGGGAAAGAGACCCGCTGAATAAAGCGTCGTCGTTCCTGAACGATCAGGTAGGCAATGTGGAGGAGGCATTACAGGGCGCCCGCGACATCATTGCCGAGTGGATCAACGAGAACCAGGACGCCAGAACGAAGATCCGGTACACATTCCAGCGCGGCGCAGTCATTACTTCGAAGGTTAAAAAGAAGAAAGAAGAGGAAGGGGCCAAATACCGCGATTATTTCGATTTCTCGGAACCCTTGTCGAAGATCCCCTCACACAGGCTGCTCGCGATCCGCCGGGGCGAGGAAGAAGGGATTCTGAGCGTTGACATTTCGCCCGACGAAGATGCAGCGCTCGAAGCATTGGACCGCCTTTTCATGATCGGTACGGAAGCGTGTAAGGACCAGCTGGAAATTGCCATTGCCGATAGCTATAAACGGCTGCTCAAACCGTCCATTGAAACGGAATTCTCGAACCTGTCCAAAGATAAGGCCGACGTTGCCGCCATTCAGGTTTTCAGTGAGAACTTGAGGCAGTTATTGCTCGCGTCCCCACTCGGGCAGAAAACGGTACTGGCCATTGACCCGGGTTATCGGACCGGCTGCAAGGTCGTGGTCCTCGATCACCAGGGTAACCTCCTGGCCGACCATGTCATTTATCCTTTCGACAAACCGGGCGACGCAGCCGCACGCATTTCGGAACAGATCCGGAAATTCAAAGTTCAGGCCATTGCGGTCGGAAATGGAACCGCCGGCCGGGAGACGGAAGACTTTGTGAAGAAAGTCCTTGATTCGTCCGGCCAGGCTGCTGAGATCGGTTTGTTCATGGTGAGCGAGCAGGGCGCGTCGATTTATTCGGCTTCCGAGGTGGCGCGGGACGAGTTCCCGGACAAGGACGTAACCGTTCGCGGCTCCATCTCCATCGGTCGCCGACTCATGGACCCGTTGGCGGAGCTCGTGAAAATTGATCCCAAATCGATCGGCGTCGGACAGTATCAGCATGATGTGGACCAAAATTCATTGCGAAATGCTTTGGATGTAGTCGTAGAGAGCTGCGTAAATTCCGTAGGCGTAAATCTCAACACGTCAAGTAAGCATCTTTTAAGGTACGTATCGGGCCTTGGACCGGCCCTGGCGCAAAATATAGTGGATTTTCGTGCTAAAAACGGAAACTTCAAATCAAGGCAGCAATTATTGAAAGTTCCGCGGCTCGGTGCAAAGGCTTTTGAGCAGGCAGCGGGCTTTTTGCGGATTGAAAATGGAGATAATCCGTTGGATAACAGCGCTGTACATCCGGAGCGCTATGATTTGGTAGCTAAAATGGCCAAGGATAATGGTGCCTCGGTCAAGGATCTGATGCAAAAACAGGAGTTACGCCGACAGGTCCGCATTGAGCAATATGTTTCAGACGCGGTCGGCCTGCCCACTTTGCGAGACATTTTAGCAGAACTTGAAAAGCCATCCCGTGACCCGCGTGCTGAAATGAAAAAGTTTGAATTCGATAGTTCGGTACGGAAGCCTGAGGATTTGAAAGTCGGGATGATATTGCCGGGTATTGTAACAAACATTACAGCATTCGGAGCATTCGTGGATGTGGGCGTGAAGCAGGACGGGCTTGTGCACGTATCGCAGCTGGCCGACAAGTTTGTGAAGGACCCCAATGAAGTTGTCAAGTTACAGCAGGCGGTGACGGTCAGAGTGACGGAGGTCGATCTCACCAGAAAGCGGATCGCTCTCTCGATGAAACTGTAGCGGGCATACCGTCAAACCTGCCAGCCGGGAGGTTTGACGGTATCATTCCTATCACAGCACGTGCAGCCGCTCATTCTCCACAACCTTTTTCAGGTTTTGCAGCACGGTCATCCAGTTTCCTTCCGCCTTCACGACTGCCTCGTCATCTTCCAGATTGTCCTGTGTGAGTACCAGCGTGGTGTTTTCGTGGTAATCCGACAAATGGAAGGTTACATGTGTATAATTGTCCTCAAAGTCTTCGGTTCCAGAAAGCGGGCTCCAGAATGAATAGCTCAGCACGCGCTCGGGAATGATTTCGAGGATTTCGCCTTTGTCCACATAGTGCTGGCCCTGCCATACACCTTCAAAAGTGATCGGGCTGCCTATTTCAAGATCCGACCGCATTTCGGTGCCGTAGAGATACTTTTTGACGAGTTCGGGTTCTACCAATGCCTTCCATACCGCAGAAGGGCTTGCATGGATAGAAATGGTTGTGGTTGCAAGCTGTTTTCTGTTCATGTTATTCGGGATTAAGTATAAGATGAAATGTTGAGAAAACTGTGCCAGAAATGACGCCGGCACAGATTGCACCTGGTCTGAATATTTAACGTATATTCAGATCAAACAGAGAAGCATGCGCGAACTATATTTTTCACAGCTATTACCCATTCCGCTCGACGAGGCGTGGTCGTTTTTCTCCAACCCGGATAACCTGAAACACATTACCCCGTCACATATGGGGTTTGTAGTGACGTCATCGCATCATGGAAACCGGATGTATGCCGGGCAGATCATACGCTACATCGTCCGGCCGCTTTGGGGCTTACCTTTGAAATGGTGTACTGAAATAACACATGTCGTTGATAACAAATACTTTATAGATGAGCAGCGGTTCGGCCCCTATGCATTCTGGCACCACCAGCACCATTTCACGGAAGTCGATGGCGGCGTGCTGATGGAGGATATCCTGCATTATAAGGTGGCATTCGGCTTCATCGGGCGTATCGTGGACCAGCTGATCGTCAACCGCGAGGTGAACGCCATCTTCGCTTACCGTAAAAAAGTGCTCACAGAGCGGTTTGGAAGTTAGAAATTGTATTGGACCCGCGCGGTAAAAACGTCGTCCGACACGTCGCTCTCGTAGCCGGCCAGGGCCGATTTCTCATTGCGTACGAACTCGTAGTAGAAGACAAATTTGAGAGACTCGTTGGCCATGTACACGTAACCCATGCCCAGGGTGTTGTACCGAAGGTCGGCTTTGCCAAATCCATTAGCGCTGGAAATCTCCTTACCTGAAACTTTGGTGTTGGGATCGTACCAATCGTACTTCATCACAAACTGGTGGTCCAGGCTTCCCAGGTTTTGCAGGAAGTAGAAGTAGGCACCATTGAAGCTGCGGGTATAGAGCGGATCTTTGACGCTATTGGTGACCGGATAGGTACCGGGCGTTTCGCTGGTGGAGAAGGTCGCGGTTTGTTTTCCCTTAATGTACTCGGCGCGGAACTCAGTTTCACCTTTGGCGTTGGGAAAGGCCAGCTGGAAGTCGGCACCGGCGTAATTCCTGGGCGTCAGTTTATGAAGGTTGGATGCGGAGGAGTCGCGGACGGCCTGGTACTCGCTGCCGCGCCGCTCTGTCCGGTAAAGAACATTTCCCTGGCTGACGATTCCGCCTGCATACCCTGAAACTGCGGCGGAAAGCGTCGCGTTACCTAATGCGCAGATTTTGGTGGGTTTGAGGCTCAAACGACTGATCATGTCTTTATGACTGTCATAATCCACGGGGCCCGACATGCCTTGCCCATTGAAAACCCCGAGGTCAAATTTTAGTTTTTGAAACCATTCCCTGTCCCTACGGCTGGCTACGGTGAGCATAAAACCGATATCGCGCTCCGTCTTCATCAAAATTTGCGACATGCGCCCGCGCTCGGGTGTTTCGCGGTTTGCGGAGGAAAGGTTGACTTCATGCCCGAATGGCCGGGCAAACATCCCCGTCGTTAATGCGAAGATCTTGAACTTATTTTCATAAAACCGTCCCCAGAAATCGCGGATCGCCACCCCTCGTTCGGTACCATCAAACTGAAACACGAAATAGGACGTTGGGTTGTCATTTTTGTTCATGTGTGCGTAGTCCACCCGTAAGCGGCCCCGGCGAAGCATGAAGCGGTTATTAGAAAGGCCCGAAAAATTGCCTCCCGCATAAGTTTCGGCCCCTTCTTTGGTAATGTATTGAAATTGAGGTTGAATGTATCCGCTGATCCGTACACGATTGTATCGTTCGTAAATAGAAAGCATTCCTTTCCCCATGTGGTTGGTTGTATCCACAAGGTCCATAAGGAACCGCTGGGCAAACAGGTCGGTATGGTTTAAAAGTATAAAAAGTAAAAAAAGGCTGGCAACACGAAACTTCATCAGACTTATAATTGGTGGCTGTAAAATGGGGTACAAAGAACCTTATTTTCCCTCAATTATTTCAGCCGGCGCGGATAGTTTTTCTTCCCGGGGCTTTTTGATCCCAGCGCATCTCAACGCTTCGTGGTGTGTTTCGAATGGAAAACTAAGCGTGCCAAGCCCTTCTGGCTAGCGCTATGCTCTTACATGAACTTGTGATTTCAGCATTCGCTGTGACGAAATCACAGGATCGTGGTATCCAGAAGCTGCCCCGTTTGCCCGGAAAAGTCTTCGGCAGCAGCGTCGTCAGATGGATCTTTTGAAGCGAGTGTGTCACCTATCCGCGCATCATTCAATTTTTCCGCATGATTAAATCCCGGGCAAAGTCAATGTGGAGCTGATCGGCCGCATCGTTCTGCAAGCCACTGGCTGGCCCTTACGGGGAAGATGTAAATGTAATTTTGTTTTTGTAATAAATTGATAATCAAAATATTACATTTATACTTTTAATACAATCTATCATTACTATTAATGCAAAAAATATTTTACTTTTTATACTAATAATAATTATAGATATTTTTTTATAGTATAGATAGGTGAGTATTGTATCAAAGTATATGAAATACATAACATAATAAAAGGCCTAAACGAATGATCCTTTTCAGACGTACAGGCCTTTTATTATTTACAGACAATCTAAAAGAATAGAAAGTAATGAAAGGTTAATATATTTAATAAGTACAAATCTGTTTATATAAAATATAAGTATAATACATTTTATATAAACAGAAAGTATGATTAGGCAGCAGCGGTGAAACGTTTCTTCACAAAGTTGTTTTGTTCAATCTCATCCACGATGGCTACGGCCGTATCTTCCACAGAAAGGACACTGCGGTGATGTTCATCGAAGACCGGCGTGTCCAGGGATGTCCGGTACTGGCCGGTACGCACGCCGGATGTGCCCTGGTGCATTTCGATTGCGGGGCTCAGGAAAGTCCAGTCGAGCTCAGTTTCTGTTTTGAGGAAGTTGAGATAATCTCTGGCTGCCGTCGCACCTGCCTTGTATTCTTCCGGAAAATTGGGGCTGTCGACCAGTTGCAAGCCAGGTTTAATTTCCAGGCTACCGGCTCCACCAACCGTCAGAAATCGCTTAACACCTGCCTGTTTCACGCCCGCCTGGATCGCCTTTGCACCCGCCAGAAAATCATTATAAATGTTGGGGTTTGTCCAGCCCGCATTGTAAGTGCTGATCACCGCGTCGTGGCCGGTTACGGCAGCAGCTACTTCATCGATATTCAATACGTCCGACGCATGGGCTGTGACTAATTCGCTGCTGGTGTCGATGTTCTGGATGTTACGGGCGATTGCGGTTACCTCATGGCCGCGGGAAACGAGTTCTTTCAATACCTGGGTACCAACAAATCCGGTAGCACCGATCAATGCAATTTTCATAAGTGATTGTTTTAGAGTTTAATAATATTACTGAAATAAAATATGTTACAGTTTTGGACAAATAAAAATTAATGGAATTTCTGGCGAAAATCAGCCAGGGAAACCTTCCCCAGGCTGGTGAGCAACGTTTGCTCAGCTTCGTGGTAGAGGTTATCCAGATGGTCGTTGATTTTGCGACCAACCAAACAATCCGGGTTAGGAGTGTTGACTCCCTTTCCCAACAGATCCTGCTGTCTGACAGCTTCATACACCTCCGACATAAAGATCTGGCCTGCCGGTTTGGCCAGGCGACTTCCACCGGATTTACCCTCCTTGCTGAGCACCAACCCACGTTCTCGCAGATTGCTCAGCTCCTTGCGTACCAGCACCGGATTGATGTTGATGCTCCCCGACAGGTATTCCGATGAAGTCCATTCTTCCTCCGAAAAGGCAAGCAATGTGAGAATATGTACCGATACCGCAAACCGCCCGCTATTCATACTGTAACTTTAATTATTACAGTACAAAGATGGAGCATTGTTTTGGAAGATGCAAGGTTTTTTTTGAGGGGGAGGAA
>CBFGMV010000020.1:0-99224 GCA_965649915.1 uncultured Dyadobacter sp.
TTACATTTGTCCTACAAATAAAAATAGGAAGATAATTTGCCCGCTGCGAATATTAGTAATATAAAATTTCATGAATTAACCTCTATATGTATGAAAACTAGGTCGGGGCCGTATTGGCCAATCATCTTTTTGCTTATGTTATGCATGGGAATAAATCACCGGGTGCATGCGCAGCAACAGATCAAAGGTGTAGTCAGGTCAGGCGAGGATAAGGCCGTTATGCCATTTGTTACCGTTGTAGTCAAGGGGACACAGCTGGGCGCGAACACGGACGCGGAGGGGCGGTATATGATCAATGCGAATGCTGGCCAAACGTTAATTTTCAGTTTTGTCGGTTATGAAAGCCAGGAAGTATTACTTGGCGCACAGAGTGAGGTAGATGTTTTTTTAAAGCCGGACCAGAAAAGTCTGGATGAAGTAGTGGTGATCGGTTATGGGTCACAATCCCGGGAAACGGTCACCTCGGCGATTTCCAAGCTGGACAACAAAGTTTTAGAAAATGTTCCCTACGCAAATGCGGCATCGGCTCTTCAGGGTAGCACAGCGGGTGTGCGGGTGCAGAGTACTTCCGGGCAACCGGGAGCAGCTCCGCGCGTGATCCTGCGGGGAGGAACTTCGATCAATAACCCCAATGGAGCGGTACCCCTGTATGTCATCGACGGCGTAATCAGGCCTAATATGAATGATATCAGTTCGGAGGAGATTGAATCGATGCAGGTGTTGAAGGATGCGGCATCGACGGCCATTTACGGTGCGCGGGCTTCTAACGGCGTAGTTATTCTGACAACCAAATCCGGAAAAGCAGGCAAGGTGAGAATATCTTATCAATACAACCATTCGTTTTCCCGGCTGGGAAAGGGGTATGACCTGGCATCTGCCGAGGACTATATCAATTATCAAAGAAAAGGGATTGTCGCGACCTCACAGGTGTCGGGAAACGCTGCGTACCTGACGTACCTGACTGGGAGCATGGGTTTTGGAACAGGAAATGACCTGACCAAGAACACGGCATACACCACTCAGCTGCTGACCGATGCGAATAAGCATAAGCTCAATGAGGGCTGGAAAAGCATGCCCGATCCGCTTGATCCTGCCAAGACGATCATTTACCAGGGGACGGATTTTCAGGATGTACTATTCCGCACCGGCGTGTCCCAAAATCACCACGTCTCTCTTTCCGGAGGCAGTGAAAAGGCCACTTTCAATGCTGGTTTGGGCTATTTGAAAGCGGAGGGCATTGCCATCGCAACGAAATACAACAGGCTGACCTTTGATCTGAACGGAGATCTGAAAGTCAACGACAAACTGAAATTCTTCGCAAGGATGATGTACTCCAACTCCGGCAATAACCAGCTTTTTTCAAACAACAGCATCTTTGAGAGGTCCATAGGAGTGGCTCCCACAACCAAATATGCCTACGAGGACGGTTCGCTGGCTCCGGGATTAGGTCAGTCTATCGGGAACCCCGCTTATCACCTGGATAAGTTAAAGGGTAAAAACAGTACGGATAACTTGTCGCTGGCCCTCGGCAGCCATTGGGAAATCCTGCCGGGTTTATCATTTGATCCGCAATTGTCCATTTATAAAACCAATGGTGACAGTCGGTCGTTTCAGCAGGCATATTACAACGGACCTACGTCGTATATAGCCACCCGTTCGGCGACGGGGGCATATGGCAAGCGCACGCAATACCAGGCGGACGCGGTGTTGTCTTACGGCAAATCCTTTGGAAATGGGCATAACCTGGACGCAAAAGTGGGTTTATCGTTTTTTCAGAGAGACACGCTGAGTTTGTACGCTGCCGGTCAGGGCGCTTCCTCGGATTTGATCCCGACTTTGAACGCGTCTGCCGTACCCGTCTCCGTATCGGGATCGGAAAGCCAGCAGGTGCTGGTCGGCTATTTTTCGAGGATCAACTATGATTACAATGGAAAATACCTCGTGTCTTTGAGTGCGAGATACGACGGTGCTTCCAATCTGGGCTCTACCCATCAGTGGGGTATTTTCCCGGGCGTATCCGCGGGCTGGAATGTTCACAGGGAAGAATTTTGGAAAAATATTCCCGAAAACCTGCTTCGGTTAAAACTTCGGGCAAGCTATGGGATCAATGGAAATATCAGTGGCCTGGGCGATTTTCAGTCACAGGGACAGTATAGTGTCGGTTCACAGTACAATGGGAATGCAGGTATCACCAACACCGTCCTGCCCAACCCCAACCTGCAATGGGAGCGGTCGAAAACCATCGATCTGGGGACGGATATCGGTTTGATAGACAACCGGATCAGCATTCTGTTTGACTACTACCGCCGGGTAACCGATAACCTGATTACGAATCTGAGTTTGCCTGAGTCTACCGGCTTTGCTGCCGTGAGCACGAATTTGGGGAGCCTGGAAAACAGGGGGATCGAGCTGGAAATAAGGGCTGCTGTCCTGCCCGCATCGTCTCCCGTTCAATGGGTCGTTTCGTTCAATGCGGCGAAAACCAAACAGAAGATACTCAGGCTGCCTGACAACCTGAATGAAAATAATCGTATCGGAGGTGTACAGATCTGGGATGAAAAACTGGGGGCGCTCACCTGGAAAGGGGGCCTTCAGGAAGGCGGACGAGTCGGGGATATGTTTTCCTACAAGCAGCTCGGCATCTATGCGACGGACGAAGAAGCGTCAACCGCACCGGTGGATAATCTGATTTCAAGAGCAAACAAAACCAAGTATGGCGGCGATGTCAAATGGCTCGATGCAGACGGGAACGGCATTATTGATGCTACCGACAGGGTGTATGTGGGTAATCCCTATCCGGTTTGGACAGGAGGTTTTTCAAACTCATTGACTTATAAAGGCATCAATCTGTTTATGAGAATGGACTATACAACCGGACACACGATTTTCAACTACCCGCGGGCACAGATGATCGGGCAGTTCCAGGGCGACGTGGCCATATCCAAGGAAGCATTGAAATCCTGGAAACAGCCCGGGGACATCACCGACATTCCCAAATACTACTGGGCGGACCAGAATGCTCAGAACAATGTTTTCAGAGGCGCATTGTCGGCCAACGGATCAAATTCCATGTACTATGAATCCGGCGATTTCCTGTGCCTCAGGGAAGTCACTTTAAGCTACGATTTGCCCAAGAGCCTTTTGAGCAAAGTGAAAGTAGGTAATCTCAGGCTTAACCTCACTGCAAATAATCTGGGCTATCTCACCAAGTATAAGGGGTTGAACCCTGAGGACGGTGGGACCGATCGGGGCAGGTATCCGATCCCGCGTACAATTATTTTCGGAGTTAATGTTTCTTTCTGACAATTGACCAAATATGAAATCGATCACAAAATCCATCCACCTGAAAATAGCGGTCCTGGCCATTTTCATGGCATCGTGCAGCGATAGTCTTGACTTAAAGCCCACGAGTGTAATCAGCAACGCATCTTTCTGGAAGACCGAAGACAATGCCACCGGTGGGTTAAATGGCATGTATGTTACCTTACGGGCGCAGGCTGCTAAAAATTTGTTCTTGCTGGGAGAGGCCAGAAGTGAAACCGTGGGAAGTGGTGTGCAAGGGCTGGATGGCCGCGATACATACTATCTGAATCAGCTTAATGCAACCAACGCCGGCCCCAACTGGCAAGGGTTGTACACCATTGTGCATCACGCCAATTTGATCCTCAAATATGTCCCGGGCATTGCGTTTGCATCGGAAACCTCTAAGAACAATGTTCTGGCGCAAGCCCACGCGATGCGGGCCTACGTGTACTTCTGCATGGTAAAAACCTGGGGGGCACTTCCGATTGTTTTGGATCCGACAGAAGATTTTAGTCCCGAAGCAATTCAAAAGGAGCGATCTCCGGTGGAAGCTGTGTTTGACCTGATCAAAAAGGACATCGGGCAGGCGCAGGCACTTTTTCCGGGCAATGCTTTTGCAGCAGGGCGAAACATGTGGTCGAAGCCCGCATTGCTCTCGCTGAAAGGAGACGTTTATTTGTGGACAGCCAAACGTCTGAACGGCGGACAGGCGGACCTGACAACGGCTTTGGAAGCGCTGAATGAAGTGAAAACGGCAGATGTCGCATTGCTCGATCAGTACAGCAGTATTTTCGAGTATGCCAATAAGGGCAACAAGGAAATACTGTTGGCGGTTAACTTCAAACAAAATGAGGTGACCGACAATGACTATGCCAACATGTACTTTCCGGCCACGTACATACCTGCGGACATGGACGGCGAGACGTCGGCTGCTTTGGGCGTTGCTGCCGGGCTGAATACCTGGGCGCCTGCCGAAGCGCTCCGCAGCCAGTTTACCAGTGATGATCAGCGCAAAAATGGCACATTCAGGGAAATTTACTCATCGGTGTCCGGCACGCGTAAGTTTTTTGGGTCCTTCAATGTGAAGTTCAGAGGCTTTGTCAATGCCGGAGCCCGGCTGTTCCTGGATGACTATGTTGTGTACCGGTATGCCGACGTGTTGTTAATGACAGCGGAAGCGAAAAATGCATTGGGTCAGGATCCTGCTGCTGAGATAAATCTGGTCAGGAAACGTGCCTATCAGGCCAATTTTGCAACCCATCAATTTGTTTCGGGAACCCGGCAGGCGAATGATGAGGCGATTTTGAAAGAGCGGCTTCTGGAATTGGGTTTGGAAGGGAAACGCTGGTGGGATCTGGTCCGCTTTGGGAAAGCTTTTGAGAAAGTGCCATCATTGAAAGGAAGGGAGGACAAAGATTACCTTTTGTTATTCCCGATTCCTCAGTCGACATTAAGTCTGGAATCAAAGGTGAAGCAAAATCCCGGGTACAATTAGTGAAATGCCCGAAGCGTACCGGAATTGAATAATCAAACAATCTGAAAGAATGAATATAAAGAAAATGCTAACGGGGGCGATCGCATTCGCAGTCAATGTTTCGCTTGTTCTGGCGCAGGAGAATGTTGTTTTCGATGCCAAAACAGGAAACATTACCTCGAACGATTTGTGGATACCTAAAAATACACAGGAACTGAAAAGCCTTGACCAGACCGGACCCTTTATCCGCCTGCAAGACGGAGATATCCTTACGGTGAATGAGACAAAAAGCCTCGTGAGCCGTGATGAAGGCAAGACGTGGCAGGAATATCAGATTTTTAGCAAGCCGGAGGCGTTTAAAATTTCGGGGGAACGCGTTTTGCTTCAAACAAAAACCGGTGTAGTGATCCTGGCCTTTATGAATATGAAGGAAGCGACCAAGCTGCAATGGCAGAAGGAGATTTCTGATTTCCCCGAGGCGATTCTGCCGACTTATGTTGCGCGAAGTTTGGATGGCGGCAAAACCTGGCAGGACGTAAAAAAGCTTCATAATACCTGGACCGGGGCCGTGAGGACGATCATCGAGACACAGAATGGCAATGTCGTTTTTACCTCCATGATGATGCGCCATAACCCTTGCCACCATACCGTACTTACCTACACTTCTTTTAACGACGGTCAGGACTGGACCAGGTCGAACATCATTGATCTGGGAGGCCGGGGTGATCACAGCGGCGTAACGGAATCGACAATCGCCCAGCTCAGAGACGGCAGGATATGGCAGTTGATGAGAACCAATTGGGGCACATTCTGGGAAGCTTTTTCGGACGATGAGGGACTTACCTGGAAAGATATCCGGACGACAACCATCGATGCCAGCTCGGCTCCGGGGCTGCTGAAAAGAATGGAAAGCGGACGGTTGGTGCTGCTATGGAACAGGCGCTTTCCTTTCGGTAAGAATACCTATCCGTTCCGGGGCGGCGATGGCCAGTTTTCTGAAATAGCCGCCAGCAATCACAGGGAGGAGCTTTCCATTGCATTTTCGGAGAACGACGGGAAAACATGGAGTGCGCCGCAGGTGATCGCCAAATCGTACAAAGTACAAAACGTCGACAGGGTCAAGTCGTGGATTGCCTATCCATTCGCTTTTGAGGCAAAACCCGGTGAATTATGGATCACCACCATGCAGGGTGGTTTGAAAATGAAATTGTTAGAGGAAGATTTCGCTCGCATAAAGTGACTTCGACCGCCGGATAATCATCACCCAAATCATATTCCCATGAAAAGCATATTTCAATTAGGCATATGCATGCTTGTCACGATCTGCATGCCCGACCAAAGCTTAGGTCAGAAACCCGCCAAATCCCTGCGGCCGGAGCTGGCCCTTCAACTCAACCCGGCAACCAATAATCCGAGGAATAGCGAAGGCGATTTCATCACGCTCAGGGATGGCAGGATCCTGTTTGTATATACCCATTACACCGGGGAATCGACCGATGACCATGCTCCGGCGTTTCTTGCCGGTAGGTATTCGTCTGACGGCGGCAAAACCTGGTCGGCCAGGGACGAGGTTATTTTGGAACGCGAAGGAGATATGAACATCATGTCAGTGTCTTTTTTGAGAATGCAGAACGGCACAATCGCCCTGTTTTACCTGAGAAAGAACGCGGAAACGGATTGTATCCCGATGGTGAGGTTCTCGACGGATGAAGCCCGCACCTGGTCCCAGCCCACTGCCTGTATCTCCGACAGAAAGGGGTACTTCGTATTAAACAATAACCGGGTGATCCAGCTTGCCGGCGGCAGGCTGTTGATGGCCGTTGCCCGCCACCGTACGCCGGAAACAAAATGGGAAAATAAAGGTGCGTTGTTCAGCTACTATTCAGACGATAACGGGATCAGCTGGAAGTCGGGCCAACCCATTCCGGACACTACTTCCATCGTGACGCAGGAACCCGGCGTGATCGAGCTCAGGGACGGAAGGATTATGATGTTCATCCGGGCAAGCGGGGGGTTTCAAATGCTTTCTTATTCCCGAGACCGGGGGCAGACTTGGAGCCACATTGAGCCGAGTACGATCCATTCTCCGGTTTCGCCTGCTTCCATTGCCCGGATTCCGGCTTCCGGTGATCTGCTGATGGTTTGGAATAATAACAAAATCAGGGAATCTGGCTGGCATGGCGGTAAAAGGACGCCCTTGACTTTGGCGATTTCGAAGGACGAAGGAAAAACGTGGATCAATATCAAGGACATCGAAACAGATCCCGACGGATGGTTCTGTTACACGGCAATCCATTTTACGACCGGCGATGTCCTGCTGGGATACTGCGCTGGCAGCCAGAGCAAAAAAACGCACTTGTCGGTTCTTAATGTAACCAGGCTCAGCCAGAAAAGGCTTTACCAGCATTAGGCCCGATTCGGAGGCAAAACATGATTACAGGCTATCATTACAGCGCATTATATCAATGAGTGTAACAGGAGAATTTATAAACTATCAAAAACTATCCGGCCCACACCCCGGTCCGCGGGTTTTACTGATTGCCGGCGTTCATGGCGATGAGCATGAACCGATGCTGGCGGCAAGTGCGGTGATCAAAGAACTTGCAGGGCAGTTGTCGGCAGGGGAGGTGGTTGTGGTGCCTGTCGCTAATCATAGCGCTTATGTATGCCAGGCCCGTTGCGGTGCAGACGGCCTTGACCTGGCGCGTACATTCCCCGGCAAGCCGGACGGTAGCATAACAGAACAGACCGCCCATTACATCAGCAAGCTCATTGAAAGCGCCGATTATCTGGTGGATATGCATACGGGCGGCCTGATGTACGATATCTCGCCGCTGGCCGGGTACATGCTGCACCCATCTCCGGAGGTCCTGGAAAAGCAGCGAAATATGGCAAAGGCGTTCAATCTGCCTATTATGTGGGGAACAGAGCCCGGCCCGCAGGGAAGAACCCTGTCCATAGCCCGCGACGCGAATGTCCCCGCGATATACCTGGAATATGGTGGAGGCTCGGGTATACGCCCGCACGTCGTGGCAGCCTACAAAAGCGGGTTTCTTAACCTTCTGAAAAGTCTGGAAATGATCGGCTTAGCACCGGAAACTTTGCCTTTTGCCAGCAGGTACTGGGTGGAGGATCAGCGCCCGGATGGCGGGTTTCTTCAGGGGAAAATGCCTTCACCTGCCGACGGCATTTTTGAAAAGAATGTCTGCATTAATGATTTGGTGATGAAGGGGCAGAAATGGGGCAACGTAATCGACCCGATTTCCGGAAATCATACGCCAGTATATGCGGACATGGACGGCCTGGCATTCCTGATCCGGGATCTGGTTAAAGTTAGAAAAGGAGATTCGCTGGGAGGGATTTTGCCTGTTTGCGAAACTGGAAAAATGGTGATTTATGGATAAAAGAAAAGTAGTGCTCATAACCGGCGCAGCTGGTGGTATCGGCAGGGAAACTGCAGTGAAGTTCGCCCGGGAAGGCTATGCCGTTGCATTGTCGGACATCAATGCGGCAGCTTTGCAAGCGGTTTCAATTTCGCTTCAACAGCAACACGGGGCCGAAACGCTGGTGCTCGCCGGCGATTTGTCCGATTTTGATTATCTCAAAAGTTGCGTCGCTCGCACTGACGATGCATGGGGACGCGTCGATGTAGTTGTAAATAATGCTGCCTGGCGTACGCTGGAGAGTATGCGGAGTATGGCCCTGGAAGATTGGGAGAGAACACTTAGGATTTGCCTCACAGCCCCTGCTTTTCTTAGCAAATGGGCGGCCGAACTGATGGAGCGAAACGGGAATGGTGGTGTGCTCATTAATGTATCCAGCGTCATGTCCGGGCGGCCTTCCGGCGTCAGTTCTGCTTACGTTGCTGCCAAGGGAGGTTTGGAAAGTCTTACCAAAGAACTGGCCGTGACTTATGGACGAAGCGGTATACGCGCAGTATGCGTTTGTCCGGGATACATTGACACACCGCTTAGCAATGACTATCAGGCAACCGACGGGGAAAACATCAGCAAGCGCATGATCGACGAGCTCACCGGATTCACTCCATTGAACCGCGGCGGGCGGCCCGGAGAAGTGGCGGAGGCTATTTTCTGGCTCAGTTCGGAATCTGCCTCCTATATCACAGGGACATCGCTGGTGATCGATGGCGGTTTCAAGCCAAATTTCACTCCATACGCAATTAAGAAACTACAATTTCCAAACGAATTTTGAACACAATCTGGAAATACGAGCGGTACCTGCCACCGGTACCCGAAGCAGACCGCATTTCGCTCGGCGAAGGGCAAACCCCATTAGTCAGGTCCAGATCGATTGGTAAAGCGCTAGGCATTGAAAACCTGTTTTTCAAGCTCGAAAACCTGAACCCGACCGGCTCCTATAAAGACCGTTTCGCCGCTGTGTTGGTAAGCGAAATGATTGCAAAGCGGCAGAAAGTTTGTATCGCAACTTCGAGTGGCAATACCGGCGCTGCATTAGCTGCCTATTGTGCCGCTGCGGGGATCACCTGCATCATCGTTGTCGTGGACGGAGCACCGTTACCTAAGGTAAAACAGATGCAGCTTTACGGCGCGCATATATGGATGGTGAAAGGCTTTGGGAAAGATCCCGAGGTGACCGCCCGCATTTTCGATCAGCTGGAAACATGGAGCATGGCCCTGGAAATTCCATTGCCGATCAGCGCATACCGGTATTGTCCGTCGGCAATGCAGGGGGTGCAGACGATCAGTTACGAAATCGCCGAAGAATTGGGCCATGCAAATTGCCATATCTTTTCTCCGGCTGGCGGGGGAGGGCTTACACTCGCAATTACCAAAGGCCTGCTCCACGGTGAAGCGCCCTATGCAGCAAAAGTAAGCTGTGTGCAGCCAAAGGGAAATGATACGATCGCCTCCGCCATAGGGCGGCCCGATGCCCAGGCCACTGCCATTCAATATTCCACAACTACCGTAAGCGGGCTTCAGGTAGCGAATGTGCTCGATGGGGACGAGGTCATCGGGAACGTCCGGCTGCTCGAAGGAAACGGGTATGTGGTTGCAGATGAAGAAGTTTTCGCCTGGCAGAAACAATTAGCACGGCAGGAGGGGATCTTTTGTGAACCTGCCGGTGCGGTGGCTTTGGCCGGACTGAAATCGGCCCTCGATAAGAAGCAATCAGACCATCACGACCATGTTGTGTGCCTGATCACGGGAAGCGGCTTTAAAGATATGTTCTCAGTCGAAAATACCTTTTCATTACCCGCGGTCGCTCCCCTGGATGAAGCAACAGCGATAGAAAGCATTTCAAAATTTTTATAATTACAATTAATCAAGGTATGAAGAGCAGCACGAGTATTTTTAGCGGCGTTTGGCCGGCACTTTTTACGCCCGTCAATCCCAACGGAACATTGAATGTTGGGGAACTGGAAAAGCTTCTGGAGTTGATGATCGCTCAGGAGTTGGATGGGATCTATTTACTGGGCTCCACTGGCCAGGGTTTCTTGTTCAGTGAAGAACAACGGAAGGAAATCGCCAGCGCAGCCATTGAGATCGTCAATAACCGGCTGCCGGTGATGGTTCAGGTAGGTGCAATGAGTACAGATGAGTCGATTCGTCTGGCCAGGCATGCCGAAGAAGCAGGCGCGGCCGGCGTATCGTCGGTAGGGCCTATCTACTACGGAAGTAATCCGACAATGGCCTTTGAACATTATAAACTGATCGCAGAATCGACCAAACTCCCCTTTTTTCCCTATCAGATAGGCAGTGCGGCGAGCAGGGAAATGATTGATAACCTGCTGACGCTGCCACAGGTGCAGGGAATGAAGTTGACAACAGACAAAATGCTTGAAATCAGCTCTATCAGAAACAAGGTTGGGGATAAATGGAAGCTATTCAGCGGGGCCGACGAGCTGATCTGCCAGGCCGCATTGTGCGGCACAGTGGGGGCGATCGGGACTACCTACAATATGTTCGGTCCTACCTGTAAGCAAATCCGTCAGCGGTTTTTGGCCGGTGAAACGCAGATGGCCGTCGATTTTATGCTGACATTCCAGCAATTCATCGAAAAGATATTGCCCTATGCCTGGTCGTTTTTTAACAGGTCAATGCAACTGCGCCACAATATCAGCATTGGCGAAGCTAAAAGGCCGCTGATGACCCACAAGCTTCCCTGGACGGATCGGCAGATTATTGATATGATGGACGATGTCGACCGGTTTTATGTGCCGGCAAGCACGGTAGCTCCCGCATACTGATTTGCTTTGAAGACCATTAGGAACATTTCATGAACTGAACGCGATAAATATGGAAGCAGAGAAACCCGTGGAAAGCAAACCATCGGCATATGCCTGGACGGTTGTAGCATTGCTTTGTTTTGTCGGGTGCCTTAATTACCTGGACAGAATGATGATTACAACGATGCGTAATTCGATCGTTGACGCTATTCCCATGTCCGACACCCAGTTTGGTTTGCTTACCTCGGTTTTTTTGTGGATTTACGGGTTGCTGAGTCCTGCGGCAGGTTTTCTGGCCGACCGCTTCAATAGAAGTAAGGTCATTATCGGCAGCCTGTTCGTATGGTCGGTCGTGACGTGGCTGACCTCCCAGGCGACCAGTTTTGAGGGAATGCTCCTTACGCGAGCGTTGATGGGCGTAAGTGAAGCATGTTATATTCCCGCCGCCCTCGCTCTGATCATGGACTATCATCCGGAAAAAACCAAATCGCTGGCAACCGGTATTCACATGGCGGGCATTATGGTTGGACAAAGTCTCGGGTTCGTTGGGGGCTGGCTGGCCGAAAATCATTCCTGGAATTTCGCCTTTACGATCTTTGGGGCATTTGGGATTATCTATTCCGTGGTGCTGGCAGTTGTATTAAAAGACCCTGTTAAAAGCGTAAAAACGGCCGGCGTAACGGCGGCGGCTGGTCCGCAAATCAATCTTGCAAGTGCCGTACGCAGTCTTTTTGCGAAGAAATCTTATGTTCTCGCCATTTTGTATTGGTCAATGATCAGCATCGTGGGGTGGGTAGTGGTGGGGTGGCTTCCGACTTATTTTAAGGAGCATTTTTCACTTTCTCAAACCGTAGCAGGGCTTTACTCGACAGGGTATTTTCATGCCGCGTCATTGGTAGGTGTATTATTGGGCGGATATCTGGCGGACCGCTGGTCGCGGCGTAACCCGCGGGCCCGCATACTGGTACCGCTTTGCGGCTTGCTTATCGGGGCGCCGGCCATTTTCATTGCCAGCAACACCGCATTATTATCTGTTGCGATCGCGTGCTTTATGCTGTTCGCATTGACACGGACATTTTCAGATGCCAACATGATGCCTATCCTGAGTATGATCGTAGACGAACGTTACCGCGCGACCGCTTACGGCATTCTCAATCTTTTCAGCTGCATTGTAGGCGGGCTGGGTATTTATGCCGGTGGCTGGCTGCGGGACGCGCAGGTAGATTTGTCGCTCATGTTCAAAGGGGCATCGGTACTTATGCTCCTGTGCACAGTGGTTTTGTCGTACATCAAAATAGAGAAGGAAGTGCAGGTAAAAACAAATCAATAACGATTATGGATTTTAAAGAACTAAAAGAAAAACTATACGTGGCGGTGCTGTCCGATGTACTCGACCAGCTTGGCTACAAACAGCAGGCTACGAGAACAGCCTTTCATGCCTACACGGGTATCAATAAGATAATGGGTCGCTGTAAAACCACCCTTTGGGCGGATATGTACGATGTGGATCAGAATCCGTACGAACTGGAATTACAGGCAGTGGACTCCTGCCAGCCGGACGATATTCTGATCGCTGCCGCGGCAGGTTCCAACCGTTCGGGTATCTGGGGTGAACTTTTATCAACGGCTGCCAGAAATAGCGGTTGCATTGGCGTGATTGTGCACGGATGTGTGCGGGATATCGATAAGATGCGCGAAATGCAGTTCCCGGTTTTTGCAACGGGCAAAAATCCCTACGATAGCCAGAACCGCCAACGGGTGATCGATGTGGACGTGATCGTGGAAATCGACGGCGTCAGGTTTGCTCCCGGTGATCTGGTGATGGCGGATGAAGATGGAATCGTGGTAGTGCCGCAGCATATTGAACAGCAGGTCGTTGAAGCGGCACTGGCAAAAGTTTCGGCTGAAAATGTCACCCGGGATGCCATTAAGAATGGAATGAAAGCAACAGATGCATATTTAAAGTACGGCGTATTATGAGTTTGAAATCAGTAGTTACAGGGGATAACCTTCCAAAAAGTCATTTGCCTTTTTCGCCGGGGATCATTGCGGGCGATTATCTTTTTGTTTCAGGTCAGGCTTCCGTCGATGAGGCGGGCAAAATTGTTACCGACACATTTGCCGGCGAATGCCGGCGTTCCTTCGACAACCTTAAAAAAATCGTTGAGGCAGCCGGTGCGAGTCTGGACGATGCCGTTCAGGTTCGTAATTATGTATCCAGGCAGGAAGATCTGGTGGAGTTCAACACCATTTACAGGGAATATTTCAAAGAGCCCTTTCCGGCCAGAACAACTTTGATCGGTTGCCTGGGCGACATCCTCAAATTCGAGGTCGACGTGGTGGTTTACCTGGGAAAATAAGAATGGGTGATTTAACAGATGGTCAGAAGAAGTAGTTTTTTATGCTAGCTAAGCCTATGAATGTCAAACGGGTTGCTCTACTGGGGATTTACCATGAAACAAACACTTTTATAGATCTTCCTACTATATTACAAGATTTCGAAAGCGGTTATTGGCTGCACGGCGAGGCAATACGGGCCGCATTTGAAGGAGGGAATCATGAAATCAGCGGTGTCATAGAGGTAATCGACAGTCAGGCTGATATGCACCTTGTACCTGTATTTTATGCAGGAGCAACACCTGGCGGGCTTATCGAAAAGGACTGTTACGCGCATATGCTGCACGTCATGACGGAGGCGCTCGATGAGGCGGGGCCTGTCGACGGATGCATCGTGGTCCCGCATGGCGCGGGTGTAGCAGCGGGTTATCCGGATATGGATGGGCATTGGCTTGGCCTTTTGCGCGAAAAATTGGGGCACCTGGTCCCGATCATCGGCACCCTCGACCCGCACACGAACCTGAGCCAGGCGATGGTGACCGCCACCAATGCCCTCGTCGCCTACGCGACAAATCCGCATATCGACCAGAGGGAAACCGGGCGCAAGGCCGCAGGCTGGATGGTGGAGACACTAAGAGGCAACATAGCCCCCGTGCAGCAATTGGTACAGCTGCCGATGGCGATCAGCATCGAGCAGCAATGTACTTCCTATGAACCTTGCAAAAGTTTATATGCCTATGCGGATCAGGTTAAGATAGATAATAAGCTGCTGTCGATCAGTGTGCTGTTGGGTTTTCCATATGCAGATGTCGCCGAAATGGGTTCTGCTTTTCTGATCGTCGGCGATGCACTATCCAATGAAAATGCAGCAGCCAGAAACAACCAATGCGCACAAGACCTGACAAAATTTATTCTTGCAAGAAAAGCGCGTTTCAACGGTGGTAAAACTTCTGTCGAAACTGTCATGTCCGGTCTTATGAGTTTGCCGAAGCCTGTTTTACTGCTTGATATGGGAGATAATGTAGGCGGTGGGGCACCCGGGAACAGCACATACCTGCTTGAAGCACTTGAAGATGCGGGAATCGAGGGGGCGTTCATTTGTATTTATGATGCAAATGCGGTTGTACAGTCGACCAACTACAACGTGGGTGATGTGTTTGAACTTGATGTAATGGGGGTTGATAAAACCTGGCGGTCGCAGGTCGAACTGTTACAGCTGGTGGATGGGAAGTTCACGGAGCCAACGCCTAAGCACGGGGGCTTTGCCGGATACGATATGGGGCCGACAGCGATTGTAAGGTCGCTGAAAAGAAACACGATCATGCTGACAACGAGAAGAACACCGCCGTATAGTTTGGGACAGCTCACAGGATTTGGCCTTGATCCCCAGACTTTCTCAGCGATTGTTGCGAAGGGGGTGAATGCACCCATTGCAGCTTATCAGGACGTGTGCCCGTCCATTGTCCAGGTCGATACCCCTGGTGTAACCCAGGCAGATATGACCGCATTCACCTATCATAACAGACGGAAACCCATGTTTCCATTTGAATCCTTCCAATAGTGGGTACTTATTCAACCAGGAAAATTCTGGACCTGCCAGCCTACACAGAGGGTCCGGCAGTGAGTAAAAGCGGAATGCTCTACTTTACAACGCTGTCAGCTGGGGGCATTGGGACGATCGATCAAAACGGAAACTACGGGCAATGGGCCAGAGGCACCTGTCCGAACGGACAGATCATTCTTCCGAATGGTGAGCATTGGTTTTGTGATAGTGCATCTGCCTCGATCACCCGGTATAGTCCTTCCGGAAAGTTCATCGGAAATCTCGTGCAAGGGATGTGCGCCGGCGTGCAGGTCAGCACGCCCAATGATCTTGTTCTTGATTCAATGGGTAATTTGTACTTCACAGATTCTATCCAAAATGAAGGCAAGATATTCTTCAAAAGCCACGACGGCCACGAATGCCTGCTGGCGGATCGGATAGATTATGCCAACGGTATTGCCCTTTCTGTGGATGAAAAGCATTTGTTTGTTGCAGAGAGCTTCCGCAACCGCATTCTACGCATTGAATTGGCGGGTCCGGGAAAAGTCAAGCGTAGTGTGGAAGTTTTTACGGAGCTGCCTGCACACGGGTCCGGTAAAACAACATATAATATGCCCGATGGCCTGGCCATAGATAAAGAAGGACGATTGTGGGTGGCACATTATGGGATGGGGACGGTCCAGGTCATTTCTCCGGCTGGAATTCTCTTGTTAAGCCTGGAAACTTCAATCCCCCTGACAAGCAACCTTGCTTTTATTTCGGATAAGCCGCGGCTCAAAACCCTCCTGGTTACAGGGGGCTATCAGGAGCCCGGGCCGGGTGCCGTCGTCGAGCTGACCGTCAATTTTCCCTAAACAACAGGTTTGGTATGAGGTGTTTTTTTAAATTTTGGAGTCTTCTATTCGCTATGATGGTTGTCACAGAGCATGTTACCGCACAGAATGCGGTAAATTGGAGTGTATTTCCCGATCTGCCGGATGAGCAGGGCTTTGCAGGGATGTTTGCGGGTGTGAGCCATAACACACTTATTGCTATGGGAGGTGCCAATTTCCCCGGGAAGCGTCCGTGGGAGGGAGGCAAAAAGAAATGGTATAGTGATATCTATGTTTTACAGCATGGAACAAAGTGGGTAAAAGCGTCAGAAAAGCTGATAGCGCCGGCTGCCTATGGCATTTCCGTCTCTTACAAGGATAAGGTAATTGTTGTTGGAGGAAGTAACGACCAAGGGCATAGCAGCCTTGTGAAGGGCTACGAATGGGATGGCGAAAGGATTCGGCAGTCTGATTACCCCGATCTGCCGGTTCCGTTAGCCAACATGGGAGGAGGGCTTCTTGAAAATATGATTGTCGTTTTTGGAGGCAATGATTCGCCGGCTGCGGTCGCTTCGAAAAGATGTTACGGCCTCGATCTCAGTGATGTATCGTCAGGCTGGCACGAGTTGGAGGCATGGCCTGGCCCCGAGAGGATCTTTCCGGTTTGCGCATTTTACCGGGGACAGGGTTATATGTTCGGTGGAGAAACGACCGGCGTAAACGCTAAGGGCAAAACGTTCAGATCTATATTATCGGACAGCTATAAGTTGACATTGAATAAAAAGTCGACGGGATGGTCGGCGCACTGGGAAAAACTCGTTGCAATGCCGAGAGGCGCGTCAGCTGGTGGCAGCACACTGCCTGTGTTAAACGACAAGCTCTTTTTTTGGGGCGGGGTAGATGCCGTTACCGCCCAATACAAGGACGCCGCCACGCACCCGGGCATTACCCGAAGCTTACTATATTATTACCCTGAGATCGATAGCTGGGAGTACATCGGCGAACAAACCGGCTTTCCCTCGCGGGTTACCCTACCGGTTGTTTTGTACAATGGGAAATGGATGTATGTGAGTGGAGAAATAAAAGCGGGAATCAGAACTCCGACAGTTGTGGGTGTGAATTGATAATTATTATGTTCCTGCTCAATCACCAAGAAGCGCCGGATTTCCGAATCCGGCGCTTCTTGGTTTACTCCCTGGAATGCGTGCAACTGAAATTGTTATGTTTATCAACTCAGGTTGTAAAAAGTCAGTAACCCGGATTTTGCTGAATTTTATCACGGTTAATGTCGATCTGACTCTGCGGGATCGGAAAAACGAGGTTGTTTTCGGTCAACTCATTTACCAGCCTGATCTGCTCTTTTTTACTGTTCAGCACCGGTATCGCGCGGCCTGTCCGGACGAGGTCGAACCAACGGTGACCTTCGAATGCCAGTTCCACACGTCTTTCCTGCTCGATGGCCAACCGAAATGCCTGCTGGCTGGCCGTATTGGCGGCAGTTTTGTTGGGAAGCCCGGCCCGGGTACGTACCATATTCAGGGAGGTAAATGCTTCGCCACTGGCCTGGTATGCTGTTTCATTCAGTGCTTCGGCATACATCAACAATACGTCGGAGTAACGTATCAGCGGGATGTTGTTGCCATTGTCGTTTTTGGCAACCGGCACATCGTAGTACTTTTTGATAAACCGGTCGGGGATCGTCTGGCCCCCTGCATTGACGTAAGATGTCGCCACGGAAACATCCTTGCGGAGATCGCCGGTTTCGTAAGCATTGATAATGTCCAGTGTAGGCTGATTGTTCCCATCGCCACCAAATGCAATCACCGCATTACCCGAATTTTGCGGAGCAAAGGAATTCGGCCAGGAGTTTCCTTCGCCTGCACCACCCGATTTGTACTGCACATCGAATATGGACTCCTTGTTGTTTTTGTTCGACACCTTGAAAACATCCGCGTAAGAAGGCAGCAGTGCGTAAGTACCCTGGTCAATCACTTCTTTCAGCTTTGCTGCTGCGGGCGCATATTTTTTTTGTGTCAGATACACTTTGCCCAAACAGGAGCGTGCAGCGCCCTTGGTAGCCCGGCCATTGTCGGCGGCGGGGTAGGAGACCGGCAGTACACTTTCCGCCTCGGTCAGGTCTTTCTCAATCTGCGCATAGACCTCCGCTTTCGGGGTACGGCCAAATGAGTAACCTTCGTCGGGGTTGGCAATCGGTTTCAGGACCAGCGGAAGGTCGCCGTAAGTTTGTACCAATGTGAAATACACTACCGCACGCAAAAACTTAGTCTCGGCCATGTACCTGTTCTTCAAAGCTTCGTCCATCGTCACACCCCCGATCCTGTCCAGAATGGTATTATAGCGGGCGATCGCATTATAACCGTCGTTCCAGCGACCGGAGATAAATGGATTGGTAGTACGAATGTAAAACCGGTCGAATTCGTCCTGGTCGGTCACCGATCCGGAGGCAACAGCCACCGTATTATCCGAAGCGATTTCGCCGAAAATGTAGCTGTTTCCAGCTAATCCTCCCGCCTGCAAGGCAGCATACCCGCCATTGAGCGCGTTTTTGAAATCGTCTGCGGTTTTGTAAAAATTGTCGCTCGTCGCGGTCGAAATGGGCCGCAAGTCCAGGAAATCGTCGCTGCATGCGCTGAGCAGGGCAGTGGCGGCCAGGAAAATGTATGATCTCGCTATTTTCATTGTGTTCAATGTTTTGAAAAAATGCCGATCGCTCGGACTGTTTTATGACGATCAGAAGCCAAGGTTGATACCTACCGTGAAAGTTCTTGCCAAAGGATACGAACCATAGTCAACTCCGGCGGCCAGCGGTCCGGGAAGCGGTGTGCCGGTGGTGGCAATGGTGGCCGATTCATAGTTACTTACCTCGGGATTATAGTTGAGGTATTTGGTAAATGTGAAAAGGTTTTGTGCAGAAGCGTAAATGCGTACCTGCTGCAATCTGGCCTTGCTGATCCACGCAGCGGGCAGCTGGTAACCAAGGCTCACGTTTTGAATGCGCAGATAAGAGCCATCTTCCACCCAGCGCGTCGAAATTGCATTGTTGTTACCGGTTGTCCGGGCATTGGCACGGGGTGTTACGCCGTCGCCGGGATTTTCAGGTGACCGCCATCTGTTCAGTACCGTACTCAGCTGGTTGGCATTTCCTTCCAGGTTTTCAAAAAAGCGACGGCTCAGGTTCAGGATTTCACCACCCTGCGAGCCCTGGATCGCAATGCTCAAATCAAAACCTTTGTAAGTGAATGTGTTGGTCATTCCGTAAATGAAGTCGGGCTGGTTGTTCCCGATGATCGTCCGGTCGTTGGCATCGATCTTGCCGTCTTTGTTGATGTCTTCATATTTCACATCTCCCGGCCGTGTAGTTGGATCGTGCGGATGGCTGTCCACATCCGCCTTGTCTTTGAATACCCCGATTTGTTTGAAACCAAAGAAGCTTCCGATCGGTGAACCGATTTGGGTAATGTTGGTTTCGCCTACGCCGCTCGCGCTGCGGATCGGGTCGCCTGTGGGACCGAGTGCCAGTACTTTATTGCGGTTCAATGAAAGGTTCAGGCTGGTGTTCCAGACGAATGCTTTGGTGAGGTTGCGGGTGTTCAATGCAAATTCCCAGCCTTTGTTTTCCATTTTACCAATATTCTTCACTGCTGTACCAAAGCCGGTCAGTGTAGGTACATTCACAGATAGCAGCAGGTCCCTGGTAATGCGTTTGTAATAGTCTACAATCAGGAAAACACGGTTGCCGAACAATCCCACATCAATGCCCGCGTCCAGCTGCTGGCTGCGCTCCCAGCCCAGCTGCGGATTGGCCAGCGAGGATGGCGCCAGTCCGTTGACCAGGTTATTGTTGAAGGCGTAATTGTCCGACCTCAGCGTAGCCACATAGGGATAGTTGTTTGTAAATGCATTATTCCCCGCCAAACCATAGCTCACACGCAGTTTTGCCTCCGAAATGGCCCGGATACTTTTTACAAAATTCTCTTCACTGATCCGCCATCCCAGCGACCCCGCCGGGAATGTACCCCACCGGTTTTCCGACCCGAAAATGGAAGAACCATCGCGGCGCACGGACACATTTACCAGGTACTTTCCTTTGTAATTATAGTTGGCCCGCGCAAAATAAGAAGCAGAGGCATTTTCAAGCCGTTGGGAAACCGCCGTGGTGGTGCTACCGCTGGCGCTTCCGTTCAAAGTTTCTACCACGTCATTCGGGTAGGAGCTGCCGGTTCCCTGGCTGTCCTGATAGTGGAATTTGGTCGATTCCATTCCAATCAGCACGTCGAAATTGTGCATTTCGTTGAGTGACTTGCTGTAATTGAGCGTCTGGTTAAACAGCCAGCTCAACCCCTGGTCGGAGAATGCGGTACCCGTCGAGACGGAAGGCGGCAAAATCTGGTTCAAAGGCATTCGGGAAGTGCGGTACGCATTGCGGCGGTTGCCGGTGAAATTGACGTTTCCGGTCACGCGATACGTGAAATCCTTGAAAAGTTTGAGTTCCGCGTAAGTATTTCCAAGAAGGTTCGTAGTAATGAATTGGCTGTTGTACTCGGTAATGTTGGCTACCGGGTTGGTGATGCCCGGATAGTTGTAAGGCGCTGCAAATGCGGTTTGTGAGGTATACGACCCGTCAGCAGCGTAAATCGGTATCATCGGCATCACCGACAGCGCCGCGTTAATCACCGCATTATCAGCCCAGTGCCCGGCGTCGCGCACTTCCTGCTGGACCCGGTAAGAAGGGTTGATGTTCAAACCGATCTTTAATGTGGGCAGCACATTCACTTCCACGTTGGCGCGAATGGTGTACCTGTCCATGGCCGACCGCCGGATCACACCATCCTGCGTAAGATAGCCGCCGCTGATGCTATATCTTGCCTTGTCGGAGCCACCGGAGGCCGAAAGCTGGTAGCTGCTCATTTTGCCCGTGCGGAATATTTCGTCCTGGTAATCAGTATAAGGAAGCGCTGCTACTTTGGCCGGGTCGTCGAAATTGAACCAGTCGAACACCTCGCCCCTCGGGTAGCGGTAGCGCAGATAGTCCGTCGGGCGCGCGCTGTTGGGATCACTGATCTTGGCACCGGGTACATTATCGAGATAGGCATTATTGGAAGCATCTTTTCCGAACTCGGCAAACTGCTGCGAATTGATCAGGTCGAGCTTTTTACTGACCTGCTGGAAACCGGTAAACACATCGAGGTTCACGCTGGGCTTTCCGCTTTTGCCTTGCTTTGTAGTAACAAGGATAACGCCATTTGAACCTTTGGAACCATAAATGGCCGTAGAAGATGCGTCTTTCAACACATCCATACTTTCGATGTCATTTGGGTTAAGGTTCGCGAAAATGCTGGCATTTACAATGTTACCGTCGATCACGATCAGCGGCGCGTTACCTGCACTGATCGATCCGAACCCCCGCACCTTGATCGACGGAGTCGCGCCGGGCGAGCCGCTGTTTTGCTGTACTACCACGCCAGGTATCTTTCCCTGCAATGCCGTTGCTACGTTCGAGACCGGCATATCGCGCAGCTCGTCCATGGGCACCGACGAAATGGCGGCCGTAACATCGGCACGTTTCTGCGTGCCATAACCGACCACAACAACTTCTTCCAATGCCTTGGTATCCGTTTGCAAGGTAATCTCTACCACGCTTTCATTTTCAATGCGCTTCTCCTGGGGTACGTATCCGACAAAGCTGAAAATCAGCGTTGCCGAGCCGTCAGGTATCGCCAGCTCGTAAGTTCCATCGATATTGGTGCTGGTCCCGCGCTGGGTACCCTTGACGACCACACTTACCCCGGGGAGCCCTTCACCCTTTTCATCCTTTACCACTCCGCGCACAGTGCGGTCAACTTTGTCCACCGGAGCCTGTTCGTCCGCGCGTACCGGTGATGGCTGGTTCCGCTCGGGTACTGCCTGCGAGCCCGGCGACGGGGATGCGGCGGGGCGGCTGTAAATCATGAATGACTTTTTTTCGAATTGCTCAAAAATCAGGTCCAGTGGCGCCAGGGCTTCCGTCAGGATGGTTTCCAGCTTGTCGGTTTTACGTTCCAGTATGGATGCGTCTACCGTTTTCTGGTTCATTTGCCTGTAATTATAGTTGAAGGCAACGCCGTACCGGGTCGACAAGCTTTTCAAAAATTGCGGTAATGCGATCCTGGCAGGCTTAGCGGGCTGAGCGGGTATTTCCTGGGGATACCTGTGCGCATGAGCGACTAATTGGGCACGTGCGTAGGAATGCGTGAGCACCCCGGCACTAAAAATTAGCCAGCCACTACAAAACAGTAAGTTTTTCTTCATTGGAATACTAATTTTAGGGTTTCAAAATACGTAGTGCCACCTGTTGCTTTTTACCTTGGCGGGGACGGAAGCGCAGGTGGATATTTTTATTCTATCACATAGGTTTGGCCGTCTTTCCGGACTTTTACCTGATAGAGTTTTTCAATCATTTGGAAGTAAGAATCAATAGAATCGGTCGGGATCGTACCGGCGAAAGTCTCATTCCTGAATGCTGGCGTACATTGGACCGTAATGCCGTACGTATCCCGGATCCAGTCAAAGATTTCTCCTAACGATTTGTTTTCCAGGTACATCGCGCCATCTTTCCAGCCAAGCCGGGGCCGGGCCTGCACGGCAGCCTTGGCCAGTACCGGCCTTGCGCGGCTGCGGCTGATCATCTCATTGGGTTTCAGGACAATGTCCGGGGTCGCGCGCGATTGATCCACCACACGCACCGCCCCCGACCGCAGTACCACATTGACGTCGCCATGCCGGTTTACGACGTTGAACACCGTACCGAGCACCTCCACATTCAGCTGGTTAGCCATATGTACCACGAATTTGTTGTGATTGACCGTGTGCCGCACCGAAAACTGTGCCTCTCCATCGAGCCACACCTGGCGGTTTCCCAGCGAATCGGGCGCATAGCGTAACGTCGAGTGACCATTGAGCCAGACTTCTGAACCTTCCGGCAGCACGATATGCTTCCGCTCGCCGTAAGCAGTCCGGTATTCCAGCGGTCCCGGGCGGAATAACCACAGCCTGGCAGCGCCCACTATCAGCAGGATACCCACGAGGCTGGCCGCCATCATAATCCACCGGTTCCGGCCAAGCGACCGGACGGTGCGGAACGAGCCTGGTTCGTGCTGCTGAACTGCTCCAATGATATTCTGAAAGAGATCATGCTCCTGCACCGACCGCTGCGATTGGGAAAGACCATCATCGGCATCTGTATCGAGCATTTGATTCCAATGCATTTCCAGGAGCTCGCGTTCCTCGCGGGTGGCGGTGCCTTCTCGGTAGCGGCGGATCAGGTAGTGCAGTTGCTTCGGGTGCATGTGATTGAGTTGGTTTACTGTATGACGGGCCACAGCAACCACTCCCTAAACTATCGTCAAGAAAAATCTTTGATTCGTTCAAAAAAAATTAAATCCAACCCGCAGGTGATGGCATCACTAGGATAATACTTAATATTGTTAGACTTTTTTATAGAGATCTGTCTCAACCATTCATGCAGCTTTCCGCTTCACCGCCAGACCACGATGAGTTACTTGCCGGCCTGAAATCCGGTAATGAGGCGGCGTTCAGGAAGATTTATGAAAAGTTCTGGTCGCCCTTGTATGCGGCTGCCTACAATCACATTCGCGACCGGGTGATGGCCGAAGAAATGGTCCAGGAGCTGTTCACCAAACTCTGGCTGAAACGGGATCAGCTGACCATCCATACATCGCTGCAAGCTTATTTGTACAAATCGATCCGTCACCTGATATACGACTATATCGACAAGCAGCAGGTGCGGCAGCGCGTGCATGAGGAGATCCTCAGCAGGGGCTCGGAAGTAAGTCACATGACCGAAGAGACGCTCGATTTTCGGGAACTCGAACTAAGGTTGGCCGAAGCGGTTGATGAGCTGCCACAACCAGCCCAGGCCGTTTTCAGGATGAGTCGGCAGGAGTATTTGTCACCCAAGGAAATCGCGGGCCGCTTGAATGTTTCTTCCAAAGCAGTAGAATATCACCTGACCCGCGCGTTACGGATACTCCGGCTCCGTTTGAAAGATTTTGTGTTGTTTATTTCTTTTTATGAAATGCTGGGGTAGTAGCTGTTTCCGTTTTCGCGGCTTTTGAGAACTCACCCTGGATGTATCCCAGGGATTGGAGAAAAATGGCGGTTTCGCGCAATGTCTGGGTAAACGATTCGCCCCGGTTGAAAAATCCGTGTGGCTGGTCTGGATATAGCATCAACTCGCATCGGCTACCGGCTTCCGTCATTTTTGCCTGGTAAGCCTTGGCGGTGGCCACTGACACGAGCTTGTCCTTGGTGCCGAGCATAACCAATGTAGGTGCTGCACCTTTGCGGATGTTGTGAAAAGGGGAGATTTCGGGATACCGTGCTCCGATGCGCTCATGGCCGTACTCACCCGGACCATTGTTGAACACCGGGTTAAAAAGTACCAGTGCATTGGGGCGGGAGCTGATCTGGGGGTTTTCTGAGGCCTCGTCCAGGCTCGTCAGATCGGTGGCTGCGGCCACGTGCCCACCCGCGGAACCCCCGGCAGCTGCAATGCGGCCGGAGTCAATGCCCAGGCTGGCCGCATTTGTCCGCACATAGCGAATGGCCGATTTACCATCCTCAACCGCTTCGAATGGGGTGGTGTGGTGACGCGACTGAACCCGGTAGTCGGCCAGGATGGCAACCATTCCACGAGAAGCGAGGTGAACCGCTTATTTTTGAAATTGTGTAATGTTGCCGTTGATCCATCCGCCACCAAAAAAGAAGATAATCGCCGGATATTTCTCCTTGTGATCGAATCCTGCGGGCCTGAACACCCGTAGCTCAAGTCTTAGCGTATCGATTTTTTTATATACCAAAATTTCCGGGATCGTGTCGGGCACTGCTTGGGCATGCAGGTTTTGAATGCCGAACAGCAGCAGGGAGATGCAGACAAACCACGTTCTATTGAATCGCTCTGAGAAATGCATTGATTTTCGACTGGTGTGTAAATTTTACAGATCTAGTGATTGGCCTGTCGTAACCTGAGCTTGTGGGGAAGCTAAGTTGGCGGCAAGGTGTCAACCGAGTTTATATTTAATTTAATATATAAAACCGATAGGTAAAGTAACTTCTTTTCCTGAAACGGACAAGCAACCCCACATTTTAACTTAATTTTCTCCGCAGTTATCCGTCTGTACCATCCTTACCATCCGGTCAGCAAATACTTCTCGCCGCATCATTAGAACTAAAAATATTAAACTACTAAATTGGTAGATTAAATAGTTTAATTAAATTTGTGCACCAGCCACCATTATACGCCGCTTCCTGCGATCGCATGGGCAGGAAGCGACTTCACTCATTTAACTAAGCATTGTCATGAAAAGGCAACTTTATTACACTTTGACGGTGGCGTCGGTTTTACTCCTTTCCGCATTTACAATTGGCGACGGTCCTTACGAAAACGAGATCAGGCAATGGCACGAAAAACGTGTTGAGAGCCTGAAAGCGGAATCGGGCTGGTTGAACCTCGCGGGCTTGTACTGGCTCAAAGAAGGCACCAATACGTTTGGCAGCGCGGAAGAGAACGACATTCTTTTTCCCGTCGAAAAAAGTCGGGCGTTCCTGGGTGAAATTGTTTTGGAAAAAGACAAGATTACCCTCAAAGCGAAACCCGACGCGCAGATTTTCAATGGCGATCAGCCGGTGACCGAGCTCGACATTTCCCCGGTAGGCAAGCCGGTAACCCTGAAGCACGGCCCGCTGCGCTGGTTTGTGATCAAGCGGGGTGAAAAGTATGCGATCCGCCTGCGCGACCTGGAAAGCGAATTCCTGAAAGGCTTCACGGGCATTGAGCGCTACCCGGTGCAGGAAAAATGGCGGGTGAAGGCGCAATTTGTGCCTACCGAAGGCCGCACGGTGAGCATTACCGACATTACCGGCCGCACCGACGACCAGGTTTCTCCGGGTAAACTGGTGTTCAATATCGCCGGGAAGGAATATAGCCTGGATGCCGTAGGTAAGCCCGAGAACCTTTTCCTGATTTTCGCCGACCAGACCAACAAGCGCGATACCTACGGCTCGGGCCGTTTCCTGTACTCGTCGGTCGAGGCCGACGGCACGGCCTGGCTCGATTTCAACAAGGCCATTAACCCGCCTTGCGCATTCTCCCCTTATGCGACCTGTCCGCTGCCGCCGAAGCAAAACAAGCTGGCGCTGGCTGTGATAGCAGGCGAAAAGCGCTACGGCGACCATTGATCTCCCGCCGCGCACCGACGCGGCACTCCAATTGATTTTCGAGGCATGATTTCCCGGCACCCTGCAAACCGCAGGGCTGCCCGGCCATGCGCTTTTCACTCCGTTTTTACACAAACCTACACTTTGATATGATAAAACCTTACTTCCCCCATTTGCGTAAAGATGGCTATGGGAATGCGGCGCGCATTGCGCTGGCTGCATTGCTGCTGGGCGTCGCCACCCCGGAGCAAGTCTATGCCGCGCGGAACACTGCGCCTGCTTTTGCTAAGGCCGACAAGCCGGTATCAGGCGTGATCCGCGACAAAGAATCCGGCCAGGGGCTGCCAGGCGTGTCGGTGATTGTGAAAGGCTCGTCCAACGGCACCATTACCGATCAGGACGGCAAGTACCAGCTTATCGCGCCGGAGAATGCCACATTGGTGGTTTCGTTTATCGGCTACACGACCATCGAAAAGGAAATCGGTGGACAGACAGGCATTTCCATTGAGCTGGCAGCCGACACCCGGCAACTGAGCGAGGTCGTGGTGGTTGGTTACGGCACGCAATCGAAGGCGGAATTTACGGGTTCAGCTGTCCGGCTGAAAGGCGAGGCCATCAAAGAGCAACCGGTGCAGAGCTTCGACCAGGCCTTGCAGGGGCGCGCGGCCGGCGTGAGCATTGCGCAGCCGAACGGCGTGCTTAACAACCCGCCGGTGATCCGTATACGCGGTGTGAATTCGATTTCGCTGAGTTCTTATCCGCTGGTGGTTGTGGATGGTATCCCAATTAATACAGGCAATGTGTCGACGAGTACCGCGGTGCCGAATAATCCGCTGGGCGACATTAACCCGGCCGATATCGAGTCGATCGACGTGCTGAAAGATGCCGCTTCGACTTCCATTTACGGTTCGCGTGCGGCGGCGGGCGTGCTTTTGATCACGACCAAAAGGGGTAAAACGGGCAAGCCGAGGATCAACCTCGAATCGTGGGCCGGCGTATCGACCGTCACCCGCCTGCCGGAGCTGCTGAATGCCGAACAGTACATTGCGATTAAGAACGAGGCCGTTTTGAATGCCAAGATCCTGGGCGGCAACGAGAACAATGACAAAGTGCCTTCCGCATTGTTTTTCCAAAACCTGAATCCCGACGGTACGCCGGTAGACACGCGCTGGTACGATTACATTTATCGGACAGGCGTGTCGCAAAATCACAATCTGAGCGTATCAGGCGGTACACAGACTACCAAGTATTATTTTTCTGCCAATTACAGCAAGCAGAATGGCTTTCTGCGGGCCAACGAATTCGACCGGAAATCGGCCCGGTTTAACATCGACCAGGAAATAAACCGCTGGCTGAAACTGAACGGAAGTGTTTCTTACAACACCACCAACAACGCGTCGCCCTACGCCGGCTCACTGCCTGGCTCCAACTTTTTCCTGGTAGGACTGGCGCGGCTTGCCACTGCGTTGCCGCCCAACGTGCCTGCGTATAACCCTGACGGTTCGTACAATATCAGTACCACGAGCCCGAATACCATCGGGATGGGCAAGAATCAGGTGGTGAGCAACTGGGGCAACCCCGTGGCGCAGCTCGATAAGAACCATTATACCTCGGCCAACGACCGCATTATCGGTAGTTTCGCCGCAACCGCGCGGCTCTTGAAAAACCTCGAATTCCGCACAAGCTACGCCATCGACCGCCTGCGCACCGAAACGAAGACCTTCGATAGCGCATTGCAGGGCAACGGTTATTCCACCAAAGGCAATGCGGTAAATGTGTCGGCATTGCGGGATAACTGGAACTGGACTAATACATTGACTTTCACGCCGACGTTTGGGAAGCATTCATTATCGGTACTGGCGGGGTATGACGTGCAGAAGTTTAACAACTCGGCCTGGGGCGCTTCCCGCTCACAGGGCGCCGACGCGTTTTTCGAAAATTACCAGGGCAACTGGGGTTCCATCACGACATCGGGCAACGAACTGGACGAGCGCGCTTACCTGTCGTACTTCTCGCGGGTGAGTTATGATCTGGCCAAGAAGTATTTTGTGACGGTCAATTTTCGGCGGGATGGCAACTCTGCATTGGGTCTGGATAAAAAGTACGGCAATTTTGGCGGTGTCTCGGCAGGCTGGGCATTGTCGGAAGAGGAATTTTACAAAAATTCCGGTGTCGCCTCCGTGTTGAACGCCGTGAAACTGCGGGCCAGCTGGGGCCGGGTTGGGAACGGTAACATCAGCAATGCATTTGGTTCACTTGAATTATACAACGGCGGCTTGTACGGCAGCGCCCCCACGTGGGCGATCTCGCAGGCGGGTAACTCCGACCTCGGCTGGGAAACGAGCCGCCAGACCAACTTCGGCGCCGACCTCGGCCTGTTCGATGATCGTTTCCAGGTGGACGTGACCTATTTCGATAACAATGTTGACGGCCTGATTCTCAGTGCCCCCCAGGCCATTTCGAAGGGTATTCCAAACAATTCCATTCTCCGCAACGTGGGCTCGATGTACAACCGGGGGATCGAACTGGGCATTTCGGGCACGCTGGTGCGGTCGAGAGAATTTTCGTGGAATGCATCGTTGAATTTTACCAGATTACGGAACAAGGTAACCGCGCTTTCCGATGGTAATACCAACATTATCGGTACGACGCACGTAGCTTACGAAACTACCAACGTGACCCGCGTCGGGCATTCGGTCGGTAGTTTGTACGGGGCTAAAACGGCGGGTGTCAATCCCGACAATGGCCGGCGCATTTTCATCAATGCCAAGGGTGAAAAAGTACAGTACAGCCAGGTAGTAGGCCCGGGCGAAAGCAACTGGACTTACCTCGACGGCAGCAAGGCATCGGCGATCACGGGAGCGGATTACTACCTCATCGGCGATGCATTACCGAAGTGGTACGGCGGAATCTCCAATAATTTCAAATATGGCGCGTTCGACGCATCCATTAACCTGACCTATTCTGGCGGCAATTACGTCATGAACGGTACCCGCGCCACGCTGCTCGACCAGCGCGCCTACAACAACTCCACCGAAATCCTGCAACGTTGGCAGAAGCCTGGCGATGTTACCGACATTCCGCGCCTGGTGTACAACGACCAGCTTTCGAGCGGCTCGTCGTTCCCCGTGTCGACGAATGCCGAAAAGGCCGATTTCCTGCGTTTGCAAAACCTCTCGCTCGGCTACCGCGTACCGGCATCCGTATTCGGCAACTCGGGCATTGGCCCGGTGCGCATCTACGCCCAGGGTTCGAACCTGTTTTTGATCACGAAATACAATGGTACCGACCCGGAATCGTCGGTAAACGGCAACTCCAACACCACGCCTGGCATCGAGAAGAACTCGGTAGGGCAGGCGAGGACGTTCACGCTGGGGGTTAATGTAAGTTTTTAATTAAAAAGCATTTTACCAATGAACATATTCAACAAAACAGGCCGAACAACACTCGGCTGGGGCTTTTCCCTTGCATTCGCATTGCTGCTGCCATCCTGCGATTCGGACAAACTGCTGAACCCGGTGCCTGAAACTTCCATCACCGGCGCCAATGCATTCGATACGCCGGAGCGTATTCTCGGGCTGGTGAACGGGATTTACAAATCGGCCAAGGGCGGCAACTTTTATGGGGGTAACTATTATACTTATTCCGAAGTGCGGGGCGAGGAGTTTATCAACCGCACCAGCAACACATTCACCGCATTCGAGGCATGGAACCACACGCTCAACGCGAGCTCCAACTTCATCGCAGGCTTCTGGGCGGCTGGTTATGAGACGATTAATAACGCGAATATCCTCATCAAAGGCGTCGGCGAACATCCTAGCGTGGTCGGTGAGGCACTGGGCAAGCAATATGTGGCCGAAGCGAAGTTCGTGCGTGCATTGAGCTACTACGCGCTCGTAACCGCCTATGCGCGACCGTACAACGAGGACAAAGGTGCGTCCAAAGGCCTGCCGCTACGCCTGCAAGCCGAAACCACTACCGCCAACAACGACCTCAAACGCAGCACCGTCGCCGAAGTGTACGCGCAGATCATCAAAGACCTGGACGAAGCTGAGGCCGACCTGCCATTGAACCATGCCAGCGCGCTGCTGAACACAACCCGCGCGCATCGCAACACCGCTATCGCATTGAAAACGAGGGTGTATTTAAACAGCGGGAATTATGCCAAAGTCATCGAAGAGGCGAAAAAGATCGTACCGGCCACGCCGCCATTCTCCGCTTCAACCGGCGTAAAGCACAAGCTGGAAAGCATTGTGGAAATCTTCTCGACAAATTACACCAGCAGCGAATCGATCCTTTCGGTACCGATGACCGAGCTGGATAATGTGACAGGCCAGACGTCATTCCCATACGTGATCAATGCCAATTCCGAGTATAATCTCAACCCGACCGGCATCTGGGGAGACACCGAATGGCGCGCTTCGGACCTCAGGCGCACATTTGCGCGCACAGTATCAGGCGTACAGTTCCTGACCAAGTACGCCAAACCGTCGCCCTTCCTGGACTACCTGCCCGTTATCCGCTATTCGGAGGTGCTGCTCAACTACGCCGAAGCAGCAGCCCGCACCGGCGACCTTGCTGCCGCAACGGCCTTGCTGAAAGCCGTCCGCACCCGCTCCGACGCCGGCTACGAATTCCCCGCAGCATCCACCGCCACACAGCAGGCACTGGTAGCCACAATTCTCAAGGAACGCCGTATAGAGCTCCTGGGCGAAGGTTTCCGTTCAAACGACATTGTGCGTAACCTGCTTTCGTTCCCGGCGAAATCCGGTAATGGACTGGTAGCGCCGGAGGTGATCCCGTCGCAGACGAATTACGTCTTTCCGCTGCCTAACACGGAGATCGTGACGAACAAACTGCTGCTTGACTAGCATTTCGTAAAGCGGAATAAGGCTGGAAGTTTCGGAAACCTGTGGTACGGTTTCGGAATTTCCGGCCTTGCTGCTTTGCAAATGCACCAGCGCAGTGGGGAGTGGTTTATATTTGTATATTAATTCTATAAAAATAGTAGGTTTAACACCGTCATGAGAAAGCTGACCTTTCCCTACAGAGACACGCGCCAGACACCGGATTTTCACCCGTACTACAACATCGGCGGTTTTGAGCGGTTGAAAGCAGAAGGCTTTCCTGCGGAGCTGCTTTAAACCACTGCGTCCAAAAAATGAGGAAACTTTTTCGCCCGCATTTCATATTAACTTTCTCAATTCTATCTTTTACCGTCCGTTTAAACGGACGGCTAGAAGACGATCCGCAACCTGACGGGCAACCCATTTTACCTGAGCTGGTACCCCGGTAATGAAAGTGGCGGCAATATCGTAAAGGTCGATTTGCAATCCGGGCAGTCTGAAACACTCACCGATCCGGCCGTGATCCGCTGCGGCATGCCATTTGTTTCTCATGACGGCAAGAAGATCGTTTTCACCGGAGAGTAAGTGGATTGTCGTATCTGCCCGCCATCCTGATGAACCCAAACGTACTGGAATCGCCGTTATTCCGTTTGATTTAAATGCGTTGGAGAAATAGTTGATGGCAACGAAAAGATAAACCGTATCAAAATCAGCATCAAATCCATGCGAATCCTTACAAGCCTGTTAACGAAACAGCTGGCCATTTTAACAATATTATTGCTCCTGTCGATTCCCGCAGCTGACGCCCAGAATACGACAGTTTGGAAGCGGCACGCGATCGACAATAGTCTGAAAGGAGCCGATGGTGTGCGGTTCGGAGATGTGAACCGCGATGGCCTCGCTGACATCGTCACAGGCTGGGAGCAGAGCGGCCTCGTGCGGATTTACATTAATCCCGGCAAAGCCAAATCCAAAGAAAAATGGCCCTACGTCACGGTTGGCGTCGCCCCGGACGTCGAGGACGCCGTACTCGTGGACCTGGATGCCGACGGCTCGCTCGACCTGGTGAGCAGCTCCGAAGGCAAGACGCGACGTGTGCAGGTCCATTGGGCACCCGCTCCGGGCCGCAGCTACACCGATTCCACCCTTTGGAAAACCGAGATCATACCCGCTACCGACGGCGTTTTTCAATGGATGTTCGCCACGCCTTTGCAAATCGACGGCCAGCACGGCGTCGACCTCATTGTTGCCGGCAAGCGCGACAATGCGAAACTCCCGCAGCCATACATCGGCTGGCTCAAAGCCCCCGCCAACCCGCGCGACCTGGCCGCCTGGCAATGGTTCCCGCTCGCGAAAGTAAGCTGGGTCATGTCCGTGATCGTCTCCGACATCAACGGTGACCGCCTCCCCGACATCGTCTACTCCGACCGCAAAGAGGCACCCACCGGCATCAAATGGCTTCAAAATCCGGGCCCCACCCATGCCGAAGGCCCCTGGCAAAACCGAATCATCAGCGACAGTACGCAGCAATTCCTCTTCATGGACCTTAACGACCTGGACGGTGACGGTCGCCAGGACGCCATTGTTGTAACCAAAGAAGACCAGATACACTTCTACCGCAAACTTACCGATGACGGCCTCCGCTGGCAGAAGCATCTCATCCATTACCCGGCGAATGTAGGCGGCGGCAAGGCAGTCACCATCGCCGACGTAGATCTCGACGGGCGCAAAGACCTGGTGTTATCCAGCGAAGGTGCCAAAGACGGCAAATCCGGCGTTTACTACCTCCGCTATCGCACATCTCCGTTCGAGACTGACTGGCTGCGCAATGAGATCAGCGGTCCGCAGGGAATGAAGTACGACCTGGTTCCGGGTTACGATTTCGATGGCGACGGGGATCCGGATTTTGTGACTACGGAGGAGAATGATAACTCGTCGGGAGGCTTCGGTGGGTTAGGGGTCGTTTGGTTTGAGAATCCGGCTACAAAACCCACCCTTCAACACAACCCCCACCAACGCCGCGACGGCAATTACGTAAGGCTCCTGCAACTTCTTTACGCACACGAGAGCCAGCACCGTAACCGCGGCGATTAAAGCCGAGGGCACATCCACAATGGACCGGCTCGCGATCACGACCACGGAGCCGACCAGTGCACCAATTACTGCTGCGGTAATGCCGTCAACAAATGCCTTGATGCGTTCATTTTTGGAAATTTTCTTGAAGTAGGGGGCGGGCAGGACGGTGAAAATGAAGCACGGCAAAAACACGCCCAATGCAGCTACGGTGGCGCCGGGGAGGCCGGACACGAGGTAGCCTATGAAGCCTACCGTGATCACGACAGGGCCGGGGGTGATCATCGCTACGGCTACGGAATCGAGGAATTGCTGCTCGTTGAGCCAATGCAGGTCGTTGACGACGCCGGCGTGGAGGAACGGGATAATAGCCAGGCCGCTGCCGAATACGAACGCGCCGGCTTCCGTGAAGAAAAGGGCGATTTGCAGAAGCTTGTCGTCGCTGGCTGGCCAGGCGGCGGGAGCTGCGAGGAGGACGGCCGATAGTGCAAATGCATTGCGGCGTAGCCAGCGGGGTGGGGTTTTCACGACCATATGCACCAGCCCGAGGAGGATAAACAGCCACACTTCCTCACGTTGGGTGATGGCCGTTACTACGGCCATGAGTAGGAAAAAGAGCCACAGCAGCCAGCGCTCGCGGATGGCGGCGGGTTCGAGTTTGCTCACGGATTTGATCGTCAGCTTATAGCAGCTCATGGCGATAATGCCAATCACTGCCGAACCGACGCCGTAAAAAATCGATTGCATCCAGGGTAGGCCTCCATAAAGCTGGTAGGCGATGCCAAGCAGCACCACCATCACAAACGACGGCAGCACAAAGCTCAAACCCGTGAGCGTGGCACCCCAGATGCCGTAATGCACATAGCCCAGGTAAATGCCGAGCTGTGCGGCGAGCGGGCCGGGGGCGAGCTGCGCCAGGGCCAGGCCTTCGCGGTATTCGTCCTCGCTGATCCATTGCCGCTGCTCCACGAGATCCCGGTGCATGTAGCCTATCAGCGCTACGGGCCCACCGAAGCCGAAAGTGCCCAGTTTGAGAAAATAGCGGGTTATTTCGCCGAGCGTGTAGCCGGGCGTGTGGGTTTCGGTGAGCGGTTCTGTCATTGAAAAGGCATTTATAACATCGGCAATGCAATGTTAGGCAGCTCGTTTTTCAAAAAATAGAACGGAATTGACGGTTTTGAACGAAGTTTACTTTTGGCTGTTTTTTGATCGGAAAATCACCAACCCTTGATCGCTCCGCCCTGGAATACCTTTGCCGCAGTTTCCTCCACTTCCTTCGATTGATAGGCTTTCACATAGTTTTTTACTTTTTCATCGCCCTTGTTATCCTCCCGCGCCACGATCAGGTTCACGTAAGGGGAGTCTTTGTCCTCGATCAGCAGGCCGTCGCGGGTGGAGATCAGGCCGGCTTTGCCTGCGAAGTTATTGTTGATGATTGCCAGCGTCACATTGGCGTCGTCGAGGGTGCGGGGGAGTTGCGGGGCTTCCAGTTCGAGGATTTTGAGGTTTTTGGGATTCTCCACGATGTCGATCACCTTGGGAAGCAGGCCAACCCCTTCTTTGAGCTTGATCAGGCCGTATTTTTGAAGCAGCAGCAGCGAACGTCCGCCGTTGGTGGGGTCATTGGGAATTACTACGGTGTCGCCGGGTTTGAGGGCATCGAGGTCTTTGATCTTTTTGGAATAACCGGCGATGGGGTAAACGAATGTATTGCCCACGATAGCGAGCTTGTAGCCGCGCTGCTTCACCTGCTCGTCGAGGTAGGGCTTGTGCTGGAATGCATTTACGTCCACATCGCCGTGGCTTAGCGCCTCGTTGGGCACTACATAGTCGTTGAAGGTGATCAGCTCCACGTCGAGGCCGTACTTTTCTTTCGCGACTTTTTGAGCGGCCTGCGCCACCTCATATTCCGGGCCGACGGCGATGCCTACTTTAATGTGATTTGGATTGTCGTCCTGGGCCGCTTGCTTGTTGCAGCCGGTCAGCATGGCGGTGCCGATTGTCAATAACAGGAGGAGATTTTTGCCGGAACTCATATGCATTAATGTGCTTAATTTAAATACAGAATTTGATTACCGGTGATCAACGCGCTTCGAAAGCCGATCACCTAAAAATTGAATGATGAACACCAGTCCGATCAGCAGCACAAGCACGATGTTCATGATCACCGTATCGTAGCCAATGTAACCATACTGATAGCCGATTTGCCCTAGTCCACCCGCGCCCACCGCGCCACCCATAGCCGAGTAGCCCACCAGGGTGATCAGGGTAATGGTGGCAACATTCACCAGCGAAGGCAGCGCCTCGGGCAATAGCACCTTGTACACGATCTGTAACGGTGTGGCACCCATGGCCCGGGCCGCTTCGATAAGTCCTGCCGGTACCTCGATGAGGCTGTTTTCGACCATCCGTGCGATAAATGGCGCCGCCCCTACGCTCAAAGGTACCAATGCTGCGCTCACGCCGATGGAAGTTCCTACTACGGCTCTTGTAAACGGGATCATCCACACGATAAGGATGATGAATGGAATGGCGCGAAAAATATTGATCAATACGGAGATCACGCCGTTGAACGTCCGGTTCTCCAAAACCTGCCCCTGGCGCGTCAGAAAGAGGATAGTGCCGGTCGGCAGGCCCAGGATAAACCCAAAAAACCCGGCCGTGATGGTCATAAACAGGGTTTCGCCAAGACCGGAGAGCAGGAGTGACACAATAGGATCAGACATAGCCTAGCAATTCAACTTTAATATGGTGGTAGATGAAAAAATCGATAGCCTTCTGGTAGTTTTCTGACCGGCCGGAGAGCACGACCAGGATTACGCCGAAATGCTTGTCGCCCACATGGTCCATTTGCGCACTGATGATCTTCGTATCGATCTCAAACAGCCGCGCGGCTTGCGAGAGCAGCGGCTGGTCGGCGGTGTCGCCCGTAAGCCGCAGCCGGAGCAAGGGCGACATGCCGCCTTCATTCAGGGCCGTTACATGCTGCCGGTAATGCTCGGGAATTTCCACATGCAATGCCGCGCTGATGAATGTGCGTGCCAGTTCGGTTTTAGGGTTTGAGAAAACCGCATTTACCGTGCCTTTCTCCACGAGCTTACCCTGACTGATCACCGCCACATCATGGCAAATCGATTTGATGACATTCATTTCATGCGTAATAAGCAGGATCGTGATTTTCAAACGACGGTTAATGTCTTTCAGCAATGCCAGGATAGAGGCCGTCGTTCCGGGATCCAGGGCACTGGTAGCCTCGTCGCACAGGAGTACTTTCGGATTGTTGGCAAGGGTACGGGCAATGGCGACGCGCTGTTTTTGTCCACCCGAAAGCGAAGCCGGATAGTCATTTGCCTTTTCCTGCAAGCCTACCAGCCGCAAAAGCTCCGAAACGCGTGTATGGATCTCGTGTTTAGGAATGTTGTCCAGTTCGAGCGGGAATGCCACATTTTCGAAAACCGTCCGCGAGGCGAGCAGGTTAAAATGCTGGAATATCATCCCGATCTGCCGCCGTTCCCTGGCCAGTTCGCGATCGGAGAGGGAAGTAAGACTTTTTCCATCGACGATTACCTGGCCGCTCGTGGGCATTTCCAGCAAATTCACACAGCGGATGAGCGTGCTTTTCCCGGCCCCAGACTGTCCGATCACCCCGAAAATCTTACCTTGCTCCACCCGCAGCGACACGTCGGAAAGGGCGGTCACATCCCGGTCTTTATGTTTAAAAATCTTTGTGACGTTTCTAAGCTCGATCATGTATTCACTGGGCATGCGGTTTATCGTTGCGCAATGTAATCTATAAAGTCTATGGATTAATAATATTTTTGATTTTCTTTGAGCATTGTCTTATCTAATGAGAATCTGTCAATGCATTCGACAAATTTCGTTTAACGTATATATAACACCGGTTGCGCTTTGGAAAAAGTTAGGGGGAATTTTTGAGCATCTTTCCTTGCGTTATAATATAAATTGATCTTTATTTGTCTATCAATTTTGTAGAGTAATAGTCTTATTAACCACCAGTAAGCCTCTTCGGTCAATTACATTGTAAACTTCTCCGAAAGTGCAGGAATTAGGTGATTTATCGGACCAGCAGTTGCTGAATGCGTTTCAGGAAGGCTCCGTGGCGGCATTTGAGGAAATTCACCGCCGTTATTTCCGGAGGCTTTATGCGCATGCTTTTAAAATGCTCGGTAGTGCAGAAGACGCCCAGGATGTGGTGCAGGAGGTGTTTATCAATCTGTGGACAAAACGTGCTGTTATTCAATTGCATACAGGTCTGGCCGGTTACCTGTTCACGGCGGTTCGTAACCGCGTTCTGAACCTGATCGAACAAAAAAAGACCTACCAGCACCACCTCGACGCCCTGGCCGAATTCCTGGACGACTCGCCCGTTCCCGTTACCGAAGCGACCGATCAGGAGTTGCTTTTCCAGTTGTTCGAAGCCGAAATTGACCATTTACCGCGGAAAATGAAGGAGGTGTTCGAGCTCAGGCGGCAGGGCGAATTGTCCTATGCAGAGATCGCCGAGCAGCTTTCGCTTTCGGATCATACGGTAAAAAAGCAAATTAGTAATGCGATTAAGATATTGAGGGAGAGGTTGATACAATGGAAGTCGCAGCTGGTCGTATTATTTTTTTAAAAAACTTCTACTACCAAATGGCACCCAGCCTGTCATAGTTCTGAATTGCAATTCAAAACGCTATTACTATGGACCCGCGGCAGGTGAGGGATTTGTTGGTGAAGTACCGGTTCGGGCGATGTACCCAGGCTGAGAAAGCGCTCATTATGCAGTGGTATGCGCAGGCGGCACGACAGCAACCCGCTTTACCCGATGAGCTCGACCTGGATGCAGCGGAAGCAGAATCGTGGACAAATATCCTGGCAGCAGTCGAGACGGAACACACATTGGAAGCGTCGGCAGGCTTTCAGGCGCAAATTAATACAGGCCGGTTTCGCGCTTTTTATGCGGTGGCAGCCGTGGCAGCATTGCTTTGTATCGGCTTCTTTTGGCTGGGTGGTAATCTATCCCGAAATAAAGATTTGCCGGGCAAAATGCTTACAGTCAGTGCATTGCCGGGTGAAGTGAAAACCTACCGGCTGCCGGATAGCTCGCTGGTAACACTCAATGGTGGCAGCAGGATCAGCTATCCCGAAGCGTTCGGCCCGAAAGCACGCGAGATCAGGCTCACGGACGGAGAGGCTTATTTCGAAGTGAAACACGACGCGGGGCATCCTTTTATCGTCGATGCGGGCCGCACCCGGACGCAGGTGTTGGGCACGGTGTTCTCGGTGCGGGCTTATCGGAGCCTGGGCGACGTGCGGGTGACCGTAGCCAGTGGAAAAGTAGGTGTACGCAATAGAAACGGCTATCCGGAAGCGCAAACGGCCTTCCTGCTTCCCGACGAGCAATTGGTGGTCGACAACCAGAGCGGACGGGCGCAGAAAGAGCACGTGAATGCGCGGTCGCTCGCAGGCTGGATACGCGGGGCGCTGGATTTCAACAATGAAGACCTGAAAACGATTGCGCTGCTGCTGGAAAAGAAGTTTAACGTAGCCGTCGAAGTGGATAGCAAAATACTGGCATCTCAGCGGCTTACGGCACGATTCCGGTCGGAAGAAACTTTGGACGATATTCTTGGGACACTGGCGATTGCGGGTAATTTTCACTACCGCCACGCAACGGGCCAAGTCCTGATCTCAATGAACAAGCATTAACACGAACAGACAATGAAGGAACCTATCCGATTGAACGGGCGCTTTCACCGGCCCCATTTAACACGGCTTTGGATGATAACCGTCCTCGTCGCTTCGCTTTTCCGACCGGTTTTGGCCGAGAGCGAGAAGACGATCCGCGATGTAAAGATCTCCATCCTGGCCGAAAAGCAGTCTTTGAAGACTATTTTAAAACAAATTGAAGAAAAAAGCGGGTTCGTTTTTATTTACCAGGATAGACTAGTAAATCCATATATTAACCTAACTTATGGTGCGAGAAATGAACCCGTTGAGCAGATCCTGAACAAGCTCCTTCGGCAGCGCAATCTCGACTACGAGCAGCAAAAGGAAAAGGTGATCATCCGCGAAGCTGTAAAGCAAACCGGCGATGTTCCGGATTTAGATCAAGCAGATGATCAGGCGATTAAGGGCGTCGTAAAGGATGAAAAAGGCGACGGATTGCCCGGTGTGACCATCCGCGTGAAAGGCAGTAACAAAGGCACACTCACCGATGCCAATGGCGCATTCACCATTTCGGTTGGTGGCAGCGACGTGCTGATCTTCTCCTATATCGGCTATGTAACTCTGGAACAGTCGGTAAGCGGCGCGACGAGCGTAAATATTGCCCTGAAACCCGATGAAGGCCAGCTCAGCGAAGTGGTCGTAACGGGTTATACCCAAACCAAACGCAGCGCCCAAACCGGCGCTGTAACTACGGTTGATTCGAAAGACTTTTCACAGGTTTCCTACAACAGCGTGATCGAGAAATTGCAGGGTACCGTGCCCGGTTTGCAGATTTCGAGCAATTCGGGCGTGCCGGGGACATCCGTGCTGGTGCGATTGCGCGGTGCCACTTCCATTAAAGCGGGAAATGATCCGCTGTACGTGGTCGACGGCGTTTTTATCAATAATGAAAACTTGCAGGGCCTTTCACGCGGCATGGGCGGGCAGACACCTAACCCGCTTTCGGACCTGAACCCGGACGATATCGAGTCGGTGTCGGTCCTCAAAGACGCGAATGCGACCGCATTGTACGGTGCCCGTGGTGCGAATGGGGTGATCCTGATTACGACCAAGCGGGGGGCGCGTAACTCACGTACGAAGGTGAGTATCAATGTCGAGCAGGGTTTTGCCAAAGCTACTAACCTTTGGCAGTTGGTTACCGGCCAGGAACACGCCGAGCTCGTCAACCTGGTGCATGTGAATGACGGTAAATCTTACGCAACCCGTCCATTCCGGCCGGTTTCGGAGGCGGTTGCAGGCTTTCCGGCATTTGGGAGTCCGGAAGAACAAGGCACTTACGACCGCGTGAGCGACATTTTCCGCACGGCTTCATTGAGCAAATACACGCTATCCGTTTCGGGCGGCGACTCGCGCACCAATTTTTACCTTGGCGGTGAATACCAGAACCAGCAATCGACGCTCAAAACGCAGGATTTTAAGCGGTATTCCTTCCGTTTCAATATCGACCATTCGATTTTACCCAACCTGAAAATCGGGACCAGCAACACGCTTTCGAGTGTGCCGCGCCGGCTCGTGCGGGTAGGGGACGGACCTGCGGGGTTGTTCCAGGCGGCATTGCATACGCCCACTTTTTACCCGTTGTACAATGAAGATGGCAGTTATGCCAAACCAACGGTTTTCGACAGCCACCTGGCCATTCTGGAAAACTCCGACACGCGTTCGGTGAGCTTGCGGAGCATCAACAATGTGTACGCGATCTGGAATATCCTCCCGAATTTGTCCTTCAAATCATCGTGGAGCAACGATTACAACAACTACCACGAAAAGGCTTACTACAACACCAACCTCGTGTACGGCCAGCCCGCAGGCGAGGCGAACGATGTGACGACGATCAAGCAATCGCTCATCGCCGAGCAGCTTTTGAACTACAACTTATCCTCAGCCAAAGGCGAATTCTCGGTTTTTGTAGGGAATACCATTCAAAAAACGACCACCGAACGCGCCACGCTCACCGGTACGGGCTTCCCGAGCAACCAGTTCAAGCGGATTGCTTCGGCCGCGGTGCAAACGGCTTCTTCCACAGGTTCTTCCTATGGCCTGCTGTCGTATTTCGCGGGTTTTAATTACAGTTACGACAACCGGTACAGCATTGACGGTAACATCCGCGCCGATGCTTCCTCACGTTTCGGGGCCGATCACCGTTGGGGCTATTTTCCGTCGGTTGGTTTGGGGTGGAATATTTCAAAAGAATCGTTTTTTCCTGAAAACAATACCTTTACCGACCTGCGTTTCAAGGCCAGTTTAGGACTAACCGGTAACCAGGATATCGACGATTTCGCGTCCCGCGGCCTCTGGGCGGGCGGTACCAACTACGGTGACCAGCCCGGCATCGCGCCCAGCCAGCTCGCCAACCCGGATTTGAAATGGGAAACTACCCGCCAGTACAACTTCGGTCTTTCGGGGGCATTGTTGAAACAGCGCCTGAATTTCGAATTCAATTACTACGACAAATTCACTTACGACCTGCTGCTCGACCAGCCTGTGGCGCCGAATACCGGCTTTTCGTCCGTCGTGCGTAATGTCGGCGAGATCAGTAACCGGGGCGTGGAGCTCTTGCTGAATTCGGTGAATGTGCGTACCAAAGATCTGGAATGGAAAACCGTGCTCACCGTTTCCCGCAATGTGAACCGCGTGCAGAAGCTGCTGACGCCCATTACGGCGAGTTACGACATGTTCCGCGTGGTGGAAGGCCAGCCGTTGTACTCGGTGTATGCTTACAAAGAAATCGGCTTGAATCCGGAGAATGGCAACGCGATTTACGAAGACATTAACAAGGATGGCAAGATCACCGTGGACGACCAGCACATTGTAGGGAATGTCTGGCCAAAATTCGAAGGGGCATTCCGTAACACATTGTCTTACAGAGGACTCGACCTAAACTTGAATTTTTATTATAAATACGGCAGCTCGGCTTACAACTACACCGCCTATTTCCTTGAAACGGCCGGTACCCGCGGCGTGACCCGGTCTATTCAAAAAAGCTCGCTCAACTACTGGCAGAAGCCGGGCGATACCGGCGTGCTGCCCCGCCCGACGAACCTGACCAATCCCGATGGTAGCCTGAACTATTTCCGCACGGGCAACAGCCGCTACCTGGAAGATGCGTCTTACCTGCGCTTGCGTGACGTGACGATCAGCTATAACCTGCCCAAAGGTGTGGTTTCGGCTATCCGCGCATCGGGTGCGAGGCTGTACCTGACGGCAACGAACCTGTGGACGCTGACCAATTATTCCGGTCCCGATCCCGAGGTGAATGTGGCTGCCGACAGCCGGAACGGCCTCGTGCAAGGGCTGGATTTCGGCACGCCGCCGCAGCCGAAATCGGTGGTATTAGGTGTGAATCTGAGTTTTTAATGGAATTGATGATGAGAAAACTAAATATAGCATTGATCCTGGCCGCATTATGGCTCTCTTCCTGCTCCGACCTGCTCGATACCGAGCCGGAACAGAACATTTCCGACGAGGCAGTGATCGTGGACGAAAAATCGGCCAACACGGCCCTCGTAGGCGTGTACGACGCATTGCAGGGCTACGCGACTTCCAACATTATCGGCGTGGACCTGGCTTCCGACAATGTCGTCAATTACAACAACCAGAACAACCTGGTACCCGACCTGACGCCTAACAATGCAGGCGGAGGCTTTTCGGCGATCTACAAGATGATCAATCAGGCGAACTTCGTAATCGCGCTTGTTCCGGGTGTACAGGACGGATTTTTTACCCAGGAAGAAAGAAACCAGGTGCTCGGTGAGGCCTATTTTCTCCGCGCGCTGGGTTACCTCGATCTGGTAAAAACCTACGGCGGCGTGCAGCTCGTGCTCACACCCGCCACCGGCCCGGATACGCACAAGGGCACCAAGCGCAGCACTTCGGCGGAAACTTACGCGCAAATCGGTGCCGACCTCGACCAGGCTGAGCAGCTTTTGAAAGAAACCGTGAACCGCACCCGGGCTACCCGCTTTTCTGTGTATGCATTGAAAGCGAGGTACTTTACCTATTTGCAAAATTGGGAACAGGCCGAGGCTAATGCGTCGAAAGTGATTGCTAATGCGGGATTCAAACTGGTCAAACCTTACTCCGCATTCTTCACGGGCAAGACTACGGAAGAGTCGATTTTTGAGCTGGTTTATAGCACTTCCGACCGCAATTCATTTTATACCAACTGGCTTTCACCTGCCGACGGCGGCCGCCACGATTACATTCCCGCACGCGAGTTTGTAAGCCTGCTGCTCGATCCCGCCAAAGGCGGTGCACGTAAAAGTTTGCTCAAACAAACGGCCGAAGGCTCCTGGGACCTCATTCAATACGGCAAGCCGGACGGTTCCAGCTCGGTGTTCATCCTGCGCATTGCTGAGCAATACCTGATCCGCGCCGAAGCACGCGCCAATAAAGCGACACCTGACTTCACAGGCGCATTGGCCGACTTGAACACGATCCGTACACGCTCGGACGTCCCGGCATCTTCGCTCACGGTATCGTCGGGTAAGGAAGCATTCAATCTCGCGATACTCGAAGAACGCCGGTTGGAACTGCCTTTTGAAGGCCATCGCTTTGCGGATGTGGTGCGTACCGGTCGTTCGGCGACCATTTTCGGAGCTATTAATGCCAATCGTAAGAACCAGCAGTTCAACATCCTGCCCATCCCGCTCACGGCCATTCAGACCGACGGGGACCTTGTCCAAAATCCAGGCTATTAACATTCATTCCTATCAAAATATGAAAACCAGACTGATCCTGACTGCATTGCTTGCGACGGCCGCACTCACCGCCTCGCATGCACAAACGCCGGTAACGGTTAACAAAAATGCGACCACCCGTCACGGTCCCGAAAAGGGTTCGCTGATCATCATCGGCGGGGGCGGGGCGACACCCGAAATCTGGAAGCGATTCGTGCAACTCGCGGGCGGGAAGGAAAAGGCCAAAATCGTGGTCATTACCGCCGCGGGCGGCGATTCCGCTGCCTATGATACCAAATCGGTGGAGCTCGTGAAGCGTGAAACGGGCATTGCGAATGTGACATTGCTGCATACCAACGACCTCAAAGAAGCCAATAGCGAAAAATTTGTGGCGCCTATCCGTTCGGCAACAGGCGTGTACATCGTCGGCGGCCGCCAGTGGCGCATTGCCGATTCCTACCTGAATACTTTGACCCACCAGGCATTCCAGGAACTGCTCGATCGGGGTGGCGTGATTTCCGGCACTTCTGCCGGGGCCAGCATCCAGGGGTCTTTCCTGTGGAGAGGCGATACCAAAGGGGCGCATATCCTCGTCGGTGACCATACGCAGGGACTGGGTTTTCTCAAAAACTCGGTGATCGACCAGCATTTGTTCCGCCGCAACCGCCAGTTCGACCTCGTCGAATTCGTGAAGAATGCGCCGGAACTGATCGGCATCGGCCTCGATGAGGCTACGTCCATTGTGGTGCAAAAGGACACGCTGGAAGTCGTGGGGCGTTCTTATGCTTCTATTTACGATTACAACACCATTATAGGTGCGGGCCCAAAGCATGTGCAGGGCAGCCGCGAAGTGTCGACGGCGAGCAATGGGCCATTCTTCTTTTTGCATGAAGGGCAGAAGTACGATTTGAAAGAGCGCAAAGTGATTGAAGCGCCGCGGAAGGAGCCGGAGGCGCTGTCGGGTAACAGGGGGAGGTAGCAAAAAGGAGGAAAGGGAGGAAGGAGGAAAGGGAATATTAAAATTATTAAACCTGACTTGATGAAAAATTATTTATTCAAAAATCCCAGATCTGGAAGATCGGGGCAATGGATTGCTTTGCTGGTCATGCTTTTGTGGTTGGTCGGTTCAAATGCCGGTGCGGCTTCTGCGGGACCGGGAGAGCTTACCGGGAAAGTGACAGACAAGGATGGATCGGCTTTGCCGGGTGTTAATATTCAAATCAAAGGCACTACACAAGGGACTGTAACGGATACGGAGGGGAACTTTCATCTCGATGTGGCCGAAGGGCAAGAGCTCGTGGTGTCGTTTATCGGATATGTGAGCCAGCAGTTGCGGCCGGGTAACAAAAGTAGCCTCACCGTGAAGCTCGATACCGATCAGCGGCAGTTGAACGAGGTGATCGTGGTCGGCTACGGCACGCAGGAGCGTAAAAATGTGATCGGTTCCATTGCCAAGGTAGACCCTACCGATGTGAAAAGTATTCCGGTTGGGAGCTTCGACGCTCAGCTGCAAGGAAAAGTCCCCGGCGTGCAGATTACCTCCAACACCGGCGTGCCGGGCGAGGCGGTGACCGTGCGCGTCCGGGGCGCCACATCCATCAATGGCGATAACGACCCGCTGTACGTGATCGACGGCGTGTTTATGAACAGCAACAGTATGCAAACCACCAATACCGGTGGCAAGGCAACCTCGCCCATCGCCGACATCAACCCCAACGACATCGAAAGCCTCGAAGTGCTCAAAGACGCCGAAGCGACCGCATTGTACGGCTCACGCGGCGCGAACGGCGTTATCATTATCACTACCAAAAGAGGCAAGTTCAACCAGAAAGCCAAAGTGAGCCTGAATGCCTCCTACGGCTGGGCCAAAGCGGCGAAGCTCTGGGACCTCACAACCGGCCCCGAGCACGCGCAACTTGTAAATGAATGGTGGATCAACACAGGCAAAGACACGCCTTCGCTGAACAGAACGGAAGCGAACCGCCCGTTTCGACCCGTCTCGGAAGGCGGCCGCGGATTGCCCGGGGAGCAAAAAACCTACGACCGGCTCGGCGAGATTTTCCAGACCGCGCCATTGCAGAATTACGATCTGTCGGTTTCCGGCGGGACGGCTTCTACGAAATATTACATCGGCGGTGGCTTCACCAAGCAGGAATCGATCCTGAAACCAATCACATTCAACCGTGCAAGTTTTAAAGTAAACCTGGATCAGAAGATTTCGGACAAAATACAGGTGGGCGTGAGCAATAGTTTCGCACGCACGTTCCGCAACCAGGCCCGCGCGGGTGACGGCCCTGCGGGCGGGCTTTTGCAGGCCGCATTGCATACGCCTACCTACCTTTCGCCTACTAACGAAAACGGCGAGCTGGTAGGCCGTGCAGGTTTCGATAATGTGACTTTGCTGCTCGATAATTATGACGTGAAATCGGTAAGTCTGCGGTACATCGGTAACCTGTACGCCGAGGCCGAAATTTTACCTAACCTCAAATTCCGTACGAGTTGGGGTTTGGACTTTAATAATTATGATGAAAATGAATACTGGAACACATTCCTGATCACGGGCAGCCCGAATGGCTTTGCGTCGGCGAACAATGGGCAAGCTACCACCTGGCTCAACGAGCAGACGCTTTCGTTCCGCCAGAAAATCGGCGCGAAGCATACCCTTGGCATTTTGGTAGGTAACACCGTTCAAAGCGATTTGAACACCGGTACCACCGCCACGGGGCGTGGTTTTGCCAATAATTCCTTCAAACTGATCTCTTCCGCGGCTACTACGACGGGGTCGAGCAGTTGGTCGAAGAAAAACCTGGCGTCGTTCTTCTCCCGCGTAGATTACAATTACGGCGGCAAGTATTTGCTCGATTTCAGCATTCGGGCCGATGGCTCGTCGAGCTTCGGGGCTGATCGCAAATGGGGCTACTTCCCGTCCGTCGGCGGTGGCTGGCGCGTGAAGCAGGAGGATTTTCTCAAAAATGTAGCGGCTATCAGCGACTTGAAAATCCGCGCAAGCTACGGTGTGACGGGTAACCAAAATGGCCTGGGCAGCTTTGCCGCATTAGGTCTTTGGAACAGCGGGGCATCGTACCAGGGCAATCCGGGTATCGCGCCGCAGCAACTCGCCAACCCCGATCTGCAATGGGAACGTACCAATCAATTGAACGCAGGTGCAGACATCGCATTCTTCGGCGACCGCCTCGGCATCGAATTCAACGTTTACCGCAAATACACCAGCAATGGGCTACTCTCGCTCACATTGCCTGCTACCACCGGTTTTGCCAACTATCGCAGCAACACGGCCGAGATCAGCAACAAAGGCTTCGAGCTGGCGATCCGCTCGGTGAATTTCCAGAACAGCACGTTTTCATGGATTACCACTTTTAATGTGGCGCGCAATGTGAATAAGATCGAGAAGCTGGAAAACCCGCTGGAATATGGCAGCCGCAGTTTGATTTTGCTCCAACAGGGCCATCCGCTCTATTCTTTCTGGGTGTACAAGCAGCTTTACGTCGATCCGCAGACGGGTAATACCGTTTATGAGGACGTGAACAAGGACGACAAAATCACCGTCGCCGACCGGCAGATTAACGGCAGCATATGGCCCAAGTTCTTCGGCGGGCTTACCAACACGGTGACCTACAAAGGCTTCGATGTGAATGCATTCCTGGCATTCAGTTACGGCAACAAGGTGTATAACCACAACAAATTCTTTGGCGAAGGCGGCGGTGCACGTGACGCGGCACGCGTGATTTTCGCGAGCAATAACGACCGCTGGCAGAAACCAGGCGACATTACCGACGTGCCCCGCCCGGATGGTGTGAATGTAAACAACTACCGCGACGGCGGTAGTCGCTGGCTGGAAGACGGCTCGTTCGTGCGCCTGCGTAATCTCACCGTCGGCTACACCATTCCAGTGCGGCACATCAGCTCGCTCCGCATTTACGCGACGGCCAGCAACCTGTTCACCATCACCAAATACACCGGGCTCGACCCCGAGTCGAGTTCATCGAGCGCGCAGAACGAGCAGGGCATCGACCTCGGTACGCCCCCGCAGCCGCGCAGTTTTCAGCTGGGTGTTAACCTGACATTTTAATGATTGAACCAATGAAAATATTGAGATACATCCTGCCGCTTTCCCTGCTGATCGGGCTGGACTCCTGCGACAATTTCCTCGACGTGCAGCCCCGCTCGTCCATTTCCGACGACCAGACGATCATCGACAAAGCCTCCGCGGAAACTGCCGTGAATGGTGTCTATGACTCGTTCCGGGGCTATTACAGCATTAATTTCCAGTCGATCGGCTATTTGTCGGGGGATAACATCCAGTGGACCGGCTCACAGTCGCAGATCCAGGAGTTTATCAACCACCGGGTCAATGCGGAAAACTCGACCGTTTCGTCAGTCTGGACGGGCATTTACAGCACGCTCAACCGCATTAACCATGTGATTGAGAAGGTTCCCAATGTGCAGGATCCACTGCTGACCGCGCCATTGAAAAGCAAGCTGATCGGCGAAGCTTATTTCCTGCGTGCATTGGCCTATTTCGATCTGGCGCGCATCTGGGGCGGCGTCCCGATCATCATCAAACCGACCGCTTCGCCGTCGGACAACCGGGGCATCGAACGCGCCACGCAAGAGCAGGTGTACGCCCAGGTGCTGGCGGATTTGAACGCCGCCGAGCCGTTGCTTCCGGCAACCACCGACCGTTTCCGGGCTACGCAGAAGACGGTATGGGCATTGAAAGCACGGTATTATTTGTATCAAAAGGATTACGCGAAAGCCGAAGAATATGCTTCCAAAGTGATTGCCGATGCGGCTAATTACAAGTTGGTGACCCCTTACAATGCATTCTTCGCCAACGACGCAAGAGGCACAACGGAGTCTGTTTTCGAGATATTTTACAGTGTTAACGAAACGAACGCCCATCGGGGCCAATGGCAGCCGCAGGAGAAGGGCGGCACCCGCCAATGGGCGCCTAACGACGCATTTGTGGCGTTGGTGAATAATCCGGAAGTGGGCGGGAACCGCAATGCCCTTGTCGCCAAAGACAACCAGGGCCGCTGGTATGGCAACATGTACTACCGCAGCCCCGCCACCGACCCGACTTTCGTAATCCGCATTGCCGAGCTTTACCTCATACGTGCGGAAGCGCGTGCGCAAACGGGCGTGCTTACAGGCGCGCTCGCCGACCTGAATGCAATCCGCGAGCGAGCAGGCATTGCCAAAAGTACCGTATCCACGGCCGACCAACTGCTGCTCGCCATCGAAAACGAGCGCCGTATCGAGTTTGCATTGGAGCCGCACCGTTGGTTCGACCTCGTGCGTACGGGCCGTGCAGCGGCGGTACTGAATGTGACCGATGCCAACCGCCTGCTGCTGCCCATTCCGGCCGAGCAGCTCCTGATCGATAAGGCTTTGAAACAAAATCCCGGCTACTAATCCCTGACCCTATGGCACAAAACACAGTTTACCAGCACCCCGCGGCCGCAGAGACTTTGGCTGCAACTGCCGCTGCCACGCCGGGTGCGTGGAGCCCTTTGGAAAAAACGCTCTTCCGCGTCGCATTCATCTATTTCGCTATCCAGAGCATCCCGCTCGACTGGAAGTATTACCGGCGCGTATTCCGGGTAGACTGGCTCAACCTCACCTACGGCGACATATTTGACCTGGTGCGTTACCAGCCACGGTTTTTTGGCGAGCAGGACACTTTTCTCAACTGGCTTGTGGTGCTTGTAATCGCCAGTGCCGGAGCGATTTACTGGGGCACGCGGGATAAGGACCGACGCGATCATAACCAGCTCTATTACTGGCTCCGCGTGATCGTCCGCTATCGTCTCGCTGCCGGACTTATTGCTTATGGTTTTATCAAATTTTACCCGCTGCAAGCGCCGTTGCCGTCGATCAGCAACCTGAACACGGCCTATGGCGATTTCAGCGCGTGGAAACTGTTCGCGTTGAGCCTCGGCGTGGTGCCCAATTACGAGTCGTTTCTGGGACTGTTGGAACTGGTGGGCGGGCTGCTGCTGCTGAACCGCAAAACGACCACCATTGCCACGCTCATTATCATTCCGTTTACCGGGAATGTGTTTTTCTCAAATCTGGCCTACGAAGGCGGGGAGTACGTTTACAGCTTCTATCTGATCGTACTTGCGCTGTTGCTTTTCGCGTTTGATGCCAACCGGTTGTACCGCCTGTTTGTATTGGAGAAACCCACCATTCCGAACCTGTTCAAACCCGATTTCAGCGATTCCCGGTTGAGATTCGGGCGCATTGCATTGAAGGCGGTATTTGTACTGTTCTTTGTAGTGAATTACGGGTCGAAGGCTTATGCAGGTTATCGTTCCAATCCTTACCAATATCCTGCCAAAGCCGGTTTGCCGGAAGCTGCCGGGCTCTATAGCGTAACGCAATTTGTCATCAATGGCGATACGCTGGCTTACTCGCCGCTCGATCCGGTGCGCTGGAAAGATGTCGTGTTTGAAAGATGGGCCACGATCAGCATCCGCTCCTCGCGTCCGCTGGTGATCGACTCTACCAATGTGGAGCAAATCCATTTCGACGACGCGAAACGCAACTTCGAGTTCGCTGGATCAGGTGGGCGGCATTACTACGGCTACGATTTCGACGAGGCTGCCAAAACACTGAAATTGACCAACAAAGTAAACGTGGCCGATCAACTCCTGCTGCATTACGATCGTCCCGACAGCACGACTATCTATCTTTCCGGGATCGCCAATGGCCGGGATTCGTTGCAGGTGGTTTTGAAAAAAATCAATAAAAAATACCTGTTCGAAGAAGTGAAAAGGGTAGGGCGAAGAGGTGAGTTTAAACTGTAAATCAAAACATTAATAAAATGTCAACGATCAGAACAAGCGCAGACGATCAGACGCACACCGGTATGCCGGCCACCGGAATGCCGGCCACCGGTATGCCGGCCACCGGTGTGACGCTCACCGAAAACGGGCACGTTACGGAGAGCGATACAGCCTTGCCCACAGCGAGGAGCTGGCCTGAGTGGCAGAAAATCCTTTTCCGCATTGCATTCGTCTTCTTCCTGGCGATGTCCATTCCCAACAGCGCCAACTGGTACACCGACCTGGTCACATTCGACTGGACGCGCCTGCATTACCGGGATGTGTACGACATCGCCCGTTTCGGCTCGGGCCTCGACTTTTTCGGGCGTACGATTTTTGGCAGCTTGCTGGAAGGTTACGCCACCTGGGTCATCACATTGCTGGCCGCGGTGGTGGGCGGACTGCTCTGGACGGTGATTGTCAAAGCGATTAAACGCGAGCCGAAGGAGTATAACCTGCTGTATTACTGGATCCGGGTGGTGGTCCGGTACCGGGCGGGCATCGGTATCATTGGTTTTGGATATACCAAGCTGATGCCTACCCAGATGCCTTATCCCTCATACGGCTTGCTGAATACGAATTTCGGGGACTTTACATTACAGAAGATTTATTGGCTTTCGGTAGGCATTGTACCCTGGTACCAGGTGTTTGCCGGTGTGGTAGAGCTCACGGCGGGTATTTTGCTTTTTTTCAGAGGCACTACCACGCTGGGGGCGATCCTTTTGCTCGGTGCGCTGGGGGATATTGTATATGTCAATTTCGCCTATGACGGAGGCGTGCACGTGTACAGCTCCTACTTTGTGCTACTGGCGGCGTTTCTGCTTATCAAGGATATTCCAAAATTCTGGAACCTGCTCATTTTGGAGCGTTTTACCGTGCCTGACAGCTACTATCCGGCATTCAGCCAAAAGTGGCAGCGGTACCTCCGCACCGGCTTAAAAGCCGGTGTTCTAGGCCTGTTCGTGTTCTATTTGTTTTGGTTACAATATGTCAATTTCAAATATGACCCTTACAAACAGCCTTCCACAGCGGGTATCAAAGCACTGAGGGGGAACTACAATGTGACCGAATTCAAAATCAACAACCAGGAAATCCCGTATTCGCCGACAGACACCGTAAGATGGCAATGGGCGACGTTCGAGAATTGGACGACATTGACTTTCAAAGTAAACAAACCTACGCCACTGGACCTCTCCAACGGTGGCGGTGCTCCCATGCGCGATCTTGGCCGAACCTTCGAACTCACCGGCACCGGCGGGGGGCAGCGCGTGTTCCATTACCTGGCCGATACGCTCGAACATACTTTGTATTTACAGGATAAATATGCGAGAGGCGGCCCGCGCGATGGTGTCGGCCAGCTGCAACAGCGTGAAGCACGGCAAGGACAGGGTGGGGTAGGTACCGGTGCCACAGCAGACCGTGCCCCCCGCGAAGGTGGCGAAAGAGGTAACGGTATAAACAACGGCGAAGGCCGCAACTGGATCAGTAAAGCCGCATTGGCCCGTATTGGCGATGAAAACAAGCTGATCGACCCGCTAGGCCAGTCGGCCCGCCGAGACCGCGAGTTTGCCGGCAAACGGCGCCGCGACAAGCGTAACCGCATGGTCCTCACATACTCGACCACCGACGGCTCGCGCGTGATCCTGAAAGGGATCGATGAGAAAAAAGATTCGATTTACGTAGTCCTTGACCGGGTTGAAAGGCCTTACGTCCTGGCAAAAAGCACACTCAATGCGGGAAAATACGATTAAGATTATCGGCAGCGTGGCGATACTCGCCGCGCTGTTACTTTCGACTACCAGCCTCAGATTCAGCCAGCAACACCCCGCGTGGCGACGCCCGGGCGCAGTGCTGGTTGATACTCTTTCGGGCCCGGGGCATTTCGGTTTCGGTCGCCCGGCGACCGGGGCGGAGATTGCCGCGCTGGATATCGATATACGGCCAGACGGCAAAGGTCTGCCGAAGGGCGAAGGCAATGCAGCCGAAGGCAAAGCCATTTATGCATTAAAATGCGCTGGCTGCCACGGTGCCAACGGTACCGAAGGCCCCAACGACCGGCTCGTAGTCGGCGATACCACGCAGGGACGTGCGAGGCGGATCAAGGCCATTGGAAATTACTGGCCGCATGCCACCACTGTTTTCGATTATATTCGGCGGGCCATGCCATTCAATCAGCCGGGCTCGCTGACTGACCGGGAAGTGTACAGTCTCACCGCCTACTTGCTCCATGCGAATGGCCTGTGGGAAGAGAAAGCAGTTTTGAATGCCAAAAACCTTCCCCAAATCAAAATGCCCGCCCGGGACAGGTTCGTTCCCGACGACCGCAAAGACGGCCCTGAAATCAGATAGTCATGCAGCAACCTCACGATAAAAAGTCATTGATCACTTCCGGTAAAATGAGCCGGCGCAACCTGCTGGCCGGAGCGGCCGCGGCTTCTGTGGTATTGGTACAAACTGCCAGCGGCAAGGCATTCCAGGCCGCATTGACGGCCGCGGAGCTTGCTGACGATCCCACCAAAGTACCGGGCGTGCCACCGGGTGCATTGGGTACGCGCTCGCCTTTTGAAAAACCGGCCAAAACTTTTTCGGAAACATCCTCGCGTACGCCTTTGCAGGACCTGCATGGCATGCTCACGCCTTCGGACCTGCATTACGAACGTCACCATGGCGGCGTACCTGCCATCGACCCCGCGAAGCATGAACTGGTCATTCACGGGATGGTCGACAAGCCGATGGTTTTCACATTGGCCGATCTCAAACGCTTCCCCGCCGTCTCCCGCATTGCGTTTCTGGAATGCTCGGGCAACTACCGCGGCGCGGGCGATGGCAAAATCCGCCCGCAGGAAATCTGCGGCCTGACAAGCCAGAGCGAATGGACCGGCGTGGCATTATCGACGATCTTCCGCGAAGTAGGCGTCAGGCCGAAAGCGACCTGGTTTCTGGCGGAAGGCGGAGACGCGGCCGTTATGACCCGCAGCGTGCCTGTCCACAAGGGGTGGGACGACGCCATCATTGCCTATGCGCAAAACGGAGAGGCCATCCGGCCCGAGCAAGGCTATCCCATACGTCTTTTCCTGCCGGGCTGGGAGGGTAATGCCAATGTCAAATGGCTCCGCCGTATCGAGCTGGCCGACGCGCCTTTTATGACAAGGGAGGAAACTTCCAAATACACTGAGGCCGTGGGGGGCGGAAAAATTCGCCAGTTCAGCTTCACGATGGACGCCCGCTCGATCATCACTTACCCGTCGTATCCTGCGAAAGTCGAAAAAGGCTGGATCGAAATCCGCGGCATTGCGTGGAGCGGAAGGGGAAAGGTAAGCCGGGTCGAAGTGAGTACCGACTCCGGCAAAACCTGGCAACACGCCAACTTGCAGCAGCCGGTGCTCGATAAGGCCATTGCCACATTCCGTTATCTCTGGAACTGGAACGGAACACCCACCGAAATCATGAGCCGCACGGTGGATGAAACAGGTTACGTGCAGCCGTTTTTGAAGCAGCTGCTCGCAGCCCGGGGCGGCAATATGGGTTACCATTTTAACCCCGTCACCGCCTGGTATTTGCAGGGAGACGGCCAGGTATTGTTCAAGGCTACCTAGCCTTTTTCTTTTTGTAAAAACGAATCTTTTTGATACCACACCCAACCAACTCCTGCAAATCGCCGGGGAACAGTTTTCGAAGTGCTATCAATGGCAGCTGAGCCGTTACCGCTACGGCATGGGCGTTTTCAAGATTGATTGGGCATTAAATGAGCCATTCCCTGGAAATCGGCCGGATCCGCGCAGGCCGGGACGGTGCATGGGATTCATTTGTTTTTGCCGCTACAACCATTTTCTTTATTCGGATTTATGTATACTATTTTTATAGATTAAATAGATTACTTAGATTTGAGAGCGAATGACTTGAATTGTGCTATTGAAATGGAATCCAGGTGTGATGAACTACATGCTGAAAACGATGTAAAACTTGCTGTCGAACAGCATGTGCATGCATTGGAGCATGCATCCGACGAAGTGATCTGGGCGAAGTTCAAGGAGGGCGACGAGGGTGCTTTTGAATTTATTTACACCAAATATTTCCCTGTCCTGTATAATTATGGTCGGCAGTTTACCCGCAACCCGGCGCTGGCAAAGGACATTATCCAGGACCTTTTTATTTACCTGCAAGAAAAAAAAGAGCGGCTCGGCGCGGTTTCTTCCATCAAATTTTATCTCTACAAATCTTACCGCAACCGCATTGTCCGCCATTTGAACAAGGAAAACCTGAGCCTGGAAGATGTCACCTACCAGCAGCAGATCGGTTTTGAAATTATCTTGGCAAACAACGAATCCGCGGACACGGCCATCGACGACGAGCTCCGTCACAAAATGCAGCGCGCATTCGATCAACTGACCGAGCGACAGAAAGAAATCATCATTTATTACTACTACGAAGGCTTCAACTACGCGCAGATCACAACGATCATGGGTTTCGGTAAGATCGAATACGCCCGCATTCTCATGAGTCGCGCCATTCAAAAACTACGGCAGCTAATGGGCGTTTCCGCGGTAGTGGTGGAGGCGGTCCTGATGCTGATGACGGCCGACCGCTGACGGCAGCCAAAATTTTTTTTCCCTCCTTGTATATGCCATCCGCCTTGCATGTCTCTATGATGCGAACCACCACCGCAGATTCAACCTGGCATGCGATACGAACATTACCGACCAGAAGATTTTATCAAAGACGACGACTTCGTGCAATGGGTGAAAAACCCTTCCGACGCGTCGGCTACGTTTTGGGAAAAATGGCTTTTACAGCATCCTGAAAAGGCGCAGACTGTCGCGGCTGCACGGGAGATCATCCTTTCGGTGCGTTACAAGAACCATTTCGAGGCTTCCGAGGCGGATTTAAAGTCGGTTTGGAAAAACATCCAGGCCGCTAAACAATTCAGTGCTCCGATGCAGCAGGAGCGGCCGCTTTGGCCTTCGTTCATACGGGCGGCGGCGGCGATCGTTATCCTGTCTATTGCCGCATTGCTGGCCTGGCAATATACGAGCCGCACACCCGGAGTGGCGCGGCAGGGAGGGACCGGCATGGCCAGTTTGATCGAATTTAAAACTGCCAAAGGAGAAAAGAACCGCATAACGCTACCGGACGGCAGCCAGGTAAGACTCAATGCCGACAGTCGCATTGCCTACCGGAGCGACTTCGGCACGGGAGGTCGCGATGTGACGCTCGAAGGCGAGGCGTTTTTTGAGGTAACCTCCGATAAAGCCCGCCCATTCCGAATCCAGACCGGCCGTTTGACGACCACCGTGGTAGGTACTTCCTTCAATATCAATGCATATGCCGACAATCCGCAGATCAAGGTGGCGGTGGCGACGGGCGTGGTGGAAGTGGCGAGCGAGCTGAAAACGCGCAACGAGAGCATGGTAAGGCTCAGGCCCGAGCAGATGTCGGTGTTCACCAAAGACAACCGGGAGTTGACTATCAAAGCATTCGATCCGAAGCTGGAAATGGCGTGGGTGACCGACAAGATCGCATTGAAAAATGCCGGTTTCGAAGAGATCCGGCGCGTTTTGGAGCGTCAGTATGCGGTGACGTTCGTGGTTGAGAAGGGTCTGCAGGTGAAGGAGGACTTTAATGCGACCTTCGAGAATGTGCCGATCAAAAAGGTGCTCGATGCGCTTAATTACACGTCCGAATTCCAGTACAAGCTCGTGAAGGACAAAGTTTATGTAACCAAGAAAAAATCCTGAGTAACCCTATGAAATTGATTTTACGGAGACAAATGCGTGCGATTTCCCGGTATGGCTTGTGCGGAATGCTGATCCAGTGCCTGTTTGCCTCATTGCTTTTTGCCGAAACGGGCCTCGCGCAGCGCGTAAGCCTGGAAAAAATTTACTTGCAGGTATCCCTCAAAAACATCCGCCTGGAAGACGCGCTGACCCGGATCAGCAACCAAACCGAGTTTTCATTCGCCTACAATGGGGAAACACTCGAAAAGGACAAGATCATTAACCTCGAATTCCAGAGCATTTCGATGGCGTCGCTGCTGAGAACGCTTTCCAAAGAAGCAGGGCTGCAGTTTATGCGTGTGGACTCGCAAATATATATCCGCAAGAAAAGGCTACTGGACGCGGCAGTATCTGAGGAATTTACCGCAGAGGCTGCTGCCATCGATTTGCAGGGTATTATTAAGGATGAAAAAGGGGAAGGCCTGCCGGGTGTGAATGTGGTGGTGAAAGGCACGGCGCACGGAACTGTTACCGACGCCAACGGCAGGTTTCAGATCCAGACCACCGGGGATAATACGGTGCTGGTGTTCAGCTCGATAGGATACATTACGCAGGAAGTGACGGTTGGCGCCGAGCGGTCGCTGACCATTGCATTGCAACCGGACATACGCTCGCTGGATGAGCTGGTGATCGTGGGGTATGGAGAGCAAAAGCGTAAAGAGTTGACAGGTTCAGTCGTTTCGGTGCCAAAATCTGTTTTGGAAAACAATGTGTTACCGACTATCGACGGCCTTTTGGGCGGCTCGGTGGCCGGTTTGAATGTGACGCAGACATCCGGTCAGCCTGGATCGGGCTCGTCCATCCGCATCCGCGGGGGCACGTCGGTGAATGCGAAAAACGATCCGCTCTACGTGATCGACGGTTTTATCTTTTACAGTGATGCGAGTTCGAACAAGACTGGCCTGGGTGCGATTGAAAGCAGCATTGATCCGCTGTCGTCCATTAACCCGGCTGATATCGAGTCCATTGAAGTGCTCAAAGACGTTTCCGCCACGGCCATTTACGGCTCGCGCGGTGCCAATGGGGTCATTATTATTACTACTAAAAAAGGCAAGCGGGGCGAAACGAACATCAACTACCGCTACACGCTGGGTGTAGGTGAGTCGGCCAAAAAGATCGATCTGCTGAATGCGAATCAATGGGCGCGATTGCAGAAGGATTACTTCAATAACAAAGGCAAATACACCGACGAGCAGATCGCCCAGCTCGGCAAAGGCTACGACTGGCAGGACGCCGTGCTGCAAACCGGCACCAGCCAGAACCATGAGCTGTCGATCAGCGGTGGGGACGATAAGACGCGCTACCTCATTTCGGGTAACCTGGTGGACCAGAAAGGCATTGTGATCAACTCCGGTTTCAAGCGCAGCAATGCACGGGTGAACCTGGAACGCGACCTATGGCCGAACCTGACGGTAGGGCTTTCGACGATTTTTGGCAAGAGTACGCAGCACAGCCTTACCACTACCGAGCCGGTAAACTACAACTCGTCACCCTTCTCGGCGGGCATTACCAACTCGCTCACTTACGCTTTGTTTATGCCGCCGGTAGTGCCTGTTTACGCTGCCAACGGAGGTTTTAATTACACCAATCCGTACGAATACGCTTATTTCGCATTGGGTACCAAAGCCACTAACCCGGTGTCGGACCTGACCAACAGCGTGGCCGAGACGATCAGCAACACACTGATGGCCAACTTTTTCGCTCGTTATCACATTACCGATGCGCTGGTGGCGAAAGTGAGCGTAGGTACCAGCGTGAACAATGCGACGCAGAACTTTTTTGCGCCCTCGTACACTTCGCTAGGCCTGGCCGAGAAAGGGGTAGGGGCCGTGGGTAACAAGCGCAATGAAGTGCTCCAAACGGAGTACACATTGGGTTATACCAAAAAACTGAACGACATTCACTTCATCGACGTCCTCGCAGGCTATACCTATCAGCGAACCTCGTTGAACTACGCCACCTCCATTGCCGCGCGCTTTACGAACGAGACATTGAAGCACAACAACCTGGCCGACGGAGCCGTGCGTTACCCGCCCATTACCGGCGCATCCAATGCCACGCTCAACTCACTGATTGGCCGGGTGAATTACACTTTGCTTCAAAAGTATAACCTCACCGCCACCATTCGCGCCGATAATTCCTCGCGCTTTGCGAAGAAATATCGCTGGGGCTATTTCCCTTCAATCGGCTTGTCGTGGAACGTGAACGAGGAGGCGTTTTTGAAAGACCAGCATTACCTGACGGCCTTGAAACTGCGGCTTTCTACCGGCTATGTGGGCAACCAGGAAATCGGCGACTATGAATTTGCCCAAAGCTACACGGCCGGGCAGTACAATGGCGGGGCTTCCTATGCCAAAAACAATCTGGGCAACCCGAACCTGCGCTGGGAGACTACCTTACAGCACAATGTCGGTATCGACGCTGCATTCCTGAAAAACCGCCTGGGTGTGGTGGCCGATGTATATTACAAAAAGACTTCCGACCTGCTGCTGAACGTGCCGGTGAGCTCTTCACAAGGCGTGATTGAGCAGCTGGTGAATGTCGGCCACGTGACAAACAAAGGGGTAGAGCTCGGCGTGAATGCGACCCTTGTGCAAACGCCGGCATTCTCCTGGGCGGCCGCGGCCAACATTGCGCGGAATGTGAACACGATTACCGACATGGGCACGACGAAGCAGCTTCGCCAGGGCAACCGCTCGGAGCAGATCTTGCAGGTCAATAACCCGCTTGGTTCTTATTACGGACTGGTTTTTGACGGCATCGTGCAAAGCGGCGAAGACGTTTCCGGGTTGCCCACCGTGGCCGGCGACGCGCCACGGCCGGGGGATATCAAGTTTGCCGACCGGAACGGCACGGGCGGTAAGCCCGACGGCAGGGTTGACGAAGCCGACCGCACTATTCTCGGCAATGTGCAACCCGATTTTACCTACGGATTTACCAGCACCATTACCTATAAAAACTTCGACCTGTTTGCCCTCTTCCAGGGCTCGCACGGGGCGAAATTGTACAACGGCCTGCGCCGCACGCTGGAACAGCCCAACGATAGCTACAATGTTACAACCGCCGTGCTCGGCAGCTGGACGACCTCGAACGCGTCCGACTACCTGCCGCGCATTACCGGCACAAGGCCATTTGCCTACATCGACAGCCGCTACATCGAGAATGCCTCTTTCCTGAAACTGAAAAACATCACAATCGGCTACAATCTCAAATTGAAGAATGACCAGCTGAAACTGAGACTATTCGCATCGGGTAACAATTTGATCCGGATTACCAAATACCAGGGCTATGATCCGGAAGTGGCAAGCGGGCTAGACATCGGTTCATATCCTATCGCCCGGACGTTCCTGGCGGGCGTTGGGATATCTTTCTAAACAGCATTGCCGGGGATTTTTCCCATACATTTTTAGTCTATTATACCTATATATTAACAATTAATTAGTGCTTATGAAAAAGTCAATTTTATCAGGGTTATCAACCTCTTTGCTCGCCATTGCGCTGCTCGTGGCCGCGGGCTCCTGCAAGGAATCTTCAAAAGACGATCCGATCGTGGTAGGCGAGAGTGTGGTGAAAACCGATGAGGAAGCATTTGCGTTGGTGAACGGGGCGCTGGGGCCTTACCAGACACTCAGCTCGTCGTTCTCGTTCCTTGTGGAATCGTCGAGCGAGGGTACTGTGAGTTTTGAGGGTGAGGAAAGCGAAGCGGGGCCGGAAGTGAGCCGCTTTGAAGTGAAGCCGACGAACTGGTACCCCGTGAAAGTTTTCAACCGGTTGTACAAATCAATCGGGATTGTGAACGATGCGATTGAGAAGATCGGCTCTTCGTCGGCTGTGTCGGACAATGCGAAAAAAACGAGCATTGCGCGCGCCAAGTTTTTGAGAGGTTTGTTCTACTCTTATCTTGTACAGCTTTTCGGAGAGGTGCCATTGGTGCTCGAAACGGGTAAAACCGTCACCAACCGCGCGCCGATCAACGATGTGTATGCCCAGATCGTGAAAGACCTGACCGACGCCGAAGCTGGCCTGCCCGACTACGACGCCAGCCCGGTAAACCCGTCGAAAGGCGCCGCCAACGCGATTCTGGCGCGTGTGTACCTCAACTGGGGCTCTGTTCCGCTCACCCAGGAACAGCTGGCCGAATCGGCGACGCTTTCCAGGGACACCGAGCACATTCATTTGGAACCCAGCCGCCTGAACAAGGCCGTGGAGCACGCCAACAAAGTGATCAACAGCGGCAAATACAGCCTGCTGCCCAACTTCAACGACATTTTCGGGAAAGCCAACGAAAGCAAGGCACCTGAGCACATTTTCACCATTCATCACGATGGCGACGGCATCGATGCGCAGGGTAACCACCAAAGCCACTGCTCGTTCACGTTCGCGTTCGAGCTGGAAAAGGATAACCACATCGGGCCATCCAATGCCGAGCGTTTCAAGGCATGGGACCCAGCCGACAAGCGCCGCGAGTATTCCTACACCACCGTGCTGGAAAACCCGCTGGAAAACAACAAGAAGTACACTTTCCTGCCGCCGATCACGCTGCCGCGTTACGGAAAATTCATCGACCGTACCTATCCGAACGGTGTAAACCTTTGTATTCAGACCAACGAAATCGACCGCATCGAGGTGCGTTATGCGGAGGTGCTGCTCATCAAAGCCGAAGCACTGGTAGCATTGGGGCAGTCGGGAGAGGCATTGCCGGCGATCAACCAGCTCCGGGAGCGTGCCTATGGCAACAATTCCAAAAACCTGAAATCGGTAGGTGTGCCTGAAATCCGCAAGGAATGGGCCAACGAGTTTACCTACGAGCAAAAAGACTGGTTCAACCTCGTGCGCTGGAAAACGCTTGTGAGCTCGGTGAAAGCGGTGAAGGATTTCGAATACTTCGACGATTCGTACGCAGTGGCAGGCAAAACCGGCAAAGACGGCACGACGGTGAGTCCGTTCTTTGCGAAGGTGCATAAGCACTTGCACGCGAAGTACAACAACATCCGCGGCAAGCACTACCGCTTCCCGATCCCGACCGGCGAGAAAGGCGAAGATCTGGGCATTACCCCGCAAAATCCTGGTTATTAATCATTTCAAATACTTTACGGGAGGCCTCGCTTCCCGTAAAGTTTGATCACCCATGCGCCGAATTTTCCACAAAACTGCTATTACAGCAATGCTGATACCGTTGCTCGCAACCGGTGTTGATGCCCAGCGCAAACTGCCGGATGTAGCATTGACCGACATTTCCGGCAATGCCGTGCATACGTCCGCATTGCTCGACGCCGGACAACCCGTCGTGGTCAGTTTCTGGTCCACGATCTGCAAACCGTGCCTGGAAGAGCTGGCCGCGTACCGGGTAAACTACGATGCCTGGAATGCGCTGTATCCGTTCAAAATCGCGGCGGTTTCGGTGGACGACAGCCGGTTTACGGCCAAGGCCAAAGCCATTGCGGCCGCTGGCAAATGGCCTGCTACGGTGCTTTTGGATAAAAACCAGCATTTCAAACGTGCTCTGAATGTGAATGCGATCCCGCAGCTGTTCCTGTTCGATGCGTCGGGCAAGCTTGTTTACACGCATTCGGGTTACACGGCCGGGAGTGAATTGGAGCTGTTGGATGCATTGAAAACCCTCTACGGCAAATCGGTGCAATGAGGGCGTTCGTGGTAGTTTGTTTTATGTTTTGGTTTAAAACAATGAGCCTTTGCCACGCGCAGGATACATTGCCGGGCCAGCTTTCGGGCGGCTTTGAAACCAACAGCATTTACTACCTGCCCGACAATGCATTAAACGGCGCGCGCCCCGAAGACCGCCTCGGCTCGAACAACTTCCTCAAACTCGACTACACGGTTGGGAAATTCAGTGGGGGCGTTGTTTTTGAAGCATACCTGCCCGTTTTGCAAGGCCTGCCGCCGGAGCTGCATGGTTCAAAGATTGCATTTAAATACGCAGCGTTCGAGGATGGCGGGCTGCGCATTACAGCGGGTGATTTTTACGAGCAGTTCGGAAGCGGGCTCGCATTGCGCGCCTACGAGGAGCGCTTGCTGGGCCTGAACAACGCCATCGAGGGCGTCAGGATCGCCTATGATTTTCAGGATTGGTTGCAATTGAAAGCAGTTTACGGAAAACCCCGCAGGTACATGAAACACGCCGATAGCCAGGTAAGAGGCGCCGATATCGCATTCAATGTAGGCCGGTTGCTCGGCTGGAAGTCGCATAGCTTTGCCTTGGAAGGGAGTTTGGTCAATAAATATGAAAGCTACACGGGCACTTCCGCGCGCGTGAAACCGAACGTAAACCTGCTCTCGTTACGCGCCGGCTGGGATTTAGGGAATATTTCACTCAAAGGAGAATACGTTTACAAAGCCGCAGACCCGGCTATTTACAACGACAATATGCTGAAAGACGGCAGCGCATTGCTACTCGAAGCGGGCTACACCAAAGCCGGGACCGGCATTCAACTCTCGCTGCGGCGGCTCGAATACATGGATTTCCGTTCGTCGCGCAGCACGGTGGGGTTGAGTGAGGTGGTCAATTACCTTCCCGCGCTCACACGCCAGTACACTTATGCGCTCGCCAACCTGAACCCGTACGCCGCGCAAGGCAATGGAGAAGCGGGCGGGCAGCTGGACTTTTCGCAACTCTTCGCCGGCGGCACGCGATTGGGCGGTGAAACGGGACTTACATTCAACGCCAATATTTCAGCTTACTACAATCTGAAAGGTACCGCTGCGCAGGGCTACGATTTCCCCGGCATCGGCAAAGAACTGTATTACCGCGACATCAACATCGACCTGATCAAACCATGGAACAGCAGGCTGAAAACGACATTGATTTATTCCAATCAGACATTTAACTCCGAAACCATCGGCAAAACCGGCCCGAATTACCGATCGCACATTGCCATCGCCGATGCATTGTACAAGCTCACGCCTACGCGCTCCTGCCGGGTGGAGACTAGCCATTTGTGGAGCCGGGAGGATAACGGTAACTGGGCCGCATTGAACCTTACTTACGACGTAGCGCCCCGTTGGAGCTTTTTTGCCGGGGATATGTACAATTATGCAGATACAAAAATTCACTATTACAATGCCGGGGCCAGCTTTTCGCGCTCACGTACGCGGATCGCGCTTAACTACGGGCGCAACCGCGCAGGCTACCAATGCGCGGGCGGCGTGTGCCGGCTCATGCCTGCGTACACGGGCGTGAACCTTTCGCTTACCTCCTCATTCTGACCGACGATGATGAAACGCATGCAATATCACATTACCCGGGCCGTGGCGCTGCTAGGCTTCATTGCCACCGCATTGGGCTGTACCTCAGGTGGCTCGCAGCTCGACGACGTGCCACCGGCAGGCGACAGCGACGGCATTGCAGCAGGCGTGCCAGGGAAGGATTTTGTCAAAAACGTCCTCATTTGGGAGTTCACCACCACCGACTGCAAGTTTTGTCCCTACATCAAACGGGATATCGCCAACGTGCAGGCGCTGGAAGATGTGGGCAGCCGCATTTTTGCAGCCATTATCCACGGCAAGCTGGTGGAGGCAGACCCATTCCGCTTTGCCCGGCATACGGAGCTGGAAAGGCAGTTCGGCGTTACAGGCGCTTACCCGAGCACCATCATCGACCACGACGACAGCTACCGGCAGCGAGGGGCCTATTCAACCCCCAACATTACCAAAGATTACCTCGGCAAAGCATTGAATGCCGCCGGGAAAGCCGGTTTGAAGCTGGTTTCCAAAGTAGACGGGCGCGCCGCTACATTGCAGGTGAAGCTGAAAACCAATGAGGCGGCGAGCTACAAAATTGCAGCATTGGTGCTGGAATCGGCGCTGCCGTACCCGCAATACCTGCCTGAGCCGCCGGGGATCGATTCCGGATACGTGCATAACCATGTGCTCAGGGCGTTTCTGACGGACCTGTTCGGCGATGCCGCCGGGGAGCTGAAAGCGGGGGACGAACTGACGAAGACTTTTACCTACACCATTCCGCCCGATTATAATTCTGCCCGGCTGGAACTGCTCGTGTACGTGCTCAGAGACGGCAAAGCCGTGAACAGCCAGTTCGTGAAGGCGGGTAACGCTGCCGACTATCAGTTTACCCCATAATACGACAACCTCCGCTTCGCCCGCCGGGCGAATATTCATTCATAACTTAAACGCGACGATATGAAGCGCACATTGTTTACCTTACTGCTATCAGCCCTGACAGCCCCTGCATTGCTTGCCCAAAAGGATATTCACGGCTATGTGTTCGACAAGGATACCGGCCTGCCTATCGCCGAAGCCAGCGTGCTTGCGGGTAGCAAACGGGCCGGTTCCAAAACCGATTTATCGGGGAGATTCCGCATTGCCTCGCTGGGTGCCGACAGCCTGTTTGTGAGCTCGGTGAGCTATAAAGGCCAGAAATTCGCGGTGAAGGGCGATACACTGCATGTGTTTCTGCAACAGGAAGTTACCGGGCTCCAAGAGGTGGTGATATCCGGCAACCGCGAGTTGCAAGCCCGTACGGAAACGCCGCTCGCTATTCACAGCATTTCCAAACTGACTATCAATGATACCAAAGCTACACGCCTGGATATGCTGCTCAACAAAGTGCCGGGCGTGTTCATGGTCGACCTGGGCAATGAGCAGCACAGTATGTCGATGCGGCAGCCTTTGGGATACAATAACTTATACCTCTATTTGCAGGACGGCGTGCCCGTTCGTACGGTGGGGGATTTCAATCATAATGCGCTGATCGAGATCAACCAGGCAGCCGTAGGCAGGGTAGAGGTGATCAAAGGACCGGCGTCGTCGCTGTACGGCAGCGAGGCGGTAGGAGGGGCGGTAAATTTCATCACGCCGTCGCCGTCTTGGAAGCCGTCGGGCAAGATCCAGGTCGAAGCGGGCAGCCGCGGCTACAAGCGCACCGATTTTTTTGCTTCCAACACATTTGGCAAGCTGGGGCTGTATGTGGGTGGTTATTATGTCAATCAAAACCAGGCCGAGCGGCTGCACAACGATTTCCGGAAGCTGGCGCTGACTTTCCGGGCTGATTATACTTTCAATGAGAAGAACAAACTGACATTCACAGGCGATTATATCGACTACCAAACCGACCAGGTGGGCGGGTTGGACAGCGCGCATTTTTATGGCAAGGATTATGAGAGCCGTTACCGTTTTACCTATCGCAAGGTCAATGCATTGCGCTTCAAAGCCTCGCTGGACCACTTTTGGGATGAAAGCAACAAAACGACCGTCACGCTCTTTCACCGGAACACGTCCATCGGCCAAAACCCGTTCTACCGCATTGCCATGGCGGCCGGCAGCGCTACCAGGGCCAACGGGCAGATCAACGAGGATGCTTTCAACAGCTACGGGGCCATTGTGCAGCACCGCAAAAACTTCAACTTCCTGAATGCGAAGTGGATCACCGGTGCGAGCCTGGATTTCAGTCCGGCTACTTATGTGGCCAATTACATCCGGGTGAATGTGGATGGCAGCAGGATTTTCAATAGTTACGAATCGACGGATTCGCTGCTGACGAATTATAAAGTGGATTTGTTCAACTCGGCGCTTTATACGCAGTTTGAATTTAATCCCCTTGAAAAACTGAAAATTGTCGCCGCGGCGCGCTACGACCGCATGGATTATAAATTCGATAACCTGCTTCCGGCCGGTTCATTCAGCGGAGCAGCCGATGCAACGAATCATTTCTCGTATTTTACCCCCAAACTCGGCCTTACTTACTCATTCACCGGACAAACGGGTGTCTATGCCAATTACAGTGTCGGTTTCGCGCCGCCGAACATCACCGACCTGTTCACCGGCGTACAGGTGCCGACATTGAAACCATCGACCTACAACAATTATGAAATAGGAGGTTGGGTCAATTTTCATGAGGGGCGCGGTAATGTCGAACTGACTGTTTATCAATTGAATGGGAACAACGAAATCGTGAATGTAAGGCTGCCGGACGGGACTTACCAGAACCAGAATGCCGGCGAAACGACCCACGCGGGCGTGGAAGTCAATTTCCGCTACAATTTTGCCGGCGGATTGTCGGTACGGGCCGGTGGTACCTATGCGCAGCACAAATACAAGCAGTATGTACAGCAGGAAAATGTGTACTCAGGCAATCAGATGAGCCAGGCACCGCCGCACATTGTCAACAGTGAAATGACATACAAGCCGCTATTTTTCAAAGGTTTCCGCATTGCACTGGAATGGCAAAGCCTGGGCAGCTACTACACCGACCCCAGGAACACCGAAAAGTACAAAGGCTTCAACGTTTTCAACGCCCGGGCAGGTTACCAGTACAAGGGCGTTGAATTTTGGGTAAATTGCCTGAATATTGCCAATACCACCTACGCAACGACCGTGGAAAAGAGTGTTTGGGGAACCACCTACCGGCCCGGACAGTTACGGAGCATAAATGTCGGTGTTGCTTACAGAATCAATTGAAAACCCGGATGAAAAAGATCATTTACTGCATTGCTTTTGCTCTCATATCCGCTTGTGCCGCCGAGAAAAAAACGGATAAACCAGCTGTTTTCGAAACGGAAAATACAATAGATAGCACATTTACAGGTAGTTGTCCATACCTGTTTACCAGTGGCGATACTGCGGCGGTTTTTAGCTGGGTACGCACCTTGTCGGATTCGGAGGCGGTATTGTGCTTTAAAATTTCCGACGGTCAGGATTTTGGGAAAACGATTACTGTTCCCGGGAGCGAAAAGGTGAAGCCGCATGGCGAGAATCTTTCCAAAGTGATCCTTACCCCCTCGGGGAAAATCATCGCTGCCTGGGGCGTGGCCAATCCCAACCCGCAGAACAAATATTCCGGACTGGTTTTTTACAGTGCTTCGGCTGATGGCGGTGCTACCTGGACGAAACCGGCCGCGATCAGCCCCGCGGAAAACAGCATAGACCAGCGCTATTTCGACCTCGAAATCCTCGCCGACGGAACGGTAGGTGCCGTTTGGCTGGACAGCCGGAAGGATACCAAACGCGAAGGTTCCTCGCTGTACTTCGCCACTTTTGGCAAGAATAACACATTCGAAGGCGAGAAACCCATTGACCAGACGGTGTGCCAATGCTGCCGTACCGACCTGTTTGTCGATAAAACCGGCGGCCTGCACGTGGCCTACCGTAAAATCCTGAACGATTCCATCCGCGACATGGTGCACATCGTGTCGGTGGATCATGGCAAAAGTTTCTCGACCCCGGCGCGCATTAGCCCGGACAACTGGGTGGTCAGCGCATGCCCGCACACTGGCCCGGCCATCGTGCAAACCGACTCTGCGTTGTCGTTCGTTTGGTACACGATGGGAACGGGCAAAGGTGTTTTCTTCGCTTCGTCGACGGACAATGGCAAGACTTTCTCTGCCAAAAATGCCGTAGGCAACAGCACCGCAGGCAAGCACCCGCAGGTCCAACTCCTGAAAAACGGCAACCAGGCGATCGTATGGGATGAGCACATTGAAAACGGGAGCCTGATCGGGCTGGAAGTGCGCTCTCCGAACGGAGAAAAGCTCAAAACCGTGCATTTAACCTCCAAGCTGGGTTATTCGACTTTCCCGGTCATTAAGCTGGTCGATAACGATCTGCTGATCGCCTACGCAGGCAGCGGCACAGCCGAAGAAAAGGAACGGGTGTATTTTCAAAAAGTGAATGTAGATGAATTGATGAGCAAGTAACCTTATCGGCGAGTACAGCGGTCTCACGATCCGGCATCCATACCAGGTGCCGGATCGTATTTTTTACGGCTATTAAAAAATTTTAATTAATAGTTTGCATTTTGGATCTTTCATACCTTACTTTGTCTATCAAATTAATAGAGTAATTCCTCAGATTTATTGCCACCAGTAAATCGATTCACTAACCTGTCACGTCATGAAAGATGTTTCTTTCATTATGGGGCTCCGTAGTGCGCATCCCGAAGGTGGTAAAGTAACGTCTTCCTCTTTCCAGCGCAGTAAGTACGGATGCAATGCCCTGGTATTTGCTGATGCGTATATCCTATACCGTTTGCGTTTTAATGGGGACGGCATCCGCTTGGAACAACGGAGCCTAAGGCATTTAACGGGATTGTCAAAAAAATGCATCAGGCCATGAACACGCTATTGAAAGAGGCACCATCCGACAGGCAGTTGCTACACGAGTTCCAGCAAGGATCGGAGTTGGCCTTTAAGGCAATATATAACCGGTATTTTCCCAGGCTCTACCTGCACGCGCTCAAAATGCTTCGTGACCCCGACGATGCCCAGGATCTCGTTCAGGAGCTGTTTACGGCATTCTGGATCAAAGGCCGCGAGCTCGACCTCACCACGAGCCTGTCGGCGTACCTGTACGCGTCCACACGCAACCGCGTGCTCAATATCTTTGAGCACAACCGCGTCCACGACCATTATATCGTTTCGTTGGGGCAGTATCTTTCCACGGTCGAGTCATCTGTGGATGAGCTGGTTATCGAGCAGGAACTGACCGAGATCATCGAGGCCGAGATCAGGCGAATGCCACCCAGGATGCGGGAGATTTTCGAATTTAGCCGCCATGACAACCTGTCGCATCGCGAGATCGCGGAAATACTTTCCATTTCCGATAAAACCGTCAAAAAGCAGGTCAGCAAGGCATTGAAAATCCTGAAACTCAAAATCTCCTACGGTATTTTGCTGATCGAAGCGTATGCACAATTTCTTTACTAGTTTTTAATTGATTGATAAACAGAATTTTAAGTTCTATTTGAAAATTTCTTCAAAAAAAGTTGATGTCCGCCTACTCCCAAGCTGCTTCCTGGCTGTCTTACGGCATAATCATTCAATGCGGATTATCGACCAATGAACAAGCAGGACACAAGGAAGCTGTTGCAAAAATACCGGGAGGGCCGCTGCACGCCGGAGGAGCGTTCATGGGTGGAACAATGGTACCTTGAAAATGCCAGGCAGCATTACCCAGGAGATGCGGGCGTCGAAAACCGGCATGCTGCGGCCTGGAAGCAAATCAGGCGGAACATTGCCGGGCACAAAACCACAAACCGCCATTGGCTGCGGCATCCTGTCGTGGCTGCTGCGAGCGTGATCCTGTTGCTGGGGATTACGTTTCTGATCTACCGCAACAATCATCCCCGGTATGCACGCACTGCCAGTGCAGGAAGCTACCGGACAGTGGCTACAAAAAACGGCGAACTCCGAAAGCTCGCATTGCCCGACGGTTCGGAGGTTTGGCTCAATGCGGCCAGTACATTCAGGTATTCCGGTGCATTCGGCGACGTATCACGGGAAGTTTATCTTGATGAGGGCCAGGCTTATTTCGATGTGAAGCATGATCCCGAAAAGCCGTTTATCGTGTATGCCGGCAAAACAAAGACGACGGTATTGGGTACCGCATTTACGGTGAAAGCTTATCGTTCGCTGCCGGAAACGCAGGTCACTGTCGCCCGAGGCAAGGTAGGCGTAATGGCTTCCGGTCATAGCCGCAAGGATGCGGTGTTTCTGGTTAAAGATCAGCAGGTTACTTTTGATAATGCCAAAAGCTCATTCACCACGATAGACGTGAATGCAACGGACTTTACCGGTTGGATGGAAGGTAAATTGAAGTTCAATAACGAAAGTTTCCGTGCCATTGCGCTGACCCTCGAAAAGCGTTTCGACACGGCGATCCGCTTCCGGGACACGGAGATCGGCGAACTGCGGTTTAGTGCGGGGTTCGGCGTCGGGGAGCGGCTCGACGACATTCTCGAAGTGCTTTGCCTGGCCGAAAACCTGACTTATACCAAATCCGGCAATACCGTTACGCTTGCCTTCAAATAGCACCAACCATTTTACAGAACATAACCATTATTATTTAAACCGAATTAACGGATATGAGGAAAACTATGCGGAAAAAGCCGTCGGGGCGAGCCTGGCTGCGTTATATGTCACTGTCCATGATGCTGCTGGGCGGCATCGGCACGGCGCTTCCGGGCTTTGCGCTTACAGACAGTTCTATCAAAGAGATCAAAATTTCAGTCAAGGTCGAGAAGAAATCGTTGAAGGAGATCCTGGAACTGTTTCAGACAAAAAGTGGGCTGGTTTTTGTGTATTCAGAAAGACTAGTTAGTCCATATACTAACCTAAGTTTGAATGCGGGAAACGAATCCCTGGCGAAGGTTTTAGCCAGAATCCTTAAAAACACGAACCTGGATTACCAGGAGCAAAACGGGAAAATAGTGCTGGTGGAACGAAGCAGTAAAACTCCGCCGCCCGCAACGCAGACCAATGCAAACCAGCCATTGCGAAAGGTCACCGGCAGGATCACCGACGACAAGGGCGAGGGTATCCCGGGTGTGAACATCGTCCTGAAAGGCACCAGCATTGGCACCTCCACCAATATCGAAGGCGGTTTCCAGCTAGATGTGCCCGAACCGAATGCAGGGGAAAATCCGGTTCTGGTATTTTCATTCGTGGGTTTTCAAACGCAGGAAATCTCCCTGGGAAGCCGAAAGTTCTTTGAAGTGCAGCTGGAATCGTCGGAAAAGCAGCTGAACGAGATCGTGGTAGTAGGGTATACCCAATTGAAAAAAGGAGCGGCGACCGGCGCGATTTCGAATATCAAATCCGGGGAGATCACCAACCAGCACGGGGTGAGTTTTAGTGAAAAAATCCAGGGGCTGACGCCGGGCCTGCAAATATCGTCCAACTCCGGCGTGGAAGGCGGCAGCGTGCTCGTACGCTTGCGCGGGGCGACGTCCATCAATGCGGGTAATGATCCATTATATGTGATTGACGGCGTGTTTATCAATAGCCAGTCGCTGCAAGGCGTGCGTACCGGCGGACAAACGACCAACCCGCTGGCCGACATTAACCCGGCCGATATCGAGAACATTGAAGTGCTTAAAGATGCCAATGCCACAGCCATTTACGGCGCACGCGGTGCCAATGGCGTGATCCTCATCACCACCAAACGCGGCGCGAAAGGTGGGAAAACGAAGATTTCCTTCAACACTTCTCTCGGCATCGCCAAAGCGCCCAAGTTATGGGACCTCACCACCGGCCCGCAGCACGCGCAGATCATGAACGAGCAGTGGATCAACGACGGCAACCCGGCAGCCAAACGGCCATTCAGGCCGGTAAGCGAAGGAGGGCAGGGTAATCCGGAAGACCAGGGGACTTATGACCGTCTAAACCTTGTTTTCCGTACCGCCATTCAGCAATCCAATAATTTGTCGGTAACCGGCGGGAACGATAAGACCCAGTTTTACCTGGGCGGCGAGGTGACCAATCAGAATTCGATCCTCAAATTACAGGACTTCCGCAGGCTCGGGTTTCGCATTAATGTAGATCATAACATCAACAGCAAAGTGCAGGTAGGCGTGAGCACGTCTTACAGCGCCACCAAACGCCAGCTCGCACGTACGGGTGACACGGGCGGGATCCTTAACACTGGTTTGCACACCCCGACATTGACCCCGCTTTTCGCCGCCGACGGTTCTTACAACCGCAGCGAGCGTTTCAATAATCCTTATGTTTTGTTTGAAAACAGCAATAATTACGCATACGGCAAGCATTTGATCGCCAATGGGTATTTCAAATGGAACATTACCAACGACCTGACATTCAAAAGTTCATGGAGCCTCGACGATAACTATTACAAAGAGGCGGTTTACTACAACGCCAACCTGACGGAAGGAAAGGCTTCCAACGGCAGCGCGACCGACGCGACTACGCTCGACCGCACCTGGATCGCCGAGCAGCTTTTGAACTACAATGCTCCATTGGGCGAGCGGCACTTCCTGTCGGTGTTCCTGGGTAATACTTTGCAAAAGAACGAGTTCCAGCGCTCCGTGATCACGGGTACCAACTTCCCGAGCACCCAGTTCACGACCATTTCGGCTGCGGCTATTACGACAGGGACCAGTACCGGCGTGACGAACTCCGGCCTCATTTCCTACTTCGGCGGCGCGAATTATAGCTTTGATGACAAGTACAGCGTCGATGTGAACGTCCGCACAGATGCTTCCTCGCGGTTCGGGGCCGATTACCGGTGGGGCACTTTCCCGTCGGTGGGGGCATCCTGGCGCATCGGGCAGGAGGGCTTTGTAAAGGATCATGTCAATTTTCTGAATGACTTGAAACTGAAAGCGAGCATTGGCTGGACGGGTAACCAGAGCATTCCCGATTTTGCCTCGCTGGGGCTGTGGTCGGGTGGGAACAATTACCTGGACAAGCCCGGCGTGGCACCGGCCCAGCTCGGGAACGGCGGCTTGAAATGGGAAACGACACGGCAGTGGAACGCGGGCCTCGAAGGCGGCATTGCCAACAACCGGCTGAAATTCGAGTTCAATGTCTACAACAAATACACCACCGACCTGCTGCTCTCGGTACCTACGCCAGCGAAAACTGGTTTCTCGTCGTCCTACCAGAACCTGGGCGAAATGAGCAACAAAGGTTTCGAGTTCCAGATTACATCCACCAATATCTCAAACAAAGACTGGGAATGGACGACGAGTTTTAACGTGGCGCATAATGAGAACCGCATTGAAAAGCTGCCGATTTCATTTACCCAATACAACCGCGACTGGGTACGTCTCGAACAAGGCTCGCCGATGTACTCTTTCTGGCTCTACAAGCAGCTTTACGTGGACCCGCAGACGGGAAATGCCGTGTACGACGATTCGCGCACCGGCGACGGCCGCATTACCACCGCCGACCGGCAGATCGTCGGGAATGCCTGGCCGGCCTACTATGGAAGCCTGCGGAATTCGGTCCGATTCAAGAACTTCGATTTTTCGGTCAACTTCTATTTCTCGCAGGGCAACAAGGTGTTCAACATGAACCGCTACTTCCAGGAGCATGCCGGCTCGCGGGGAACTTCCTGGTCGATGCTGGCCAGCATGATGGAACGCTGGGAAAAGCCGGGCGACGTGACCGACATTCCGCGCGTAACCATCCTGCCTAACGAGGACGGCAGTTACAACCACAACTTCGAAAGCAGCCGGTTCATGGAAGACGGATCGTTTATCCGCCTCCGCAGTGCCTACCTGGGCTACTCACTGCCTAAAAACTGGCTATCGAAGATCCGGATCGACAACGCCAAAGTATATGTGAATGCGACCAACCTGCTCACATTCACCAAATATTCCGGTCCGGACCCGGAGATCAACACCGCCCAGGACGCTGCCAATGCCACCGTGCAAGGGCTCGACTTCTCGATGCCGCCGCACCCGCGCACCATCGAGTTCGGTATCAACCTTTCTTTCTGATCCATACCATGAGAAAATTCGCTTTTCAATTCCGATATAAAATCGCGCTGCTGGCGCTGACAGGCCTGCTGGCCACTTCCTGCGAATCCTATTTCCTGGACGCCGAGCCGCAGCAATCCATTTCCGACGGTTCGGTCATCGTCGATGCGGCTACCGCCGAAACCGCGTTGCTGGGTGTCTACGATAAGCTGCAAAACGGCAACTATTACGGCGGTGACGGCTACCAGGCGGCTGCCTACCTCGCGGGCGGGGACAACCTTTGGGTAGGGACGCTCAATTACTACGCGACGTTCATCACCCACACTTACCGCTCCGATAATACGCTGCTGAATAACGTCTGGTACACCATTTACACCGTGGTGAATGGTGCGAATAACGTGATCGACAAAGTAGAAAAACTCGATGCCAAAGCTATTACCGAAGCACAGCGCAAACAGCTTTCCGGCGAGGCATATGTACTTCGTTCGCTGGCCTATTTCGACCTCGCCCGCGCCTGGGGCAACGTGCCTGTGGTGCTCAAACCGACCACGGCCCCCAATGATTTCGACGGCATCAAGCAAAGCTCCAAAGAGCAGGTATACCGCCAGGTGCTCGAAGACCTGAGCAAGGCCGAGGGCCTGCTGAGCAACACCACCGACCGCAACCGGGTTACGCTGAAAACCGTTTCGGCATTTAAGGCCAGGCTGCATTTGTATTTGGGGGAATATGAAAAAGCGGAGGAATATGCGACCAAACTGATTTCCGACAGTAACTACGAGCTGATCAGCTGGTCGTCGTTTATCAATAGCAAAAATTCGAAAGAGTCGATTTTCGAGCTGGCATACAGCACCGCCGATCGGAGTTCGCATTACGGCGCGTGGTCGAGTGATGGCTATCGTAACCAGTTTGGTCCGGGACCGGCATTGTACAAGCTGCTGCAAGATCCAGCCACCGGCGGCGACCGTAAGGCGCTGATCAAGGATATTTCCACGCCGGCCATTCTCAATTATTACGTGCAGCTGCTCTACTGGCGCTCCACCAACGACAACCCGACCTATATTTTCCGCATTGCCGAGCAGTACCTGATCCGGGCCGAAGCAAGGGCTAAAAAAGCCACTCCCGACCTTACGGGAGCCGTGGCAGACCTGAATGCCGTGAAAAACCGCGCCAAAGTGCCGGTTTTCGCCTCTACGGATAAGGCGGCGATCGAAAAAGCCATCGAGGACGAACGCCGCGCAGAATTCGCATTGGAGCCGCACCGCTGGTTCGACCTGGTGCGCACAGGCAGGGCAGGGGCGGTGCTGGGCGTGAACGATGCCGACAAATGGATTTTCCCAATTCCGTTCAACGACCTGGCGGCGGACAAGGATTTGGTCCAGAATAAAGGTTACTGAGCCACGCTTTTCATTCACATACGATCTTATGGAATCATTGAAATCATGGTCGAAGGCTGAAAAAACAGCGTTTCGCATTGCGCTGATCTACTTTGTGATCCAGGCATTGCCGTTCGACGCGCAGTTTTTCCGGACTTTTTTCGGAATTAACTGGCTGAGCCCGCAGTTTCAGGACCTTTTCAGGCTCACTACCTATATGCCGGCATTTGTTTCTGCGGACGCGTGGGGTATTGGAAGCTTTGCAAACTGGTTCATTGCATTGCTCATTGCGGTGGTAGGGGCCGCTTTATGGGGATTTTGGGGAAAAGACCGGCAAGCGTACAACCAGCTTTACTACTGGCTCCGTGTGCTGCTCCGTTACCGCCTCGCTATGGGGCTGATCGGCTACGGTGTTTTGAAACTCTTCAAACTCCAACTCCCCGGCCCGACTTTGAGCGACCTGCATAGCAGCTACGGCGACTACCTGCCCTGGAAAATATACGCACTCACGACCGGCATCGGCTCGGCGTATTACGAGCAGACGATCGGACTCGTGGAAATAGTGGCGGCCGTGTTGCTGCTTTTCCGGAAGACGGCTACGATCGGTGCTTCGATCGCGATTTTTGTTTTGACCAATATCGTGATCGCCAACTTTGCTTATGAGCTCGGTGAGCATGTATACAGCGCCTACCTGCTTAGCATTGCGCTTTTCCTGTTTGCTTATGACCTGCCGCGGTTGTACAAGGTTTTTGTAAAAAGGCAATTTGCAAGTGCTGCGGGCTTTAAACCTGTCTTTTCTCAAAACTGGGTAGTGCGTTCGCGGCTGGCGCTCAAAGCGGTTATCGTGGTGTTTTTGGTGGTTTACGGGTTAAAAACCTACGCCGGTAGCGACAACTGGCCGTTTCCCGCAGAAGCCGGGCTGCGCAATGCCTGCGGTTTTTACAATGTGTCGGAATATGAGGTCAACCAGGGTACCATTCCTTACTCGCTCACCGATGCGGAACGCTGGAATAATGTGGTTTTTGAAAAATGGAACACGATCAGCGTCAAGAAGAACCACCCTGCACGCCTCGACCTTTCCACGCCGTCGATTACCGACAGAACTTACGAGTACGCAGGAAATGCGTCCCGGCATTTTTACAGCTACGAGCTGGATACGCTGCGCAATGAGCTGACCCTGCGCGCCCGTAACAGTTCCTCGCCGGACTTGCATTTCCGCTACGCCCGCCCGGATTCGGCAACGATCGTGCTATCGGGGAGGAATGAAAAGCAGGACTCGGTGCGCATTGTGCTCTCGAAAGTGAACCGCAAATACCTGCTCGATGAAGGGCGTAGGCGACCTATTAGAATCAATTGAGACAACATTAAACACCAAAGCAATGGCTGAAATACAACTGGATAAGCCACGGCCCGAGTCGGCGGCACGACCGGAGAAGAACATTTTTCCGGAATGGGCTGCCTGGGAGCGGATCCTTTTCCGTATCGCGTTGGTCTTTTTCGGGCTGCTGATCGTTCCGCTGACCCTGGAATGGTACACCAAACTTTTCGGGGCCAAAACGCTGTTCGAATTTTTCTCTGCATTGAACGGCTATCGCGTCGACCTGGTGAAAATACCTGGCGAAAGCGGCCGCTGGGGGTTGGCTAGCTACGCCAATTGGGGCGCCGCGCTGCTGATCGCGGCGGCTGTCGCGGCTGTGTGGACTTTGGCCGTCCGAAAACGCGAACGGAAGGAGTATAACGAACTGTACTACTGGATCAGGACTTTCGCCCGGTACCGTATTGGTATCGGCATCATCGCATTCGGGTTTCTGAAGTTGTACCCGATGCAAATGCCGTTTCCATCGATCTCGAACCTGGAAGCGACCATTGGCGAATACACGGCTTACAAAATCTACTGGCAGTCGGTAGGCGTGGTGATCTGGTATGAGATATTTCTCGGCTTTATCGAAGTGTTTGCGGGTGCATTGATGTTTTTCAGGACCACTTCGGTGCTCGGCGCGGTGATTAACCTGGGTGTTTTGTATAACATTGCCCACGCAAACCACGCCTACGATGGCGGCGTGCATGTGTACAGTGCCTATTTTTCACTGCTTTCGGCATTTGTGCTCACGCATGAGGTACCCTATGTGTGGAAGTTGCTGATCCGCGAAGAAGATGTCAATCCGGTTGAGTATGTGCCGACATACGATAAAAAATGGCTCACACACGGGCTGTTCGGGCTCAAATACGCGATCGTGATCGGTTTTGTATTCATCTACGGCTGGCTGCGCTACGACATGCATTACAACCAGCTTCGCCTCAAAGAACCCAAAACACCCGGACTGGTCCATGCGGCTGGGTTATATCATGTGACTGAATTTAAAATCAATAACCGTATATTACCCTATTCGCCGATCGACACCGTACGTTGGCAGAATGTGGTTTTTGAAAAATTCTCGACATTGATTTACCAGGTAAACCGGCCTGTGAGCATTTCGCTGGCAAATGGTACGCCGCAGACGAAGGACGTCGACCGCAGCTATGAGCTTGCGGGTATCGGCGGTGGTCGGAGGTTCTTTTATTACGAGGCGGATTTGAAAAAAAACACGCTTTTGTTGCAAGATAAAAATCGTGCAAAAAGCGAAGAAGACGGCGGTACCCGATCGCGCAATGGCAAGGCCGCTGCAAAAGCCGACAGCATCCCGCCGCTTGCCTGGCATTTCGAGCGGCCTTCGAAAGACCGGATTATTCTTTCGGGCATGGACGATCACCGGGATTCCATTTATGTGGTGCTCGACAGGGTCCGTAAAGATTACGCATTGACTAAATCCCGAAGCCAGACCCAGCCTGTTAACCGGCAGGCCGTCGCGCTTACGGAACATTGATTTCAGTATTCATTTCAATCAAATATGAAAATTTCCTTTGTACTGTTTTGTCTGATCTCGATTTCCACCTTCGCCCAGCGCGACCGGCAGGGACAGACGCAGACTAGCGCGCACGACCATGCGCATCATGTGGATGAAAACGAATTTGCCCACAACCACCTGGATCACATTCAGGCCTACCGGAAAGAAACGGCCTATGTCCACAACCTGCCACCGGCGCAGTTTCTCGAAGGCATAGGTACTTCCACATTCAAAATCAGGACGCAATCCGAACAGGCGCAAAAATATTTTGCCCAGGGCGTGGCGCTACTGCACGATTTCTGGGATTTCGAGGCCTATCGCTCATTCAAAGAGGCCATCCGGCTCGATTCTTCGGCGGTAATGCCTTACTGGGGGCTTTACAGCGCCATTGGGGCCACCGAAGGTCCCGATTTTGACGATGATAAAAAACTGGCGGTTAGGAAACTGAAAGCATTGAAGGACAAGGCTAATGACCATGAGAAGCTTTACGCCGAAGCCATTCTGCTCCGCGACGCGCCGGGCGATAACAGCCGGAAACAATACCAGCAAAAGCTTGAAATCATCGTACATAAATACCCCGGCGATGTGGATGCCAAGCTATTCCTGGCACTCAGCAAAATGAGCGGCTACGACGTGGACCTGAACCCGCGCGAAGGCCAGATTTACAGCGAATACCTGCTCCGCGACGTGCTCAAATCGGACCCGGACAATGCGGGCGCGCATCATTACTGGATCCATTTAATGGAAAACTGCTGCCCCGAAGAGGCCGTTAAAAGCTCCGAACGCATCCGGTTGCTTACGCCCGGCGCGGCACACATGGTGCATATGCCGGGACACGTGTACTACAAGTTGGGCCAGTATCAGAAGGCCCACGAGGCCTTCCTGGAAGCCGTGGCGGTGGATTCTGTTTATATGAAAAAACAGCATATCCCCGAAGTCGATACCTGGAATTACATCCACAATATCAACTACCTGCTGTCGAACAGCGCTGAGAACGGGCATTACAAAACTGCCCTCCATTATGCCGAGAAGCTGCAAAACATGCCGGTAACCAAAGTGCGGAAGGCTAAATACGAAGGCCGGTTCTTTTACCAGGGCATTATCGCACCAGCCAAAATGGAGCTTTGCTTCGGGTTTTATAAAAAAGCCGCCGACCGGCTGAAACTGATCAACGACAAGGACAGCATCTTTACCGGCAAGGCCATCGGCTACAAGGACGGCCTGTACTATTTTGCTTTGGGTATGGACGCCGTGAAACGCGGCAAAGCCGACGAAGCGAAGAAATATTCCGACGCGCTCGACGCGCATTTGTTCCGCAACAGTACCCAGTCATCCCCCGACGAGGTGATCGTGGCCAGAAGGCTAGGGGATCTCAATGTAGCATCGATGGAATTACAGGGACTGATCAAAAGCCTGGAAAACAACGATGAGGCGGCCATTCGCATCCTGAAAGCGGCCCAGAAGAAAGAACATGACCTTGGTTACAGCGAACCGCCTTCATATGCACGGCCGGTATTGATCAGCCTGGGAGAGGTATACCTGAAAGCCGGTCAATACGACCTGGCGATCAAAGCTTACGAAGACCTTGCCAGGAAACGCCCGAACAGCGCCAATGCATTGTGGGGGCTTTACAAAGTTTACAAAAAGAAAGGCGATACCACTAAGGCGAAGGAACTGGCTACGCAGCTGAACGAAGTAATCAAGCAGGGGGATAAGACGCTTTACCCGCTTTGAGCCATTACCCAAACATTACATCGAAACTCGGGGACCATTCCCGAATGCGAGGCAGAGCAAAGATCGGCATTCTGCTACGCCATTATTGGTCTTATGACTTTTCCTTCGGTGTCGGTCAGCCGGAAATTTCTTCCCTGGAATGGATAGGTGAATTTTTCATGGTCAAAGCCGAGTAAATGCAGAATGGTTGCGTTCAGGTCGTGGACATGAACGCGGTTTTTTACGCCATAGTAACCCAGCTCATCGGTTTCCCCGAAAGTGAAGCCTTTCTTGACACCACCTCCGGCCATCCACATCGTGAATGCGTCGAGGTGATGGTCGCGGCCCATAAAGGGCATAACCAGGCCATTTCGGTTCTCTTGCATGGGTGTCCGGCCAAACTCTCCGCCCCAGATCACGAGCGTTTCTTCCAGCAGCCCGCGCATTTTAAGGTCCTTGATCAATGCGGCTACGGCACGGTCGGAGTCGAGGCATTTGTTGCGCAGACCAATGCCGACATTCCCGGCGGCAGAGGTCCCGTGGGCGTCCCATCCCCAGTCGAAGAGCTGCACAAAGCGTACATCGTTTTCGGCCAGTTTGCGGGCTAGCAAACAGTTCATGGCGAAGCTGCCTTCCCCTGGTTTTACGCCGTACATATCCAGGATATATTGTGGCTCCTTGGAAACATCCATGACTTCCGGCACGGAAATCTGCATACGGAAAGCCATTTCGTACTGGCTGATGCGGGTCAGGATCTCATCGTCGCGTACGTCCTCGTAGGCAAGCTTATTGAGGTTGTTGATCGTTTCAATGGTTTTTTTGCGGATATCGCGGTTCATGCCTTCCGGGTTGCCCACAAAAAGCACCGGGTCGCCGCCAGTCCGGCATTGGACACCCTGGTATACCGAGGGCAAAAAGCCGCTTCCAAAAACGCTTTTACCCGCATCGGGATCTTTTCCCCCCGACGCCAGCACGATAAACCCGGGCAGGTTTTGGTTTTCTGATCCAAGCCCGTAGGTCGCCCATGCACCCAGGCTAGGTCGGCCCATCCGTGCGCTGCCGGTGTGCAGCAGCAGCTGCGCCGGAGCGTGGTTGAACTGATCCGTGTGCATGGCTTTCAGGAACGTGATTTCGTCTGCTACGGTTTGCAAATACGGGATGTAGTCCGACATCCAGGCGCCAGACTGGCCATATTGGGCAAATTTTCCCAGTGGCCCCAACATTTTCGGAACTCCCTGGATGAATGCGAACTTCTTACCTTCCAGAAACTCCGCCGGGCAGTCCTTACCGTGGTATTTTTCGAGCTCGGGTTTGTAGTCGAAGAGTTCGAGCTGTGATGGGGCGCCCGCCATGTGAATGTAAATCACGCGTTTGGCTTTGGGGGCAAATTGCGGGATTAGCTTGTGATCAGCTGTGCCGGTCACGCTGGTCGGCTTACCTGACCCATCGCAGGAAGTGAGTAACGAGCCCAGTCCGAGCGCCCCAAGGCCAAACCCGCAGGACTGCAGAAAGTGCCGGCGCGTCTGGTGTTGCAGGTCTGTGTGTTGTAATTCTTTGAGCAGTTTCTCCATGTCAGGGCACGAGGTTGTCTTTCGCAGTTATTCTTTCGTCAAAACATTGTCCAGGTTCAGCAGCACGTTCGTCGATACGGTCAATGCGGCAAGTTCGGGCGAAAGTTGTTTTTTGTTAACAAGCATCTTTTTCACTTCGTCGGGCTGCTTTTTGTAATTGATCAATGCATCATTATAAATTCCCATCAGCAATTCCAGCTGTTTCCGGTCCAACAGTTTGTAGGAAAGCAGCCGGTAACCTTCGGCAAGCTGTGTCTGGGGCGTCCGTGCCCGCTGGGTCAATTTGACTGCCAGCGTTTCCGCAGCTTCGAGAAAAACAGGGTCGTTCAATGTGTTCAATGCCTGCAAAGGCGTATTGGTACGAATGCGCCGCGACTGGCAGAATTCGCGCGTCGGGCTGTCGAAAGTCATCATGGAAGGGTAGGGTGCGCTGCGTTTCCAGTAGGTGTACAGCGCGCGGCGATACTTGTCTTCCCCCTCGCTCAGTACCCAGGTGTCACCATTGTAAGGCGTTTGCCAGACGCCGTCCGGCTGCGGCGGCATTACACTTTTTCCATACATTTTAGAAGAAAGCAAACCAGAGGCCGCCAGCGCCTGATCGCGGATCTGCTCGGCGCTCAGGCGCACACGTGAGGCGTGCGAGAGCCAGATATTGGCCGGGTCGATCTGTTTTTTGTGTTCGTCCACAGCCGAATTTTGCCGGTAGGTCGCCGACATCACCATTCTTTTGAGCAGTTTCTTGACGCTCCATTGGTCTTTTTCTATGAATTCAACCGCCAGCCAGTCGAGCAACTCCTGATGTGAAGGTTCGCTACCCTGCGAGCCGAAATCTTCGACGGTTTCCACGATGCCTCTTCCAAAAAGCTGCTCCCAAAACCGGTTCACGATCACGCGTGAAGTAAGCGGGTTGTCGCGGTGTACCATCCATTGCGCCAGCCCGAGCCTGTTTTGGGGGTATCCCTTCGGCATAGGCGGCAGCATTCCGGGGACATTGGGTTTGACCTCCGGGCCATTGACGAGCCAGTTGCCCCTGACGAAGACATGCGTTTTTCGCGCCAGATCGCCTTCACCTTCCCAAAGCACCGGCGTTTCTTCCACTTTCCGGCCAAGCATTTTGAAGTATCCTGCTTCGATCTTGGCGTGTTGCGGGTCGCCGGCCCCCGGCAGGTTTTTCTGGAATGCGATCCATTTGACGCGCACCCATTCTTCGGGATTTTTCGGACTTTTCAATTGAAAGTACAAATCCTTCTTACCCGTCACATTCGGAATGGTCGCTGCAATGATGGTGTCTTTTTCGGACCGAGGTACGTTCAATCTGGCGATGAAGTCCTTTTTTAATGTGTCTTGCGAAATGGTCAGGACCGCGTTTTCGGCTTTGGTACTGTATTGCACCAGCAACCGACCCTTCCCAGTGAGCGTCGCTCCGGATAGACTGGCCGTGCCGTTTTGCTTGATACCCATGTACTTGCTATCCAGCAAGGTCGTATTACTGATCAATTTAAAGTCGTGGGAATTGACTTTCGGCTCTGTTACACGCAGGAATTTCTCGACTTCGCGCGACTGGTTTTTGTCTTTTAATGCAACCCAATCGACAATTTTCTGCACCTGTATCGAGTCTTCATTTTTGTAGAACCGCAACGTCGGCGTCTCACTGGGCACGTCCTCGTCGCGTGTATTATTGAAATACGCCATGTATTTGTAATACTCGTCGTGCGAGATCGGATCGTAGGGGTGGCTGTGGCATTGAATGCAGGCAAAAGTGGTGCCTTGCCAAACTTCCCAGGTGGTACCAACGCGGTCGAACTGTGCAGCTACGCGGAACTCTTCGTCCACCGTACCGCCTTCGTCGTTGTTCATCGTGTTTCTGTGAAAGCCAGTGGCAGTGAGCTGCTCTTCCGTGGGAAAACTGTTTTTCCCTTTGAGCAGGTCTCCTGCCAGTTGTTCAATGGTAAACTGGTCGAAGGGTTTGTCTTTGTTGAAGGATTTGATGACATAATCGCGATACCGCCAGATTTGCCGCCCGCCGTCGCGCTCATAGCCTTTGGTATCGGCGTAGCGCGCCAGGTCCATCCACATTGCAGCCCATTTTTCCCCGTAAGCATTGGATTGAAGCAGCTTGTCGACCACCTTTTCGTAGGCGTAGGAAGAAGTATCTTTCTGGAACGTGGCAACTTCCGCTTCGGTAGGAGGTAGGCCGGTCAGATCAAGGCTCACCCTTCGCAGCAATGTAGCACGGTCGGCTTCGGTTGAAGGCGTCAGTTCATGTTCGTTCAGTTTTTTCAGGACAAAATGATCGATCTCGTTTCTCGCCCATTTCGAATATTTGTTTTCAAGCAGTCCAAACAGATTCCAGGCATTGTCGAACGACGGTACTTCCGGTCGCTCGACCTTTTTGTACGACCAATGCTTTTCCCATTTCGCGCCCTGATCGATCCATTTTCTCAGGATGTCTACCTCTTCGTCACTGAGCGGCGGGGCGTTTTTTGGCATTTTTTCCTCGGGATCGTCGGTCAGGATGCGGCGGATCATTTCGCTGGCGTCAGCGTCGCCCCGCACGACCGGAATCTTGCCTGATTTGCCGGGTTCCAGCATTTCGTGCTCGAAAAGGAAGCTCACATCGCCGGCTTTTTTCACACCGCCATGGCAGCCCATGCAGTTTTTGTTCAGGATCGGCTTCACGTCCGCATTATAGTCGATCTTTCGTGTGCCGAAACCGCTGCCGCTGATGAGCAGGGAAGCAAAGGTGGCGACGACCAATACCGCGGTGATGCTTAAAAAAAATCGTAATGTCATTCTTCCAGGAACGTTCGATTAAGAAGCTATGGAGACGCTGATTCTCACCGTGGATTATCTTTTTTCAGGCAAAGAAAATTAATATCCATGGGGAAAACCCGGCTATCGCAACCGAATTTCAATCGTCTTCAATGTAAGAAACTTTATAAAACTCTCCCGCCAGTGACTTCGGAGCGGATGGGCGGCCGGATTCAATTGTCCGACAATTGTACGTCTGGCGGGGCCATTTTGGCCGATTGCGGGTAAGAGGCAATCAAACCGGGTTGTGGAAAATCGCGCAGCTCGTAACCGCCAGAATCATTTTGTAGGCCAAGTCCAAAATACTGTCGGTCCCTGACTTTACAGTGGATTTGACTGCAATAAGTACAATCTCTTCCTGAATACATCTTGATGAAATTTACCTTCTTAAAGACGGGCTCGTTAAGATGCCCGTGGACAAGATCTCAATAGTCCGCGGCTGTTTCGTTGAAGATTTGGGGCGTGCCAGGGACATAGGCCGATGAAATGAAAGATAGTCTGCAAAAACCCTGAACACTTCCCGGACTGAGCATTGGTAATACATGACTGCGAAATCGACCAGATTTCCACCTAATCCTATCCCGTGATCGTACCAACGGTTCAGGCGCCTGTTGACCTTGAATGATGCAGTCCTTTCATTTCTAAATGGTGATAAATACCAATGGTCAACGTTCCGTATATTGACTGGCTCGAACCCTAGTTCAAGCAAATAGTCGACGATGTCAAATTCTTTGATTTTGGCCAACGTTAAGCGTTGACATTTCCCCCTCGCTCTTTCCCACATATCAGTCTCTGTTTTGGTTTGTGATGCCGAAAATAGAGATGGTTATTGTCAGACACCCATCCTGAGTAAATTCTCCATAGGATCGAACGGGGTTTGGAAGCTGAATACAACCTAAATTGTAAATGCCTTGTGGTCTGATTTTTCTGGATGAATCATTATCCAACTTGACTTGAAAATGAAGATCGCTACTTACAACATCAACGGCGTAAATGGCCGCCTCCCGGTTCTGTTAAAATGGCTTGAAGAAGCTAAGCCTGATATTGTTTGTTTGCAAGAATTGAAAGCGCCGCAGGACAAGTTTCCGGAACGAGCATTGCTCGATGCCGGGTACAATGCCATCTGGCATGGACAGAAAATGTGGAATGGCGTGGCGATCCTATCAAAAGATTTGCCTTTGCAGGAAGTCAGGAATTCCCTCCCAGGTGACGACGATGATTTACACAGCAGGTATATTGAAGCGATCGTGGGGAAGATGCTGGTGTGTTGCCTTTATCTACCGAACGGGAATCCGGCACCGGGACCCAAGTTTGACTACAAAATGGCTTGGTTTAAGCGATTGAAAAAACATGCGAAATATTTGTTATCGGAGGAAGTACCTGTTGTGTTAGCAGGAGATTATAACGTTATCCCGACAGAGAAGGATGTTTACAAGCCAGAGCGGTGGATGGATAACGCATTGTTTTTTCCAGAGCCTCGCAAGGCTTACAAGGAATTGGTGCGTCAAGGCTGGACTGATTCGATCAGACATCTTTATCCTGATGAAGCTATTTATACATTCTGGGACTATCTTCGGAATGCATATGGCCGGAATGCGGGTTTAAGATTGGATCATTTGCTTTTAAGTCCGCAAATTGCCCCGCGACTGATCTCGGCAGGCGTCGACAAGCATGTTCGTGGCTGGGCAAAATCCAGCGATCACGCACCGGCCTGGATTGTCCTGGCGGATGAAGAAGAAACATAAATTTGAAAATGAACACTTACTATTTGCCTGATGACCTTTTGGACGATTCTGCGGCGAGAGCGGACGAGGTTGTCATTCGCTATTACAGCTCTGACCAGGATTCGGTTAAAAACAGGATCGTTCTGAATCAGAATGTGATCAACCTGCTGGTGAGTGGAAAGAAAACCATTATCTATCCGGATGCCACGGCAGTCGTAAATGCAGGCGAGCTGGTCGTACTTTCAACCGGGAACGTGCTCACTTCTGAGCTCCTTACTGGTAAGGATCGGTTTACCAGTATTCTCTTTTATTTTAGCAATGAGGTGTTCAACCGTTTCCTGATTAAGTATGAGTATTTACTCAAACGAAACACCCCGAAGACCGACAAGCAGCCATTTTTAATTTTCGAGCAAGACAATTTTATCAAGCACTTTATTGCCTCTTTACAAATAATGCTTGGCAATGGAGGGACTTTACCAGCGGAAATCCGACTGCTCCGAATCGAAGAATTGTTGCTATACCTGTTCCAATCAGATCCTGAAAGGTTTCACGCAATTGAAATCCTGACCCGGGACAAACAGCAATTACAAATCAAGAAAGTTGTTGAAAGCCAGATCGGCCAGCCGACCACGGTGGACGACCTAGCGTTTCTGTGCCACATGAGCGCTTCCACATTCAAAAGAAAGTTTAGCGAGATTTATCAAACATCCCCTCAAAAATGGTTACTCGCCCGAAGGCTCGAACTAGCCGCAGATCTGCTTAAATCATTAGAAGAAATTCCCTCCGGCATTTACATGAAAGTGGGCTACCAGAACCATTCCAGTTTCTCGGAAGCATTCCGAAACTACTTCGGAAGTACGGCGAGCGATTATCAGCAAAAGCATTTGAACGTTACGCCATAGCACTTGACCGTCTATCCCTAACTCCACAGTCGAGCTTGCCGGTACTTTTGGGTCATCAAATAAACATAACAGTTATGGAGACAATGAGCGAAAAGAACAAAGCAGTAATACGCCGCTTTAATCAGGAAGTAATTGGCGAAGGAAATCTCGAAAGTTTTAAAGAGCTCATGGACGAGCAGTTTGTAAACCGCTCTGCACCCGAAGGCATGAGCAACGGCGCAGATGGAATGATCTACTTCTTTAATGAAATTCTCCGTCCTGCAATGCCCGACGTTCATGTTACAATCCATCAGCAGGTTGTTGAAGGGGATGTAGTTACGACGCGCAAGACCATCGGCGGTACTCACACCGGTACATTGCTAGGCATTCCGGCAACAGGAAGGGTGGTTAACATCGATGTGATTGATATCGTCAGGGTAAAGGATGGCAAATACTTTGAACACTGGGGAATCACTTCGCTGCCCGAAGTATTGGGGCAATTGCAGAGTTAACGCTCATCCGGCATTTCACAATTACTGAATTAAAGTCCCGCATCCGGCAAGTCGAGAGATGCGGGACTTTTTTTGCTGTGCGGGTAGTGCTCGAAAAGGGCTATATTGCGCTCAAAATCACACACCATGAAAACCTCCCTTTCCCATCTTCCAGAGGACAAACAGGAAGAATTACAGCTACTTACCAAAGTCATTGTTGAAAATGTACCCGCCGAGATGGTCATTCTTTTTGGAAGTCACGCCCGTGGAGACTGGGTCGAGGATTATCAGCAGCATACCGAGTATGTGAGTGATTACGATATTCTGGTGATTACCAAAGACAGAAAATCAGCCAAATCAGATGAAAAGTGGTGGAATCTGGAAAAAATGGTGAAAAGTATCAGCGGGCAAACAAACGTCAGCATGATTCATCACGGCATTGGCTTTGTAAATCATGCGATCGAACAAAATGAATATTTTTTTGTCGATATATTAAAAGAAGGGATTATGCTTTTTGATTCGGGGAAATTCAAATTATCCGAGCCGAAAGTGATGAACGCTGAACAAAGACAGGCAAAAGCAAAAAATCTGTTTGAGGCTTGGTTTGATTCGGCAAATAACTTTTTTGAAAATTTTGAATTCAATATTAACAAAGGACAAACCAAGCATTCTTATTATACTAATGCAGCATTTGAACTTCACCAAGCCACAGAAAGATATTATGTAACAATTCTCTTAGTTTTCACCGACTACAAACCGAAAATTCATGATATCGAAAAATTAGGCGAACAAGTCGAAAAACTTCATTCAGCTCTTGGAATTGTTTTTCCAAAAAATACACCGGAAGAAAAGCGATTATTTGAGCTGTTGAAAAGAGCCTATATCGATTCGAGATATAATATGAATTATAAGATCGAGAAAGAAGAACTGGAATATTTATCCGAACGTGTAAAGTTGCTGAGGGATTTGACAGAACGGATTTGTAATGAGCGGATTGTAGAATTTACAATTAAATAAGAAATGCCCAAAAGGATAACTTTATATTTTAACTAATCAGAAGTTAAACTTCTCCGGATCTCAACGACGTAATCTATTGTAACATTCATAGCAGAAGCGATCTGCTCATCGGTAAGCACAGACTGCCGGATCAAGTTTTTTACAGAGTTCTGAGTTGTTTCCTCTTGTCCTTTCTTCCGGCCTCTTTCTTCAAATATTTCCAAAGCATCCATAATTGTATCTTTATTTTTACTGGGTAACGGTGAAATTAGATTCGAAATTTGCTCATCGCTAAGAGAATTACCTTTCAATGTATAAATTATCAATATGTTTTGCAAGTTCTTGTCCGTCTCGCTGGCCAGGGTCAATATCATTGGAACAAGCGCCAACAGCTTCTCTTTGAACGCGCTGTGCTTCATGGCCAGTAGAGAGGCGGCGAGGAATTTATTATGCAGCGCTTGAATGTCTTGGTCGGATATTTCGCCCAGATTATGGAAAATGTATTGATAATCAGGCACAAAGCTTTGTAATGCTGGTTCAAGATCTTCGAAGAGATCAGTCAGCGTTTTGTACTCCCACCGGTCCTTGCCGTGGTAAAGCAGAATTGGAATGATGAGCGAGGGGCTTTCCTTCTTGCTGATCTGTTTCAAAAGTCCGGAAAAGATGTAGCTACCGATCTGGATGGGTGCGTATTTGTCGACGTAGCTTTTGTGCTCCACGAGCAGCGATATTTTAACTTCCTCATTGCCGCCAGTTCTCTGGCAAGTATAGACAATGTCAGAAATTGATTTGTGCAGCTCCTTGGAAACGTACGTGTCGGGAAGTTGGCGGAGGGTCGAAAAGTCCAGCAGAGTCTGAATGTTTTGCGGGATGCAGGCCCGGAAATAATCGAGGGCGATCTGCTTGTCGGCCATAATGGCCCTTAGAAAGGTGTCGTGCTTTTGTGTGTGTTTGTCCATGCGGCAAAGATATTAGTTTGCAAGACAACTTAAACTTTGATGTCGCCTGGCATCCATTATTCCATTCATTGTCTCGACTTCCAGGTGCTCAATTTGTCTATATTTACATTTCCACCAGGATAAAACAGAATTCTAAACCGCCTTGTACAGTTGAATCAGCATCCCTTAATCGAGCATTTCGAAACTTACATGCCTTTTAACGAAGGTGAAAAATCACTTTTGGCCGGGCGGGTCACACAGCGAAAACTGAGGCGTCGGCAGGCAATTTTGCAGGAAGGCCTTTATTGCAGGCACTACACATTCGTTATGAGCGGGTGTTTGAGAATGTTTGCCGTTGATGGCAAGGGGAACGAACACAATATCCTTTTTGCCGCAGACGATAATGGACCAGCTAGCCGTTGGGTCGCCGATATTGGCAGCCTGCATTCCGGAAAGCCGAGCAGGCTCTTTATCGAAGCGGTTGAACCCAGTGAGATCATTCAGATCGAAAAGGATGACCTTTATTTCCTGTATCTTGAAATTCCCAAATTGGACCGCATATTTAAGGTTATCGTAGAAAACAATTACGTTGAACTTCAAAATCGCGTCCTTAGGAATTTCAGCACAAATGCTCTGGACAATTATCTAGCGTTTTTGGAACAATATCCAAAGCTCGCGCAACGCCTGCCCAATACGCATATCGCTTCCTATCTGGGCATTACACCTGAATTTCTGAGTAAAATCAGAAAGGAGATAGCTGCCCGCTAATCCTGAGTCTTAATCTAGTTTAAGCCTATTTCTTAAGATAGGTTATTGGTGGGAGCTGGCAGGATGCCGGATCTTTGCATTGCAATTGACTTCCTGGTAACATTATGAAAGCTGCAGTATTATATCAACCTGGTCCAGCCACCAATTTTGCATTAGAGGAAAGGCCAGTGCCTATTCCCAGGGCGGGCGAAGTGCTTGTCCGCGTGAAAGCTTTTGGGTTGAACCGTTCGGAGCTGATGACCAGGAAAGGCCTGTCACCTGATGTGAGATTTCCGAGGGTTCTCGGTATCGAATGTGTGGGCGTGGTTGAAGCTGATCCTTCGGGCGAGCTTGCGCCCGGGCAGCAGGTCCTGGCGCTCATGGGTGGCATGGGCCGCGATTTTGATGGCAGCTATGCAGAATTCGTATCGTTGCCGAAGGCGATTGTCCGTCCGTTCAAAAGCATGCTTCTATGGGGCGTTCTGGGAGCAATCCCGGAAATGTTCCAGACGGCACATGGGTCAATGCATTTGGCGCTGGATATCCGGAAAGGTGAAAAGCTACTCGTTCGGGGAGGTACTTCCTCAGTAGGCATGTTGGCTGTTCAGATGGCAAAGGTGGCCGGATTGACCGTGATAGCCACCACCCGTAATCCTGATAAATCCCAACAATTGATTGATAACGGGGCAAGTCACGTGTTGATAGATGACGGACATATCTCCGGTAAAGTGAAGGAAATCTTCCCCGAAGGTATCGACAAGGTGTTAGAGTTAGTGGGGGCAGCCACACTTCAAGATTCATTGCAATGTCTCAGGCCTGGTGGTACCGGCTGCATGACAGGTATGCTTTCGGAAACCTGGTCAATACCTGACTTTGCGCCCGTGGATTTCATTCCTGCGACTGTTAAACTTACAACGTATGACAGTGGACAGATTACCAGCCCAGCCTGGGATTTTCAGGAATTTATCAATGCTGTTGAGGCAGGTGAAATTACATTACCGATCAGCAAAATCTTTCAATTGGATCAAATTATTGAAGCGCACCAATATATGGAGTCCAATCATGGTGCGGGTAAAATTGTGGTAATTGTTTAAACATCGTGATGAAGATGAAATATTTTCTGTGTGTCATTCTAGGCTTTGGCTTGGGGCCACTGTCTGCCCAAAAACTTCAATTTCAAAACCAGACATTCGAATTAAAAAACGTCGTTGGCTCGGTCATCGAACTGGAAGGTGAAAAAGTCCTGAAAATAGAACGCGATCTAAAAGCAATCCCTTTCGACGTAAAAAATCTAGAATCAACGGTAGACGAACCTACCTATGCGAAGCTGACGGACGTGGATTTTGAAAATGGAATAATCGAGGTCAAGATGCTCAGCCGAATCCAAAACCCTTCTCCGTTTGAATCCGCACAGGGCTTTATAGGCGTTGCGTTTCGGATTAATGAAGATGATTCGGCTTTCGAATCAATTTACCTCCGCCCAAAAGTAGGTCGGTCGGACAATCAATTATTCAGGAATAAAACCGTCCAATACTACGCATACCCCGAATACAAATTTGACAAACTTCGGAAACAAGCTGAGGGGAAATATGAAACCACCGCGCCAGTCGATATCAATGAATGGATTACGATGCGAATTGAAATCGAAGGCTCCAAGGCATATATGTTCATCAATGACACGAAACATTCCACCTTTGTCGTCGACAAGATGCTGGGAAAAACGAACCACGGTGCTATCGGGCTATGGGTGGACATCGGGACAGTCGGGTACTTCAAGGATTTAAAGGTCACCCGGAAATAGCTCCGTAGGCCACAATCTAAATATTTCAACGTGATGAGTTTACAGGAATCAACTTCCAATTGCCTTCCGAGATCACTTCGATGATATCGCCGGTCACCATGACAGCACTCTGATCATCAATTAAATAAGAGGGTGCCGAAAGAGTGCCGGCCAACTTTTCCAGTTCTGCCAATGCATTATCCGGAAACCATTCGTGATCCAGATGAGGATGTATCGCGAAATCAAGCAATCCTAACGACTTAGCTGTTTCCGCGGGTAAGGAATGGTTGCCAAAAGTAGTCCCATAGCTTGTCATGATCATACTTCCTGCGCTCAAACCAACATATACGATTCTTTCCAGCAATGTCGGCAGCAAATCTGCCAACCCTGATTGTTGCATCCAGTAAGTGAGGTATTGGCAATCACCTCCACCCAAGAGCAATGCGTCGGTTTTCAAAACCGTATCTACCCAAAATTCCCGCTCCAAAGTGGGCAGGACTGCAAGTTCCAGCAAGCCCATCGATTTCCACCCCAACTCGCAAAATGGATCACCGAGGGTACCACAGATGACCTTGCGAATGATGTCGTGGCCACCCGCAACACCATAAATCGCAGTAGGTACAAATAATGCACTGGATTCGGCGACGGGTTTTCCTAAAAGGTCAACCAATGCGTTGTAGATGCTTTTATTGCTGATCCCTGCCGAAGTGAGAAGAAGTTTCATGAGCCTCGAATGAAATTTTTGCCATTTACCAATTTTTCAAAGTTAGCTGCACGCATCAATCTTCGGGGAGGGCAAATCAGTCAAATGTGGCACGTGATTGGGACATTATCCTGAGGGTTGTTTCGCGTAATCATCTCTTTGGCAGAGTATTTTAAATGGAATTTGTATGAAAATACTATTCGGAATTATGCTTATGACATTCATCGCGGCGGAGTCTCCGCGACAGGTCTTGCTTTTTTATACAGAAAGCGGGCTCGAAAAGCAGACCGAGCAATCGAAGATCCTGACCGCGCATCAGAAAGACGTCGACGAGCGGGATATCAGGGTAAAAAGCTTGTCCTATTCGAAAAGCAATCTTGCAGAATGGAAAAAATGGAACGTCGACACGGGCACTCCTTTCACTTTCATTTTGGTCGGTCGTGATGGGGGCGAAAAATTAAGATCCAGCGAAGTGGTCACCGCCGAAAAACTGTTTGGCCTGATTGACGCGATGCCGATGCGTAAAAATGAGGTCGAAAGGAGTCGAAGCAAAAAGCCGGAGTAAAAAGCCAATGTCTAAGCGACCTGCGAAAGAAACCCCTTCTTACCTGAATTTCAATTCAGAAGAATATGGCTGGAAGCCGGATGTAGATTACCGGCAGCATCCCGAACTGTACCGCGTTGGAAGGGGCGAGCAGGGCGTTTTGATCTGCGAACCCTATAAATCGGAAATCGGACAATTCTGGCGATTCAAGACCAAAGCAATCGCAGAAGAAAGCAGCAACAAGATTTATGCGTTATTTCTGGATTATCTTGAAAAACAAGATTTTGTCGGCGCTGACATGGCGCGGAAGTACCTGCAAATGGGTTTTACCAGGGCTCGGCGATACGCCAACTACAAAGGCGGTAAGAAATATGATAAAGACAACGACTACCAGTTGCTACAAAAGGGAACTGGACAGCAAGAGAAAGCAGAAGCCGAAGCAGTTTTCTATCGTAAGTGGAAACAAGCAGAAGAACATTCACACTATGCCAGTATGAAGAAAGATTGGAAAAGCAGGCTCGGATAGAATCCTGAATTGGATAATCAAGATCACTTGGACCGACGGCACTTTTCACTGCAATATTTCACCTCGTCCCAAACCTTTTCCCACTTCTTGCGCCAGGTAAATGGCCTGCCGCAAACAATGCAGTTCTTTTCTGGTAAATCCTGTTTTTTAACTCCTTTCATTCCGCGATCTTGTCAATCATCCCATTGAAAATGAAATAGTGGAACGGCAAAACGGCAAACCAGTAAAGCCGACCGCCCAGGCCCAGAGGCCGGAATGTGGCGGTTTGTTTAATCTGGTCGCCATCTACACAGAATTCAAGCCAGGCTTCACCGGGCAGTTTCATTTCAGCATACAGCAGCAGGCGTCGCTCTTCCCTGCTTGCATAGATAACGCGCCAGAAGTCAAGCGTATCGCCGGTCGCGACTTCGCGGAGGTTTTTCCTTCCACGACCAAGGCCAACACCTCCGAAAAGTTTGTCAAGGAAACCACGAAATTGCCATAACCAATCGCCGTAGTACCAGCCGGATTTACCACCGATCGCAAAGATGCGGTCGATGGAGCGGGAAACGTCAACGGCTTTTCTCGTCTTTTTATCCTGGTACACACCAAACTGCGGCGGACTGAGCTGCTTGTCTACCATCTTGCGGGAATAAATGCCGTTCCAGGCATCCTTCCAGCTGGACAGCACCAGGTTTTGTTCAATTTTGTCGAATGCGATTTTGATTGCCTGCTGATAGCTGATTGGCTCAATGCCCAGCCGTTTTGGAAGATCATTTTCTCGCGCTACCACATCCACGCTCATACTATCCGCTAAATTTTTGGCCAGGACGTAAGAGGTTGAAGTCACCAGATAAAGCCAGTAGGATGACAATTTCGGCGTCATTACCGGTACAGTGAAAATATGTCGTCTAAGTAAACGCGCTTCGGCGAAGCCCAGCAGCATTTGTTTGTAAGTGAGGATATCTGGCCCGTAAATATCGAAATGCCGATTGTAGGTAGATTCCTGCAACAATACCGACGACAGGAATTCAATTACGTTCCTGATAGAGATGGGCTGGCAACGCGTATGGAGCCACTTCGGCGCGACCATAACGGGCAGCTTTTCGACCAGATCGCGAATGATTTCAAATGATGCACTTCCGGAACCGACGATAATTCCTGCCCGCAATGCTGTCAGCGGAACTTTGCCAGAAGCCAGTACTTCCTCTACTTTTTTTCGTGATAAGAGATGCGGCGATAATTTTTCATCATTCACAATCCCGCCCAGATAAATGCATTGACGAGCCTGAGTACGATCCAGGGCTTGAATGAAATTCCGGGCCGAGGTTTCTTCACTAGTAGAAAATTCACCGGCTGCGGACATTGAATGCACCAGGTAATATGCAGCGTCGATATCGTCGGGAATCGTATTCAATGTACCCGTATCCAGCAAATCCACTTCAATCACGGAGAGATTATTACTCATTCCATATCGGCCTTTGTCAAACCTGGATTGGTCTCGAACGGCACAGACTACCTCATGTCCATGTTCAAGAAGGACCGGTAGTAGCCGCTGGCCGATGTATCCCGTTGCACCTGTGAGTAGAATTTTCATTGTTGGCTGAGACAAAGTTTTTATTGATATACGCAAAATCCTTGCCTGCTCGATTTTTGCGACCAGATCTCAACTATTCCCGACAACTGAAACGCAGCGAAGCATTTAGTTTTGTCAAATCAAGATAACAGCACTTATGGATCATCAAACGTTACTTCGCCAGCTCTATCAGGACTTTAATGCGCGCCAAATCGACGCAGTTTTAGCACACATGCACACAGATGTAAACTGGCCAAACGGCTGGGAAGGAGGCTATTTATCCGGGAATAATGGGGTGAGAGCTTACTGGCTGCGCCAATGGCAGCAAATCGATCCGACAGTCGAACCACTCGGATTTGAGACGAAGACTGATGGCCGGGTCGCAGTTAAAGTTCGTCAGGTCATCAAAGCATTAGACGGTGTGGTATTGAGTGATTCTCAGCTGTTTCATTTGTACACTTTTGAGGAAGGGAAAGTAAGGACGATGGCGATCGAACATTAACAATTTTTGAACCGACAAGTCCTGATAAATTCCCAGGGTCCACCAAGATATCTCCACAAATGCACGCCGTCGGCTGTAAAGCAGAAGGGTTCGAAGGTTGATATAAGCTCTCCCTGCAAGCGTTTAGCCACGGAAGCGTCGACTTTGTTTTGGACAGTGATATGGAAGTTCCTCTTCTGTTTATCCTGATTCGTAAGAATCTCCTGATATCGGGTTTGCAAATTCCGGTGAAGCAATGTCAGCTCGGGTGAGACTGTTTTAAAGGCTGTCCCGCCGCCAAGAGAAATTATCTGGTCGGCTCTTACTTCGAATACCGCCTGCTCTGCTGTGACGATTTGCATTGCTTCAAAGACCCACGGCTCATCAGGCAAGGCGTTGAACAAAGTCAGGTGAGCATTGAGATAATTCCTTTCCTTCGGAAAATGCTGCATACGCAAATCGTCGAAATACTCCTGCGCAGCGGGGGCGATGGATAGTGTGGCAACTAGGGGTTGGCTCATCAAATACGGTCAGGCTGTGATAGTTGATTGGATATGCTGTTATTCACTTTCCTGGCAAACCGATTCAACAATATCTTCAACTTGGGCTCAATGAAAGTCTTGCAGAAAGGCTTCTCGGGATTACTGAGGTAATAGTTTAGGTACTTTTCATCATTCAACTTGAACATTCCGAATGGAACCACCTCGGTAATAATCCGTTGGTCAAAATCCGCTTGCAATCTCTCAATCGCCTGCTTTGCAGAAGAAAGTTGCTCATCATTGAATGTGTAAACGGCAGATCGATACTTGGCACGCATCGAGTGTTCGGAAGTGCAGCTATGCGTATGGAGGTGAATTTCTATCAATGCTTTCGGAGATATTCGGGCCGGATCAAATTCGACCACGACAGCTTCGGAAAAGATAGCCGGATTGTCGTCAGCAGATATCCATCCCTGGCTAACATGGAGCACGCCTTTCAATGACTGAAAGATCGCTTCGGTGCACCAATGACAGCTTCCGCCCAATCCGATTTTATTTGTAGTTGACATACGTTGTGTTTTTGGCTGAGGCGCGAGTGTTGTACCTTTTGCTCAACCTAATTCTTTCCCAAAACCATTCATGAAGACATCCCCACTTACCCAAATTGATATTAACGAAATTACTCGATCAATAACAGACAGATACGCAAATATCACCGTAGCTGAGTTAAACGACCATGTTGTCCGGGTAAGTGTAATGACGGAAGGTTATCATTGGCATTACCATCCAAATTCGGACGAGACGTTTATGACAGTTGAAGGTATTTTATTAATTGATCTTGAAACGGATACCATTGAATTGCTTCCCGGTCAACTTTTTACAATTCCCAAAAACATCGTCCACCGGACCCGGCCGAAGGGAGCGCGTTCAGTAAATATAACAGTAGAACATTCCCAGCTCGAAACGGTGATTACGGATAGTAAACATCAATAATTCTGCTGCGACCAGACTTGATAAACCAGGAATGCACAAAGTGATTTACTAGATTGCCTGTTGCCGAAAATTCAAATAGCGTTTCCGGCCTGAACATTATCAGCCGTTGGCTTTTGCAAAAAATAACATATTAGCCAAAGCACGATCACCGTCCCGCCATGAATGAGCATCGCCCACAGATTGCTGCCGGGCGTATGCCATACGATCAGCATATCTGCGAAGGGAATGAGTGAACCAGCCAACAATGTCAGCATGAGCGGCTTTCGCAAATGAGACCAGGCAAAAAGGATAATGATCAATCCTGAGAAAATATCCCGGATACCTTTGATGTAGTGAAATGCGAAATTAGGCTCTCGAAAATGAAGGCCAAATCCTGCTTCAGCTATTTCAGGTGCGAGCAAGAAGCGGCCGCCGATGAAAAGTAACCCGAACCCGATCAGCAGGCTGGCCAGCCTGACGGGTGAAGAAATGCGTTGCGTTGTCATAATCTCTTTTGTTTAAGTACAGCACAAAATTGATCAGCAACGGATACGCATGCATTCACTCAGGTGAAGAAATGCGGGAATAGTCTTTACCAGCCCAGCGGGCACGGATACGGCTCAATGACTGGGGTTTAACTCCTACATAGGATGCAATGTGATATTGGGTAACCCGGGTTGGAAGGCTCGGGTATTCATCTAAAAACGCTTTGTAACGCGCCTCAGGCGAATCCGTATAAAGCGAGACAAGCTGTCCGATCGTTTGAACAAAAATCTGCTCAATCACAATCCGCCCAAAACGCTCACCAAAAGTCAGTTCGGCGAACAACCGTTGCAGGTTGGCAGACGAGATAATATATAATGTTGAATCTTCAATGGCTTGGACAGCACGTCGACAAGGTTGATGAGAAAGGAAGCTTTCATAATCACAGACAAAGTCGTTTTCCAAACCGAAGCTATAAATCTTTTCGTCCCCGTCTTGATTAACAAAGTACCGCACCAAACCGGTTTGGATAAACCCAACCTGATGGCAAACCTGACCTTCCTGAACAAAATAATCTCCCTTTCTGAGATGCCAGGGTTGGAAAAGAGAAAGTATTAATTCAATATCCGCGTCACTGAGTGGCACTATTAAACGTATCTTTTCTATAAGTTTGGTGATGGGGTTATCCATTACAATTCGTTGTTTTTGCAGTGTCAAATCTTCAACGGTGGCCCGACAACCTTCATTTCATTGGCTTCAAATATCCTGGCTACTTCTTCCTGCGAGGGTTCGTGATCCAGCGCCGCCATTTGGACAAAGAAATTTTCCAGCTTCCCCGCTGGTTGCAACGTGACCAGCATTTTGCCTTTGGGCGATGCTTGTGTCCAGGCGTGCGGAACTTCGCGGGGAAGGAAAATACTATCACCAATAGTCAAGATGAACCGTTCCTTGCCTACCAAAAATTCATACGATCCTTCGATCACATAAAAAACCTCGTCCTGCGCTGGATGTACGTGGAGCGGCGTTCCGCGACCCTGGCTTAATGATGTTTGTTCAAAAATTGCGAGGCCACCATCGGTATCGCTGCCTGAAATTTTCACATCAAGCACATTCGCATTAACGCCTTTCAGCTGGATGTGCCCGTGCTTGCGGCCTTCGCCTGCTTTTGCCTTAAATACTTTTCCAATTTCCGCAGCCAGGCGCGTCGTCTTACTCCATGCAGCTGCCGGAAGCGAAGCAATCCCAATAAGGCTGCTTATAAATATGTCTCTTTTCATGGGTGAATCAGTTTATGTTTTTAGCTGGCTTTTAGAGGTGGCCCTACGATCCGCATACCGTGTTTTTCAGCCAGTGCGCGTCGGCCCTCTATGGTCTGGTCCGCTTGCTGGATCACAGTCCGGAAATATTCTTCCATCTGTCCTGCGGGCTGGTGCATGACTATCAGGCGGGCCACTCCCTCGCTGGTTTTCACGAAGGTGTGCGGCGTGTCCTGCAACACCATTAGCGAGTCACCTGCTTTCAATGTAGTGATTTCCTTATCGACCTGAAATTTGAATTCTCCTTCGATTACAAAGAACCATTCGTCGCAATCCGTATGCAAATGCAAAGGCGGGCCGACCTTTTCCGGGCGCAGTGTGTCGAAAATCAGGCAACGCCCATTTGTGTCCTTTCCTGAAACTTTGACGGTGAAAGTAGCATCCAACCACTTGAATGGTTTACCCGAACGATCTTCACCAGCGCGGACCAATATTCCATCTTTAGGTTGGCTGCTTGCAGGATTGTCTGGCGATGAATTTAAAAAGGATGTTAGCGCTGGTGCAATGACCGGCAACTGAAGAAATGAACGACGTTCCATTGGAGCTAGCAGATTGTGTGAGTAAGTGATTGATATTCCACAATTTAAACTTTTTTTGGCTTCATTTATCAAATAGCTATCGACGCTACCCTCAGATTCTTAATCGCCAACTCTCTCGGTTTCGAATGTTCGCTGTCGATGACCTTTATAAGCCTCAAAACCTTGAATACATTCGATCGAAAGTACCGCTAACCGTTTAATAAATTTCCGAACACGAGAAGTTAGTTCGGTTACATCAGATACTTATCCCGAAAAGTAAACCTAACTCAATCTCCCAAAATGCTCAACACCTCCCACTTCGATACCTACGACAGCGGCTGGTTCCGCCAATTCTGCGGGCCGGCTCAGGTTCACAAAGATTTGAACACCCTCTACGGGCTGATCGTCGGCATTCAGGCCGATGGACATATTAATGACAGCGAGATTGGATTGCTCCGCGCGTGGATCGAATCTGTTTCCAGCTTGCAGACAAAGGCTCCTTACAACAAGTTTGTCGCCAAGATCAATGCCATTATCAGCGATGGCGTTGTGACGGAGGAAGAGGCTGAGGATCTGATCTGGCTTTGCAAGAATTATCTGGATTTCAACCGGAATCCATATTATGATGTCATCACATCATCCACGCAGCAGCTCGGCGGGTTTCTGGCCGGGATTGCGG
>CBFGMV010000021.1:0-97820 GCA_965649915.1 uncultured Dyadobacter sp.
ACAAGATCCGGCGCCGGGCAAAACTGGCGGAATTGAAAACGGGCCTGACCCAGCAGCAATTCAGAGACGCGGTACTGCAAGAAAGAAGCTGGGAGTTTTGCTTTGAAAGCAAGCGGTTTTTCGATCTGATCCGCACCAAGACACTTATTCCAGTAATGAAGGCGGCTGGAAAGAACCCGCTCCCGAGAAATTTGCTATACCCTATTCCGCAGAGAGAAATCGATGTCAATAACGAAATCGAGCAAGCTGACCAAAACCCGGGATATTAAACCAATGCGCTACTGGCTTTCCACAATCATTTTGCTGCTGTTTTTTGGCACAAGAGCAGCCACCGCGCAGGAGATTATCCTGCACGGCAATGTCCCTGTTTACATTCACCCCGAAGAACCGGCGCCCGTCCGCAAGGCCGTGACTGATTTGCTCCGGGATTTGAACACCGTTTTGGGACAACCTTCCCAGGTAGTCGACAAGTTGCCTGAAACCGGCCCGGTAATCGTTGTCGCTACGGGAACCAGATACAAAGGCAGCCAGCAACCGGTAAGCGACTTGGAAGCACACCAGGTGTATGCAGACCATGGCCGCGTGATCCTGAACGGCGCTGATATGCGCGGGACGATTTATGCCGTGTACACGTTTAGTGAGTTTGTCCTGGGCGTGAAGCCGCTTTGGTTCTGGACCTCAGAAAAGCCGGCTCAAAAGAAGCAGGTTCTGATCGCGCCGGATTATCTGAAAGTGTTTTCGTCGCCGTACGTGAAGTACCGCTCCTGGCTGCCCAACGATACCGACTTCCTGACGCCCTGGCAGAAGCTTTCGCCTGAAAATTACGAGGCTTTCTACGAAACTATGCTTCGGCTGAAACTCAATACCCTTGAAGGATCAATTGCCGACAAAAGCAGTTTCGCAGCGCCGTATCCTGCCGGTAAGGATGCCACGATCGGCCAGCAGCGCGGCCTGATCACGACAGGCCACCACATGCAGATTTTCGGTTCGAATTATTCCAACTGGGCGGATTATTGGCAAAAAATCCGCAAACTGCCCGTGCCCGAGCTGAAAATAGCAAACCGGGACGCATTGAAAGACTGGTGGGCTTATCACATTGATCTGGCCGTAAAAAACAAGCTGGACGTTATCTGGCTGGTGGGCTTTCGCGGTAACCGGGACATCCCGTTCTGGGAATTCTTTCCGGATGCGCCTTCCGATGCAGCAAGCAGGGCAAAGGTGATCGATGAGATGGTGCATACGCAGATCGATCTTTTAAAAGAAAAAATCAAGGATCCGCATCCGCCGATGCGGTTGACACTTTACAACGAAATGTCAACGCTGGTGGCTGGCGGATTCTTCCAATTACCTGACGAACCTTCATTGATACGAAATTTCGTCGCCGCGCGCCGTGAACATTTCCCGGCTGCCGACGTACGCTCACATCGGTTCTCAGGCGAGCCGGCTGGTTATTATATGAACTTTCAGTTTACTTCAACGGGCTCCCACCTGGCGCAGGCAGAAGGGCCCAGGAAAATGCAGCAGAATTTCCGTATGGTCGACAGCCTGAGCAGAAACAAGTTGATTTTCTCGGTGGTCAATGCGGGCAATATGCGCGAGCATTTGCTGGAATTATCCGCCAACGCGGAAATGATGTGGAATTTCAAAACTTTCAAGCCCGGAGCGTTTTTGCAATCGTTTAGTGCCAACTACTTCGGCGATCCATTCGGAGCGGAAATCGGAGCGCTTTACAATGACTTTTTCAATTCATACTGGCAACAGAAAAAAGGCGACCTGCCGGGATTTGAACGGCAATACCTGTTTCAGGATATGCGCTATGCCCGCGCGATGGAAATGCTTCTCAATGATCTGGAAAAGGGGAAATACAGTATCAACCCGCTGGATAACCACCCGATGGACAATCCTGACAAAGGCAGTGTAGGCTATTTTCGCGTAATACCGGCAGATAATGCAGCGACAGACCAAGTCGACGCTTTGCTGAAAGGTACCACTTCCAGCATTGCCAAACTCGAAGCGGTTGTGGCTAAGGCCGACCAACTCTACGCCAAAATAAAGGAAGGCAGGCGTTTCTTCGACGACAACCTGCGCGGCCAGGCATACCTGATGCTGTACCTGAACCGCTCGCTGCAACTGCTGACACTGGCCTACCAAAAACAAGACGACAAACCGGGCAAGCGGCAATTGATCGGGCAAAGTCTGGATCAAATCCACCTGGCCCAGCAGCGGCTCCGACAATCCGAACATGATCAGTTTGCCGACTGGTACGCAAACGATACCAAGTTTGGCATGAAAAATATTGAACAGCGGCTCAGTAACCTGTATAAGCAACTGGCGCCTTGATCACTGGGGCGCTATTTGCGGCTTAAATGCACGAATAGCAAAAATATATGTACGTTTTGCATTAAGTCAAGATTCCAAAAGCCGGTAATTTGTATGCTTATCTAAATCTCAACCCGCGGCAACGATAGCAGGCTGCTGTGCTGAAAACCCAAGTCTCAATCAGGAAATCACGGGATCATACAGTGATATTTCTGCATTGGAACACTGACCGGTACCGCATTATGCTAAAACCGAAAACGCTTTATTGGCCTGCTCAACCCATCGCGTACTTTTTGGGCTTAATTCCCATGTACTGCTCGAAAACCCGTGAAAAATGGCTCAGGTTCGTGAATCCCAGTCGGTAACCCACCTCTGAAACAGAAAGGCGATCTTCCCTGAGCAGCCGGGCAGCCTCCACCATGCGTAACGACTGGTAATATTCAAAAACGCCTTTCCCGAACGTCTGTTTGAAAAGCTTGCGCAGCTTCGGCTCGCTCATGCCTGCTTCCCGCGCGAGCACTGAAATATGCGGCGGCTCGCCCGGGTGGGCTTGCAGCCGGTTCCTGATCGCGTAAACCGCCTTCACGTCGTCGATATGCATCACACTCGGCACCACCTGCTCCCGCTGCATTAAAATCGCAAAGATGTGGCAAAGCAACTCTTCACACTTCAACCGGTAATACTGGTCTTCCAGGCTTTCAGGAACGGTGCTACCCAGCATTTGTTCTGCCGTGCCGACGATCCCCGAAGAAACGCTTGTTTCGAGAAATAGACTGTCGCGTGCTTCGAGCACGCTGGTCACCACGGGATGCGGAATGTGCCCGAAAAGCCGGTTCAGATAGCTCTTGGAAACGGCAATCGTGACACTCCCGAACTTTGTCTGCGAGGGCATGGCCATAGTCGCAGAAACTGCATGCTTGCAAATCAGCACATTGGCCTGCTCCGGGAGCAACCCGGTTCCCGGCTGCGCCAGGGACGGAAAGATTCCGCCCAGCATAAACACGACATCCTCCTGCCCTTCGGCAAGCGCATTGGTTCGCTCCACCTCCACGTCTTCATTCAGATAATAATTGCGGATCATCATCCTCAAATCCATTCCCCATGAAAAGCCGGTGATATACCCGGCGCCTTTGCTTTCCGGAATATGAATGAACCGCCCTTCCACACGTGCCCCGATCGCCCGCGCGAATTGGAGGGCAATCCCGGACCCATCGTCGGTGACCGATATTTTCATTTACGACTATTTTATGAGCTTATACGGATATTTTAACTTTAAAAATGCAGATACTTTTGTGATCATCAAACAACCATCATAAAACAATACGAAAATGTTATTGACAAAAAAACAAGTCGCCATCATAGGCGGCGGTCCGGGAGGACTCACACTAGCCAGGCTCTTGCAACTTAAAGACGTAGATGTGAAAGTATATGAGCGCGATTACGACGAGCACGCGCGCGTGCAAGGCGCTACGCTCGACCTGCATTTTGACTCGGGGTTAAAGGTAATGGATGCAGCGGGACTGATGGATGCGTTCAAAGCTACATACCGTCCGGGCGCGGAAAGAGGCCGTGTTGCGGATGAACATGGGAATATTCTTTTCGAAACTGAGAATCAGGACAACTCACTGGATTTTGGCCATGAAGAATTCAGGCCTGAAATCGACCGTGGGCCGCTGCGGGATATGCTATTGGCGTCGCTGCAACCCGGTACCGTGGTTTGGAACAGCCATTTTAAAAGCATGTCCCGCGAGAATGGCGGCTGGCTGCTGGAATTCCACAACGGGAGCAAAGCCTATGCCGACATCGTGGTGGGCGCAGACGGAGCTAACTCCAAAGTAAGGCCTTACCTTACGGCAGAACAGCCATTTTACTCTGGTGTAACGATTCTGCAGGGGAATGTGCCCCATTCCGCAACGGTCATTCCCGAAATCCATCAGCTGCTGAACGGCGGAAAATTGTACGTGCATGCAGACGAAAAGTATTTGCATGTCTCTTCCAAAGGCGACGGCAGCATCGATTTCTACGTAACCTTTAAAAGGGACGAGCATTGGATCCAAAACAGGGGGATTGATTTATCCGACAAAGCCCAACTGCTCAAATGGGCCGAACAGGAGTTTGCCGGATGGAGCCCGCTATGGCTTGACCTCTTTACACACGTCGAAATGCCCCTTCTGGACCGCCCGCAATACTGTATGCCGGTGGAACATCGCTGGGAAACGTTGCCAGACCTGACGTTGCTTGGCGATGCCGCCCATCCTATGCCACCTTCGGGAGAAGGCGTAAACCTGGCCATGCTGGATGCACTGACCTTCGCGGACTACCTTACCAGTGACCGTCACCCCGATACGCAGACGGCGATTGCCGCGTACGAACAGGAAATGCTCGAAAGAGGCGCTGCGGAGGCGCGGGAATCCCTCGCAATCGCTGACTGGATGTTGGCGGAAGGGGCTGCCGAACAACTGATTGCCATGTTTGGTTGATAGCCCATACCGTTTATGCTGGCCGCATTTTCCTTCCCCGGAAACATCGGTCAGCCATTATTGGTCTCTTTTACGAACGGCCGTGACCTCGGCACGGGTAATGGCGCTGGCTTTATTGCCAAAACTATTGCGCACATAAGTCAGCACATCGGCAATCTGCTTGTCGGTCAGAAAGCTGTGTGAACACATTATACTCCGCCCGAGGTTTCCGGTAAAGGACATCCTGCCTGACCCATTGACCCTTTCTTCCTGTCATCGGTTCTTCGTCTGACGGTTGTAGGTAGGCATTGGGTTTGGAATACTAATTTTCTATTTGATAGTACCGAAATGAACAGTCTCGTAGGTATTATTCGGATCGTCGAGTAGCTGAATGGTTGTCGAAGGGCCCAAATCCGGGGCGGACCATGAGCGGAGTGCCCAAACGATCTTTTTGTCGGGCGTGACTTCAATCGCCTGCACCGGCGCATTATTCATATCGAGCTTGTCGCTCCATTGATTAAACCAATTGTTGATCAGCGTGTTGCCATTCGGAAGGCGCATGGCAATCTGGGGATTGGTGATTTTATAACCATCGGCACCAGCTAGCGGGTAATCCCATACTACCTTGCCTGCGCGTGTGATTTCCCTCACAACATTTTCGTTGCTCGCCGTCAGCAGGTTCCCGTTTTTCAGGGGAACCGCCGACCAGACGCTCGGCACGTCAATAGAAGAAAGCAGCTTTCCATTCCAATCATATTCGTTGACCTTGCCCAAATCCATGTGTGCGACAAGCAACGTGCCCTCTGCCGTGAGCCGCGCGTGCCTGATCTGCCCATGCGTACCGCTTTTAAAGGGCAATTCAAATTCCTTTACAGCCTTGTTCATTTTGATATTGTAAGCAAAGACTTTTGCAGGCTTGCCGTTCTGCACCAGTACCACGTGATCCTTCCCCACCGGCTGGGCTGTATGCGTTTCGAACCCTTCAGGCGCATCGTATTTCCAAAGCACTTTTTTATCCTTGTTGATAAGGGTCACACCATACTGATGGGCGAACAAAATATCCCCGTTCCGCATCAATATCGCGTCGCTGATCTCCCCCCTACCCGTCGTGTCGATGTACGACCATGCGATCTGCCCACCTTTGATGATGTACATATTACGCGATTTTGCTTCACCCGCATAAAAGAAATCAAACCGTTTGAGGCCATTGCCAGGCAAGCTGGCCGGCGCGACGGGCGCTTTACTATCTGTCGTTTGCGCCATTGCCTGAATGCCCATGCAGGCCAGGATGGAAATAGCCAGGGTTCGTAAAGCGGCAAGACGCCGGGTTTGCGGAATATTCATCATTGGAGTCTATTTAAATGTGATAGCACTGTTTCTCAATATGCTTGCATTACCAGAATGCCGGCCTTTGCGTTGTTGCCCCCACCCGGCGGCACAATCGGGAGTAGTCACGGTGATCATTCCAGTATCGCCGCCCACGCGCCGTTCCGGACCATTTTGATCGTGATCTTGTGGGCTGCCATTACAATACCCTTCAAAAATTCAAAGGAATAGTGCAAATCTGAGGCTTGATGAGAAATTCCGGGCAATGCAAACGTGCATTCTTTTTTGCAAAACGTCCACTTTATCGTGGCTGGCTTTCTTAAATACCTTTCACCTCACCCCCATCGATGCGAATCGCAGTGCCGGTAATAAACCTGGCTTGTTCCGAAAGCAGGAAGGCGATCAGCTCAGCGACTTCCGACGGCTCACCATATCTTGCTATTCCGAACTGGGCCAGCAATTTTCGTGAAGCTTCCTCCTGGTCAGCGCCGGAAGCAGTTGCCGATTTTTCAAGAAAAGCTTGTCTCCTGTCCGTCCAGATAGGCCCGGGAAGGACTGCATTCACCCGAACCCCATCCTGAATCCCCTGTTCCGCAAACGCCTTGGCCAATGCATTGATGGCCGCATTGATCGAAGCGATCGCCGCCGAGCCGGGTTTGGGATTTTCGGCCGCGGTCCCCGACATAAATATCACCGAGCCGCGGGTCTGCATCAGGTATGGCCATGCATGGACCGCAAGCCTTCTCGCGCTATGGAATTTAACCTGCATACTATCATCCCACTGCTGGTCCGTCATTTGAAGCACATTCATTTGCGGTACAGCCCCGGCGACATTGACTAAAGCATCGATCCGACCAAAGCGGTCGATAGTCTGACGGACAATGTCTTCGGCGGCAGCGGATTGATGAAGATCGGCTACAATTGTGTGTGCAGCGCCCCCTTCACCCTGAATTTCTCCTGCGGTCTGTTCCAGTGGCTCGCTACGCCTTGCTACCAGAACAATGCCGTCAAAATCCTTGGAAAGCCTGATGGCCGTTTGAGCGCCTATGCCGCTGCTGGCACCAGTCACTATCGCTATCCGATGTTTCATACGCTAAGTTTCTGCAAAAAAGTCGCTGTAAACCATTCCATACTAATAGTCAATCTGATTTCTATAATTTGAAATGAGTGTACGAACCTGCCCGCTACGGTATTAACCCGTGAGGAGATTATCAGACAGTGGTCGGCCTTTTTGCCGGGGTTTGACAGCACAAAACATCGGCTGGACGCTTTCAATTTCATTTCTTAACATATGGTAATGGTGGCCTGATGTGGAATACCAAATTTTGCTCAAAAAAAATCATGAGCGGAAAAAAGGTATTATTGACTGGAATTAGCGGCTTTTTGGGCTCCCATACGGCCATTAAACTATTAGATACAGGTTACAAGGTGACAGGCACGTTACGAGCTATTGAAAGGGCGAGCGCTATCAGGGCAATTATTGGCAGGCACACCGAAAATATCCGTAACCTTGAGCTGGTCCAAGCAGAACTAAACGACGCTGCAATCTGGAATGAGCTCACCAGCCAGAAAGACTATGTCCAGCATATCGCTTCCCCATTTCCAAGGACTTTGCCTAAAAGTGAGAGTGAATTAATCCATACAGCCAAGTCGGGGACACTAAACATTTTGCACGCGGCGGCCGAAAACAATGTCAAGCGCGTCGTGTTGACTTCCTCAGTGGCAGCGGTGGTGTACGGCAAAGCCAGGCATGAACTTAATAAGATTTTTAGCGAAGACGATTGGAGTAACCAGGACCACAGCAGCGACAATACGCCCTATTTCAGAAGTAAAACAGTTGCAGAAAAGGCGGCATGGGAATTTATCGTAGGTTCGGGCTGCCAAATGGAGCTGACTTCCGTGCTGCCTGGCGCAATACTCGGGCCTGTTCTGGAAGATGATTTTGGCACTTCCGCCAATATCGTCATCAAACTTTTAGATGGCAGCTCTCCGGCGCTGCCTAACATTGGTTTTGACATAGTCGATGTACGTTCGGTGGCAGACTTGCTGATCAAGGCCATGGAAACGCCACATGCAGCGGGTGAGCGTTACATCGCCTCAGCAGGGTATCTGACTTTCAAGGAAATTGCTGTAATTCTGAAAGAGTATTTTCCAAATCGAAAAATTCCCAACAAGCAACTCCCCAATTTGCTGGTTAGGCTGTTTTCAAATTTTGATACGTCGATTAAACCCATCCTGGTTGACCTGGGCATTAAAAGGAAACTGGACATCTCAAAAGCGAGAAGAGACTTACAATGGAACACACGCTCCGCCCGTGAAGCGGTAATTGCGTGCGCTGAAAGCCTGTTCGAATTGCAGATCTTAAAGTAGCCAGGGGTTTTAAAACCGCCGGTGACCGGCATCCTCATAGATGCCGGTCACTTCCTTATTGCTTCCAGGCGCTACTGGCTAACACGACAGAGGTTTCTTTTTGACGATCCGGAATGATCCAATACTTGCTTAACAACTGGTTCTTTTCCTGTTCGCCTAACAGTCTAAACCCATGCTTCTCGTAAAACTTAATAGCCCAACTGGCTTGCGCCCAGGTCCCGATCAATATTGGGTCTTGGGTCATCTTGCTCAGATGTGCCAGCAAGATACCTCCCACTCCTTTTCCCCTTTCTGCTGATCTGACATAAGCATGTCTGATCAGCGTGACACCATCCAAAGGCTGAATACCCATCACGCCCAGCACATCGCCTTGATCGGTGTATTTCCAAAACTGCACGCCTTGCTCGATTTGAACCCGTAGCTCGTCCTTTGGCATGTAGGGATCCTGCCACCTGTCGGCCGGAATGACTCCTTTATAAGCAGATGCTGAATCATTGATGATCTGGTAGATAATGTCAAAATCGTTTTCTGTGGCAATGGTGATCATAAAATTAGTTTATTGAGATGTGGAGATGTGACTATCGGGTTTGATACAAACTCGGACTCATGCTTGCTTTTGCAGGTTTTTCCTGATTCTGCTCAGGGATTGGGCAGTTATTTTCAAATAGGATGCGATGTACTGCTGCGGGATCTGCCGGGCCAGCGACGGGTATCTTTTGATGAATTCGAGATATTTCGTTTTAGCATCCCCAAAATTCAAAAAGTCGTTGTCGTTGATCTTGCTCAGTAGCTGCGCCTCGGTAATGCATTTGAGAAAAATATAGAAAGTGGGGAGCTGCTCACAAAGCCTTTCAACAGCGCTTTTGTGAATGATATAAATCTGAGTGTTTACGATTGCCTGAAACGCGTCTTCTGACGGGCGCTCGGAATAATAACTTTTCAAATCGACCGTAAACTGGTTTTCTCTCACAAAGTATTTGGTTACTTCATTGCCGGATGCGTCCAGGGCATATATGCGAAGCCCGCCCTGTGAAACAAAGCACATTTCATTGGCGACTTTACCAAAAGGGTGAAAGTATTCGCCCGGCTTTAATGTATGGCCCTTGAAATCCTTTAAGACTGTCTCGATTTCCTGTTTGCCAAGTATGCCCGCGAACCCAAGTGCTGACCGCAAATTTTCCATAGTCGTTTTGATTTGTATACAAAAATATCTGCTCATGCACTGAATCAGGTTAACATTTGGTAAGAAATCACAATAAGGTGGAGAATCAGCCCAGATTCAACCCCGCCTTATCATCAATTGTAGAAGCATCGATTATGATTGCCGGGTTGATTTAAACCTTATCCAGTCGGTATGGGATTTCAAGTACAAGTCCTGGAAGTACTTCCAAAGTTACCTGGCAGATTAGAATGGCAGGTGGTGAGTGATGGCGAATCGGGCGACATGGTATTTCGTCGCAGTGACGGCGCCGCATTTTACAGGCTACTGATCTAAAACTACCCAGATGGGTAGGAAATACTGTGCTCATTGCAATTTCCTTTGTAGAACGCATAGTCGATATGCGTCAAGGCTCTCCATTCTACGCTACCTGATCCAAAGCCCAACCTATTCAAAGGATATGAAATACAAACTTTTACTTCTGTTAGCTTTTATTGCGCTCGGGGGTTCTCTCTCTTTCGGACAATGTGTGGAAGACAATTTTGCTTTTTCATCACAAGCCGACATTGATGCCTTCCCGACAAGCCATCCCGGCTGTTCGGAACTTACAGGATATGTAAGCATTATTGGTGCGGATATCACCAATCTCAACGGATTAAGCGGTATCAAACGCATTACGGGAAATTTTGTTATTTATGCAAACAACTTGTTAACCAACGTCGACGGGTTAGGTGCTTTGGAATTTGTCGAAGGTATTGTCGATATTACCAGCAATCCCTTGCTCACTAATCTGGACGGATTGAACAAGCTAACCATCGTCGACGGAACCGTCACGATTAGAGATAACGTTGCTCTTACCGATATATCCGGCTTAAAGTCGATCAAACCGTCATTCGGCCCATATCGCTTGTTGACGGTGGCTATCATCGATAACCCAAATCTATCGGTGTGCAACCTGCCTAATTTCTGCTCGCATTTTGCTAGACCAGGTTACGAGCCAATCATAAGCGGCAATTTGGGCAACTGTCTGAATGCTGCGGCGGTGGCCACGGCCTGCGCCGTAGCCTGCCCCTCAGGGGATTTCAACTTTTATACACAAGCGGATGTCGATGCATTCGGAAGTACTTATGCTCATTGCCCCAATATCACTTTGGGCAATGTGACCATTAACGGGAATAACATTACCAATCTCGATGGTTTGAGCAATGTCAGGAACATAGGAGGCAATTTAAACATGGGAAATAATCCCCTACTCGCTGACCTTGATGGATTAACTAATCTTTCATCTATCGGAGGCAATCTTTTGCTGGTTGATAACCCTGCCATGACCAACCTGGACGGGTTCGCTAGCCTCGCTGAAATCGGAGGAGACGTTTTTTTACTGGGCAATGCTTCCTGCACCAACTTTGACGGACTGAGTGCTTTGTTAAGTATCGGAGGGAACCTGCTAATTACCAACAATACTTCTCTTACCGATATCTCGGGTCTACAGAACCTCGACCCGAGTACGATTGGAGGGGTAGCAGGTCTGGGTATAGCAGGCAACCCTAAACTCTCGGTATGCAACATGCCTAATTTTTGCGAGTATTTGTCAGATGCCAGCCGACCCAGGACGATCAGCGACAATCTGGGCAACTGTTTCGACGATACTGCTCTAACGGCCGCCTGTGCGCTTGCCTGCCCCTGGGGGAATTTCACTTTTAGCTCACAAAGTGATCTCGATGAGTTCGCAACCCGGTATTCCCACTGTACCGACATTATTTTAAACAATGTAACGATAAGTGGTTCAGACATCACCAGCTTGAGCTCTCTGAGTAATGTCACAACAATCAACGGGAACCTGACTATCCGGGACAATGCTGCACTCGGCCAGCTTACCGGATTAGGAAGCGTTGCAAGTGTCGGCGGGGCGCTGGTGATCGAGAGGAACGCGTTGTTGAAAACCCTGAACGGATTGAACAGTCTGGCAGGCATCGGCGGAAACCTTTATGTTTCCAACAATTCATCTTTGATCAACCTGACCGGTCTGGGCGCTTTGGCAAATGTGTCGGGGAAGGTAACTGTTCTTGAAAACCCCCGGCTGACCAGCATCACCGCGTTGGCAATTGTCGACTTTGGCGCCATTGACGGGCTGGAAATCACCGATAATATGATTCTATCGTTCTGCAATTTGCCGGGTATTTGCAGCTATCTGGCCAGTAATCCGCTGACGCACCCAAGAAATATCTCAGGAAACAATGGGGCTTGCCAGAGCGATGTGTACCTTATTCAAGCCTGCACATCCCCCTGCCCCACCACGGATGTGGTTTTTTCAGCACAGGCAGACGTCGACTGGTTCGCAACGACCTACACGGGTTGCACCAACGTATCTTTAAACTCTATCGTCATCAACGGTCCGGACATCAGCGACCTGAGTGGATTAAGCTTTATTACAGAATCCCGTTCTCGTATTGATATTCTCGAAAATACTGCATTAACCAACCTCAGCGGACTGCAAAATATTAAAAATACCGGATATGAGCTCAGGATTATTAGCAATCCTGCGTTAACCAATCTTGACGGATTAAGTAGCCTTACCGGTGTAGATGGAAACCTGGAAATCAAAGAAAATACCTTACTGACCAATCTTAACGGCCTAAGCAATTTGACTAGTATTCATGGCCTCTTCGATATCCGGGATAACCCCCAACTCACCAACATTTCGGGCATGCGTAACATCGCTCCCGGCACCATAGTTGCTATTTTCATTGTCAACAATCCGCTTCTTTCGATATGCAGCTTCTATAACTTCTGTACCTTCCTGGCCAACAGCCCCGAGACGCACCCAAGATATGTATACGGTAATAAGGGTAATTGCGAAACTGACGCTGTTCTGGAACAGGTTTGTCAGGTAACGCTACCCATTACGCTAGTTAGTTTTAATGCGACTAACGAGGGGAGGATTAATGTATTAAATTGGCATACGGCCACCGAAGATCCGGGAGATCTGTTCGAAATAGAACATAGTGTCGATGGCAGGAAGTTTTACCAGATCGGCATTACCCGTGCCTTGGGTGTTGCTGACAGTCGTTATACATTTATGCATGAAAATCCGGTAGCAGGCCTCAATTATTACCGTTTCCGGTTCGTCAATATCGATGGCACGCGGATGTACAGCAAAATAGCCGGTGTTTTGGTAAAAGAAGGCGGTTTTGCAATGAACGCTTATCCCAATCCTTTTACCGGTAATGTACAAGTGAGTATCGGGAAGGTTAGTAAAAATGCGGTCATTACCGTTTCTGATGTTTCAGGTAGAATATTACAGTCCGAAGCAGTAAATGGTCCTATTCATACAATGTCCTTACAGCATTTGCGCAGCGGCACTTATTTCATCCGATACCGGGATAATGCCATTTCCGAAACAATAAAAATGGTGAAGTAATATTTGTCGGAACCAATCTCAATATTATTCATGTAAAACTCATTGACATCAGTTAACTGCCATATCGATTTTTAATCATCCGGTTCGACACTCGTTCCGGGGCGGGTGCAGAAGCTCCTTAACGTAAGTTAGGGAGCTTTTTTTGTACAAAATTCCCTAAGTAACCTTATCCGAAGCGTTTCAGAGCAACGCTTCGCTTTTGTCGTCCATCTCACAAGTGGCCTCAATGGTCTTATATATGTTGAAATTCCTACCCTGCTTATACTACGTCTCAAACTGTCGCACACATTCTACATTAGACCGTAAAATAATTTTTATCAGCTATCGATTTTTTTGTAACCGATGTATCTCTATCTTTACCTGCCTCGTTATTGAGGGACGAACAATTACTTATGAAGAACTCAATTCTATTATTTCCCCACTTACTAAAAAATATCCTGATGTAAGTATTGATAAAGAAATATCCAAGGCTGACCAGGCTAGGATTTATAATGACTTTCCCAATATTAGATCAGTTGAACAAATCAGAGAAAAGTCACATATAATTTTGGCATATTATGAAGCATTGTTAAAAGAAGAGGCCGTTCCAGCTGTTGTCGCATATAAAAAGAACAAGGTTAAAAGTGGCCTTCGAACTTCTGGTATTGGAGACCCTTTGGGCGTACTGTATCCATACGAAGAGACCGTAATTATGAACAATCCACGTCTTGTTCCAGGTTATACTTCTGCAACTATATTAGCAAAGTTAATGGGAGATAGATATGGTAGTTCCAATGTTGGCCAAAAGGGAGATGCGTTAAGACACGGCGCATGGAATTGTCTTATTATTCGTAATTCCATCATCTTAGGTGCATCACGAGATAATGCAACCGAGTATGCTCAGAAAGGAACAACAGCACACGAAATAACCTGCTCTAGCTGCTATATTTATGATCACGATGTTGCGATGGATTTATTCAATAATATATCAGCAAGGTCTTGGATGAGAAGTGAAATCGGTTGAGGAGTAGGTCCAGTACGAAACATGCCAACCGAATCCCGTATCGAGTTACAAATGCGCAACTGGGCTGATAATGCAGGTGTAATAAATGTACCTGACTATCTCAATCACATTGTTTTAGGATTAAATAATGAACCAAACAACTGGGGTCAGCTCTATGGAGCTAATACATGGTGGTTTCAACATTTTATGTATTATAATAATTAATTTTAAGCTGTTTAGTTATGGCAAAGAAAATCACACTATTGCTATTAACTTTTCTCTGTATTTCTTGCAACCTTTTTGAACCTGAAAAAGAACCAGCAAAGGTAAGTTTTATTTTTAAGAACTCAGACAACACCGTATTTAGGGAGCTTAAAGTAATAGCATATGAAGTCGAAAATGGACAACGTATTGCTTACGATTCCGTATATCATTATCCTTTGAAATCACCAGATATACCTTTTAACTCTAGCGCGGAGATTGCGTTTCTTGACCAATCCTTTCAGTTTAAACAGGAAGGTTTTTTTGAAGCAATTGCAATTAAAGAGGATAACAAAACTTTCCGCGAGCAGATCGGTGAAATCAAAGGCAATCAAACTCGTAAGAATTACAACATTGAGTTAAGTAGATCAGGAATTACTTTAAAGTAAGTGTCACAATGTGAAGTCTGATTCAATGAGGCTATTTGCTTGTCGGTGAGTAGAGACTGCTTGATCAGATTTCGTACAGCATTTTCGGTCTTTTGCTTCCGGCCTGTCTCAACAAAAACATCTAACGAGCTCATAACTGTTGCTTTAATTTGGATGGGGAGCGATGTTGTCAGCTCAATGATTTGCTGTTCGCTCAGCTCACTGTTCACGAATGCGTAAACAATCAGGCAGGCTTGCAAGTTCTGTCCATCTCGCCGACCAGCTGCAATATAGTGTGTTGAAAGGCCACCTGGCTGGCCTTTTAACACACTGTATTGCATTGCAAGCAGTGAGGCTGCTAAAAACTTGTTGTGCAGCGCCTGGATCTGCTCGCCAGGAATCTCCCCCAGGTTGTTAAAATCTAGTAGTAATCTGGTCCAAAGCGCGCCAATTCTGCTTCCAGCCCCTCAAAGAGCGCTCCCGATCCACATATAATATTCAAGTTGTAACTGTGCAAGATGTCAACCTTTAAATGCATGCCGATAGGTTAACCGCACTTTCTCGTCTGACTGATCCCAGGAAGTAATTTCAGAATTGATCAACTCCCTGTGTTTTTTGCCTATATCACGCAATGCATTTCCGACAGACTTTCTCAGGTATTCACTCTGCGCAGCCTTATGCTGACTGATCAGCTCAATTGCAATAGCAGGGTGCTCCTTAAAGTAAGGGCGGCTTGTCCAGATGCGGAGCCCTTCAATTACCGCTCTTTTCAGATTACTGTTATCACCAGACAACCATTGCCGGATGTTCGGCAAGGATTTTTCGTAGCCCGTCTGTTCACAATATCTGTCAATAGCTTTTGCCAGCATTTCCTGCACACGCCAGTTTTCGTCCTCCGTAACTTCTGTTTCCAGCATTTTCAGTGCCTTGTTGTCGTCAGCTGAAAGTTCACCAAGCAGATAAACGCCCAACATTCTTACCTGGTAACTCTCATCTTTAAGAAATTCGGTTGCAATAGCCTGATGATCCAAATTTGAGGATGACAACAAGTGATTGCCAGCCGTTATGACGTGCTTAAACCCGTGTTCCACACCTTTAATCCCGGAAAGAAGAAGTTGTATGTCCATATCTAAATGAGTTAAGGGTCACTAGGACATAGTAAATATCCCATTTATTTCGGGGTGAAGAGATGATGTTAATCATATACTTACCTACTTTATTTTCCAACCTGGGTAGACGCAATAGAGAAACGGCTGTTTAGAGCAAATAAGCTCCATATAAAGGATCCTCCACAGCAGTCAGGAAAAGCGGCATTTACCTTTCGTTAACATTCTTTTACAGGCTCTTCAACACACCTCAGCAAAAAGACTTGTAGGTTTGCGACCCACCGCGTGGCGGCCACCGCGGTGGCGGCCCACCGCCGTGGTTGAAATCCTTACAAAAAGAGAAATGTCTAAACTCATGCACCTATATGCTTTGTTGTTGCTGTCTGTTTTTTGCACTGCCTGCAACGGACAAGTTAAAAAAGACTTACCAAAAGAAAAGGTAGGTGAATCAAACATGCTATCTGCTGGACATCCAAAGCTTATAAAAACTATCGGGTCGCCTAAGTATGGAAATGTTCAATGTGGCTTGCAGGACAAAGCAGGTAACCTTTGGTTCGGCACCACAGAAAATGGTCTTTATAAATATGACGGAAAATCGTTTAGCCAGTTTTTAGTAGCCGACGGGTTAAACAGTAATCATGTTTCTTCTATTTTGGAAGATAGAGATGGTAAAATTTGGATAGGTACCGAAGCGGGACTTTGTCTTTATGATGGTAAAACATTTGCCAAAATCCAGATTCCTTTACCAAAGGACCTGCCTCCCAACAATAATCCCCATTATCGCAACTCGCATTGGGTATACAGCATCATGCAAGCAAAAAGCGGGAAACTATGGTTTGTAACAATAGATGGTGTTTATATCTACGATGGCAAATCCTTTACTCCATTTATCATCAATGAGGCCGCAAATGGCTTTTTGACCAGTAATGATAAGGTGGAACGTATTTTAGAAGATAAAGCAGGTAACATTTGGTTTGGTGGACGAACCAACGAAGGTGTTTTTCGTTACGATGGTAAATCCATAACCAACTTTAAACTAAAAGAACTAACGCTTCAATTCGATTCGAGACGAGTCGGTCATAATTGGGCTTGGCCTCAATTGCAAGACAAAAACGGGAATATTTGGTTCAGCAATTGGGGTGGAGCTTACCGTTATGACGGAAAAACATTTACAGGTTTTTCAAAAAACGACGGTTTGCCAGGTTATAATGGTGTGGTTAAGAAGATTATAGAAGACAAAAACGGCAACCTTTTGTTTGGTGGTGATCTTGGTCTTTCCCGTTACGATGGAAAATCTTTCACTTTGTTTAAAGATGGACTTATCAATCCTGACATTTGGACAATTTTGGAAGATAAAACCGGGAATCTTTGGGTGGGTACAAGAGAAACAGGTCTCTACCTTTTCGATGGAAAAACATTTGTTACTTATTCGGAATATAAACACTAGCCGGATTATCCAGCCGATCTAATTTGTAGGTGTAGGCAGATTTTGCAAAAAGGTTATGACGGTTGGCTTCCAAAAGCAGGATTTCAAGGTCTTTGAGATAAGGACTAAGTCGGGTCGCGCTGCTTGGGCGTGGTTTGGGTCCAGGTTTTAAATGCCCTGTGAAATGCGCTGGGTTCGGCGTAGCCCAATACGTCCGAAACTGCGTGGACTTTTAGGTCGTTGTTGCGGAGCAGGTGCAGGGCCAGGTCGCGTTTGATGGCCGTTCCCAACGATCGGTACGTCTCCTTGCTATCGTTTAGTTTGCGCTGAAACGACCTTTCACTCATATTCATATGTGCTGCGATCACTTGAAGCGACGGAATTTTGCCCATAAAATCTCGCATGATCACCTGCCTGACCTTGTCGCAAAAGTTGCCCGACTTATTTAATGCCGCCACCTTGTCGCGCAGTGTTTCCGTAAAATAGACATACAGCGACTGGTCGTGGCTGATCACCGGCGTATCGGCAAACGACCGTTCATAGATCAGCCTGTTTTCATCGTGGCCAACCGTTACGGAGCAATTGAAAGCGCGTTCATAGGTAGTTATGAAGCTCGTGTTCGGGCAAATCAGTTCTGCTTTCAGCGGCCTCGTTTTCTTGCCTGTGAGAATGTAAATGAAGCTCAACGAAGCGGTCATCGATGCCTCAACGCCTTGCCGGGCCGTTTCCGGCGAGATCGTGTACCACTCCGGGTCAACAATGAATTTGAGGATGCATTCATGTTTGTCGACCCGTATTTTATACCTGATCCAGCCCGACACCATTTCCTGGTACCGTTCGAGTTCTTCGTAGGTGTCTTTCATGGTGCGGCAGCTTTGCATCAGGTAGCCGAGCAAGCCGAAAACGGAAGGGTTATTTCCCAAACCGGCATGCAAGCCAATGTTAGGATCCCCCGTCGAAGCCATTGCCTCCGCCCACATGTCGATCACCGGCTGGACGCCCTCAATGCGCCTTTCCACATCCTGCAAATCTTCGGGGGTTATGCCAAGAGCAGCACATAGTCTTTGAAGGTTGGCGCCTCGCGTGCAGGCTGCATACATCAGATTGCGTAATACACGTACAGTTGCGTACATCTCAGGGCGTCTTGGCGTAAACTAATATAAGATTGGCATGAAGTATCACTGAACCGGCGAAACCGAGCGTGTTTATTTGCACCAAAATAATACACTTAATTCATTTAGCCATGAGAAACACAAGCCGAACACTCAAAGCGGCGTGCCTGGCCGGCGCGCTCGTGATTGCCTCCGTTGTCCTGTGGGAGTACTTTCTCTGTCAGCAGGGTTTTACGCTTTCCTATAATGACGATGAAAGCCTTTGGGCCAATGCACGGAAGAAAATCTATGAAACCACACCTGCCGGGCCGGTGATCGTGGGCACTTCCAGGGCCAAATTCGACATTAACCTGGCTACCTGGAAAGGCATTACCGGCCAGGCGCCGGTGCAGCTCGCCATTGTCGGGACCAACCCGCGGCCGGTGCTGAGAAATCTCGCAAACGATCCGGGTTTTAAAGGAACGGTGCTGATAGACGTCATGGAGCCGCTTTTCTTTTTACCCGACGGTTCTTTTATGGAAAGCTCGGCCAAAAAGCGGCTCAGTTTTTACCCGCGATGGTCGTTGTCCCAGCAGGCAGGCTTCTACATTGGCCAGCAACTGGAAAAGCATTTGATTTTTCTTGACGAAGAGCAGTTTTCGTTGAATGCAATGATTAAAAGGCTGCCCGTCAGGAGCAGACCGGGCGTGTTCGTGTTCCCGACTTTCCCGCTCGACATTCAATATGCGCTGCCGGATGGGCAGCTTTCGTTTACCAATGCATTCCTGAAAGACACCGCCGTGCAGCACCATGTGCAGGGCATATGGACGCGGCTCGGCCTGACGAGCTCGAAAAGGGGCGTGGGCGGCGACACATTGAGCAACATTATGCAGTCCGTGGCTCAGTCCGTCGACCGGATCAGGGCGAGAGGAGGGCAGGTGGTTTTTGTCCGTTTTCCCTCCAGTGGTCCCGTCTGGCAGGCCGAGCAGCAGGCCTACCCGCGTGCATTGTATTGGGACAGGCTGCTGAAAGAAACCGGTGTGACCGGTATCCATTTCGCGGATTATCCCGAGCTGTCGCGTTACACCTGCCCCGAGTGGTCGCACCTTCGGCCTGACGACGCGCGCCGGTTTACCCAAAGCCTGACCCGGATCATCGAAGCCCGGACGAAATGGCCCTTACAACATGCATTAGCTCAAAAAAACATTTAACATCCTCATAGCCATGATATTCAATTCATACACATTCGCCCTGTTTTTCATAGTGGTGTTGGTAATGCACAACCTGCCCATTTCCTGGAAGGCCAAGAAAATCAATCTCCTGACCGCCAGCTACCTGTTCTATGCCCTCTGGAACCCGCCATTCATTCTGCTGCTCTGGCTTTCGACGGTCGTGGATTTTTATATGGCAAAACTCATTTCCGCGACCGGCGACAAAGTCCGTCGGAAGCTGTGGCTCGCCGTCAGCCTGGTATTGAATCTGGGTATGCTGAGTTACTTCAAATACGGCGGCTTTCTGTTGGAGAGTTTTGTAGCGCTCATGAACGGAATAGGTGTCGCGTTCCAGCCAGCCAAGCCGGACATTATTCTGCCGGTCGGCATTTCGTTTTACACATTTGTGACGCTTTCCTACACGATCGACGTATACAGACGCAAGTTCGCTCCTGAAAAGTCGCTGCTGGATTTTGCACTTTTTGTTACCTATTTTCCGCACCTCGTAGCCGGGCCCATCGTTCGCCCCGAGGAACTGATACCGCAGTTCAAACAGCCTGTCAGGGCCACGTCGCAACAAATGCTTTGGGGATTGTTTTTGCTTACATTGGGCCTTTTCCTGAAAGTGGTGATCGCCGACGGCTGGCTCTCCGAAACCTCCGACCTTATTTTCGGCGTACCGTTTCCGGTCAATCCGTTGGACGCCTGGTCGGCTGTACTGGCTTTTTCAGGACAAATTTTCTGTGATTTCAGCGGCTATTCCACCTGCGCCATCGGCGTATCGCTCTGCCTGGGGTTCAGGCTGCCGGAGAATTTCCGTTATCCGTACGCCTCCATCGGCTTCTCTGATTTCTGGCGCCGCTGGCACATTACATTGTCATCCTGGCTGCGCGACTACCTGTATATCCCGCTGGGAGGTAACCGGTCGGGGAGGTTCAGGACTTATGCGAACCTGATGGTCACCATGTTACTGGGCGGATTGTGGCATGGGGCTTCCTGGAACTTCGTGATCTGGGGAGGGCTTCACGGGCTGTTTCTCTGGATTGAAAGGCTTGTCAAAGGTCGTTCCAAAAAGTCCGGCAAAAGCATTATCCCGAACGAGCTGGTGCTGCAAGCGTCATTGATTCCGGTGCAGGGCAGGCATATGAAAAATTTCCTCGCGGCATTACTCACCTTTTTCCTCGTGAATGTGACGTGGGTATTTTTCCGTGCACCGGATTTTACTCAGGCCATAAAAATGCTGCTCTGCATGTTCGGTGTCATCACGCAGGGTCCCAAGCTGCTCAGTACTCCCGACATGCTTAAAGTAGCGATTGTAACCGTTGGACTGCTCATTTGCCACTGGAATTTACGGAACACAACGGTGAGCAGCCTGGTTAACCGGCTTCCGTGGTGGATTTGGGGTACTGCGTGGACAATGATGGCGGTCATGATTATTCTGACTCAGAAAAGCTCAGGGTCCTTCATTTATTTTCAGTTCTGATTTCCAATTATACTACTAATGTCAAAGCCATGAAAAACTTCATCCTGTCATTCATTATCCTGATCACTTTCGCCTCATGTGATACATCTGATGCGCCCGGAGCACGCCATCCCAACGCCCCCGAGGCACCCGAGGCTGGTGCTGCTACGCCCGTTGGCGTACCGGCTGGCGACCTTATAACGGCAAAGATCGGCCCGGCCGGCGGTATCATCGAGTCGGCCGACAAGCGGATCAGGATTGCCATTCCGGCTAATGCGCTTTCCGTCGAACAGCAGATTTCCGTGCAGCCGGTCAGTAACCAATGTCCCGCAGGCACGGGCAGTGCTTTCCGCCTCTTGCCGCATGGCATTCAGTTTGCCAAACCCGCGTCCATCACATTCCACTATCACGACAGCGATACGAATGGGTCGGCGGCGGCCCTGCTGGGCATTGCTTACCAGGATAGCCATGGAGTGTGGCAGGCAACAGCCGTACAGAACCTGGATACGGCGGCACGCGCCGTATCCGTCGAAACCACCCATTTCAGCGACTGGGGATTGTTTCAGAAAATGTACATTTCGCCTGGGAATACTACCGTAAACCCGGGCGAAGAGGCTCATCTGGTCGTGCGCGAGGTGTATTCCGAGAAAGTGGATGTTTTGGGCGAGGTAGCCATACCGATGCCGAAAATGGTGGACGCAGTACACATCAAAAGGTGGGAACTGAGAGGTGAGGGCGTTCTCACGCATGAAAATACGAAAGGGGATTATTATGCGCCTTCCCATACACCGGCCATCAATCCGGCGGTGGTAACTGTGCACTTAAACAAGTCGGTTGTCGTAAATGGTTCTCCCTTTAAAGACTTGCGCCTGGTCAGCACTATTTTGGTAGCACCGGAGGGTATCACGGTTAAAATCGGTAACGGCTCGTGGCGAACTTACGCCGGCGGGGCGGTGATCAACCCCACCAAAAACATCGTCGCCGGCAAGGAAGGCACCCTGAATATTTCCGTCGGCTGGGTGGGTAGCCCTACTGGCACATTCAGGTGGACGAAAGGACTCGACGTAAATTTCAGTATCGTCAACGGGCGTGTAATACACCAGCATTTGTACGGCCGTGAACCTCTCGTCAGTAACGGCTCGCTCAACATCACTCGCGTAAATGAGGAATGGGTCGAAGGTTTCTTCACCGTGGAGCCTGCCGGATGGATAGACGCTACCACGCCCCCCATTAAAGAAGGGACCAATCGGGTAGAAGGGATTATCAGAGTGAAAAGGTTAAAATAGCCTAATAACAATCTTAGATGACTATGAACGCTTTTCGATCAGCGGAGGCATTTGAACCTGAGGTAAATATGAAATCAGGAGATGGAGGGTATTTGATAAAGTACACGCCTCAGCAATTCCGCCGCTGCTTCCGGTGTAATGTCCCGTTGTGGATTTGCGAGCAATTCATAGCCCACCATAAATTTCTTTACCGATGCGGAACGCAACAGCGGCGGATAAAAATGCATATGAAAATGCCAGAAAGGGTAAATACCATCCGTAGGCGACTGGTGAATGCCTGACGAATAGGGAAACGAAACATTGAACACTTTGTCGTAAAGCGCCGTAGTAACTTGCAGAATTCCTGCGAAATCGTCTTTCTCTGATTCGGACATCTCAGCCAGGCTTCCGAAATGCCGCTTGCTGACAATCATCGTTTCAAATGGCCAGACCGCCCAGAAAGGCACCAGCAATGCGAAGCCGGCATTTTCGGCTACAATGCGGGTTCGGAGCCGGGTTTCAGTGGTCAGGTAGTCGGCCAGCAGGCTGCGGCGATGTTTTTCGAAATACAATTTCTGAGAATGCGTTTCCTTGGCCGGCTCGGCAGGCACCGAGCTCTGCGCCCATATCTGCCCGTGCGGGTGGGCATTGCTGCAACCCATGATCGCGCCTTTGTTTTCGAAAATCTGCACGTAACGTATAAAATCCAGCGCGCCGAGTTGCAGGTATTCATTTTGCCAAACGTCCACCACGCGGCGGATCTGCTCCACGCTCATATCGGCAAGCGTCTGATCGTGGCGGGGCGAGAAGCAGATCACCTTGCAGATTCCCTGCTCGGCCTCTGCCTGCAAAAGGTCACCATCCTCGAAGCGCCCAGCCGGTGTGCCCCGCTGCAAAGCCGCGAAATCGTTTTGAAATACAAAAACATCCCCGTAACCCGGGTTACGCTCCTCGCCAAACCGCTTGTTGCCCGGACAGAGATAGCATTCGGGATCGTATTCGGGCTTTTCAATCACAGGCGGTTCTTCCTCGTGGCCCTGCCAGGGCCGTTTTGCACGGTGCGGGGAAACGAGCACGCGCTCGCCGGTCAGCGGGTTATAGCGCAGATGCGGATGCTCTGCGAGATCGAATGTAGACATGAGATCAGAATTTTTACGAAGCCGCTTTGCCGCAGCCATCGACGATTTTGATGGGATACACTTCCAGCGCAACGCCAAAAGCATTGAAATAAGCAATGGAAAGGTCACGAACGAGCGCATCGACGCCCGCCGTTTCGACCAGGTTAAGCGTGCAGCCGCCGAAGCCGCCGCCCATTATCCGCGCCCCCAGCACTTCCGGCCGGGCCATGGTCTGGTCCACCAGCAAATCCAGTTCTGCGCAGCTGACGGCATACAGGTCGCGGAGGCCAGCATGCGTATCGTACATAAGCTGGCCGAAGCGCGGCAAGTCGTTGCTTTCCAGCGCGGCAGTGGCCTGCTCCACCCGGTCGTTTTCCTGCACCACGTAAGTGAGCCTTTTGGCTACATTTTCAGGTAATTGTGGAGCAAAATCGGCCAGGATCGCCGGGGTAACGTCACGCAAACTTGCTATGGCGGGATCCCCGAGCCGGATAGCGGCCAGGCCCTGCTCGCATTCATTCCGGCGCGTATTATACTCGCTGGATGCCAGCGAGTGCTTCACACCCGTGTTGCAAAGCAGCAGCGTGTGGCGGGTAAGGTCAATCGGAAAATAGGCGAACTCCATCGAACGGCAGTCGAGGCGGATCGCGCGCGAGGCACGTCCGTGAATGCTCGCGAACTGGTCCATGATCCCGCAATGCACGCCCGCATATTCGTGCTCCGCTTTCTGGGCGAGTAATGCGAGTTGTGTTTTGGGGATTTGAAAACCGTGCAGGTCATTAAGCGCCGTCGCAAGGCCACATTCCAGCGCCGCCGACGACGACATGCCTGCCCCCTGCGGGATATTCCCGCCGAATACGAGATCAAAACCCGTCAATGGATAACCCGCAGCGACAAACTGCGCCACCACGCCACGGAGGTAGTTAGGCCAGGATTTGGGTGATTTCTGCACGTTGGAAACCTGGAATTGGTCTTCTTCCTGCAAATCCATTGCGTAAATCCGGCACAAGTCGCCATCATTACGCCGGATTGCGAACCAGATTTCGCGGTCCACAGCGGCGGGCAATACAAAACCGCCGTTGTAGTCGGTATGCTCGCCCAGCAGGTTGATCCTGCCCGGCGCGCGATAGAGCGCAGCTTCGCCACCATACAGATGCCGAAACTGCTGTAATACTGATTGTTGCATTTCAAAAAGTACCCGGCCATGACCGGGAGGATTTACGCGGTAAGATTGTTTTTAACCAGTTCCAAATGGAGCCTAGCGCCCTGATGCGCAGCGTCGAGTGCGAGAATTTGTGCAAACAACTGCTGCGAACCGGCATAATTCTCCATGCCCAACTGCCCCAATGCCCGCACGTACAGGCAATGAATGCGGTTGAGCTGATTCAAATCTGAATCGAAAATCAGCAGATGGGGAAGTGACACGGCGAAGTAATCGAGCGTCACCGAATCGTTTTCGTGCAATGCGCCGTAGGCAATGAGCTTTTCAAAAATCGCATTCGCTCTGCCGGGTTCGCCAAGCTTTTTCCAGGCAAGTCCCTGGTAAAAAATCTTGTCGGGCTGCTGGTCGTTGTAAAAAATGGCGGCCGCCGGTTCGCTGATGCCGATGGTTGCCTTTTGGAAATATGCGCGGGCATTTTCTTCCTGCCCCAAACCTTCGTAAGCGCAGCCCAGCCAGTAAAATATGTCGTTTTCAGGCGCATCGGGCAATTTTCCTTCGCCCAGGTTGTGCGGGAACGTCTGCGCAGCTTCCAGCAAACCGATGGCTTCCCGGAAGTCGTCATTACCGATCGCTTCCCGCGCCAGTGCGGTTAATGCAAACACATATTGCCCCGAAACTTTGCCTTCGCCTCCCTCCCACGGGTGGAATTTCCGTGCCCGGATAAGCTCCAAAGCCTTGCCGTGTTCGCCGCTGAGGTTATGCAATGCAGCCAGTTCGAGGTACAGATCATCCCGGTGCTCTACCACTTCGCGATTTGCTTCCAGGAATGAGAGCCGCTCCTCCACCGGCTTGTTCAGTCGGAAATACAGCTGATTAACTTCCATCAATATACGCGCATCGGCCGGGTTCAGTGCAAATGCTTTTTCGAAGTATTCCAAAGCACGGTCGGCATCGTTATGCTTGTTGAAAACCGCAATGCCCAGGTTACGGAAGGCCGTCGGGAAATTCACATTTATTGCAATGGACTGCTCCCACAATGCAATGGCCTCGCTGTACTGGCGCTTGTCGTAAAACAGGTTCCCGAGATAATACGGCGCGAAACCGTCGGACGGGTTGAGCACAGTCGCAGAGCGCAGGGCTGCAATGTCTTCCAACCGGTTGGGAAAACAATAATCCGGCTTTTGCCTGGCTGCTTTGACGCGGTAGGAAGCTGCTTTTTCAGCCTGCTGCATTTGCTGGTAAATATGGGCAATATGGTAGAAAACCAACGGATTGCCCGAACCTGCTTGTTCCGCAAATCCAAGAAAAGCCAGCGCTTCGTGGTAAAGTCCTGCCGAGGCATAATCCAATGCGTATTCGATGTAGTTATGATCCGCATTGCGGGCTAGCTTTCGCAGGTTTGCCAAATGCTCCGCCGCATTCGCCGCTTCCATTTGACCTAACTCATACAGCGCACCCAGATTAAAACCATCGCGCCGCAACGCTTCTTTGCACACGAGCACCGCTTCTTCCAAACGGCCCAACTTGCGCAAAACGGCCGATTTCAGCACATAAGCCTTGCTGCTTTTCGCATTCCGGTCGAGAGAGAAATTGATATGCTCCAAAGCCTGCACGAAGTCCCTGCGCTGCACGTCGATCTGCGCCAATGCGAGGTATGCCGCATCCTGCCAGGCCGACGACCAGGCAGCTTTGTAAAATGCACCGTAAGCCTCGTCATGCTTCTCCTGAAATGCCAGGCTCAGCCCCAGATTGAAATACGGCTCGCCGTCATAAGGGTTGGGATTGCGGCTGATGGACGTTTCCACAGCCTTTCGGAAATAGCCTTCCGCTATCGCAAACTGCCCGCGGCGGAGGTACCAGGCGCCCAGCGCATTGTTATTGCGAATATCTTTCGGATCGCGGCGCAATGCCTCCTCGTAGTAAGGCACCGGGCTGTATGTGGCGTGACGGTACTGTTCCAAATGCTGCCCGATCAAAAATAGCTGCTCGTTGTTTTCCACATCCGCCGGAAGCGCCGGGGCCTGCGCCGCGCTCGGCAACTCATTCATACGGTTTCGCGACGGATCATAGCGCAGCAGCTCTTTGCCGGCCGCATTGTTAATGATCAGCGCCAGCGATTCGGGGTGCTTAATGTCGTCGAGAGATAGGGTGTGTTCAAAAATCTGCTCGGGCGTAATATCGACGCGGGTTTCGAACAAAAGCTGCTCGCCATGCTGCAAAGCAACGGTCAGTTGCTGCTGCGCGGAAGTGACCAGCACCTGTATTTTCGCGGCGTCGGCAGAGGTTTCGAGGTTGATCAAAATGTCTTTGGTCGCATTCTTCACCACGCCCAGCTCGTGGTAAGGCAGGAAATATTGGGTAAACGACTTCTCCTCGTTCGGCATCAGCCAGGTGAAATCGGGCTGGTTATCGGTGAACATGCCGGTCATGAGCTCGATGTACGGGCCGTCCTCGTCGGTGAGGTTGCGGTCCCAGGCCTGGCCGAAATCGCCATGGCCCCACGTCCATTGCTTCTTGCCGGGCGACACGTGGTGGTTGGCTACGTGCAACAGCCCGCCTTTAGAATCATGCTCATAGCCGCCCACAAAGTCGTAATCCGAGTTAATAGCCATGTAGGACGTCGGCACGGGAATGTTTTTGTAGCACGAAATGTCCGTCCCGGGCGAGTAATCCACTTTATAGTAAGTGCCGGTAGCGATCGGGAAGCTGGACACGTCCCTTTTTCCATGATCAAAAACCGCATTCACATCCGACGGAAACACCGATTGATAATCCTCATTCACCTTCACCGCCGGGTTTGCCCACCACAGGAAAGTTTGCGGTAAGGACGTCCGGTTATATAGCTGCGCTTTGATTTCCAGGTAAGCGCGGTCGGGATAGAGCGTAAAGCCAGCCATTCCCTTGGTATGGAACATTTTTTCAATCTCATTCACCCACACCGTTTTGCTGCCGTCTGCATTCTCTTCGATGCGGTAATCCACGTTTTCGAAAGTAGACGGCCGGTGGTGCTGCGGCCAGTTGAATTCGATGCCGCCCGAGATCCAGGGACCGGTGAGCCCAACCAGCGCGGGTTTGATCACCTGGTTGTAATACACAAAATGCCGCTGCCTGAGCTTGTCGTAAGCCAGCTGCACACGCCCGCCGATCTCGGGCAGAATCATGATTTTCAGGTATTTGTTTTCCAGAAACAACCCGGTATATTCCTTGTCGATGCGCGTATCGAATATCTTTTCGATGACCGGGTTGGGGTACACGACCCCACTGCTGCCCTGGTACACCCGCTTCTCGAAAAACATGGGATTGCGCTCGCGTTCACCCACTTCGTAGGTGGGAATCGTCACTTTCGATTCCCAGATTTCCACATGGTTCATGTAATGCTGTATTTAAAAATTAATGTCTGATGTACGATTCTTCGAGGTTTTCGAGGGTGCGGCCTTTCGTCTCGGTGACGCGGGTTTTGATGAACAAAAATCCCGCAAAGCAGATGGCCGCATACAGGTAGAATGGGCCGTAGGTGCCCAGCCATTTGGCCAGGACAGGGAAGGTAAAAACGAGGATAAAGTAGGCAATCCAGAGCGAGACCGTCGCGATGGATGTGGCTACGCCGCGGATATGGTTGGGGAAAATCTCCGTAATGAGTACCCACGTCACCGGCGCCAGCGAGGTCGCATACATCGCGATCGAGATCAGCACCAGGGCCGACACCACCACCGGCGCAGCGCCGTTTTGCAGCACAAATGCCAGTGCAATGTAGGCAATCGACAAGCCCAGCGAGCCGATGAGCATCAGCGGACGGCGGCCCAGTTTATCCACCTGCCACATCGCTACCAGCGTGAAAACCAAATTTACCACGCCGATCGCCACCGTTTCCAGCAGCTGCCGGTCGAGGTCGGCGCCGATGGATTCGAAAATGGTGGAGGTGTAATTAAACACCACATTAATGCCGCACAGCTGCTGGAACACCGCCAGGATTACCCCGACGGCCAGCGCAGGCCGCACCGATTTTTGAAATACATCTGAAAAAGAGGCCTTAGGAGCCGCAGTGATTGTTTTCTGGATCGCCGACTCGGTGCTTTCCACAAACTGCGCATTGCCGATTTTACCTAAAATCTTCCGCGCCTTCTCGGTTTGCCCGGCCATAATGAGCCAGCGCGGGCTTTCGGGCAGCCATATCACACCCACCAGGAACAAAACTGCCGGCACCGCGCCCAGACCGAACATCCACCGCCATGCATCGGGGCCATTGTCGGCGAGCAGGTAGTTTACCAGGTTGGTAATCAGTATTCCAAAAACAATGGTCAGCTGGTTGATGGACACATTGCGCCCCCGCATTTCGGCAGGCGACACTTCGGCGATGTACATAGGACTCAGCATGGAAGCCATCCCCACACCAATACCCGCCGCAAAGCGCATGGCCACAAAAACGGCCAAAGAACCGGATAATGCCATGCCGATGGACGACAATGCGAATATCGCCGCGGCCACGATGAGCCCAAATTTGCGGCCGTAATCGTCGGAGATCTTGCCCGCAAACACGCAGCCGACAATGCAGCCGAGCGCCAGCGAGCCGGTGAGAAAGCCTTCCCACCAAACATCGAGTTGAAATTCGGTGCGTAAAAACGGCAATGCGCCGGAGATGACGGCGAAGTCGAAACCGAAAAGGTAGCCGCCCAATGCGGAAATGAGTGCGATGCCGATGATGTAGCCGCTGTTGTAGCCGGTCTGTGGCGGGCTTTGCGCTGCTTTCATATGAATGCGATTCAGGTTGTCGGGTTAGTGAATAGGAACGGCAGCCGTGAGGGCGCATTCCGATGTTGCAAAAATGGCCGTTTCCGCCAGCCGACGGAATGGATCAAACTACTAAAAGCATGTATATTCTTCTGATTTAGGCCAATCATAATTTTATCCAGCTTTTCCATAACTATTACTATTCCCTCATAGGCTCGTCGCCCACCAATTTTGTACAATTCAATTAAAGAATTGTCCTGCCTGTTTCCTCCCGTGCGATCGGGTGCACGCAAAATTCACATTATAACCCTAGTGATTCTTTCTAAAATTATGATCAAAAAACATCTACTTTGCTGCCTGCTTCTATTAAGTAGTGCAGTGCTCACACGGGCGCAGTCGCTCACGGTCCGGGGAAAAATTACCGATGCCCAGGCGAGCGCCGTGCCGGGCGCGAACGTACTCATTAAAGGGGCCAGCCAGGGCACATCCGCCAGCGCCACGGGCGAATACTCGCTCGCCACCAATGCCTCCGATACGCTGGTAATCAGCTACGTAGGCTATACTTCCCAGCAAATTGCGGTAAATGGCCGCACGCAGATCGATGTTACCCTGCAAGAAGACAACAAAGTATTGAGCGAAGTGGTGGTGGTCGGCTACGGCGAAACGAAGCGTCGCGACCTGGTGAGTGCAGTTTCCTCCATTTCCGGCCGCGAGCTGAACGAATTCAAAACCGGCAATGCCGCCACCGCCATTCAGGGGAAGTTGGCTGGCGTGCAGGTAGTTACACCCAGCGGCGGACCCGGCGCGCAGCCGACGACCTACATTCGCGGGATATCATCCTTGCAGGGCGGCACCCAGCCGCTGCTCGTGGTGGATGGGATTCCCATTTACTCCGGCGGGCTCAACTCCATCAATCCCAACGACATAGCGAGCATGGACGTGCTTAAAGACGCTTCCGCAGCCGCCATTTACGGCGCGAAGGCTTCGGGCGGGGTGATTGTGGTGACGACCAAGCGCGGGCAAGTCAACTCCGGGCGCCTCGATGTAGACTTCAATTACCAGATGCAGCAGTTGCAGCGGCCGTATCAAATGGCTAATTCCCAGCAATATGTACAGTTTCAGCGGCTCAAAAATCCGGGCTTCTTCAACCCGCCACCTCCATCGCAAAGCCTGGACAACAATACCGATTGGTGGGATGCAGTGATCCGCCCTTCGGCACCTATTTACAATGCCAACATTTCCTACACCGGCGGCAGCAACCGCAGCACCTACGCGGCCACGCTCGGCTATTACCGGCAGGATGCGCAGGCACAATACGGCCATTGGGAAAGGCTCAACGCCCGTTTCAACGGCGACTTCCAGGCGACCGACTGGCTGAAATTCGGCGTAGTGTTCGCGCCTAGGGTGGAAAGCTGGAAGAACTATGCGGTAACCGACTTCCTCGGGCTGCTCGGAACCGACCCTACCACCGCTGTGCAGCGCAATAACCTGGATCATATTCCGGCCGACCAGCGCGCGCAATACGATCTTGAATGGAGCGGCTGGGGCTATCCTTACGCAAGACCGTCGAACAACCCGGTCAATTATTTTCTCTCGATGAAACGCTCGCAACTGGCGAGGAATATGGTGTATGGGCTGCAAAGCAATGCGTACCTGGAAATCAAGCCGTACAAAAATTTCACATTCACGAGCAAGATCGGCGGGAACGTTGATAATACGAACAACCAGAATTTTTCCCCTAAATATTACCTCGACCCGCAGGCATTTTCGAACCTGGTAAGCGCGTCATCGAGCTACAACACCAATTACTCGTGGTCGTGGTTCAATACTTTGGGCTATTCCAACACCTTCGGCGAGGGGCATAACCTGAAAGTGCTCATCGGCCAGGAAGCGCAGTACATAGACGGGTACAGCGGCTCGGCCACGCGCTACTCGTCTTCGGCTACGAACGATCAGCTTTTCAATTCCATCGACAACCTCGTTTCCGACCGCTCCGCGCAGCAGATCGACCGGCAGTATCCGGGCACGAATGGCGTCACCACCGATATTAACCGGAGAGAGGCCATTTCCTCCCTGCTCGGTCGGTTGGAATATAACTACAAGAGCAGGTACTACTTCACCGGTAACGTCCGCCGGGATGGCAATTCGAAATTTACCAAAAACAACCAGTATGCCGTGTTCCCGTCGGGATCGCTTGGCTGGCGCATCAGCCAGGAAGGTTTCCTGAAAGACGTGCGCGCCGTGAACGACCTTTTCCTGAAAGCCCGCTGGGGACAGCGCGGTAACAGCAATGCGATTCCGCCTACCGCTACGTATGACATTGCCAAGGTGGACTGGCCCTACGCATTCGCCGGAAACACCGTGTACAGCACCGGCCCGTGGCTGTCGGGCAATCCCAATCTGCAATGGGAAGTGGACGAGGATTTCAGTCTCGGCCTGGACCTGACGACCTTGAACAACAAGCTGCGTGTGAGCCTCGAATATTTTGACAACCAGGCTAAAAAACTACTTCTGAATGCGCCTATTCAGCTCAGCTTCGGTACGCAATACGGATGGGGCAACAGCCAGTGGCTCAATGCCGGCGCATTGCGCAACCGCGGCTGGGAGGCCACGCTGAGCTACGGCGATACCAAAGGCGACTTCGGGTACAGCACCAACCTCACATTGAGCCACGTGAAAACGACCGTGGAGCAGCTTTACGGCACGCTGGCGTTCCTCGACGGCGGCGGGCAGGACTACCGTGAGGCCGAACGCTTTGGTACCATTTCGCGCACTTATGCCGGCGGCAGACTGGGCACATTCTACGGATACAAAGCGCTGGGCGTGTTCCGCGATCAGGCCGAGGTGGATGCCTACACTTCCGCAACCGGCCCTATCCAGCCGGGCGCGAAGCCGGGCGACCTGAAATTTGCCGATACCAATGGCGACGGCGTTGTGAATGGCGAAGACCGGACGATCCTTGGCAACCCCTACCCCAAGCTCACGGCCAACCTCAACATCCGCCTCAATTACAAGCAGTTTGACCTTACCGCCGATTTGTACGGCGTGTTCGGGCAGGATGTATTCAACACCGTGAAACGCTATTTCACGCACGGCGATTATTTCTCCAATGTAGAAGAAGGTGCGTATGATAAAGTCTGGCGCCCCGACAACCAGGATGCCGAGCACCCCAATCCGAATGCGTCGGCGGGTAACCTGCAATCTTCGAGTTATTATGTCGAAAAAGGGTCGTTCGTGCGCGGCCGCAACATCATCCTGGGCTATAACCTCCCCGAAAACCTGATCAAAGGCATCCGTGCGATGCGGGTGTACGTGGGCGCACAAAACCTGTTTACCCTCACCAAATATTCAGGTGTGAATCCGGAGGTGCAGTCCAACAACGGCAACGGCACTACGCCGCAGCTGGGCTTCGGCATCGACCATGCGCAGTATCCCGTGTCGCGCAACCTGCAAGTTGGCCTTAATCTTTCCTTCTAATTGAACTGACCCATGGAATTCAAAAATATTCTCAGAACCACGCTGGTGGCGGCCGCTTTGTCGGTATCGACCATTTCCTGCAAAGAAAGCTTCACCGACCTGCCGCTCGACGGCATCCAGACCCTCGATAACCTGCACGTGTTCGACACGGCGGAGGGCACGCTCAACTACGTCAACTCCTGCTACGCGGCCCTGAACTGGGACGACTGGTGGCAGGTACAATACAAAAGAATGATCCTGGAAACCGCCACCGACGACGGCTGGCTGGGCAACCTCGAACAATGGGGAAACGCCGCTACCGACCTGCCTATCGCGCATTTCATCGGGCTGAGCGCCAACGACGGCAACACGGAAGGCTACTGGTCGTTCAATTATTTCGGCGTGCAGCGGACCAACTTCGGCATTCAGCGCATTGCGGATGCGCCGGTGGACGATGCCCTGCGCCGCCGACTGGTAGCGGAAATGAAATTTCTCCGGGGCTGGTTCTATTTTGAACTGGTGAAAAACTGGGGCGAAGTACCGCTATACACCACCGCCCGCACCGCCAGCGACGCGCCTACCGCACGGACGCCGAAAGCGGAAGTGTACGCCCAGATCCTAAAAGACTTCCAGGAAGCTGCCCAGGACCTGCCGCAGCGCAGCGCCTACACCGGGCTGGATAAAAGCCGGGCTTCGAAAGGCGCTGCACTCGCATTTGCCGCCAAAGCCGCATTATGGGCTGAAAACTACCCGCTTGCCGAGCAAATGGCGAAGCAATTGATGGAGTCAGGGGAATACACGCTCGAATCCGACTTCGGCAACATCTTTCAGGCCGGGTACTACAATGGCTCCGAGTCCATTTTCGAGATCAGTTCAAGCACCATTTACGGCAATGTGCGCGGCGTGACGGCCGGCTCGCGGAATGACGGCGGCTGGGGCTGGAATGTGCCAAGCAGCAATCTGGAAAGCGCATTTCTGGCTGAGAATGACACGGTTCGGCTCGCGCGGACGATCATCAAGCACGGCCAGCGCGTGTGGGGCGATCCGCAGGCTTCGGGCACGGGCATTTTCGATGCGCGGCCGCTGGGTAACAAGTCGGGGCGCATCTGGCGGAAGTTTTATGTGCCGCGGGCCAAACGCGTGGTGCCTAACCAAAGCTACCAGAGCGTGTGGGTGCCGGTTCCGTACATATTCATCCGCTATGGCGAAGTGCTGCTGATCCACGCCGAAGCCTCGGCGCGGCAGGCTAAAACGGCCCAGGCATTGGAATCGCTCAACACCGTTCGCCGCCGGGCGAAGCTGGCGGCCAAAACCGGTCTGTCCGGCGAAGGCCTCATCGACGCGATCATCAACGAGCGCAGGCTCGAACTGGCGGGCGAGCTCACGTTCCGCTGGGACGACATTCGCCGGGTGAAGAAAAACGGTCGCCCGATCATCGAGTCGATTCTGGGGCCGAACGGCAGTTTTGTGAATTACAACCGCAACAGCACCGATGCATTTGAAACTGCTTCCAATGTGGAGCCGCAAGATAAAGGGACGAACTTCCGGGCGGGTGTAAACGACCTGCTGCCCATCCCGGCGCGGGAAGTGAATGCGTCCAATGGTGTGGTAATCCAAAACCCTGGTTATTGATATGTTGCAAAAAGCGTTGATCGCGGCTGCTGCCTTCCTGCCTTGCTGGGAGGCGGCAGCCCAAAGCGGCGGCCAGAGAGCTGTTATTTCATTAAACAAAGAAATCCAGACCATCCACAGCTTCGGCGCTTCGGATTGCTGGAGTACCAAATTCATCGGCACCTGGCGCGATGAGCAGAAGAAGAACCAGGTGGCTGACCTGCTTTTCAGCATGGATACCCTCGCCAACGGCCAGCCCAAAGGTATCGGACTCTCGCTGTGGCGGATGAATATCGGCGCGGGCAGCTTCGAACAAGGCGATTCCAGCCTCATTGCCGACGAATGGCGGCGCGAAGAAAGCTTTGAGAATGCGGACGGCACTTACGACTGGTCCAAACAAGCCGGCAGCCAGTGGTTTCTGAATGCCGCCCGGAAGCGCGGCGTGCGCTACACGCTCGGATTTTCGGTTTCGCCGCCCGTGCACATGACCCTGAACGGCAAGGCCTTTTCGCCCGGCGGAAAATCGCTGAACCTCAAACCGGAACGCATGGCGGATTTCGCCGCATTCCTCGGCGATGTTTCCCGGCATTTCGCGTTCGACTACCTGAGCCCGCTCAACGAGCCGCAATGGGATTGGAAGGCAGGCAAAAACGGCAAGGCTACCCAGGAAGGCACGCCCGCTACAAATGCCGAAATGCTTCGCCTCGCCGCTGCATTGTCGGAACGGATGTTGAAGCACAAAAGCGAAACCACCGTCGTCATGGGCGAGGCCGGGCAGCTGGATTACATTTATGACAAAGCAGAAACCGGGCGCGGTAACCAGTTGGGCGAGCTGTTTTCTTCCCAACAAAAATCCCTTAAAAACCTGCCCGGCATTGCGCCGATCCTCTCCTACCACAGCTACTTCACCACCTGCAACGACTCGGTGCTGGTAACCACGCGTCAGCAAGCTGCCAAAGCCGCCAAAGCTGCGGGCGTGGCATTATGGCAAAGCGAATTCGGCGTTTTGGGGGATATTTGCGGGAAGTTCAATGGCTACCCGCGCAATACGGGCATCGACTATGGCCTGTACGTAGCCAAGGTCATCCACCACGACCTGGCTGTGGCCAATGTCACTTCCTGGCAATGGTGGCTGGCGGTGAGTCCGTACAATTACAGCGACGCGTTGGTGTATATCAATGATCAGGACGGGAATTTCAAAAACCACAACAACACCCGCGAACAAGGCCTGGTGGCCGATTCGAAGCAGCTTTGGGCGTTTGGGAACTACGCAAGGTTCATCCGCCCGGGCATGAAGCGCGTGGACATTCAGCTGCCGGGCAGCCCGGACCTGATCGAGCAGGCGGGGAATGTGATGCTTTCGGCTTACAAGGATGCGGCTTCAAAAAAGCTGGTGATCGTGGCGGTGAATGTGACGGAAAAGGAAGTAGCGCTGGGGCTGGAAGGTGTTACCATTCCCAAAAACCGGTTTGAAACTTATACCACGAGCGGGGAAAAAAGCCTGCACAAAACCATCACCGACGCCCGCAAACTGGTACTCACGCCAAAATCTGTGACGACATTCGTGGGCAGTTACCGATGATCGAATGCGCTAATTGCTTTCGCTCCGGCGGAAATCCCTCGGCGACACGCCCATCACCCCCGTAAACACCCTGCTGAAATGAAACGGATCGCGATAGCCGAGTTGCTCCGCGATTTCATTGATGCGCAGCGAGCCGTATTTCAGCAAACGGCTCGCTTTTTGCATTTTAAGAAAAGTAAAAAAATGAATGGGCGAGCGCTGAACCTTCTCGCGGAAAACGGCCGAATAATGCGAATTGGACATATTGGCCACGCCTGCGAGCTCGGCTAGTGTGAGGTTTTGGTCCAAATGCTGTTTCATAAATGCGATTGTGCGGCTTACGGGATCATCGGCAGCCTTCGCATTCACAGTCGGGCTGTATAGCGAGCTTTTGAGCGTCGTAAGAAAATGCGCGAGGGCGTGGTTGGCATACACGAGGTTATCGTCGTTGAAAGCCATTTCCATGTGCGCCATAATGTCCTCGAACAGCGCCAGGCGTTCGTCGCGGGGCTCTACCGCCACGGGCCCGCCGCCGGATTGCAGGAAAGTCAAAAATTCACCCGAGCGCTGGCCGGCGAAATGTACCCAGTAAATCGTCCATGGATCTACCGGATCGGCGCCGTAGGAATGCGGCTGATGGGCGGGTAAGATAAAGAAATGATCGGCCAGCACCACGTGCCGCGCCCCTTCCGACTCAAACCAACCCGCTCCCTGCACACAATAGATCAGAATGTGCTCGGAACAGCCTTTTTTGCGCTCCCGGTCGTGAAATGAGGCATGGGGATAATAGCCGATATCGGTAATGTACAGCGATTCGCACAGCGGGTGATGCGCTACCTGCGCCACCAGATCGCCCGGCAAGATGGCGCTGCGCTGCCCTACGAAACCTTCCTGCTTGCGGATCATGGGTGAAATGGGATAAGAATTATGTCCAGCTTTTTCATAAGAAAAGTCATGTAAAGGTATGGGCATGAATGGTAATTTTGCAACGTAATATTCCAATAATTATGTTCTGTACATTCCGCTGCCTGCTGCTCGCATTATTGCTCCCGTTATTCTCCCATGCCCAGGAAAGCCTTTCGCTGGCCGGTGAATGGGAAGTGGCATTCGATATCGACGATGCAGGAGCGCACCGTTTCCTCACCCGGAAGTTCCCCCACAAAATGCAGCTCCCCGGCACCACCGATGAGGCGGGCCTGGGCGATACGATCAGCATTGAGCCGGGCCTGACGAAGGCATCGCTCTACCAGCTCACGCGCAAGCACCGCTTCGTGGGCACGGCCTGGTACCGCCGCACGATCGACATTCCGGCCGATTGGCAGGGCAAGCAGATCGAACTTTCGCTGGAACGCGTGCTATGGCAGAGCCGCGTGTTTGTCGACGGCAAGCAAGCCCCCGAAAACCAGCAGGAAAGCCTCACTACCCCACACCGCTACGACCTTACCAAGCTTTTGGCGCCCGGAAAGCACACCATCCTGCTCCGGATCAACAACACCCGCCAGTACGACATCAGCTACCAAAACCTCGCCCATGCCTACACCGACGGCACGCAGACGATTTGGAACGGCGCCATCGGCCGGATGGCCATTTCCGCCAGCGATGCTGTGGCGATCAAACATATCCGCACCGAGCCCGACGCCGCCACCAAATCCGTAAAAGTGCGTGTGGAGCTGCATAACCGCAGCGGCCAGCCGGTGCAGGGGCAAATGCTGCTGCATGCACTACTGAATGGTAAAAATCTCCCCGAAACCAAGCAGACGGTGCGTGTGGATACGGGAATGTTTGTATTTGAAACCAGTTACTCGCTGGTAGAAAATTTTAAGCTATGGGATGAATTCACACCGAATGTGTACCAGCTTACGGCCGGATTTACAGGTAATCATGTCAAAAGCAATGCGCAAACCAGCTTCGGCGTGCGGCAGCTTTCGAATGATAACAGCCTTTTGCATATCAATGGCCGACCACTATTCCTCCGCGGCACGCTCGAAAGCGCCATTTTCCCGGTTAGCGGCCACCCGCCGGTGGAAAAGGCCGGTTGGGAAAAAGTATTCACAACGGCGAAAGATTATGGCCTGAACCACATCCGCTTCCACTCCTGGTGCCCACCGCGGGCCGCATTCCAGGTAGCCGACTCGCTGGGTGTTTATTTGCAGGTGGAACTGCCAATGTGGAGCCTCCAGGTGGGCCTCGACCCGAAAGCCGACCGGTTTATCAAGGAAGAAGCTGAGCGCATCAGCCGCGAATACGGCAACCATCCGTCATTCTGTTTCTGGTCGATGGGCAATGAGCTGGAAGGCAACTTCGATTTCCTGAATGCATTGGTTACCCAACTCAAAAAATCCGACGCGCGCCACCTTTACGCCACCACAACTTACAGCTTCCAGCCGCCGCACGGCGCGTGGCCTGAGCCTTCGGACGATTACTTCATTACCCAGCAAACCAAACTCGGCTGGGTACGCGGGCAGGGTGTTTTTAATCAAAATTCTCCTTCATTTAAGGAAGACTTTTCCGCATCCATTGCAGGACTGCCTGTGCCGCTCGTGACGCATGAAGTAGGCCAATATGCCGTTTTTCCGAATATTGCAGAGATCAGCAAATACACCGGCGTGCTCAAACCGCTCAACCTGCTTGCCATTCAAAATGATTTAAGTAAAAAAGGCATGCTGCCCCTCGCCGGCCCGTATGTGAAAGCCAGCGGAAAACTCGCGGCCATTCTGTACAAGGAAGAACTCGAAAGGATTCTCCGTACGAAAGGCGCCAGCGGCATTCAGCTGCTCGATCTGCACGATTTTCCAGGACAAGGCACGGCGGATATCGGATTGCTGGATGCATTCTGGGACAGCAAAGGCATTCTCTCGGCGGAAGAATTCCGGAGGTTCTGTGGGCCCGTTGTACCATTATTGAGGTTTGACAAGGCCACTTTCACCAATGCGGAAAGCTTCCAAGCCACCGCAGAGCTGGCTAATTTCGGCGCGGGGCCGCTGACGAACGTCGCTCCCGAATGGACGCTCACCGACCAATCCGGGAAAACCGTAGCCAGGGGCAAACTTCCGGCTATCACCGCGCCGATAGGCAACGGCATTGTGCTGGGCAGCATTCAGGCCAAACTGACATCCGTAAAGTCGGCGCAGCGCCTTACATTGGCTTTATCATTGAAAAACACCCCCTATTCCAACGAATGGCACATATGGGTATATCCTGCGAAGGTGGCGGACAATCTCGGAAATGTGGTCGTGACGCGCTCGGTAAGCGAAGCGAATGCAGCCCTCGCGCAAGGTAAGAAGGTACTTTTCAACCCGGATTTCAAAACGGTCAAAGGCATTGCGGGAAAGTTTGTCCCGGTATTCTGGAGCCCCGTGCATTTCCCCGAGCAAGCAGGTACAACGGGCATCCTCTGCGACCCGAAGCACCCCGCATTGCGGCATTTCCCCACCGATTCTTTCACCGACTGGCAATGGTGGGACCTGTGCACCAAAGCCACCTCCATGCCTCTCCCCGACGCCGCCATCACGCCCATCGTGCGCAACATCGACAATTTTGCCAACAACCGGCACCTAGGCAGCATTTTCGAAGCCAAAGTCGGCAACGGCAAACTCATCGTGTGCAGCATGGACATCAGCAGCGACCTCAGCGAGCGCATCGTAGCGCGGCAGCTGCGGCACAGCTTGCTGGATTACATGAACTCGGATGCATTCAGCCCGGGGATCAGTATAGATGCTCAGGATGTGGAAAATTTAATACAACACAGGAAATAGTCTGTACTGGCCCCCGGCCATCGCATTTTCGTTGAAGTCGCCCACGGTTCTTCGCGGTTCAAACCTCCAATCCTGAGCGGTCCAGCAGATGCTCCGAAGCAGTTTGCGGCTTTGAATTGCCCACCCAGAGCCAAAGAGCAACGAAAGCGCCGATCAGGATCAATGGGAAAGTAAGCATGATCGAGAGCGTATCCTGCCCTGATGCCAGCTCCAAAGCCGTTCCGGTAAGTCCTTTCGCGGCATTTTCAGCATAAGCATCGTCAATCCACGCCCCGATGAAAGGTTGAAATATGGAGGTCGACAGCATCCCTACCCCACCAATTACAGACATTCCCAGCGCACCGCTTAACGGAACGCGCTGCGCAACGAAACCGATCATGACAGGCCAGTTGAAACAAACGCCAAGTCCAAAAATGACAGCGGCCAGGTAAGCGATCGGGCCCGTTAGCGTGCTGAACATATAGATTCCAACGGCCGCTAAAACCGCGCCGCCGAGCAAAACGCCCGTTTGTCCCAGTCGCGCAACGACCGGTCCGGTGAAAATCCTTCCGACCGTCATCACGCCGAATGTAAGGGCAAGCACGAGCATCGCATCGGCCCCGCTGGCGCTCAATACGACGGTTACCCATTGGTTAGGGCCAAATTCCGTGATGGCGGTCATCGCCATGCAGCAAAAGGTAAAAAGGAACAGTGGCGTGCGCATTGCCTCAAAGTTTTTCGAGATAGATGTTACGCCTTCGACTTTCGGTTTTGGAAAAACCTGGGCGAAAAACAGGATAGCGTAAATCACGGTCGGAATCATCAGCGTCCATATCTGTGCCTGCCATGAAAGCCCGGCGCTGGTCATGAATTTGGAAATCAGGCTGCCGATCACAATGCCGCCGGGAAACCACATATGGAACCTGCCCAGCATTTTGTTCAGCTTGCTGTCGTCGTACATATCCGCGATCATCGGGTTACAGGCGGCCTCCGTGCAGCCATTGCCGAAACCGATAAAAAATGTGGAAACCAGCAGACCCACGTACCCTCCGGCATAAATCGTCAGCAAAATCCCGGCCGTGTGCGCCAGCACGGCGATCTGCATGATCGCTTTCGGCCCCACCGAATGATACACGATTCCACCGATCACCATGGAGATCGGGAATCCGAAAAAGAACATGGAATTGATAAAACCCAGCTGCCCGGCAGTAAGGCCAAATTCAGCTGCCAGCTCTGGAAGCACACCCGCCCGGATGCTGAACGAAAATGCGGTGGTGATGATGGCGAAACAGCTGGCCAGGAACAAGCGGTGGCGGTTAACAACGTAGGTCATAGGAAGATTGGATTAAGCGTTTAGCAAAAAATAACAGCGATAAATCGCGCTGTTGCTGAATGAATTAAGTGTCAAAATGCCACCTAATAATTTTGTGTTATTTTGATTTTAAATTGTAAATTTGTAATTATATATAATCATTGTTTATCACCTTTAAACTGGGGCATTGGAACAGGTATCACATGCAGACACTACGCTCTGGAATGCCATTAAGGATGGCGAAAAGGCCGCGTTGGGTGAGCTATATGAACGCTATTACCGCCAGCTGTACCGCTATGGAACCAGGCTGTTGTCGGATACGGATGTCATTGAAGATACGATCCAGGACCTGTTCATTAACATCTGGCACACACGGCACAAGCTTCCCGAGGTTCGGAATGTAAAATCTTACCTTTTCACCATCGTACGGCGCGAAATCCTGCATAAACTAAAAAAAGAGCAGTCATTTACGGATGTTGAAACACTCTCGGATTTGCTGAGCCTGGGCGAGGAAAGCAGTTACGAGCACGACGATTATGAAAAATGGCTGGTCGATAAGTTGAAGCACACCCTGCAAACCTTGCCCAAAAGGCAGCTGGACGTGATCATCCTGCGCTATTATGAAAATTTCCCTACATCGGAAATCGCCATGATCATGGGCATTACCGAAAAGTCCGTCCGTAACACCCTTCACAAAGCCATCAGCCATCTCCGCGTAAGCATTCCACACTTCGATTACCTGCTGGTGCTGCTCCCCTGCTTCGATATGTTGTAACCCAACTACCGATTTACGTATATTAGTAATAGTTAAAATCCGGAACCGGTATAATCTGCCCGCCGTTCAATGCCGACTTATGCGCCAGAATCCCCACGCTGGTCCAGTTTGCGGATTGTACTGCATTGGGAAACGGCTCCCTGTCTTCCAGGATCGATGTGATAAATTCATTCACCATATGCGGATGTGAACCGCCGTGCCCGCTGCCCTGCGTGAACGACAAATGCTGCTCTTCCTCATTGTACACGCCCTGCATGGTGAACGGCGCTATTTCCCGGGACAAAAGATGACCGTAATCCGGCACCGTCACTTGCGTGGCGATCTCGTGCTCGGGCTTCTTGGCTGTGTGGATCACCGGATTTTCCCCTTCGATCAGCGGCCATTCGAACGACTTTTTGGAACCGTACACTTCAAAGCTTTCGCGGTATTGCCGGGCCACATCGAACAAAGAGCGGTAAACGTGCGCTGTTAAATCACTGTTTTTGAACTTAATATGGGCCGTTTCCACTGCAAAAGGAGAATGATGGATCTGGGCAAGTTCCTCCCGGATCGTGCCCGAGCCGAAGCAGGACACATATTCGGCTTCCAGGCGCAGCAAGCCCGCCACCGGACCCACGCAATGCGTTGCATAATGCATGGGCGGAAGGCCGGGCCAGTAGTCGGGCCAGCCGTCCATGTCCTGCTGATGGCTCGCTTTCAGAAATTGAATTTTCCCCAATTCACCTTTTTCATACAACTCCTTCACAAACAGGAATTCCCGGCTATACACGACGGTCTCCATCATCATGTATTTCCTGCCGGTTTCGCGGACCGTCCGCACAATTTCCATACAATCCTCCACACTGGTTGCCATAGGAACAGTGCAGGCCACATGCTTTCCGGCCCGAAGCGCTTTAAGGCTTTGCTCTGCGTGGTTGGGAATGGGCGAATTGATGTGTACCGCATCGACGTTAGGATCGGCGAGCAGCTCGTCGAAATCGGAATACCGCACCGCTACGCCATAAGCATCGGCGGTTTCGTTCAGTTTAGCCGCATTCCTTTGGCACACCGCATACATGTTTGCATCAGGATGTTTTTGATAAATAGGAATAAACTCCGCACCGAATCCCAGACCCACAATGGCTATATTCAATTTCATAAGGCAATAAGGATTTTGTCGGCATGATGATGCCGGTTAAGAATGTGACAATTTTTGAAAACGCCGGGGTGATATGCTGGCTAGGCGCTATTTCGTACGCTGGTATCGTTCGGCCTGCTGCTGGACCCATTGCTTATCGAGCCCGCCTTCTGAGACGATCACGCGGTAGCGGATAGTCTCGGTTTTGCCCTGTGGAATCTGCCAATCTTCCATGATCTGCCGGGAAGGCCCGAAACCGAATTCACCATCTATCCGCCAGGGTGTAGGAAATGCGGCGTTTGCAGGGTGGTCCAGAATCGTCATGTGCACGGGTTCCGTTTGATCTTTCAGATGGATGCCCACGTCGAACCAATCCGCACGCTGCCCTTCGGCATCTTTGTTCGTGAGGCCGTTGGCGTTGGTGGCGGCACTGGGCCGGTTTTTCCGCCACGGCATGCGGGCGAACAATCCTCCGACGTAGAATTTCCCGATGTGCACATCCACCTTGGCCGTTCCTTTCCAGGTAAAATCCAGGATTAGCTTCTCCCCCATTTTTTCCGCAGCCCAGTTGTGCTCCTCCTGCATAGTCTCCCGCCCGGTCGAATCGAGCAGACTGTAAATGGTCTGCCATTTCACCTGCTTCCCCGTGTTTTGGATTATTTTCATCGATACGCGTTTCCAGTAATCGCTCCGGCCATTCATGAAATAGTCGCGCCCGTTCACCCGTTTCAAGCCCCAGTAGAGGCCGGTTTGGTGGATATGATGCCCCGGGCGGAACTCGGTGACCACAGTTTCGCCGTCCGGCAAGTAGATGGGATGGATGTACGGACGCTCACCGGGCTTGGCCACCTGCCGCAGCACCAGCTGTTTTCCAGTGGATGTAAAAACGGAAATGCTGGTATCCGCATCGGTTTGAATGCGCAGTTCATCACTCAGCTGCGTACCCTCATTCGCCCTGGCAACGCCACGAAAGGCACCGGACACATGGCCGACCCACCACAATCCAAGCATTGTAAAAGAGAAAAACAGCATCGGAGTGTTCATAGGACAAGTTCAGGACAGTTATACATTGACAATTCTGCATTTGGAAGAAGAGGTGCCGCCGGCTACCGCACGGACAGCGCTCCCTTCCATTCTCCATCAGCGTAGCTCTTTGATTTTAATGCTCCGGTAAGAAACCGATAATCCTTTATTTTCCAACATCAGGAAGCCCTTATCCTGCGATTTTACTTTGTGTTCCAGCATTTTGAAACCATTGATCCAATGCTCCACGCGACCATCGGGGTAAACGCGGATCATCGCATTGCTCCACGTTCCGATCCTTCGCTTTGAAAAAATGGTCTGTTTGGATGCAGCCACACCATTGATCGAGCCCAGGGCGGTCAGGTCGGTGCCCCTGGGGACGTTGCCAGGCAGCATATCGTCCTGGATCTGGAATTCAAGGCCTTCCGAATTTTCGCCGGCTTCGACTAACTGGTATTTCACCCCGCTATCCGCGCCTTCGGCCAGCCTGAACTCGAATTTCAGTTCAAATGCCGCGTACGGGCTTTTCAAGAACACGCTCTTTTTTTCTTTCCTTTTCGATTCTTTGATGGTGAGTGTGCCGTTCTGGATCACCCAATCCGAATCCGGGAACTTTGCATTACCTGCCCCTGAGAGCCCATTCGCCGTTTTTCCATCAAATAGCAAACTATATCCCGCCCGCTTTTCGGCTCCCGACAAATCATTCGGGATCAGGTTTACGATAAATACATCGTCCGGCGGCGAGGGTTGGATGTTTTTGGTTTTAATGCGGATGTTTTTGAAACGGATCTGATGGTCGCCCGGTGGTATGGGATCGTTCGGGTTGTTGCTGTGCAGCTGCAAACCGATCATACCCTTGACCGTCTCATCGTCGATCAAATGCGAAACGGGAACGCCATTTACCCACGTCCGGTTGCTGGTCCCGAAACATTCGATGCGGTAGTGGTTCCACGCATTGTTTTTAAATGCGGTTTTGGAGGGCAGGTTCAGCTCGGTCGTGTACAGCCAGCCGCGGCGTGCCTCATCGTAAATGCTCCCGCTCCATCGCTGCGGCTTGGGATCTACTTCCATCTGGTAGCCGTGCAGCCGGTAGTTCAGGTAATCGATATTGCTCAAACTACGGAACTGAATGCCCGAGTTGTTCATGGTAGTATCAATACTCACTTCCAGTTCGAGGATAAAATCGCCGAATTCCCGTTCGGTACACAAAAATCCGTTCGGCTCTCCCGGCACGGTCGTGCCCACAATCATGCCGTCCTTCACCTCTATTTTATGGTTTCCGTTCAGGTGTTTCCAGCCGGCCAGGTCTTTTCCATTGAAAAGCATTTCCCAGTCACCATCCGCTTTCTGCGCTAGCGCCGGCTGCGACGCCGCCGCCAGCATAGCGACGCCCAGCATGGTAATGCCAAGCATTATTTTGAATCTGTTTCTCATCATATTTCCGGTCATTTCAAAAAATCATTTACTGGAATCCGGCAGGGCAAATGCCACATATTTGTCGCCGGACCGCGTCCGCTGCTTGCCTCCGCCTCCGCAGGCGATCACGACAAACTGCTTTCCACCCGCTTCATATACTGCCGGGGTAGCAATGCCAGCGGCAGGTAAGTCGGCTTCCCAAAGCATTTTACCCGTTTTTTTATCAAATGCCCTGATCTTCTCGTCCCTCGTAGCAGCAATGAACACCAGCCCACCGGCCGTGGCAACCGAGCCGCCAAAGTTTTCACTGCCGGTATGAATGCCCTTTGCCTTCATTTCGGGGTAATCGCCGATGGTCTGCTTCCATACCTGCTTGCCGGTATTGAGGTCGATGGCCGTCAGGTGCCCCCAGGGTGGTGCTACTGCCGGGTAACCTTCCTTCGTAAGGAACTTGCCCCCGCCGGTCATACCTCCCGCGAAGCTGTACGGCGAGCGGAAATGCTCGGGCTCTTCCTTCGTGTTCAGGTCTTTGAATGGCTGATCTTTAATGTCGTCCAGATCGAGGATAAACGAAGCCAGCGCTGTTTTTTGTTCGGCACTCAAATGGGCGAACGGCGGCATATTGTTGCGGCCAGACGTTACCAGGCTCTTAAAAGACTGCTCGTCGAACTTCATACCGGGGCTCATATTGCTCTTTTTGGCAATGCCGACCAGTGAAGGGTTGGCCGCCAGGGCCGGGTTCCCCTCTCCTCCCCGACGGTCCTGCCCATGGCAGCCGCTGCAATTTTGCTGGTAAATCTGCTTACCGGCTTCGAGGTTGGTGCGATTGGAAGCGACGGCGCCTTTTTTCACTTCCTGCATTTTCATAATCCACGGCGATTCATTGGCATTGATATACATAATGCCGCTGGTGGGGTCAAATGTAGGACCGCCCCATTCGGCCCCGCCGTTCCAACCCGGATTTTGGATCGTGCCTTGCAGCGATGGCGGGTTCCACATATTATCGGTTTTGTAGGAGCGGAAACGTTTGAGAATGTCCTGGTAGGACGAATCGGGAATGCCTTCTTTGAGCAAATCGGCTTCGGTGAGCCGCTGCCTCACGAATGGCTTGAAAAAGGTAGGCACCGGCTGCGTGGATGACGTCCATTCGCCTGCCAGTTCTGATTTCGGAACGGGCACTTCTTTGATCGGATGGATCGGCTCGCCGGTTTCGCGGTTGAACATGAATATGAAACCTTGCTTGGTCACCTGCACCACCGCATCCACCGGCTTGCCATTCTTTTTGACCGTCACCAGGATCGGGTGCGCCGCGTGGTCCCAGTCCCACAAATCGTGGTGCACCGTTTGGTAATGCCATTTCAGTTTACCCGTCGCAGCGTCCAATGCAAGAATAGAATTGGCGTACAGGTTGTTACCTTTCCGGTTACCGCCGTAAAAGTCGGGTGTAGCCGAGCCGGTGCCGGCAAAAACGATCCCGCGCTTTTCATCCAGACAAAACCCGCCCCAAACATTGGCGCCGCCTACATATTTGTACGCTTCCTTGTTCTCCCAGGTTTCGTAGCCCGGTTCTCCCGGATGCGGGATGGTATGGAAAATCCATTTGCGCTTGCCGGTATGCACGTCGTAAGCCCGAATGTGCCCCGGTGCAGCCTCGGCTGCCTCCGCGAGGCGCGAGCCGAGAATGATCACGTCCTTGTAAATAATGCCCGGACTGGTGTTGGAAATATGAAGGTCGTGCGCATTTTCGATGTCCAGATCGTCGTGGAGATCGATCCGCCCGTTATCGCCGAAATCGGTGACCAGCTTTCCGGTGTTGGCGTCCACGCAGTACAGCATGTGTCCGCCGCCGGGCGTGTACAGAATGCGCCTGTCATTTTTTCCCCCATCATAAAAAGTAACCCCGCGGCTGATTTTCGTAGAAGGCCCGAATGGCCCGCGGCCCGAGTTTCTCCCTTGCTCGGGAATGGATTCGGGGTCGTACACCCACTTTTCCTTCCCGGTAGCGGCGTCCAGGGCAAACAGTTTCAGCTGCGGATTAAGCCCGTACATGACGCCATCTACAATGATCGGGTTGGTTTTCATGTCGGTCGTGTTCGTCTTCGAAGCCTGGCCCGAAGCATATTCCCAGGCCACTTTCAGCTGCTGAACATTGCCGGTATTGATCTGGCTCAGAGACGAGAATTTGATATTCCCGCTGCCGCCCCCGTATATTTCCCAGGTGGAATAAGGGTCTTCGGAATCCTGAAAAGTTTTGAAAGCAACCGAACCAACCAGCAGGGCTGACGCTGCCGCCAGGATGATCTTTCGCTTTTGAAGTTGAATGTGTTGGAGCATAATGATCTGGTTTAAAGCAGAGGAATGTCAGGGCTGCGCGAGGCAGCCCATTGATAAAGCGTTTTTTACTGTTAATATCCCGGGTTCTGCGTCAGCACCGAGCGGCCGTTGTCTACCGAAATATCGATTTGCCGCTGCGGGATGGGCCAGATTTCGTGCTGGCCTTCGGTAAATACTTTTCCGCGGTTGTAGGCCAGCTTGGTCCCCTCCACGGTCAGGTAGTTATTGATCACTTTCCCCGCGAGTCCCCAGCGGACCAGTTCAAAGAAGCGGATGCCTTCCATAGCCAGCTCGATCCGGTTTTCGTGGCGGATTGCCAGCAGGGCGTAGGTTTTATCCCTGAAAGTGGCCGGATAAGGCTCTACCTTATAGTTTGCAGCGGGCGTACCGTCGTCAAACTGCACCACGTTGGAGTTTTTGGCGCGGTTACGGATCTGGTTCACGAGTTCGGTCGCTTTTTGCAGCGAGCCCACTTCCGCTTCACATTCGGCGAGCCACAAAATCACATTACTCAATTTGAACATCCGGTAGTTGTTCGCATTGGGAAATACGCGCACGCCGGTCGTGTTGGATAATGCACCCAGTTCCGATTTGAGGAACATGTTTTTCTTATTAATGTACGGGCCTGCATTCCCCGGGTCGCGTATCCAGGAATTGCCTTTGTGGACACCCCAGTCCAGGAATGGAACACCCGGCCGGCCTACGGTATGGTCCAGCCGGGGATCAACCGGCCCTTTGTACGACACTCCGGCGCCCGTGGTGGAATACGGCAGAATATCGTCCTGCGAATAGGTATCTTCCAAAAGCGGCAGGCCATTTTCCCCTACCCGATAGGCGCTCACCAGGCTGTGCGTGGGCAGGTAAAAACCGCTCGATCCCATGAAATGCGGACCGGTGATCGATTCGCCGATGTTCGCATTCGGGGAGTTGGGAAAACCGTCGTTCACCGCATTTTGTATTTCAAAGATCGATTCCGCATTGTTATTGGTCCGGATCATATAGTTCTGCTCGAAGCTGGGCATCAGCGTGAAGCCGCCATTGGTATACACATCCTGCAAAAGCGTGTGCGCTTCTGTAAACTTCTTCTGGAACATATATACCCTGGCCAGGTAGGTTTTGGCCGCCCACTGCGAAGCCCGACCTTTTTCCGACCAGCGTGAAGGCAATACCGAAACCGCATATTTCAGATCGGCTTCAATTTCCGGCCACAGCAGGCGATCGTTGGGTACAATGGTGGGATTTTCGGTGTTCTCGTCGATGTAAGGCACTTTTCCGTGCACTTTGGTAAGCTCTACGTAGAAGTGCGCGCGCAGAAAGCGGGCCTGGCCCTCGGCGAGCTTCTTCTCGTTTTCGGTCATGTCGGTGGCCAGTTTCAATGCTTTGAGCACGTCGTTCGAGCGTACGATGCCGTCGTAAAGCGGCGACCAATGCTGGGCGACGTACAGGTTTTCGGCATCGGCAAAGAAGCCTTCGATCGCATTGATCGCATTCTGGTCTCCGGCATTGGAGCCTTTGATCGCGTCGTCGGAGGCCACGCCGCCCCACACCCAGTTGGTGACCGCGCTCGCCCAGCCGTCGCCGGTGCGGCCATTGGCACCGTCGATCACGGAATAAGCGCCCGTGAGCAGCAGGTTTACGCCTTGCTTGTTGGTCAGCGATTCGAAGAAAGTCTGGCCTTTGGGTTTGATGTCCAGAAAATCGCCGGTACATGAAAATACCAGGACTGAAATCGTTACCAGGGTTACAAGTATCTTGCTTTTCATATCTGTATCGGGTTATCAGTTAGAAATTAAGGTTCACACCCAGCATGAAAATCTGCGGAATCGGGTACACGCCCGCATCTACGCCCTTGTGGCCGTCGTTAGGCTCGGTTACTTCCGGGTCCAGGCCTGTGTATTTGGTGAGCGTAAACAGGTTGGTCGACTGGAAATAAATGCGCAGGCGGTCCATTTTCAGCTTTTCCGTCAATGTCTTGGGTAATGTATAACCTACCTGAAAGTCTTTCATGCGCAAGTACCGGCCGCTTTCGACGAAGAAAGTCGATGGTTTCTGCATATTCCCGTCATTGGCCAGCGTGATCGGCAGGGTGATCTTCTCGCCATTATCGTAACGCTCCTGCGTCCACGATTCGTAGAGCCGGCGGCGGAGATAATTGCTTTCGTGACGTGTAAACAGAATTTCCCGGTTGGTAAAGTTCACGAGCTGACTGCCCACTACGCCCTGGAAAAACATGGTCAGGTCCCAGCCTTTGTAATCCATTCCAATGTTGAGGCCATAAGTAAGACTCGGGTGCGGGCTGCCGATGAATGTGCGGTCATCGGTCGTGATCTTGCCGTCGCCGTTCACGTCCTTGTATTTGAAAACGCCGGGCATGCTGTATGTGTCCCGGCCATTGATATCCGGGTTGTATTTGGGGTGATTGGATACTTCTTCCTGGGTATTGAAAATGCCCTCTACCACATATCCGTAAAAGGACGAGATCGGCTGGCCCGCCGTAGTGGCCGTGTAAACCTCATTGAGCAGCGTGTTTCCAAACCGGATCTCTTTCGGGTTGTCATTCAGTCGTACTACGCGGTTTCTGTAATGCGACAGGTTGGCGCCGATATTGAAGTTCAGGTCTTTGCCGATCCGGTTTCTGTAATTCAGGATCAGGTCGATTCCCTTGTTTTCCATTTCCCCGATGTTAATCGAAGGCAGCACTACGCCACCCCAGGTATCCGGGCGCGAGTCGGGGTAAAGCATGTTGGTCGTGCGGCGTTTGTAGACGTCGATATTCGCTTCGAGCTTATTATTGAAAAATACCGCATCTATCCCCAGGTTGGTGGTAATGGAGGTTTCCCACTGCCCCTCGCGGTTGCCCAGCGAATACAAATGCAGGCCTGCATCCGAGCGCGTACTGCTCGTCCCGGAAATGTTGTAATATGATTCCAGACCTGCCGCACGGTAAGTGGTATACGCATTATAGTTCCCTACATTGTCATTGCCGTTTTGTCCCCAGCCCGCTCGTATTTTCAGATCGCTCAGCCAGCGTACATCCCGCAGGAACGGTTCTTCCACGATCCGCCAGCCGGCCGAAAAAGCGGGGAAGGTTCCCCAGCGATTTTCAGGAGCAAACCGGGAAGAAGCGTCACGGCGGACGGTTGCTTCGAGAAGGTATTTGCCTTTGAAATCATAATTGGCACGCAGGAAGTAGGAAAACAGCGCCCATTGGTCGAATGTGCCGGAGTTGGCGATGTCTTTCTGGCCTGCGTCGAGCACCATGTAGTCCAGGTCGGTGAAAGGAAAGGTAGAGCGACTTGCGACAAAAATCTCATCGCGATTACTGATCGCCTCCACACCGGCCAGCACGTTCAGATTGTGCTTTTCCAGGAAGGTTTTGCGAAAATTCAGCGTGTTGGTCCAGTTGTATTGGAAAATATTACGCTGGTTTTCCGTGAGTACATTGTTGTTGGTCGACTGCGTCCATTCCGGGTCTGCCAGCGTACGTGCCTTGCCGCGGGTCGAGTTATAGTCAATGCCGATGAGGCTTTTGAACCACAAATCCTTCGTAAAATCGATCTGTGCGTACACGCTTCCCATGATCCGCATCTGGCGGCTCACATTGTCTTTGGCCCGGTATAACATGGCTACCGGGTTATGCCCGTTTCCTGTTCCCGGCGCTTTTGTGCCCGCAAAGTTGCCGCGGATATCGTACACCGGTATCAATGGATGCTGCCGGATGGCAAATGCAACCGGCTGGTTGCCCGAGGCTGTTCCCATAAAGCCCAGCCGGTCGGCCATGGTGGCACCGATGGTCTGCCCTACTTTCAGCCATTTCGAAACAGTGAAATCCGAATTGGCGCGTAATGCGTAGCGCTTGAAGCCGGTATAGCTCACGATTCCCTTCTGGTTGAGGTAACCGCCGCTGATCGCGAAATTGCTCTTTTCACCCCCGCCCATGATGGCCAGGTTGTATTCCTGAATCGGCGCAGCGCTGAACACCTCGTCGAACCAGTCGGTGCCCTGCTTGTTGGCGCGGGTAATGCCGTTGTAAGGATTTGGATAAGCATAGGTGCTTTCATCGACTTCCCCCTCCATGGCCCCGCCCGGCAGAACGTAATCGGGCACCACCGGATTTTCACCATTGCCGTACTGGGCATCGGCCCAGCCCGTACCGCCGGGTGTGAGGCCTGCATTGCGCTTGCGCTGCCACAGCAGCTCGCCCAGTTCCTGCGAATTGAGCATATCCAGTTTATTGGAAGCGCGCTGCGCGCCGTAGCGCACATCGAGGTTCATTTTTATCTTCCCTTGTTTACCGCGCTTGGTGGTCACCACGATCACCCCATTGGCCGCGCGGGAACCATAGATAGCCGCCGCTGAGGCGTCCTTCAAAACGGTCATCGACTCGACGTCGTTGGGGTTAATGCCCTGCAAACCGGTGTTCGTCGGCACGCCATCCACGACATACAGCGGGTCATTGTTATTGATCGACCCCACGCCCCTAACGCGCACCGTGGAGGGTCCGCCGGGCTCGCTGCTGTTGGTCACGGTTACACCTGCCACGCGCCCCTGCAAGCGGGCGGACGCGTCGCCGGTGGGTACCGCGCGCAGCTCTTTTTCGTCAATGGCCGAAACTGCACCTGTTAATGTCTTCTTCTCCTGGACGCCATAGCCCACGACTACGATCTCTTCGAGCGCCTTGCTTTCGGAAGCCAGTTTTACATCAATTTTGCTTTGGTTACCAATGGAAATTTCCTGCGAAACATAGCCCACGTAGCTGAACACGAGCGTGCCCGTATTGTCTGGCACATTGAGGGTAAAGCCGCCGTCCACATCCGTACTGGTTCCGCGCTGGGTGCCTTTGAGAATAATGCTTACGCCGGGTAAGCCCTCGCCCTTGTCGTCGGTTACCGCTCCGGTGATCGTGATGTCCGCTTTGGCAACCTGCGCAGCCGCCATCGACTCTCGGATATCCTGGAAGCCGCGCGAGCGCAGGCCCTGGTTTTGCTCCTTGCGGAGGACCACGAACTCGCCGTCGATTTCATATTTGATATGAAGCGGTTTTAAAAGCCTGTCGAGCACAGCCGACAGCTTTTCCCGGGTAGCCACAAACGTCACCCGCTGCCCCTGGTCGATCAGCTTGGGTACGTAGGTAAATTTGATTTTAGCCTCTTTGGATAGCTGATCAAGCACCGTACCCAGCTCCTGCCCTTTTACGTTCAGGGACACCGGGCGACTGAGCACATCCTGTGCGTGGCCGTCACTGGCAGCCAGGCCCAGGTTTGTAAAGATCAAGACCAGCAAGAGCTGTGCGAAAGTGATCTTCATAACTCTGATCAATAGTGGGAAATAATCGAATAAAAATTTCATAGATTTACACCGTTTTGGTTCATGTATCGGACATACTGGACAAAACAATCCCTGGCCTGCTGAAACAGGCAAATGGTTAAGGATCATCACTAAATCATGGGGAACGGTGCCGGTAATGCTCGAACATTGCCGGCATTTTTTGTGGGGAAAAGTTACGGTCTTCGCATAGGCAGTCAGGTCTGAAAAGTAGAAACTTGATTAATGGCTTGTACAACCTTTTCCTGTCACCACAATCTTGTTGCCCCAAACTTCATAAGTGGCATCGATGGTGTGGCAAATAATATCCAGCTTTTTAAACAATGGCTCATCGCCCAGCTGGGCAGTCAGGTCACAATTCGCGATTACATTCTCATCGTATTCGATCGATACGCCGTACGATTCTTCCAATGTGCTGAATACCGTGGCGATGGCGGTACTGCGGAAATTAAAGTCAGGAAACTTTTCCGGCGCTTTGATAATGTCCGGACTTCGCATGGTCGGGCGGGTTACAAAACCGCCTTCTGCACGGTAGACGGCCGTTTGATTGGCTGTTAGAAAAACAGGCTTGCCGGAGTTACTATCAGCATATTGTTCCATAGTAAAAACTTTCACCTTACCCGACCGGACCGACACGCTGACCTGCTCCCCACCCTTCGGACTACTGACCGTGAACCGCGTACCGACCACCTGCGTAACCACCTGACCAGTGAAGACGACAAAAGGCTTCGCCTCGTTTTTCACTACTTCAAAATACCCCTCGCCAGCCAGGTAAAGACCACGCTGGTCACCCGCAAAATCCTTCTTATAACTCAGTTTGCTATCGGCGCCCAGCATGGCAATGCTGCCATCGGGTAACACTATACGTTGACTCTCTCCTTTCCGATTTGCGTGCTCGATGAGCTGCTCCTTGATCCGGGCAACCTGTTTTTCGTAGCTTCCGGGCATTTGACGACCATCGCGGAGCACCAGCAGCCACCAGAGCGTCAACCCGATCAAAACCACCGCTGCGGCAGACATCCAGTGGCGGGCCAGCACGTGCTGCCAAAGCGGAGTCACCCGTCGTTCCTCTTCGGCCGTTGCGGCATCGATTTTCTCCCACATGCGGATTCCTTGCAGCTCGGTCGGCAAAATCCCCGACTGGTCCATCGCCAGCAGCAATGCCTTTGCCTGCGAAACGTCCGTATGCTTGTCAGGATATTGCGCCAGGAAATCCGTCCAATACCTTTCGGTGTCCGACCCGGGCGAGAGTACCCAGAGGCGAAAAGAATCGTCCTGTACAAAGTCTTCAACCTTATAATTTCCGTATCGCTCCACTATACAAATCCAAGATTAATTAGGAATATCTATTCATGTATAGGAGTAAAAAAAGTGGAAAGTGTCCCCTCGGGAATTGAAGAATTTTTTAAAAAAAATTCTTCAATTCAAATAGGAATTACACAAATAGCTGCTTTACAGAACATTACAAAATAAATTATTCAAACATTCACTTATGAAATAACATGCGGGCCTGCGTGCCCCATGCTCCGATAAACACATCCGTTTTGCCGTCGCCATTCAGGTCACCGGTGGTCATTCCCCAATGCCGGCCCACGGTGCTGCCCGGGACCACTTTGCTGGTGACGTCACGAAAATGTCCCTTACCATCATTCTGCCACGCTTGGAGCTGCATGGGGACAAAGCCGGGAACCTTTATCGCGCTAACGAGGATATCGGGATGGCCATCTCCATTAAAATCGGTGATGACACCGCTCCAACTCGAAAACTCATTTTTCGGAAGCCGCTCTAATGTTTGGTCGTTGAAACGCCCTTTGCCATCATTGATCAGCAAGCGATTCTGCGGGTCTTTGTCCCACCCTTTGTTGTTACTGGTCAGATTCAGGAAAAGTAAATCAGGGAAGTTGTCGCCATTGGCATCGAAAATATGCACCTGCCGCGTTTCCATCGGCACTTTCAGCTCCATTCTGCCCGAAGCGTCGGCGAAGTGCCCTTTACCGTCATTGAGCAGCAACCGGCTGGGCGGCGTTTCGTTGGCGATCACCATATCCAGGTCCCCATCTCCATCCAGGTCGGCCAGCCTGATGTCCTGCGTGTCGTCATTGTCTTTGGGCATGTGGGTTGACGTAACGTCTTTGAAATAACCCGGGCGCGCAGCGTCGTTCAGCCACAGGAAATCCTGCCCCGAAGCACGCTCTTTGCCTTTTCCACGGTCCTCCGACGAATTTCCAACCAGAATGTCGGGCAGGCCGTCGCCGTTAACATCGCCGATGGCCAATGCATTGCCTTCACTTTGCGCGGGAAGCCTGTCGGTGACGTCCTGAAAATTGCCTCCCGGCCCGCCCAGGAAGAGCTGATGGAAATGATCGTCTTCGGCCACAAATACGATGTCGGCATAACCGTCCTTATTGAAATCAGCAGTCAACACATGCTCACTATCGTGCCGGACATTGCCAAAGGCGCCTTCCTTCCAGGTCAGTTTTCCTTTGCCATCATTCAGGTAGAGACGGTTGACACCGTATTCCACCGCGAGCACCACATCCAGGTCGCCGTCGTGATCCACATCCACAAATGCAATGTCCAACGCGTGCAGACTGGGCGCAGCCGGTACATACCGGGATGTAACGTCGATGTAGGTGGCCGTTGAATCACCGCTTGCCGCGGACACCTGCTGAGCGCTGCCCGTCCGGCCAATGGCGAGCAAAAACGCAATACAGGCTGTGCCCCCGACAGCGAGGCTGCGGGGCGTATTACCGAATATCGTCTTCATAACTAATGAGTTTAAGTGATGAAAAAACATTGACTTGGACGAATGTAGAGATAAATTCATATTTTCTATAAAAAAGAAGATAAATATTTTTAGTTTTATAAAAAATATACATTGTACAAATAATGCGCGAATTAGACATCGATAACTACATTCCTAATCTGTCCATCGACTGCGTCATATTCGGTTTCCGCGACAGGGAATTGCGGGTTCTGATCTCCAAATTCAAGTTTGGCGCCGGGGCCTGGTCGCTTCCGGGTGGGTACATCGTCAAGACCGAAAGCACCGACCAGGCTGCTAGCCGGATTCTCTGTGAGCGGACGGGGCTGGACAATATATACCTCGAACAGTTCCGGGTGTTCGGCGATCAGGATCGGATCGTTACCAGCAAATACAACCAGGCGTTGAGAACGGGGTTGCAAGCATTCGACCCGGAACGATACACCGACCGGGTTGTTGACTGGATGACAGGCCGTTTTGTAGGAATCGGTTACTATGCATTGGTGGATATCAACAAGGTGAGTCCGCAGGCGGGGCGCGTGGACGATTACCTTGAATGGAGAAGCGTTAAGGACATTCCCGAAATGATGCACGACCACAGCCAGATCCTGGGCTTCGCCCTCGAAGCGCTCAGGCAAAACCTCGACGAAAAGCTCATTGGTTTTAACCTGCTTCCGGAGACTTTCACCATGCGCGAAATCATGGAACTTTATGAAGCTGTGTACGACAAGCCATTCGCTATCAACAATTTTTCCAAGAAAATGGCCGATTTAAATGTGCTTGAAAGGCTGCAAAAGCGCTACACGGGTGCCGCGAATACGGCGCCGTATCTCTATCGGTTTAAAATGTCCGATAAGCACAGCTCGCTTTAATTGTTGATCCGGACATTATTTGTTCTTTTTGTACTTACGATTATCGTTCAACCTGTAAGAAATAACCAGTGTTTAGATTATGGATAGCGCCATTTGTGCCCTGGCCTTGTCATTATTCTGTTCCCGGTTAAATTCTATCACCAAACTGGAAGTGTTTTTGAGCCTGTTCTCTAACCACCTTCGCCATAGCATCTGTTATTGGCTGCCTGGATTTATGGATAAGCACGTGTTGGATCACGACCTGCTTGAACGGGGTGCCATCAACATTGACTATTGGTTTTGAAATCAAACCTGGTTCCTGCGTCAAATCCAGCGTTTGAGGAATGAACGCGATTCCTTTGCCAAGCCGCACCATACTTTTGAGAAGCTCAAAAGATGGCACAAAGTGGGCAATATTACTGTCCCTGTCGAAATGTGCGAGTTGACATGCCTGCCCGAGCTGTTCATAGTAGAGCCCGGTATCCCTGCCGTGGTCGATCCATTTTTCGTCCTTTAATTGATTTAAATGAACAGCCGGAAGCTCAGCTAAGGGGTGCGTGCGGCTCATTAAAATGGTGTAGTCGGCTTCGGCATATTGCACGGCCGACAGCCCTTTAAAGTCTAATGGCAGCACTGTCATTCCCAGGTCAATTTGTTCGCCGAAGACCTGCTCTTGAACCTGAACGGGATTAGGAAGCTCAACCAACTTTACTTCAATCGCGGGGAAGTGAGTCGAAAAAACATCAAGCATGCCCATGACCCGTTCTGGCAGGATCAGTTTGAACACACCAAGCGTTATTACCTGTTGGACAGAGCTAATTTTCCTGACATTTATGACTGCTTTTTCACTCAGCTGTAAAATCTCCTTCGCGTCGATTAGAAACCGTTTACCAGCCTCTGTGAGTACCACTTGATGCAGCTGAACTCGTTTCGTGCGGACAAATAATTCTGTTCCCAGCTCACCCTCTAACAGTTTGATCTGCTGGCTAAGCGCTGGCTGGGAAACAAAGAGCTGTTTGGCAGCCCTACCAAAATGCAAGTTCTCTGCTACTCCGACAAAGTATTTTAATTGACGTAGTTCCATTGGAGTTGTCTGTCAACCGAAAAGGTCTGGCGCAGATAAGAAATACTTATCACGACGTAAGAATTTATGATTAGACTTTACTCACATTGTTTTGTATTGTTGCACGATTTGAATCCGCATAGATAGTTACCCTTGTCCTTTCAATTGCTCATGGAACAGATTCACAGAAGAGGTTTTCTTTCATCAATATCATTGGCGACAGTTGCCATTTCACTCCCGTCGTTCAGTTTTCTTCCAAAGGCCGATGAGTTTGTCGTCACCGAAATAACCCACGGAAAAGTAAAAGGCGTACGAAAGGATGGTGTAAACATATTCAAGGGGATACCCTATGGCGGCCGGGTTTCTGGTGACAGAAGATTTCGCCGGCCTGCTCCCCTGGAAAAGTGGACCGGTGTTCGCGATGCGCTGGAATTTGGTGCGCCTGCCATACAGTCTCCCCGCCGCAATGAACCGGCACCTTCGGAAGACTGCCTGTTTTTGAATGTTTGGACACCGGCGAATGACAACAAAAAGCGTCCTGTCATGTTTTACAGCCACGGAGGCGGCTTTGTGATCGGCTCAGGCGCCTCGGCCGGACAAGACGGCTCTAATCTTGCAAGAAATTTTGACGTCGTGGTCGTGCAGACCAATCACCGGTTAGGCCTGCTCGGGTTTTTGTATCTGGATGAGCTTGCTGGGAAGGACTACGCGGGATCAGGCAATATGGGTGTCCTGGACATTGCCGCCGGACTGGAATGGGTGCATGAAAACATTTCACAATTTGGCGGCGACCCCAACAATGTGATGATTTTTGGTGAATCGGGAGGCGGGGCAAAAACTTCTTGTCTGTATGCAATGCCGGAAGCTGCGCCTTACTTCAACAAAGCTTCCATTGAAAGTGGGCCAGGAGTGCGGATGTCCTCCAAAGAAACCGCGGCTGAAACCACGGCCATGCTTTTGAAGGAGCTTAATATCTCACCGACCAACTGGAAGAAGTTGCTGGAAGTTCCCGCCGCCGATCTGCTGGCCATGCAGGCAAAGCTGCCGTTTGTTCCTCCTTTTCAGGAAAGAAATAGTAAAAGGGCAGCATTGCAGGGCAGATTGGGAGGTTTCGGGCCGGTGGTGGATGGAATCGTTTTGCCAAACCACCCTTTCGACCCGACAGCCCCGGCAATCTCGAAAGACAAGCCTCTGCTGGTAGGATGGAATGAGGACGAGTACACTTTTTTTGCCTGGGAGCGAAAAGACACCGAGTCATTTAAAATGGATTTTGATGGTTTGGAAAAAAAGCTGGAACCACAATATGGTGCAGATACGAAAAAGGTGATCGAAGCCTATCGGAGAGCCACACCTGACGCCACAGCGCCGGATGTTTTTGTAGCGATCTCCTCGATAACAATGATGGGCCTGGGCTCAATCGATATTGCGGAAAAGAAGGTAAAACAAAATGGCGCGCCGGTTTATCTGTACAATTTCGGCTATAAGTCCGAGAAGAAGATACCGGGGACGAACTATCCGATGGGCACACCGCACGCGATGGATATTTCTTTCAAATTCAATAATGAAATTCCTCCCAGGGACGGCTCTGCGCCTAAGGAAAGTTTCTTCGGTGGCAACCGACCCGAGCGCTTTGTGGCTTCACACCACTTTGCCGAGCTATGGACAACATTCGCCCGCACGGGCAAACCTGCCGCCAAAGACGTGCCTGCCTGGCCAGCCTATAATTTAAAAGAACGGCCGATGATGCGGATCGCAGAGAAATGCGAGATTATCAATGACAGGTACGCGGGCGAGTTGGCTATGTGGCGGTCGACTGGCAAGTTATAGCCAATGCTTTGTTTTTATATATAAATCACTTCATGAACCGGAACATGAAACCAAAGATTTACCCTATTGTGGTGGTTATGCTTTCAATAGCCACCTGTTTGATGCCTCAAAATACTCTTGCACAACAATTAAGTGCAGATCTTTTACAAAAACCGTGGAAAGCTCAATGGATCACCGGCCCCGGTAGGCCTATCAACCGATTTACTGCCGCCTCCGATCTTTCATTGAAGGATTATGGGGTATTCAAATTCCGAAAAACCATTGAGTTGGCTGCCAAGCCAGCATCCTTTGTAGTCCATGTTTCCGGCGATAACCGGTACAAACTATATATTAATGGAAAGCACGTTTCACAAGGCCCTGCCAGAGGCGATCTTTATTTTTGGAATTTCGAAACCGTCGATATCGCCCCCAAATCGGTACGCGCATTGGGCTACTATGTGGCCGGGCCAGCGGAACTGGTTGATATGAACACACACGTCACGGGCTGGGACAAGGACGGATACGATGATAGTAAGTGGGTAAAGGCACGTTCGATCGGGCCGGGCGTCACCAAAGATGCAGCCGTGAATTCCTCGGGTTGGATGCTGGTGCAATCTGAAATACCACAAATGGAAATGACTGTTCAGCGGCTTGCCACAACCCGGAAAGCAGAAGGCGCGCAAGTCGCCAATGGATTTCCTGCTACCAAAAGTAATGTGACCATTCCGGCTAATTCGACCGCCACTATCCTGGTTGATCAGGGATTTCTGACCAATGCTTATCCTACGTTGGAATTCAGTGGCGGAAAAGAGGCCGCGATTGCAATGGGTTATTCGGAAGGACTTTATATAGGTAAAAAAGAAGTTTTGAAAAACCCGAGATTACCCATGCTGCCCAAAGGGAACAGAAATGAGACTGATGACAAGCTCTTTATCGGTCGGACGGACAGTCTGCGTTCCAGCGGAGCGGCGAACCAGCAATACACACCGCTAAGCTGGCGGACTTACCGATATATTCAACTCACCGTTGAAACAAAAGCAGATCCGATGGTTATCAACGACCTGTACGGAACATTTACCGGATACCCTTTCGAACAAAAAGCCAAGCTTCAAACGCAAAACCCTGAAATGGCCAAAATGCTTGACATTGGCTGGCGGACTGCCCGGCTCTGCGCATTTGAGACCTACATGGACTGTCCTTATTACGAGCAGCTCCAATATATTGGCGATGCCAGGATACAGGCTTTGGTTTCCATGTATAACGCAGGTGATGATCGACTAATCCGTAATGCATTAACCCTAATGGATCATTCACGCATTGCGGAAGGAATCACTTTGAGTCGATATCCTACCGATCTGCACCAGCAAATTCCAACGTTTTCACTGTGGTGGGTAGCGATGCTTCATGATTACTACATATACCGTCCGGATCAAAATTTTATCAAAGACAAGCTTCCCGGAGCGAGGCAGGTACTATCCTTTTTTGAACACTACCAGGGTGCCGATGGCTCACTGAAAAATGTACCTTATTGGATTTTTACTGACTGGACGCAAGGCAAAGGCTGGGATTTCGGAATGGCACCAGTTGGCAAAGACGGAGAATCGGCGGTACTGGATATGCAGCTACTGTGGACGTACCAGCTGGCGGCGGAACTGGAAAACGATCTGGGCTTAAAAGAATTGGCGGGACGTTACAAAGCCAAGGCAGAACAGCTCAAAAAGACCATTCACAGTAAATACTGGGATGCTGGCAAAGGACTGTACGCCGACACCAAAGAAAAGAACACTTTTTCTCAACACGCCAATTCACTGGCCATTCTTTCGAGAATTGTAACACCGGCAGACGCCAAACAGCTGGCAAGTAAAATGCAAAGTGACACGACGCTGGCACCTGCGTCTATCTATTTCAAATTTTACCTGCACCAGGCTTATACGAAGGCCGGACTGGGAGACAACTACCTGAGCTGGCTCGACAAGTGGCGCGAAAACATGGCGTTGGGACTTACAACGTGGGCGGAAACGTCGGATGTGAGCACTTCCCGCTCAGATTGTCATGCGTGGGGATCAAGTCCAAACATCGAATTTTTCCGCACTATTCTGGGCATCAACAGTGACGGCGCTGGTTTTTCTAAAATCCTGATTACACCACATTTGGGCGACATCAAGGAAATCAGCGGTGAAATGCCGCACCCAAATGGTAAGATTGCGGTAAGCTACAAAGTAACTAATGGTGCTTTGCAAGCTGACATAGTTACACCGGAAAAGACGACCGGAAATTTCGTCTGGAAAGGCAGAACACTTCCGCTTAAACCAGGAAAAAACTCATTTAAGCTATAACCGTCTAATTCTTGTAATAATGGGGAAAGTCGCATAGGCTTTCCCGCCCTGCATTTGTCCGGGGCGGAAGAGGCCAGGATTGAAGGCATATTCTCTAACATTGAAAGCGAATACCAAACCCTAGTCCGACAATATTGATCGCAGAGAATCCCTTGTTGCGCCAAAGGGTCCTGAACGCGGTTTTAAACAGCCTTTCAATTGAATAACAAGTCCCTCCTTAGCGGCTTTCTGGGTATGTGCGACGGGCGACTAATCATAGCGAAAATGGCTCTATGCCCCATTTGCTATTCACTGCGTAAACTTTTAACGGGATCCATTATAGCAGCTTTGATACTCTGGAAACTCACCGTCAGCAAGGCAATCCCGATCGCCAGCAATCCTGCCAGGGCAAAAATCCACCAGTCGATGGTAACCTTGTAGGCAAATTCGTTCAGCCACTGGTTCATGCCCCACCAGGCAACGGGAGAAGCCAGCAATAGTGATATCAGAATGAGCTTGATAAAGTCTTTGGAAAGCAATGTCACCACACTGCCCACGGATGCGCCCAATACTTTCCGGACGCCGATCTCTTTGGTACGCTGCTCGGCGGTGTAAGTAGCCAGTCCGAATAACCCCAGACAGGCGATGAAGATCGTTAGGCTTGAGAACAGCATCAGCACCTGTTCTATTTTTTGCTCACTAAGATAAACCTGCTCAAAACGGTCGTCCAAAAACGAGTAGGAAAAAGGGGCGGCCGGTGAAAATGCCTCCCACTGCTGTTTCAGTGAAGCGAGAAATTGCGGAAGTTGATCGGTACGGGTTTTAACCAGAATATTGCCTGAATTTTTACCCAAAAACATCACCAGTGGTTCTATTTTTTGTTTCAAAGATTCAAAATGGAAGTCTTTTACAACACCGATAACCCTGTAATACGTTTTTACACCGTTATCGTCCGTGTTGCCCATCAGCTCTCTTCCGATCGGGTTTTGCTGCCAACCCAACGCCTTTACGGCCGTCTCATTCAGAATGACACCCGAAGCATCGGTAGGGAAACTTTTTGAAAAATTACGGCCCTGGACTATGTTCATGCCTAATGTCGGCACATACTCAGTATCAACAAAATAAAACCGGCTCATGACGCCCTGATCAGGGTGTTCTTTGGACATGACCGGGCTGTTGTCCATGATTGAACTTCCAACGGGCACCTGCCCCGAAATGCTCCCCATAACAACTTGCGGCGATTGGATGATCTGATCGCGGAATACACTTTCATTACTGCGGAGCATGTTTGTGTTTTGGATTACCAGCACTTGTTCACGGTCGAAACCAACTTTCTGGTTTTGCATGTAACGTAATTGCCGGTCGGCGGTGACCGTAGCGATGATCATCGTGGTAGTGACAAAAAATTGAAAGACCACCAGTCCGCTCCGCAGGTTGAGGTTCCCTCGACCAGCCGAAAACCTTCCCTTCAACACTAAAACAGGTTTAAAGGATGCCAGGTAAAATGCCGGGTAACTACCTGCCAATAGCCCAACCAGCACGGTTCCCGCTGCCAGGCCAGCCACTACGGACGGGTTGGTCAGTAAACTCAGGGTAAGGGTCTTGTTTGTGAGCTGATTGAAAAATGGCAGCATCACAGCTACAAGCAACAATCCAACCAACAATGCCCCCATCGCCACTAAAAGCGATTCAATCAGAAACTGCTGCCGTAATTGCGCTTTTACCGAACCCAGCACCTTACGCACGCCTACCTCACGCGACCGCCTGACCGCCGTGGCCGTCGACAGGTTCATGAAGTTCACACAAGCTATCAAAAGCATAAAAGCAGCAATGGCGGTCAGCACGTAGACGTACATAATGTTCCCTCCGGGACTTAATTCGGCCGTCCCGAACATGGAATACAAATGAATACCGGTGAGTGGCTGAAGAAAGACACTGAAATCATCGCCTTTTGCGCGGAATTGTTTCGGGGTAAGTTTCAGCCATTGCTGCAGCTCGTCCCCAATCTGTTTTTCAGCGAGCCGGGCAATCTTTGCTTCTACTTTTTTGTAATCGTAATGCTCCGGCAGGAGCACATAAGTGTAATAGTTCATGCGGTATATCCATCCCGGGTGCTGCTCCTCGTCGGCGGCAAACGAAATCAGCATATCGAACCGGAAATGCGAGCTGGCAGGTACCTCACCGACCACACCTGTGATCCGGTACGGCGTTTTTTCGCGGCCAAATGACAACACTTTCCCGATCGGGTCGTCATTGCCAAAGTACTTCCGGGCAGTCTCCTCGGTTACCACCACGGTATTGGGCTCGTTCAATGCCCGTTTTGGGTTTCCTTTCAGGAATGGAATACTGAATACGTCAAAAAAAGAGGAGTCGGCGACTAGCAGGTTATCTTCTTTAAATGAGGTAGTTCCATAGCTGACAAACTCGCCTCCCTGTCCACGGAAACGCGTTGCTTTCTGTACTTCCGGAACCTGCTGTTTTAAGTCGCTGGCAGCACTCTGACCGAACATAGGCCCGTCATGGTCATCACCATTTAACCTCACCTTAAGTGCAATCCGGAAAATCCGGTCCGCTTTATCGTTGTAGCGATCGTAGGATAATTCATCCTGCACATACAGCATGATCAGTATGCAGGTGGCCAATCCGATGGCCAGGCCAACTACATTAATGCTGGTTGAAACTTTTTGTCGTTTCAGATTGCGAATCGCGATTTTTAAATAATTCCGGATCATGTTATGGCTATAGTAAAGAGTGGACGGCTCAGCGAGGTCCCGCCCAGGTGAAGAATATTCCGTTTTTTGTCTTTTGATAAATGCCGGCCGCATGTAGGCCATCGTTTCCAGCCAATACCTTCTTCCGGCTTTTGACGCTCCCTGTTGCTGCACCCGCTGCTCGTAACGTTCCTGCAAATCGCCCAGTATTTCTTCATGCAGGTGCGGAGCAACCAGCATTTTTATGAAGCTCGTAAGGTACCGGGGCGGCTGATCTGGCTTTGATTCTTCTGATTTCATGGCTTTGGAGAGATAATTAGTTCCATTCCAGGCGGATGGCAGGCAGGATCCGGTCCCACAGCCGGTTACGGACAGCCCTGGATTCTTCCAAAATCCGGCCGCCCAGGCCGGTTACCGCGTAAAGCCGCTTCCGCCGACCACCCCTCTCCGCAGTTGCGTCCCCCCAGACAGATCTTAAATAGCCTTTTTGTTCAAGACGCTGCATGGCTGCATGCACGGCACCGGAGGTCACGATATTACCTGTTTCGCGTTCCAGCTCTTCTGCGATGGCGATCGTGTAGGCGTTTGGCGACAAAGCTGCAACCGCCAACAGAACTACCTCTTCAAATTCACCCAGATCACTCCTTCTCATTGACAGCAGGATTTTATCGGTTTCAATATATAATCTGTTTCTGTATAACAAATCATATACCTAAGAGCTATACAAGATCAAAAAACTTCATTATCAATCATTTAACAAATAAATCCGAACAGTAACCGTCCGATTTTGGACAATTACTGTTCGGCTTGGGACAATAGAAAGCGGATGAAAATACTAGACGTAGTTAATTACGAGAGGCTCATTGAAGGTTATTGTAATCCGAGAATTGGCCCATTAGGCTTTCTGGCAATAATCGTTGTATGCTGTTAGTAGAAATAATTCATTTAGCTCGGCCGAGTAATGTCTAATAGGTCTCAAGGTTTCCTCATACTTTACAACGAAGGAGCTCCATTCATGATATTTGTCCGCATACATACGACGGTTTGCATATGGTCGCTTGGAGCAAGACATAATTTACAGTTTAGGGGATGTTCTCTCACTTAAAATTAAGTAAAACATGCCTCCTAGCGACCAACGCCAAGCTTTGGGCGGTGTCTCTAATTTTCACTTAAACGACCGACTAATTCTCATCACATTTCTGATAGATGAAATCTATTACGAAAGCCTGCAAGTTGAAGACCAGGAGCACTCCCCTTGCTACATCGCAGATTTTGGTTTGTGACTTGGGCAACTTAGAGGCGGATTTCCGGGTGGGTATCGTTTCGACAATGTTTAAATAAATCGTCATTTCATTCCATTTCAGCGTCGGACGTAGGGGTAACATGCCAACTTTGCCTATTTTCAGCCCGCAATAGCCTTACAAACGATTCGGGCCGGATGAAAAATATCAGAACCTTCTCCCTTTCACGCCATAGCCGGCTATTTTCCGTGCCAGACAGCGGAAAGGAATACCTTTTCGTACGATCGGGCGATACGCCTTACCAGGAGGAGCCTTACCGCGCTGAAAGCTACGCGCTGGCGTACATCAAGGAAGGGGTCGTGCGGCTCAACGTCGGTTTATCGTCGTGGGAAGTGGTTGCGCCGTCTATTATCACGCTCGCTCCGTCGGATATTCGGTTTTTTATCAAAACCAGTGACCTGTTGAAAATGGATGTGGTGTTTTTCAAAGATACCTTCCTGATGGAGCGTTATGCGGACCCGTTCTTTCTGTCCAAATATGATTTTTTCAGCGACAGCGATCATCACGTTCTGCCGCTCGCGGATGCCGGTTTTGTAAAGATCAATATGATCTACGAGCTGATCCACCTTACCCACGAGGCAGGTAATCACCATAAGGCCGAACTGGTGCGGAACTACATTTTCGCCCTGATATATGAGATCGACGCCGGTTACCGGCAGGACCATGCACTGGCTCCCACGCCACTTAGAGACCATCCGTTGTTCGTGAAATTCCGCCAGTTGCTCATACGCCATTACATGCAGGAGCGCAAGCTCGATTTTTATGCCGAGCGCCTGCATCTGGCCCCCAAATCGTTATCGGCGGCAATCAAAAAACAAACGGGAAAGCCAGCCGGTAAATGGATCGACGAAACGGTGATCCTGGAAGCGAAGGTATTGCTGCAAAACGAAACGCTCACGGTGTCACAGGTGGCTGGTATGCTCAATTTCTCGGACCAATCTGTTTTTGGAAAATTCTTCCGGGCAAATACCGGAATATCGCCGGTGAAATACCGAAAAAAACTTGGCTGAAAATAAGCAATGCGCGTGGACCATTTACGCCATTTCGACGAATAACAAGGTATTTTGGTCTACATAATTACCTCAAATTAGGGGAATTTTGCCATTATAAAACTTTAACCAGTTTAATCATGGCAAAGTCAACCTTCCTCGGGACATGCATTGGCGAAAAGCCGGTCGGCGGAATGGCGGCCGGTTTGGGTGGCCAGCGCAACAGGTGGTTTTTATTAATAGCCACATTATCAATTGGTTTTATTTCAACAGGTTTTCAGACAAATGCCCAGCGAGCAGTTCCGAAGCAGTTTCAAATCAGCCTTTCAGAAGCGATCGCCCTTGCTCAAACGCGGAACAAATGGGTACAGGCCGCCCAAATGGAGGAGCTTGCGGCCGACGAGAGTCGAAAGGATGTTTTCAAAGCCGCATTGCCGACGATCAATGCAAATGCCTCTTACCAGCGCTTTTCCGACCTGACCCTGTTTTCCGAAGGTCTTGACCACACCACCAGCGGCCCCAGGAAGCTTACGTCCAATGCTGCGGCCGTCGGTGTCGAGGTTTTGTTTAACCTTTACAATGGCGGAAAACAGCGTGCATTGCAGTCGGAACAAACTTCCTATTTAAACCTGGCAAAACTGAACACCGGCGACCAGTCCAGAAATATCGCACTGCAAACGGCGGACCGATACCTCGATCTGGTAAAGCTGGGTGAACTCGGCAAATTCATTAAAGATCAATTGAAAAGAGCGCAGAGTCGCCTGGCCAGCATTACGGCACTTTACAAGAATCAAAAAGTTACCAGAAGCGACCTGTTGCGGGCGGAAGTGACACTCTCGAACGTCGAACTCGCGCTCCAACAGAACGAAAACGACCTCTCCATTGCGAACGAGCGGTTATTGGTACTGATGAATGTCGCCGATTCCATTCGGGTTTCCCCATCAGATTCCGCCGCCATGCCAAAACCCGAGATTCGTTCGCTGCTGCCGCTCCTGGAAACCGGAGGCGCTTCGTCCTACGCCGTGCAGCGAGCAGCCCAGCACGTCCAAATGCAGCGGGCACGGGTGAAAGTAGTGCAAAGCGCCAATATGCCCAGCCTGAACTTCTACGGGGCCTACGGCCTCAATTATCCGAACTACTTGTTCTTCCCGCCGGTAGATCAGGCTTACGCGATCGGCTTTGTCGGTCTGAAAGCCCAGTATAGTATTTCCTCCGTTTACCACAATAAAAGCAAGCAACAGGCCGCCAGCCTGCGGGTAAAAGAACTTGAAATGCAAGAGCAAGCCTACCGAGACCAGGTCCGGAGTGAGCTCGACGCATACTTAATCAGGTACCGTGAGGCATTGACCAGGATTTCCGTCAACGAGCGATCGGTGGAGCAGGCACTAGTCAATTACCGGATCGTGAAACGAAGTATCTCAATCAGCTATCACTGCTCACAGACTTGCTCGATGCAGACAATCTCTACCAGGAGTCGCGGTTCAGCCTCGTAAAGGCGCAAATCGATGCACTCGACATTTATTACCATATCCTTTACAGCAGTGGCAATTTGTAAACCATACAGAGATGAAAACAGCACCTCATAAAATCCATCCGGTCCACACCATGATTACCGTCGCGGCGATGGGAATGGTAATGGCCGGGGCAGCCTGTTTTTTCCAATACTGGAAATACAGCGAAGTCTACGAAGAAACGAACGACGCACAAGTCGAATCATACATTAACCCGGTTTCCGCGCGTGCGGGCGGCTATATTCAACGTGTATGCTTCAACGAACATCAATTGGTGCGAAAAGGTGATACGCTCGTGCTGCTGGACGACCGGGAATACCGGGCCTAACTGTCGGCTGCCGAAGCGTCTGTTGCCGACGCGCGGGCACAACTCACCATCCTGTCGGCCGGGATCCGGTCGGCTGAAACCGGGGTGCTTGTCAATCACGACCAGATCAACAGCGCGCACGCCAGGTATGTGCAGCAACAGCAGGACATCGCCCGCTATACCAACCTGGTAAAGGAAGAAGCCGCGACCGGCGCCGACCTTGAATCAGTAAAAGCGCATTATGATGTGGCCGAAAGCGAATATAGCGCTGCCCAAAATGTCCTGAAAACCAGCCTGGCTCGTATTGCAGAGTCGAAAACGCGTTTTGCTTCGCTGCAAGCAGATATTCAGCGAAAAGAAGCGGCGTATGAGCTGGCGCGGCTCAACTTATCTTACACGGTCATTTGCGCGCCTTACCCGGGCCGTCTCGGGCGAAAGAATATCCTGGAAGGCCAGCAGATCCAGCCTGGGCAACCATTGGTGAGCATTATTAACGAGGGCGAAAAATGGATCACAGCCAATTACAAAGAAACCCAGGTAGCGGGTATGCACGTGGGCCAGCTGGTCGAAATACGTGTCGATGCGGTACCGGGTAAGGTATTTAAAGGAAGAATCGTAGCCATTGCGGGATCTACCGGCGCGCGTTTCTCACTGCTGCCTCCCGACAATTCGACGGGCAATTTTGTAAAAATCTTCCAGCGCGTGCCGGTAAAAATCGAGTTCAAAGATGCCGACGCCGGGAACGTGATCCCCGGGATGAGCGTAACAGTAGGCGTTAAAAAAGAGGGCAGCCATGAAGCCGGTACATTTTAAAAATTGGGTAGCCGAATGGCCCTGGGCTGCTCGCGCCGGTTTATTCATGATGCTGCTGTCGGCCCTGGTGCAGCTGGGTATGTTTGTGCTCACGCAAGGGTACATGGTCGCGTGCCTGGGCGCGCAGCCGGAAGACATTTCATTCGCGGTAATGGCGACTTACGCGGGTATTATCACCGTCATACCCGTTCAGTTTCGGTTTTTCAGGTATTTCCAAACTCGGAGCTACTTGTTGGTAAACATAATGCTGGCCATTGCCTTGAACTACATTTGTCTGCAATGCCAGGACATAGATCAGTTTCTGGCGATCCGGTTTTTGCAAGGAACAGTGTCCGGCGGCATTATCGTTTTTACATTACACCTGATCATCTCGAGGTTGCCATCCGACCGCGTTCAGACGATCGCCCCGGCCGTGTTTTATGGAACAATGCTTAGCAATACCGTTCTGATCGGCCTGGTAGCGGGTGTGGTGGTGGAGTCGGCCGACTGGCAATCGACATACTACTATCTGATCGTATTCCAACTGATAATGATGCTCGTTATAGTACTGATGCTAAGGCGATCGTCGGGGCACCGGCCCTACCCGCTGTACCAGATCGATTGGGCGGGAACGCTCCTGTTCGCATGTGCTGCACTGGCATTGGCCTATACCACCATTTATGGCTCCAAATACTACTGGTTCACCGACCGGCGGATCTGTTACGGTGCCGCCGCAACCATCATCGGCATCGTCTTCTTTCTATACCGGCAGCACAGCGCGAAACGGCCCGCAATCCACCTCAGGGTATTCCGGTCACGGAATTTTGTGGCCGGCATCGGCCTGCTGGCCATTTATTATGGCAGCAAGGACAGCGTGAACCTGATCTTCAACTACACCGGAGGCTTTCTCAAATGGAGTACTTTCCAGGTGATAGTGCTGGGAGCGTGTAATATGGCCGGGATGGTGTGCCTGCTGATTTTTTCCAGCCGGATGCTTTTGGCAAAAAAAGTCACGATCAGGACGCTTCTGATACCGGGGTTTGCACTGATGGGGGCATTCAATTTGTGGATGTACTTTCTGCTCACACCCGATTTGAGCTTTTCCGACCTGCTTCTTCCCATACTCGTGCAGGGAGCTGCCTCAGGACTATTGTTTGTGCCGATCATGATTTTCGTGCTTTCCTCCGCACCGAAGGACACCGGCGCGAGTGGCCTGGTTATCGCCGCCTACACGCGTTTTACGGCCACTTTGCATTCGATCGCCGGCTTCTATAACCTGCAATTGCATTACAACCAGCACTTTAAAGAGAAGTTCCTACCCTACCTCACCCCCGAAACCCCCGCAATGGCCGAGCGTCTGAATTACTATCGGTCGGTTTTTGCCTCGAAAGGGTTCACCCGCGAGCAAGCCACCACGCTTGCTGACACGGCGATAGGACAGACTCTCACCCAGCAAAGCCAGCTACTCACCTACCGCGCCCTGTTTATGTTCTTCGCGCTAATGTCGCTGGTACTTATGCTGCTGATCGTGATCGTCCCGGCGGCGTACCAGGCAATCAAATATTGGAAACAGGCCCTTTCCGTACGGGACCGACAGATGCGCGAAATAATGTAAGAGTGCGCAAACGCATAACAAACGGTTTATTAACCATCAAATAAATAATCGTCATGATTAACTCCAACCAGGAAAAAGGATTGCCGGACACCACCGGGCTGCTAACCCAGGCACAAGAAATCACAGGCTCGCAAGCAGTTCTGGAAGCGTTGGTAGCCGAGGGTACCGATACTATTTTCGGGATTCCGGGCGGCGCCATCCTCCCGATTTATGATACACTTTATGACTACAAAGATCAGCTGACGCATGTACTGGTTCGGCACGAGCAGGGGGGCGTGCATGCTGCGCAGGGCTATGCGCGCGTGTCAGGGAAGGTCGGGGTCGTATTTGCCACGAGCGGGCCGGGAGCGACCAATATTCTTACCGGCGTGGCCGACGCCCAAATGGACAGCACTCCGCTGGTTTGCATTACCGGCCAGGTTTACTCGCATTTGCTCGGAACGGATGCTTTTCAGGAGACGGATGTCGTCAATATTTCCGCTTCCATCTCTAAATGGAATTACCTGATTACGGACGCTTCCGAGATCCCGGCTGTACTAGCGAAAGCATTTTTCATCGCCCGTTCAGGCAGGCCGGGACCTGTGCTCATCGATATTACCAAAGACGCCCAGCTTCAAAAGCTGAAATATGATGGCTATAAAAAAGTAACAGCCATCCGAAGCTATAAACCCCGCCCGACAGTTAAACAGGACGCTATTCAGGCGGCAGCAGCATTGATTAATAATGCAGAATGGCCGATGATACTTTGGGGACAAGGTGTGATACTGGGAAATGCGGAAAATGAATTCAAGGCCTTTGTTGAAAAAAGCGGAATTCCCGCTGCCTGGACACTGCTCGGCGCCGGGGCCATTCCCACCGACCACCCCCTGAATGCAGGCATGCTCGGCATGCACGGCAACTACGCGCCAAATGTGCTCACCAATGAATGCGATGTACTGATTGCCATCGGCATGCGGTTCGACGACCGGGTAACCGGGCGGTTGGATAAATATGCTAAACAGGCCAAAGTCGTTCACCTGGACATCGACCGGGCCGAAATCGGCAAAAACGTAAAGGCCGATATTGCCGTTTGCGGCAATTGCAAAGATACCATTCCGATGCTAACGAACCTGATTGTCACAAAAAACCATAACAAATGGGTTGGCATGTTCCGGGCGCTTTACGGCGAGGAGATGGAACAGGTTATCCATCCGGAGCTGAACCCGTCGAAGGGTGGCATTACGATGGGTGAGGTGATCCATCAATTAAACCTGCTTACGGGCGGCGAAGCGATAGTGGTGACCGATGTTGGCCAAAACCAGATGGTAGCGTGCCGTTATATGAAATTGAACAACACTCGGAGCAGCGTCACCAGCGGGGGGCTGGGAACGATGGGATTTGCATTGCCCGCAGCTATCGGCGCAAAGTTCGGCGCGCCCGACCGCAACGTGATTGCCGTCGTGGGTGACGGTGGTTTCCAGATGACTTTGCAGGAATTGGGTACAATTATGCAAACCCGGCTTAACGTTAAAATAATTATCCTCAACAACCACTACCTGGGAATGGTAAGGCAGTGGCAGGAGCTGTTCAGTGATTCGCGGTACTCCTTTGTTGAAATTGAAAGCCCCGATTTCGTAGCACTTGCTGTATCTTACAAGATCAAAAGCCGGCGCGTTTCCCGACGTGAAGATATCCGTGTGGCGCTGGCTGAAATGCTTGCAACCGATGGCCCGTTCCTGCTGGAAGTAATGGTGATTAAAGAAAACAATGTATTTCCGATGATCCCTCAAGGAGCGGGCATCAGCGACATCAGGCTTCGGTGACACTGCCTTTAATTTTTTGTTCAAACCTATATGAAAATCAGCAATCCAGTAATTGAAATACCTGCCTCGCTACCCGACATCCTGACAGACAACCTGACCGTTGTCTTTTGCGGAATCAATCCCGGCCTGAAATCAGCCATCGACGGTCACCACTTTTCAGGTAGAAGCAATCGGTTCTGGCGGGCACTTCACCTGGCAGGATTTACACCCTACGAGATTGCAGCGAAGGACGACCGAAGTATTCTCGACTTCGGTTATGGCCTTACCACGGCCGTTGAGCGCCCGACAACGCGTGCGGACGAGCTATCTTCGGACGAGTTTCGCGAGGGCTCCATAAGTTTTGAAATAAAGATGGAACGTTACAAGCCCCGGTACATCGCATTCCTTGGGAAAGCGGCATTCCAGGGCTTTTCTCGAAAAAAAGATGTGAGCTGGGGCGTTCAGCAGGATGTTATTGCAGGAGCTACCGTGTGGATACTGCCCAATCCGAGCGGATTGAACCGTGCTTTTCAATTACCGGCGCTGGTGGCTGCTTACGCGGAGTTTTTTAAAACACTTGAAACTGACCGCTAATCCTATTCCTGGCTGATCTTCCGCGCTATGAAACCCGGGACACCGGTATTGACCACATTATTGAATCGCTGCCGGGTCTGAATGCGATTGATCGCTTCGAACGCATCTTCGGGGAGCGGGGAAACGTCGAAATTTTCCCTTGCCCGTTCCATTGTTTTGGGCGTGGTTAGTAAAGCCGTGCCGCGCTGAACCGCCCAGGCCAGAAGTACCTGGGCCGGTGTTTTACCAATGCGCCCGGATATTTCCAACACCACGGGATCTTCCAGCGGCCCTGGCTTTATGCCGTGTCCCAGCGGCGCAAAAGCCAGGAATACGATATTATTTTCCTTACAAAATTCGAGCAAATCCGTTTCGGGCAAATAAGGATGCGCTTCCACCTGCACCACTGCCGGCTTGATTCTGGCTGCCTCATAAATGGGTAACAGCTCTTTCAAACTGACGTCGGATAGACCGATAGCCCGGCATTTACCCGAGTCGACCAACTCCTCCATGGCCCGCCACGTTTCCAATAGAGTCACACCGCGATCGTAAATGACATTGCCGTTTTCATCGCGAGGGTCCTGATCCTCCCCCGGTTGAAATGCAAATGGCGTGTGAATGAGATACAGATCGAGATAGTCAAGCTGTAATCTTTCCAGGCTCGCTTCAAATGCGGGGGCCACCCGCTCTGGCCGGTGGTTCGTATTCCATAGTTTAGTGGTAATAAATAAGTCTTCTCGCGCGAATCCGGCATCGAGCCATTCTTTCAAAGCTATGCCTACCTCCATTTCGTTCCGATAGCGTTCGGCGCTATCAAAATGACGGAACCCAGCCTTCAACGCATTCTTGGTCGCGGTGGTCGTTAATGCAGGGTCTGCAATCAAAGTCCCAAAGCCAAGAGCGGGGATATTAAGGTTAACATCTGTCGTTCCCATTTTTTCGTCGTCTAGTTACCCCACAAAGTTCCGATAAAATCGCAGGCTATATTCGCCGTGAATGCGGCAATGTTCGTCGAATTGGCCGATCCGGCGTCCTCTCTATCACCTCCGCCAATTGAAGTAAGCCCCGATAAAGCCTCTTCGAACTTTACAGTTAAAGTTGTTCAATCAAAACTATATTGAACTAAAATTTATCCGAACTTCATCTGACCATAACTTACACGCCCTAGCCCGCAGTACACTTAAACCATCGGATTAATTTTCGAAAGTGATCTATAACGAAAAGTAATCATATCAAAATTTCTTGATACCAGATGGTATCCACAAACAGACAGTGGCCTGCACCAGACCACTGACGTCGTACCAGATAAATTGCTCTAAACAATCAGTTCCGAGTATACTAAATGTTTGATAAATGGGTACCCGTAAATTTCACCGCTTCCCTGTAGAAATGGCTGCTGTCGTAATAGCCAAATGCACATGGGTCAAACTCATGACTCGCGGCATAAGCTGTGAGTGCTGTCCTGGCACGGAGTATCGAGAAATAGCCCTTGGGATTGATGCCTATCACGCGGTGAAAGTAGCGGTTAATGCTCTTCGAACTAATGAAATGCTTTTCGGCAAGCTGGCTCACGTTGAGTTGTAGACTTGTTTGATGGTAGGTTTCCGTCAAATCCTGCACCAAGGTCAGATAATGATCGGTTTCCCGTTTACGGTATTTATTCAGAAAAAATATTTCGGCAACCTGTCGGCGGGCGTCGAAGGTGAGGCTGCTCTTCAATTGCCCAATCACGCTTGCGGGCAATATCTGATGCAGCGGAACGAGCCTTCCTTTGAGCTGAACCTGGGATACACCTAGAATGGTCTCCAATCCGCCAGGGTGAAATTTGATTGTAAAAATCCGGTCGCCAGGCTGGTTATGACGTGTGGTAGGCAGGTCACGAAGTACGAGAATATCCCCATCGGCATGTACGTTCCAGGTAGACGTGTGCAAGGAAATGCGGTAAGGATTGCCGAGATTGAAGTACATCGTCGGTGTCCAGCTGGGGAACATCTCGACGGTAAACGCGCTATCATTGACGATGGATTCGGAGAAAAAATCGATATGGTTCGCAAGCTCGCCGGAAGGCTGGGCGAATGTATAATGATCGCGGATCGGGTCGAATATCTCTTTCAATTGTCCGTTTTTTACCTTGACGAAGATACTGACAGCTACCTAAATTTGAAAAAAAATATTGTATGCTTCGTCTGACCACCCTTTGTCTGATCATTATCCTTTGCACCAGCCGCCTTTCCGCGCAGTTCGTCAAAATTGAGCAATCCGGCTGCGACTTCCGTGTGGATCCCGATTTTCTGAAAACGATCCCCGACAATGCAAAGCAATCTTACATGGCCGGCCCCGGCTTGCCAGATAGCAGTTTTCAAAAGCAATGCGGTTACCTGCTTGTTCCCGAGAACCGCAGCAAGAAAAATGCACGCCTGATCAAGCTGCCATTCATCGTCGTGAGAAGCAAAAATCCGGACAAGCGCCGCGACCCGGTACTTTTTTCGGCTGGTGGGCCGGGCGGGAGCTCATTGGGAATGGCGGCGGGGCTTGCCAAAAGTCCGTTCATCGAAGACCGGGACTGCATTGTTTTCGAGCAGCGCGGGACCCGTTTTGCATTACCCTATCTGCGCACTTTCGAACTCGATAAAGCACTCAAAGAAGCCACCCGCCGCAACTTAAACAAAGACAGCATGGCTATCGTGGGCCTGAAAAAATACAAGATCGCGCTCGAAAAGCGCGGCATTGATATTGCGGGCTACAATACCGACGAAACCGTATCGGACATCCACGATTTGTTGAAAGCATTGGCGATCGATTCGGTAAACTTGTTCGGGGTATCATACAGCGGTGGCCTGATGACGGCTGTACTGCAACGTGACCCCAGCCGCATCCGCTCGCTTATCCTGGATTCGCCGCTTCCGACATTTGTCCCTATCGATGAAGATGAACCGGTGAATTTTATGGAAGCATTACATATCTATTTTGGAGATATTGCCAGGGACTCCGCGAGCCATCACCTTTACGGCGGGCTTAGGGGCCGTTTTCACCAATACTTCACTTCCATCGCCACCAAAACTTTTGAACTACCGTACCTGGAACCTCGTACCAATGACTCGATCCGCATCCGATACACCAAAAACGAGCTGCTGACCATCATCCTCGACAAGCTCTACGATGACTCCGGCCGGAAGGATTTGCCCCGCATCATTACGGATATGGCAAACGGCAATCACCAACCCTACATCCGCCCCTATTTCGATGGTTTCTTTCGCAGAGACGGTGCGCCGGACGGCATGCGCTTGTCGGTATACTGTGCCGATCAAACGGCCTATCACTCCGAAAAAGTTCGAAAAGAACTGGAAAAGATCTACCCCTATCTAGCGGGCTTCCACATCAACGATGTCTACCGCGAAATGTGCGATTGCTGGAAAGTACCTCCGATCAGCCCAAATACCAAGCATCCTTACTATTCTACTGTCCCAGCTCTTCTTGCAGACGGCGAGCTCGACCCCGCCTGCCGCCCCTTGTACATCGACCGCATTAGCCATTACATGCCCAACAGTCAGCGTTTCTTGCTTAAAAATAAAGGGCACGGCGTGATTGGCAATTCCATGCGCCCCATTGTTAAATCATTCCTCGCCAATCCTTACAAGAAAATCACGTCAAGCGATGTAAACATGATCGTATATTGATGCACAACAATTGCCGAATCCAGAACCTAACTTGATTTGAATGTTTTGGTGGATTGAACAATGTCCGATGTCTCACAGATAACCTCGAAACCCGTTTGCACTGGGCTGGGCCCGGACCCGGGCTTTATCGACCAGGTCGTGTGAACGAATCGAGCCGGAAAAAATCCGGTTCGACTGTTCAGGGCCGGAAAGCAACCAAAAACAGTACTTCGAAGAAAGCGGGGCAATCGTAGATTTGGGAGATTTAAATGTCCCTGGTTTCCTCTTGTTTTAGGACACTGATCTTCCCGAGTCCAACAGTCTGGTCAGTAGGTTCGTTAACTCATTTAAATCCACCGGCTTGACCAAATGCTCATCGAAGCCCATTTCCTTTGTCCGCTGATGGTCTTCCTGCTGACCATAACCTGATAAGGCAATTACCACCACCGTCTGTCCCCAGGTCTGCTGCCGAATTAGCCGGCACGTTTCATACCCATCCATCCCCGGCATGCCCAGGTCTAGCAGAATAGCCCTTGGGCTTAACTCCTGAGCAGCTTCGATGCCTGACTGACCACTGTTACGCGTGTGAACCTGAAAGCCTTTCAGCTTTAATAGCATGCTCAAAGTCTGAGCCGCGTCAGCATTGTCGTCGATGACCAAAATCCGGTCAGAGCTGGCGCCTTTGGCTGGATTTTCACCGTTCGGCGCAGGGATAATTTGCGGAGCAACTTCCAGTGTTGGTAAGCGAACGCTGAAGGTACTGCCCTGACCCAGCCCTTTACTTCGAACCGCCACCTGCCCGTCGTGCAGTTCCACCAGGCGCTTGACCAGTGTCAGCCCGATGCCCAAACCGCCTTCGAACGGGCCAACGAATTGTCGACCTGCACGAACAGCTCAAAAATGGCCGACAGTTGATCAGCCATTAAGCCGATGCCATTATCGCGAACTTGGATTAACGCTTCCTGATGCTGGTGTTCCAGAGTTAACCAGACGTGCCCATGCGGGCCCGTGTAGCGTACCCCATTGGTTAACAGATTGGCCACCACCTGGGTCAGCCGTGTGGCATCACCGGCTAAATAAATCGGAGCCGTGGGCAGCGTGAGTTGCAGGGTTCGGCCATGCTCCTGATACAACCCCGCACCGACTGGGCTGCCTGACCTACGATCTCGACTAAGTTGATCCGCTCTTTTTTCAGTTCGATTTTGCCGCGACTGATACGGCTTACGTCCAGCAGATCATCGACCATGCGCACCAGGTGATCCATTTGTCGATTCATCATGTCCAGGGTAGAGGCCACCATCTCCCCAGTGCTATCTTCATCTCCACCGGTTGTCAGGGTTAGGATTTGCAGCCCCGAACGGATGGTCGACATGGGGTTACGCAATTCATGAGCCAGCATGGCCAGAAACTCGTCTTTGCGCCGATCCGCTTCCAGAAGAGTCATTTCCAGGCGTTTGGTTTCGTGAATGTCAGTGGCTGCGCCATACATGGTGACCACCTCACCGGCCCGGTCCTTGATTGGTGAGGCATTAACGACAAACCAACGATACACGCCGTCGTGGCGCCGGATCCGGTGCTCCTGTCGCAACGGTTCGCCCGCTGCCACGGCCTGACCGTAGCGCCTGGCCGATGCTTCCCGGTCGTCGGGATGAATGGCGTCGGTCCAGCCCCAACCAATGGCCTCTTCGAACAGCTGTCCGGTATACTCCAGCCAACGGAGGTTATACCAGTTGGTTGACCCATCGGGCTCACTATCCCACAGCAGGTCGGGAACCAGGTTGGCAATCGATTCGAAGCGCTTTTGTGTCTCGCGCAAGGCCTCCTCGGCGCGGGCGCGTTCAAGCCGTGTCCAGATGTGGGTTGCTAATTCGCGAAGCAGGTCGACCTCGTCTTCGCGCCAGTAACGTGCTTGACGATCGTAGAGGGTGAGATTGAAGAGCCATTCGTTGTCGCGAGCAAAAGGCACGCTCGCCATAGCCCCGATCCCGAGCGCGGCGATCTTTTCGGCGTTTGCCCGAGCGTCGTTCATTACGTCGCTCATCACCCAAACCTCACCTGCGCGCATCGTGCGGAGAAGGTCGTCGTCAAGAAAATCGCTGATGCGGTATTCGCCTATAAAGCTCAGCGCGTCCGCCGCACGCCACTCATGAGCGACCGTCACCACCTCATACAGTTCGTCGACCTCGCCGAATGCGACGTTAGATACTTGAAAGTGCGATCCGATCTTCGCCCCGAGTGACTTCATCGTCTCCTCGATAACCGGCCTGTACGTGCATTCGGATCGCCTTGTCGGAGTCGCCCTCGTTGAAATCCGCAAACGTGCGCTGGTTGGTTTTACGGGCGATACCGCAGGAGGTATGGCTGTCGGCGTTCACGCGGTGAAAATAGTCGGTCATCTCACGCCCGAAGCCATGAGTGGCCAGCAGGACGAGTTCTTTGGTTTGAGCGTCGTAGATCTGCACCGTTCCCGCGTCGGCGCGGGTGAGCGTAATGGCTGCCATCAGGATTTGGTCGTACATCGGCTGGGCGTTCTCTTCCGAAACGAGCCGCGCCGAAAGTTCCTGCAACAACTGTGTGTCGCGCAGTTCGGCAGCCGCTATTTCTTCGGCCCGTTTGCGGCCAGTGATGTTGGTAAACAAAACGGCAATTTGAGCGGGTTCGGGGCTGATACGGAATACATTGGCCTCTATCCAGAGATCTAAATGGGCTACATAGGTCTCAAAGTGGGTAGACTGCCCCGTTAAGGTAACCTGATCATAGATCGCCATCGTGCTATCTTCTACTCCTGGCACCATTTGCCGAATGGTTTTACCGATGACATCTTGTAATCCGGTGTGTCTTTCGAATGCCGGATTGACCAGCAGATAGCGAAAATCAGCGGACTGCTCATTGCCGGTAATCACTTTCTCCATCAGGCAGAAGCCCTGATCAATTAAATGGAAGGCAGTCTCATAGACAGTGGGGACTGAAACCAATTGGGGTTGCTCTTTATCTGGCATGTTATGGACCTAATATAATGACTAAAATTAGGACATGGTTGCCCTTACCACTCAATGAGTGGTAAGCAAAACGTATGCCTTTAACTACTGATTATGAAAGAAATTAAACCAAGCAACGTCCGCACTTTAAAATTTTAGTCCTCATATCTGTAACTACACTGCCGGCTTCAAATTCGCTCGTGTCCACATACAAACCAGCGCTTGTATGTGGGCGCCTTGGTGGCAAACACAAATTACAGTTTATCAGGCGCATTATGACTCAAACTATACCAAAAGATAGTCCAGCGGTGCATAATCAGGTATTCACACTAGTGACTCAAGTGCACAATAACGACGGTATAAACGTACACTAGCTACGACGCACAGAAATATCGCTAATCTCTTTATCAGGCTTTTAACACTGAAATTAACTTCAGGTCGTCCAGAAATTGGTTCGATATTTGTTCGGTTGCGGGCATAAAGAAGGAACGTATGTGATTGAAAATAAATTACTTACGCTCTTTTCTTTTTCGTTAGTTACGCGACTAGTTACGCATTGACTGTAATTGGGAGGATCAAGGATCAGTCCGAAAAGTTGTGGGGCATTCAAAAAGTCAGTTGTTTTGCAATGAATCAACATTGAATCCATTGCAAGAGTCCTATTTAACACTAGTCCGCTTCCTGTTGCCCGAGGGTATTCTCGATTATTTCGAAGTTTCCAAAATCGTTGAAGGCCTCACTGGTCTGCACATCTACCTGGAAGAGCCCCACCCCTTCCGAATATAAAGGCGAAAAGTAGAATCTAAGGGTTTTCTACCCGAGATCTACATTCAGGACTTTCCGATTCGAAATCAAAAGGTTACACTCTGCATCAAGCGTCGGCGCTGGGAAGTCAAGGACGCTGGCGAGATCATCAGCAGGGATTGGAATATGGTACAACAGGGGACTCGGATGACTAAGGAGTTCGCTGATTTTTTAAAATCGGATCGCCGAAGCGACAATGTATTGATAATAACCCTGTAAGTTGCTCCGAACTGGGTAAATACTTTCCGTTAAACACCACTTTGGTCCTGTGGTCGACGTAGGTAAGCCCATAGGTCAAACCGGTCTTACTCGTGCGCAGAACGAGCGCTACTCCTTCTGATTTTAGCGTCTCTTGAAGGGCAAACAGATCACCGAAACTAGTGGCGGAAACCGCCTTGTCAATCGTATTCTTCAAGCGTGCCGAATACTTTTCACGGGCGACTTCGCCTACGAGAAAACGGCTTTGCAATGATTTTAAAGTCGGTTTAAAATGAAAATTACTGGCTTTGATGGGCACTCCAACGCCTTGTCCGAGCACGTCCAAAGCACGGAACAACAAACCTGCACCTCGTTTAACGCGGGATCCTTCGGCACCCGGATCGGCATAGACATTGTACTGTGCAAGAACCGCATTGAACTCAGCGAGCGATGCATAATGGTAGTCTTTCATCACAGCAGCAGGTTAGCTATGGTTTGGTTTGTCTCTGCACGCCCATACTGTAAGGGAGAAAGCGCCACAGGCTTAAGCTCAAAAACCTGTCGCTTGTGGTCTTCGGCCCACACCAAAGAGTACTCGCTCTCGATCTCTTTACGGGCAGCCTCCGAGCGGGATTTCCCGATATTGTGAAGATTAATCGCCTTTCCGTTGGCAAGGATACTAGTGGTCAGAATATGCACGTGCTGATGAGCCGCATCCCGGTGCTCGTACAGCAGATAGGGCGCGATGCGAAGCCTATCTTATCCAGGTACACGCCTGCAATCTGCGTGAGTGATGCCTTGTCTAGCTTGTCTTCTGCTGCAAAATTCAGTGAAATATGCAGCGTATTGACTTTCGTCCGACTATTGAGGTCCATCAATTTTTGTAGCCTAGAGCACTTGTCCCGATAGCTCAAATCTTCCGCAGCCTCACATAATAACCAGCATCGATGCACTCGGCAACACCGAGTTTGACCTTATTTTCGTTGTAATTGAGCGCCTCCCTGAGACACGATCCACTGTGAATTACTGCGACCATAACCCTGCCAATTCAGCGATCACCTGCCCGGTATGTTCTACCCGAGACAGCAGCTTTCTGCGGTCCAATTCATAGGTAACCAGCCAGTGCTCGAAGTCCTTGATGCGCGAGAGGGCATGTAGTTTTTGACCGCCTGATTGTAGTTTGTGCCTAGGCGTGAGAGCTCGGTGCGGAGTCCTGCGAGCTGCTCGATGAGCCCGTCCTGCGATGCGTTTCGGGTAGCGACCAGGACAGGTTTACCGAGCAATTTCTTCCTTGCAAAATCACTCAGATACCTTTCTGCACTTGCCTTGAAAAGCTTGCTGAGCTCAGCCGATTCCTGACTTGATAGCCTTACATGCTATAATGTCAATGCGGGCACAATTCGCCGCGACTATCCATTTAAAAAAAGGACAAAAATAATTTTTTTTTGGAATTTTGTAACTCAATTGATACATTTACCCTCATAGCGGTTCAACTACACAGCGCAACAATTAATTCGTTGCGATTAAATTGTTTCCATCATCAAAAAGCTAATCGAACATTTTAAGGATACTTCAGACATTAATTTATGTTTCTTTCCATTGATCGTAACGTTAATACCTGGAAACAGCAATCGATAGTGGATCATTGTCCGCTGGACTCCAGTTAAACCAATCCTCGACTGATAATCCAAATTATTTGGAGGCATTATCTCCTCGCAGCCATTGCCAGATGAACTTTTATAAATCAAAGATGGAACAATTGTGAGTGAAAACGCTACTGGGCCGTCATCCGCAGCACTTACACAACAGCTGGGCCAATTGGTGGGTAAATAAGGAAGTCTACAATTGTATTCAATGTATCTATCACTTAATATTTTACAAACATGAAGAAGATTAAACTTAACAATCTAACAGATCGTCTATCAAGAGACGAAATGAAAAAAATCATGGCTGGCAGCGGAAGCTGTGGTATATGTCATGACGGTAGCGGCATGTCGGCACTATGTTACGCTCCATCAGGAACGACCCAATGTAGCTGTAACCTCATTGGAGCTATATGTAATGGCTAATAGTAGGCGGGGAACACATTTCCCCGCCTGCCTAACTGCGGCCATTGATGTTCCCGATCCCTACCTTTATTATCAATCTCAGGCACAGGACTGACAGGAAAACTCACGTCCTGTCGGAATTCGCAGGCAGGGCCGAATTCTCGGTTAAAATTGTTGAAGCAATAAGCCATCCAACAGGTGCACTGGGGCTTTGGTCGACAATTACTGACATTATTAAGTTAAACTGCGAAATAGAATCTCAGTTCATAATTCTTTGCGAGGATGATCACAAATTTACGGAACACTACCATCCCGACACGCTCCTTTTTAATATACGTATAGCACGAGAGCTTGGTATTAATTTAGTGGCCGGCGGGGTCAGCTGGCTTAGGAGTACTTTTAGTATAAGCAGCCAACTCTATTGGACCGAAAGCTTTACTGGACTTCAATTCACAATCATTCATAAAAGCTTATTTTCTCGGATTTTAGAAAGTTCTTTTTCTGAGCACGATGCAGCGGATTTAAAACTTTCTTCGCTTACAACCAGAAAAGCTTTCATTTACCCATTCATATCCATCCAAAGCGATTTTGGATATTCGGACGTGACTATCAGGAATAACAAGCCAGGTAAAGTAATTGAGCTCTTTGCCGACAGCAGCCAGGCAATAAACTATATGTTACGGGGTGAAGCCTATTATATCAGCGCAATGAAACGCTTTTCTGATGTAGAAAATTCAGCACTATCCGATCTAACACTATCTTACTACATTGTCGATAACTCTGCTGAATCTGCTATGAGTTCTAATTCGACAATAGAAAAGAATATAAGTGTATATTTTATTCAATCAAAAATAGAGGAGGCTACAAATAATTTCCAAGATTTATTAAAACGCTGTGTAAAAATGGCAGAGAAAAGTGACGACGATGTCTTCATTTTCTCGGAAAATAATCAGGTTAAATTATTCAATGAAAACACCTTAACCCTTTTTAGGCAAATATTGCTAGCGGATTCCATTGGCGTCGATGTGCTCATTGGAAACGCTATCGGCTTCGATCATGCGGTTCCAATTAACGATTATCTATTCTGGATAAGTAACTTCAGTTCATTTGACTATTTGATCATCTTTCGAAGTCTGTACTCATGTATTTTGAATGAGCTAAAAACTGACGATGATTTTAATCTAGGCCTATCTCAATTGTCCACGAATAAAATGGGAATATGGCTTAATACAAAACAAAGCATTATTATAAATGAAGAACTAACTGCGATTGACAGAATAAGCGCCGGCGCTCGAATTCAAAATATGCGCTCCTGCCTATCACTTCGAAAAATCACTTAGCTAGTGCCATAGTTAACTAAACCTATCTTAATTATATGTTGGGATCAATATTCTATACTAACGAACCCCTTGTTAATGTAACTCAACAAATCTGTAAGCAGCTGAATCTAAGAATTACAAACGATACAGTTCGGGATACGATTCTATCTCATCCGGATTATCCTAGCTTGCTAAGCGTAAGCGACTCTTTAAACAAATGGAACATTGACAACGCGGCGATAAGAATATCTGCCCTGGATATAGACACCCTACCCGAGCCATTTATCGGTTATGCGGGCGGCGAGCTAAAAGTCGTGACAAAGCTTGAAGCTAATAATATCCACTATCTTGACTCCTCAGGCAAAAAAAAAATCGAGGATCGTGCTACTTTTCTTAGCCAATGGCAAGATGTTGCCTTGCTGACAGAAATTTCCGATAAATCAGGCGACGAAAACTACTTTGCTAAGAAGAAAAAGCAATCTCGAAAATACATTGCTTATATAAGTGCTGCGACGTTGACGGTTTTGTGGACCATATTTGCTTCTATGTTGTTTGGACTAGATCATTCCCTACTCTTATCCTCTCAATATATACTCGCCTTAATAATTAAGTTGGCTGGAATAGTGGTAACGGCGTTGTTGATCTGGCTTGAAGTCGACAAATACAATTCGGCATTAAAAACCCTCTGCTCAGGTGTGGGTTCAAAAAGTGATTGTAACGCTGTCCTCAATTCCACACAGGCAAAACTTTTTAACTGGTTAAGTTGGAGCGAGGTCGGACTGTTTTATTTCACTGGAGGATGGATTTATATGCTGCTATTTCCTTCACAAATGATACTTGTGATTTGGCTAAATATTTTAGTCCTTCCGTTTATCGCATATTCACTTTTCTATCAATACTTTGTCATTAAACAGTGGTGCCCGCTTTGCCTCTCGGTGCAAGGACTGCTATTTCTTGAATTTGTAGTCTCAGTAAGTTTGGGTTCGACAAATTTAGTGGATGATTTAGTGAACACATTGCCATCTACTTTGGTAAGTATTAAAGAAGTGGGGCAATTGTTGTTTATTTATCTCTTAGCCCCCGTGCTATGGTTTATGATCAAACCAATTCTATTAAAATCATTAAAAAGCGACTCAATCAAATTTGAGTTGAATCGAATCAAGTCAAACCCGCACATTTTTGACTTTATCCTTTCCACACAAAAAGTCGCGACCGGCATCAATGATAGTCTTGGAATCATTTTGGGTAATCCCGATGCAAAAAATACTGTTGTCAAGGTTTGCAATCCATATTGCGATCCTTGCTCTAACGCGCATCCCGACATCAAGGAATTGTTAGCAAGTAGTGATAATGTAAGAGTACAGATCATATATAATACATCCTATTCAAATTATGACATAGGTATGAACCCCGTCAGGCATTTTCTTGCCCTTTACCGAAAGGGGAAAGCCAGAGAGGTGAAACCTGCATTGGACGATTGGTACTTGAACAAAAATAAGGATTACAGTAAGTTCGCCAGCAGATTTCCAATTGAAACACCGCTTACAGATCAGGATGATTATCTCAAAGCAATGCATTCCTGGACAGAGCTTAATCAGGTCACCTTTACGCCGACATATTTTTTCAATGGAAGACAACTACCTTCCCAGTTCGGTTTAAAAGATTTGACATACTTTGTCTAGGGGCCAATTCTAGAAGGTTTCCCACAGGTCAACTATTGATCAAACCAGTTCGAAGTGGCTATGGAAAAGCCAAAAAACGCAAATTTGACGCTATGGTCAACAAGTACGCCTCACTAAAATCGACTAATGTTGATATTATTATTTTGAGTTGCGGAAGCTCTGATGAATTACGTGCAGTTACCAATAATGCTATCCAATCGCTTCGATCATCCGAAATTTCGGAAACAGTAAACTTCAACATATTGGTTATAGAATCGCATAAAGAAATTAAGCCGTACCAATATCCCGGTTCGCGAACAATTTATCCTAAAGCTAAGTTTGGGTTTCACCGCTATGTGAATATTGGAATCAAATCGACAAAAAGTGAGTACGTATGTGTTTGCAATAACGACTTAATTTTTGAGAGACATTGGGCGTCTAAAATGCTTGAGCAGTTTTCAAAAGATGACACGCTTCTCAGTGCGTCACCGTATTGCCCAATTACCCATCCTTTTTTCGAGATCTCCTCACCAACTGATGTGGTCTATGGTTACGAAGTCCGCAAACATATTGCCGGCTGGTGCCTTTTCGTCAAACGGGACTTGCTTTCAAAAATAGGCCTGTTCGACCCTCAGTATAGATTCTGGTATGCTGACAACGATTTTGCAAATACTTTGCAAAAAAACTCAGTAAAGCATGGGTTGGTCCTAACCTCACATGTTAGACATTTAGGCAGTGCGACTCTCGAAACTATCGATCTTCGAGATCAATACAAATTGACCGTTGCTGAGAGGTTTTATTTTGAGCACAAGTGGTTAGGACGATCTTATAATTCCTATCGATATCACAGGAGGAAACTCCATAAGCATATTAACAACGCAGAAATAGAATAACGAGACACTATCGTGGAACTGCTAAATGCTGGGTATCGATCTCCCATCTTGACTATATATCGCGAAAATTTTGCGCGCTCATGTTATTTCGTTCAAACAGCCCTGATCGAATCCGAAATAACAGTTGTTATCCACCTCGCTTAACCATGGCGAACAATCTTTCTGCTAAACTGCGCTCCCTAGTAACGATGTCTGCCCTTCCGGTTAGTCCGTTCCTATAAGGGATATGACGAGCAGCAAATCATTGAACTGATAACATCACTACCCACTCAAATCAAAGGAACCGTTATGAGCACGTTGGATATTTTTGTAGAGAAAGGTCGTAAGGAGGGTGATCAGAAAAGAACCGAGAATGCTGTACGAAACCTGGTCAAGCAATCTTTACTATCTGATAATCAGATCGCTTCGGCAATGGAGGTGACGGTAAATTACGTTGCTGATATACGCCGCATAATCAGAGAAGCATAAAAACATACCGGCCCTGCTGCACCTATACGACACAGTTGTTTTGAAAGTGACAGGGCGTCATCTATACATTACCGGTCATTTCGTCATCACGCAGGAATTGTTCAAGTAAACTGGGATAAATATATCTGATGGTGGTACTTGAGTGAGTTGGTCCTCATCCGTCAAAGGGCAACTCGATATCCCTTTTGTAAGGCTACTCTTTTTGCGGGATTAAGTCTACCAATGCTCGCACGGCTCCTTTGTTTTTCGGATTGAGTTCCAAAGCTCTACGGTACATTAGAATGGCTTCTTGTCGACGCCCGACTACTTTTAGTCCTTCCGCATAACTATCATAAACGTTCGAGCTGCCGGGATACAAAACCGTATTTAATCGCAAAACCTCCAAACCCGCTTTTTGATAACCATTATAGAACATTTGCAGCCCCAGCAGGTTCATCTCTCTCTCGTTTAGATAATAGTGGGTCGTATCGTTATTATAGACGTTGATTTTTTCCAGTGCCGACTCGGCATCGAACTTAATCAGCGTCCGGGCATACAGGTTCGCCAGAGATTGTTTGTCAGCAATTAAGGAACCGCCGTTTAATAACTTAAACAAATTAACCCCAATGCCATGAGTGCCGCGGTGGGTTACGTTATTGAGCAGGATTACCGTTTGATCTTTAGTGATATTACGTAAAAACAATGTAACGGCTCCGGGCATACCGCCGCTGTGGAAAACCACTTTGCCAGAGGTCGTATCTTTTAGTATCATCCACCCCAGCCCATAATAACAAGAAGTGTTCCCCCAACCCGCGCTGGCCAGCTCCTGATTACTGAGCCGAGTTGGCCTGAATGTCTCTTGTAATGTGGAACTGTTGAGCAACTTAGAGCTATACAGTGCCCGGTCAAATAAGAGCAAATCGCCGGTCGTACTCACCACATTTGATGGCCCAAGTATTCCGCCCAGATTATGCAGCTCAATACGATTTCGTGGCAGTGAATCGATTCGATGCCGAAGCCAGGGGGCGTAGTTAGGGTAATCGTAGCCTTTCACCCGATGTGCGTCGGCAACTTTCAGGAGCGGGCTGCTGGCATAGGTATGTTTCATACCGGTGGGCTGAAAAATGTACCTGGTCAGATAGGATGGAAATGGCAGGCCACTCACCTTTTCCACGATCAAAGCCAGCAAACCGTATCCGCTATTGGAATAGCTCCACTTTTCTCCGGGATTAAACCTTACCGCATCATCCGACTGATTTATGGCCGGAACTAAATCAGCGATCGTAAATATCTTACTGGTGTCGGTCGCGTAAGGTTTCTCCAACATCTGGAAATCAGCTAATCCGGAAGTATGAGAAAGCAAATGTCGGATGGTTATCTGTGGATACCTGAACATGGGGAGGTATTTTTTTACCGGATCATCCAGCCTGAGCTTTCCCTTTTGTTTCAATTGTAGGATGGCTACTGAGGTGAATAACTTAGAGACAGAGGCTAATTCAAAGGCTGATTGCTCATCCAACGGCACTCTGTTGGGGACATCCGCTAGACCGAGCGATTTCTGATAGAATATGGCTCCTTTTTGGGCGATTAGGATATTGCCAGACAGTTCCGAATTTGCAAAATGCCAGTCTACTAAACTATCAATGTGTAGAAGACGTGACTGGGCACAGAGCATATTGGTAAAACTGAAACAAGTTACCATCAACAGAATAATGAGTGTTTTCATCAGGTATTTATAAGGTAGGAAATATTTCTTACGTAACAAGGAAATACTCATGCCATTCTCAAAAACATGGCTAAAATTGCCTGTAAGACCGCTCAACAACTGACTGTTGTCCGGATTTCAACAGGTTGTGTTCGTTTTTGAACGGCTAGTAAGAGTTTAAATAGGTGTTTAGCGTTATCCATCTTTGATGACGGCTAACATACCTGGGGAACTGTGCGATCCTATTCTAGATCGACCATAGCGCATGCGCCCCGCAATTTATCAACCCAGCAAATGGCATACTACTTGACGCTTAGTTTCATCATTCACATACGAGTCTCCCCGGAGCAGCGAATCAATCGCCTTTATATGTTCTGACACATTGGAATTATCAGGTAAAAGGCCATGCACCCCCTGCTGAGCAGGTAAATCACATCATAAGGCGAAAAGTCGAAATCACCGTAGATAAGAAGCGGTATTTTACTAGACACAGATCTGATTTCCGAGATTACACCTAAGTCTGGCTTCTTTGGTGGTGAAACCACATATGCGGTCAGGGCTATACGATTAATCAGCACTAGACCCAAAGCATTCTCTGGCCTGACAACGTCAATATTGGCCTGCTTTAAATGTCTCGAAATAATGGAACGAACCTGATTTAAGGCGTCTGTCGTCTCACCCACAATTAGAATATTTCCCATCGTCAACTCACTAATCTGCACGATCCTAACTAATAATCTACGGAACAACATCACACAAAACAAGTTAACAGGTCGGAAGATAGTCAGTGTCTTAGAGCCGTATTAGATAAGTCAGGGTCAAGACCTACCGAAAGTAAGAATTTATGGTTCGCGGAAACTATCTGCTTTACGTCTAGCTTATCAAGGCAAACCTTTTACGTAACCGGTATTGGATGAATGTTTTACTTGTTGATCGTTTTCAAATCATCAGGCACGCTGCAAAAGCACTTTTAAGACAGTTACTCGAACGGCCTTTGATTTATGAGTCAGCCTCATTTTACGAAATGGTGGATCAGCTTTCACTACATTCGTTCGACCTGACAATTCTCGATGCGCAGCTGCCCGGCCAGGACGGATTTGAATTGATCAAAATGATTAGAAAGCGGCAAGGCTCGGCCCGTATCCTGGTATTTGCAGATTGTGAAGAGCGGATATATGGCCTGCATTATCTGCACGCTGGGGCGCATGGCTTTGTGCCAAAGAGCTCAGATGCAGCTGGATTATGCGAATCCATCAAGTCTGTCATGGAGACTGGCAGATATTTAAGTTCAACCACGCTTAAACGAAGGGATCGACCTTATCTATCAGATTTCCAATAAGTTACAAGGCAAAAAAAAATGGGACAAATCCGTTTAATTTGGACTTGTCCCGTGAGGTGCAGTTGAGGGGACTGAAATCGAATAACTTACAAAGCTTTTGGCGCTGTTAGAGACAATCAACTCAGGAAATGACGCGAACGCGACGTCCACCAAGGCAAAATTGAATCCGAAATCCACTACCTAAAAAATAGATCCAAGGTTATGTTCCCAGCGGGATCACTCGAAGAAGTAACAAAAAGCATCAAAAGCCTGCAAATCAAACGATTGCAGGCTTTTTGTTTGCCTCTACTATACCAAAACGTTCAAATATTCTCAAAGTTTTGGTGAGTAATTCGGTGAGTCAATCCGCCTGCAAAGTTTACTCACCAGAAATCACGTAACTAATTGAAAGACAACATGTCCACGCGATGGACATCTTGCGCTGACTAGGCTTGCAAGACTACATTTGTTTAACCTTTAAACCAGAGAATGGTTATGAAAACAAAGCTGAGTCTGCTTTTCTATTTGAAGAAGCCGAGAAATTATCAAGACGGGCCAGTGCCCATCTACCTAAGAGTTACTGTCGATAGCAAAAGATCAGAGATGGCGACCGGGCGGGATTGTGAGCCTAAAATGTGGAATGCTGCGGCTGGACGCATGCTTGGTAACAAAGAAGCTGTCAAATCTCTGAATGCCTATCTAGGGAACCTCGAACAACAATTTCTGGATGCTCATGCATCCCTGATTCGACAAGGGGATCTTGCCACTGCTGAAAGCATTAAAAACAAGTTTCTGGGAATTGGTCCGAAACAGAGAATGCTCATGTCAATCATAATCGAGCACAATCGGAGGCTGCATTCATTGATCGGCCAGGAATACGCGATAGGCACATTCAAAAGGTACGAGGTCTTGCGACGCCACACGGAAAATTTCTTAAAGGCTAATTACAATGTTAAAGACTTCGATATCAGTCGCATTGATTTCGGATTCGTTGCAGACTATGAATTTCATCTCCGCTCTGTTCGTAAGATGGGAAACAATGCTGTGGTGAAGCATATGAAGATGTTTCGCAAAATCGTGAACATCTGTCTTGGAAATGGCTGGATAAATCTTGACCCATACTTAAACTTCAAAGGCAAATTTAAGAAAGTTGATAAGGCCATTCTCACGAAGGAGGAATTAGATATGATCGGCGGAAAGGAATTCGCGAGCGATCGGCTTACCCAGGTTAGGGATACTTTCCTGTTCTGCTGTTACACCGGTCTCGCATATTCAGACATCCAGAGTCTGGAAAGAAGCGACATTTCCAGAGGGATTGATGGTGAGCAATGGATATTTACCCAACGTACAAAAACGAATGTAAAATCGCACATTCCTCTCCTTCCTGAGGCTCTAGAGATAATTAGCCGCTATAATGATGATCCTGTTTGCCAGTCCCGTGGGCTAGTTCTGCCAGTTCCGAGCAATCAGAAAATGAACGACTATCTAAAAGAGATTGCGGTTGTTTGCGGTATTGACAAAGTTCTGACCTCACATGTGGCCAGGCATACATTCGCCACCACCATTACCTTGCAAAACGGTGTACCGATAGAAAGTGTTTCCAAGATGTTGGGACATACGAGCATCCGTACGACACAGATTTATGCTAAAATCCTGGATTTGAAGGTAAGTGAGGACATGCAAGCCCTCAAAGGTCGATTAGCGAAAAAAACAGGAACAAGTAATTAGCGGATTTAGGCAAGAGTTAATGAGCCGTCAAATCAGATTTGGCGGCTTTTCTTATTTTGAGCGTTGTGCTGGATAGATAGAAAAATTGCCTGAAAAGACACCATAAAGCAATGTTTGGACAAATAAAACTCGGCAAAAGCGCAGCTAAATAAGTAGCCCCATTTTGAGCCTGCCGATAAGATAGCCAAAAGCTTACGGCATAATGACGCGCTTTTACGGTGTTAGATTATTAAACAGCAGCCGTCAGCCTGCGGCGCTTATTCCGTTTCCTTTTGGCTATGTGGGGGCCACTGTTAGAAGGGCTTTCTTTTTTCTCGTTTTTTCTTTGTCAAACATTCATTTAAAGGGAGCGAGAGGAAGAAGAAAGAAAATCATTTCTAACTTCTAACAGCTACGATCATGGCTCACAACATCAGTTTCGATGAAAAGACAGACAAACACAGTTTTTTCTCGGTTAAAAAAAAGGCTTGGCACGGACTAGGACAGATTGTCGATCAGTATCCTAATAGCAAAGACGCAATCCAACACGCCGGTTTAGACTACCAGGTTGAAAAGGCAGACTTAACTGCTATCATCAGGGGGAATCAAGTTGAATCTAGCGAAGGATCTACGCCAGTACCAGGATATTACGCTACGATGAGAACAGATAATAATGCGGTATTGGGTGTAGTTGGCAAAGACTATCAAATTGTTCAGAATCGAGATGCGTTTACATTTTTCGACAGCATTGTTGGCGGTGACGGAATTCTATATGAAACTGCCGGTTCGTTGGGTAAGGGTGAGCGCATATTTATTACCGCCAAATAATCTTTGCGCGGATTTCGCCAGTAACGGAATTTCAAGCCTGAATCTAAACTAAGATCGGGGGAGCTCAGCTCCCCCTTTTTTATGCAAACCGCCCACGATGTGAAGCTTTAATCAGCTCCCCATCGCGGGCGGTTCAACTTTGATATATTTAAAGGCTTTCGTCAATAACTGTAGAAAAGCTCAACAACAAATAAGAATACACCTGAGACGATTGATACGGCAGACAGTATCATCAGAACTCCCTCAAATGTCGAGATCAAAAGAGCTGACCGATAGGTGCTGTAATGCTAAGAACCACCGTAACCTCTTCTATTAAATCTGCGCTGGCCTACGAACAGGCGGAGTCCAATGCCCAAGGCAATAAGGATTGCTCCATACGCCATTACGGATGAGATGCTAAGTGCCAGACTTTCACTCTTGCATCTCCCAGAATGCGGTTCAGGTATTTTGATACTGGACGTTCCATTATTTTACTGATTTTATGTCTGATTGAAGCAAGAACTGGATGTCTTGAAGTAAGTAATAAAAGGTTCCGCCAACTTTGTTGGGCTTCAACTGCCCGTTAACTCGCAGATTTTGCAAGGTTCCTGCTGAAATGTTGAGCAGTATTTTCACTTCCGCGCTTTTCAGCCATTTCTTGGGTTCCGTTTTGGAGCCCGAAATAAACTGCTTCAAATCTTCCAGGAGATCACGCCTGAACTTTTGCAAATCTTCCCTGGTAATCAGCTCCACGTTCACAGCATTTTGTTTCAAAAATTGTTTAAACTGTCAGCTCTGGCAGAATAATACGGCTAGGTCTGTTTTTATTGAATGATGGTTCGTACCGGATGTACCCGAAATCACTTAGCTCTCGAACCACCTTGTAGTACGTTTTGCCACTTGATATCTTCGCCACCTGCATCAATTCAAAACTGAACATAGTAAGACAATTCGTGCCCAATTTGCAGGTCGTTTGAAGAATGGCACTGTAGACGCTGATATGCGTCACAGTCACCCGGGCGTCTACACTGATTCGCTTGAAAAATTGGTTAAGGTGAGATGAAACATCCATAACTTATTGGCTGATCGCCATCCCTTTTGATTTTTTGACTTTCTTCCCTGTATGATGGTCCTTTCCATCGTCACCATCCAGATTCTGGGACGCTTTCTGCTCCTGCTTTGGTGCATTGGATTGGGAGATTTGCTGGGATTGACGGTTGTGAAGCTTATGCATGTTCGCATCGTAGATTGTTACCGCTTTGAACTGAGGGTTCGCCTCAATATACCTGCGTTGCTCATTACCATTTTCCACAAATGTCACTGCCTGCCGGTTACCTTTTTGCAGTGAATCCAGCATTCTGGATTTGTCCTGCGCGTTCTGCAAGTCTTTAATCGGATGTTTGGCAACCTCCTTTTCAAGATCAAATCCATAATTCGAGTGAAATTGCTTCAGTTTGAAATTACCGGCATTGTCAGTCTGTTTGAAATCCATTTGAAGCCAGGCATTGTAGATCTTACCTTCCTTATTCGTCAAGTCTTTGTTGACGGCTCTGCCGCTCATAAGGTTATGCCCTTCCTTCAAAGTAATGTTATTATCCTTCCCTACATAGAAGGACTGATTGATCTTCTCACCTTGCTGATCCCGTTTCATTGAGGCATCATAGCTGTTGAAGAAATACATATCCGTAGTGGCTGAGCGTTTGAAATGCAACACACTGCTCACCTCGTCTTTCCCAAATGTCGCCTGGTGTTGAAGCGTAAATTCTGGCATTTTGATGTTTTCTCTTAAATGGCTTCCCAGTGCGTCGCCGAGCCTGAATACCAGACTGATCCCGAAGAAATTACACGTGTTCCAGGTGCTTGAGGTCTGTATCACATTTGAGAACAATGAACAATTCCGATGGGAGTATTTAACCATGCCGAACCACCTGCTTAAACTTTGCGTCGAATTCAGTAAATTTCGGCTCCCCAACAGTGCAAATTAACAAGCTTGTTCCATGATTACGAAGGTCGTTATACACAATTTTAAGAAGCTAGAAGTTGTTGAATTTCCTCTATCACAATCAGTTGTGCTGATCGGTCCGAATAATGCAGGTAAATCCACGATCTTTCAAGCAATGTGTCTTTGGGAGATTGGCGTTACCAACTTCATAGGCGCATATCAAAAGAATGATTTAAATCGTGCAGGTGCAGTTGTTATTAACAGGAAAGATCTCTTAAATAGTCCTATCGCAGATGCGCGCTTCTTGTGGAGAAATAAGAAGGTAACGGAGAAACGTGAAGGTGGGGGCATTGACCACATAAGACTATCCGTTGAAATTGTGGGTGACATTTCCGGCAAAGATTGGAATTGTAAAGCTGAATTCACATTCTCTAATGCTGAATCAATAGGGTGTAAGGTAACTGGTAATGTGAAGGAGTATATTGAATTTATAAAAAATGGAAATTCCGTAAGATTTGGCTTTTTGCAGCCGATGTCTGGACTAGCAACAGAAGAAGATTTACTTACGCCTGGTGCAGTTGACAGACGACTTGGCGAAGGAAGGACAGCCGAAGTTCTGAGGAATATTTGTTACAGCATAGTCAATCCCGAATCAAAATCGGATGCGGAAAATATTGCGAAGGAGAATTGGAAAAAGCTTAAAGATGCAATAAAAAAAATGTTTGGAGCCACATTGCATGAGCCGGAGTACATTAGATCTAGTGGCCTATTGCAACTTCAATATACTGAAAACAACATCCAATATGATATAGCATCGGGAGGGCGGGGATTTCAGCAAACCTTACTGTTGTTGGCATATATGTATGCTCACCCAGGTACAACGTTGCTACTTGATGAGCCGGACGCGCATTTGGAAGTAATTAGGCAGCGGGAAGCTTTTCAATTAATTAACGCTGTTGCGAATGAAACTCAATCACAGGTTATTATCGCTTCGCATTCTGAGGTGGTGCTTCAAGAGGCCGCCGACGCATCAAATATTATCGCGGTTATTGACAGTCAGGCAATTGAACTAAATTCAGATAAAAAGAGAAAACAAATAAACTATATACGAAAAGCACTTACTGAAATTGGGTGGGAACGTTACTATTTAGCGAAGCTAAAAAAACATATTCTTTTTCTCGAGGGATCAACAGACTTAGAGATGTTAAAAAAATTTGCTGAGCGTTTGAAGCACCCAGCACTTTCTTTTTTAGAGAATGCGAATGTAGAGTATGTTGCAAACAATTTGCCGAACAATGCAATAGAAATGTATACTGCATTAAAGGAATTTGTACCTGAATTACGTGGCTATGCATTATTTGATAGAATTACCAACCCATATCCCGGCGCTCCGCTACCAGTTCAATTCTGGGAGAGGCGCGAACTAGAAAATTATTTCGCATTTCCGGATCTTTTGATTCGCCATGCAGGATTATTGGAATTCAAACATCCGGAAATTGGTATATCTAAATTAAAAGCTACAATGACCAACGTTGTTGCTGAGTATACCGCGCCAGCAGTGTTAAAAGACAGAGAAAACAAGTTCTGGTTCGATAGCAAATTGTCCGACGATTGGCTTGACGTAATCTTCCCGGAATTCTACCACAGGCTAGGAATTCCGATGAATTTTTACAAGAGAGATTATTATCAGCTTATTAGCCTAATGAAGACTAACGAAATCGACCCTGAAATCACCTTAAAGCTCAATACAATAGTCGAAAACTTGAATTAATCACTATGGCTTTTAATGATAATTTTATTGTCGGATAGTTGAATTGGCATTTATGAAACTAAGCGAGGAACAAAATGAAGAATTGAATCACATCAAGGATGAGGTGCGCAAGTTATCGCCTCAAATATTTGTTGGTGTAGAGAGCGGTATCTATGAAAAGCCGATTCCTAATGCAACCTCTGTTCTCTTAGAATTAGGTGGGCAATATTTTGTAGTAACAGCGGGGCATGTACTCGCTTCTGAGCTCAATATAGGATTTGCGTTGGAGAAAAAATTTTATCCTCTACACAAAGACTTATCTTTTCACTACTTTGATTCAGACGAGCAAACGTTAAATAACAAGTTTGATATAGGTATAGTAAAAATCGAGATGGATACAGTCACTGCCCTGAAAAGCTCGGGTTTCCAATTTCTCAATTATCGTCGGATAAATTTTGGATCAAGCCAGTCAATTGATAATTGGTATTTGCTGCTTGGATATCCGGCCAACCGGATAAAATATAACCTAGCTAACCAGTCATTTAGCTGTAAGAGCTATTCTCTATTAACTCATGAAGTTGTAGATTGGCACGAGAAACTAGGTTTGGGGAGAGAATATAAGCTTGTTGCAAAATACCAGAAAAGGAAAACTGTGCGAAGCGATAATGGAGAACTGACGATAGGTCCAGTTCTAGAAGGTTTAAGCGGTTCCGGGCTTTGGAGCCGTGTAGATGATGTAACTAAGCTCACTGCAATTTTTACAGATTGGTACCGAGAACATAATTTACTGACAGCCACTCGTATTAGTGTGGTGATTGAGGTAATAAGGCAAAGGTATCACCTTGCTTTACCCAAAATTGAGGATAAAAACTTGGAGCTGATGATTTCTGAATCTTTTTCAGATTAGTCTTTTCATACCAATGCTATTGTTTACGCATAGAACTTCACATTGTATAATGTCTTGAAGTTATAATCCGCATTAAGGTGGAGCAATTAGTTATTTTCATTCAATAGGAAGATTATCCCTGAAACTTTCAATCCGCTCCCTACAAATCCGCTCCGTCAAATCCCTCAGCAATGCAACCCGACCGCCAAGATATTCCAGTTCCTCTTTTTCAATCTTGTAGCTCTTTTCATACCTAGCATCAATGTAGGCCTTTTTTAGAAGTTGAAACATCCGGTCTTCCTCACCTGTATTTCTAGTAAAAACCGTAGCAAAATCGGAATGGAGTTTTACGACTTGGTTTCCCAATTCTGTCAGCTTCCCCTAAAAGTGATCGTTGAATAAATGGAGCTTTCCGATTATATTT
>CBFGMV010000022.1:0-96620 GCA_965649915.1 uncultured Dyadobacter sp.
CGGTAAGGTTTACTGATCCGGATGGAAGGGAAAGTTCGGCTTATGGTGGGTTTACTTCTTCGGATGAGATTGCAGCGCAAAATCAAAATAATTCCGCTGCCCGTGCGGACAATGACTCCGGAAGACTTGACAGCAAGACTAAGGACAAGAAAGAAACCAGGAAAAATGAAGAAGGAGAGCCTGTGATGAGAAGGGCGTCCGGCCTTTGACCCGCATGACCCAATGAATTTTTCTCTTGATTATTGATCAACGGAAATCCAATGATCCGACTCGTATAATCGACGCATTCTTTTCTTTCTTACCGACCAAAGCGTTGCAAGGCCTTGCATTATTGAGAAAACTAAGTCCGTTCGGGAAAAGTAAGGCAGCGAAAGAAGCAGCAGAATGGTTAGCAAAAGGATATAGCGAATCAACCCTAAGGTCTTTTTAACGACAACTGGAAGCAAACGGAATGCAGTCGATTCTGAAAACGCAGACAAAAATAGAGAAAAATTTACACGATCATGTTTAGAAACTATCAGGCATTAATAACGATTTACTAAAAAATAGTCCATGGAATACGCAAAACAACTTTTGGCACTAGCCACGATCTTAAAAAAATCTAAAAAAGTAAATTCCTTCAACAACGAGAAAGAAAGTGAGGCTGATACATTGTCTCATGCGCTATTAGATCTGGAAGAATCATTCAGTGCCATATCTAATAATCTTTTACCAAAATTACAAAATGATACACTAAATGAGGAGGATATTGACGATATACTCCTCGACATTGGAGAAGAATTACGACATATTTTGTATCACATTAATGCCCCAAAATACTATCAATATTTAAAATTCGAATAATAATATAGTTTCACAACTTGTCATGAGCGCAAAATGATGACAAACATAAATAGACAGAATTCCAAAGTTTGCGGGGTATACCTTGACACCCCACCTTGGGGAGGAAATGGTGATTGTCCAAGCTACGAGATTTGCTCATATTGTGGCGTGGAATTTGGCACCGAGGATTAACCAATTGAATCGACAAAGCAATATAGGGCAAATTGGCCACAAAAATGAGCTAAGTGGTTCTCCCCCTGGGGAAAAGCCGATAGACTTAAGTACAGAAAATTAACATCAGCCCCAATCCATTAAACCTCAAACACACTGACATGAAAACACTCTATTTGTTTCTCCTGCTAGGCGCTCTCGCAGAAACGACTTTAGCGCAAAATTCCAAATATTCCTACGACAGCGCCGGGAATCGGAACAAGCGCATTTTCGAGCCGGCACTTCCTGTGACTTTGGTCGATTTCTCCGCTATCAAACTGGAAAATTCTGTACTACTTACCTGGGCAACATCCTTTGAAACCAATGCCAGTCATTTCGAATTGCAACGGAGCGGCAACGGCACGCAGTGGGGGATGATCGGAAAAGTAGATGCGGCTGGCGAAAGCAGTTCTGAGAATACTTATTCCTTTCCTGATTTGAATCCCTTGCCCGGCGAAAACCTCTATCGGCTTAAAATGGTCGACTATGACGAAACCTTTAAATTTAGCCGGATCAGGAGCGTTTCTTTTGAACCGCAGGTTGCTATTTTCCCCAATCCGGTACGCGATCGCCTGATCATCAGCAGCCAACAAACACAGTCAGTTCAAATCCTAAATGCTGCCGGACAAACGGTTTTCAAAACGAATGCTATCCCGTTGGGCGGTATAGATGTAAGCGGGCTGGCAACAGGCATATATCTGGTCCTCATCAATCTGCCAGGCGGATTCATGAAAACTGCAACGATTATCAAGGAGTAGGAATTGGTTGACAACCCAACTGAAACCTGCATTTCATCCCCGCAAACCAACCCTTTATCAATTCAATTTTGGCAGTTCCCAGTGGCAACTTAGGTTTGGGCTGAAACTATAATTTTAACCAGCCTCACCATGCCTGCCTACCAACTTTCCGTCAATGGCAAAGCCCACGCTGTCGAAGCCGATGAGCAGATGCCACTGTTATGGGTCATCCGCGATATCATCGGACTCACCGGTACGAAGTATGGATGCGGGATCGCACAATGCGGGGCGTGCACGGTACATCTGAGCGGTGCGTCGGTGCGGTCTTGCTCTTTTCCGGTATCCGCGGTGGGAGATCAGCCGGTGACAACGATCGAAGGGATTTCAGACGACAATTCGCATCCGGTCCAGAAAGCATGGATCGCCGAGCAGGTGCCGCAATGCGGTTACTGTCAGAGCGGACAGATCATGTCAGCCGTGGCGCTGCTACAAGGCAATCCGAAGCCTACGGATGAGGATATCAATGCGGCCATGAACGGGAATATATGCAGGTGCGGGACCTACCCGCGTATCCGCAAGGCGATCAAAACTGCCGCAGGATATACCCGCTAACCACGCCAACATGAAAGATTCCGGTATCTCCAGACGCTATTTTCTGAAACAGGCAGCCTCCTCAGGTGCTGCCCTCACGCTGGCCGCCTACTTTCCGGTGAAAGGCGAAGCGGTCGTCCGGGTAATCGATTCCGGCGTGAGCGCCCATGCGCCGGGAGTAGAACTGATGTCATGGATTTCGATCGACGGATCAGGAAAGGTGACGTTGATGTGCAACCGTTCGGAAATGGGTCAGGGTACCTACCAGGCCATGCCACAGATGATCGCCGAGGAGCTGGAAGTGCGACTGGAAGATGTAAACATTGTTTTTGCTCCTGCTAATCCCAAAAAATATGGCCCGCAACCCCAGGAAGGCAGTTTCTCAATCCGCGGGTGGGCGCAGCAGCTCCTGCGTACGGGTGCTTCCGCGCGACAGATGCTGCAACGCGCTGCCGCGAGCCATTGGCAGGTGCCCATTACCGAATGCTACGCCGAGAATGGCCATATCGTGCATCGCCCAACTGGCCGGAAACTAGGTTACACCGATCTGGTAGCGACGGCCCGCAGCCTTCCGGTTCCCGAAATTGTAGAGCTTAAAAGCCGGAAAGACTACAAAATCATCGGCCAATCCCTCCCCCGCCGTGACATTCCGTTAAAGACCAATGGAACTGCGGTATTTGGCCTGGATAAAAAAATACCCGGCATGCGCTACGCGGTCGTGGAACGCAACCCCAGATTCAGAGGAAAAGTAAGGGCATTCGATGATTCCGAAACGCGGAAGATACAGGGCGTAACGCACGTGTTTAAGGTAGAACGCTCTGTTTTTTCACAGTTTTGCGAAGGAGTCGCGGTTGTGGCCGACTCACTCTGGGCTGCCATGCAAGGCCGCAAGGTACTGAAAGTAGATTGGGATGATTCCGGATTTGAACATCCGGACACGGTGTCCCTGGACAAACAAATGCTGGAAAACCTCCATAAATCCGGTCCTCAGCCGAAATTCGAAAATGAATATGCCCAATGCACACAGCGACTGGAAGCCATTTACGAAACACCTTACCAATCCCATAGCTGCATGGAGCCGCTCAATTGCATCGCCGACGTGCGCCCCGACAGCATCGAAATATGGGGACCCATTCAGGAGGTCAACTGGATTCAGGCCGACCTCAGTACCCGGATGAATATGCCAATTGAGCGCGTAACGGTGCATATGACTTTCCTTGGAGGCGGATTTGGCAGAAAAGCGTTCCCCGATTATCCTCACGAAGCCGCTTTGATTTCCAGAGAGATCAAGGCGCCCGTACAGGTAGTATGGACGCGGGAAGATGATATGCGTACAGGCCCCTTCCGCCCCGGCGCATTCTATGCATTGAAGGGCGGCGTGGATGCCCATGGTCAGATCCACGCCTTCCAGGCCATTACCGCCACCCAATGGATCGGCCAGGAATGGTCAGCCGTTCCACCCCCGCCTCCCGGTGCTCCCGGCTACAACACCGGTGATTTCGAGGGATTGTTGCCCGCCTATCTCAAAGGCATTCCGCATTACAGCTTCGGAGGGGTAGGTACGCATTCACCCATACCCGTGATGTGGTGGCGGTCCGTATCTGCATCTACGAACGGATTCGCATGCGAGAGTTTCATCGAAGAGCTGGCACATCTGGCAGGCAAAGATCCGCTGGATTTTCGCAGGGATCATCTTCCCGAGCCACGCTACCGTGCACTACTGGATCACCTGGAAACATTAACCGAATGGAAAACACGCGGCAGGAACCAGGGTTGGGGCCTCGCGGCCACCGAATGCTTTACGGGTATTTGTGCCCACGCAGTGAAGGTATCCCGCGGCAAGGATGGCAAAGTAAGAATCGATAAAGTGATCGCGCTGATGGACTGCGGCTGGTATGTCAATCCCGACATTATCCGCGCACAGGTCGAGGGCAGCATTGTGATGGCGCTTGGCGCGGCAACGATCCATGCTACTACATTTGAAGACGGGAAAGCCAGGCAGGGAAACTTCGACACCTACCCGATGCCCAGGATCGCCGACATTCCTATAATTGAAGTGCACATTATGGAAAACGACGAGAAGCCAGGCGGTGTGGGAGAGCCGGGGCTGCCTCCATTTGCCCCGGCTCTTGCCAATGCCATTTTCGATCTCACAGGTCAGCGGATCAGAAAGCTGCCGTTTAGCCTCGCAGACATTTCCTAAACCCTATTTGCCTGAAAGCGATTTGATATACAGGATCACCGACTCGATATCATTATCGGAAAGCACACCGACAAACGACGGCATTTCCTCATTATAGCCCTTTACAATGCGTTTGGACGGTGTCAGGATCGATTCTCTCAGATAAGCTTCGTCCGCAATCACCTTGCCGCCGTCATCAAAATGCCTTTCAGATTGATAGAGGTTCTGGAACGGTGGGCCATACATACCCTTGGTACGGGTGCCTTCGGAGTGACAGCCTGCACAAGCCATTTTTTGAAAAATCTCCTTCCCCTTGTCAGCCGAAGCCGGCGTTTCGGCAACTGCCACCACTGCGGTCTCGGGTCGCTTGGCGGTCAGTAACGCCAGGTCGACGTTCTGGAACCCGTCCCGTTTCAAATCTAGCTCCTTGGATTCATTGATGGTAAACCAGAACTGATCGTTTATTTTTTTACCGTCGGCCGCCTGTATATGGTAATTCACTTCCACTTGCATGATTTCCTTCATATCCGGCACGAGCAGCAGGACTTTCTTCCGGTCGGGAGACAAGTACGACGCCGCAACGTACAGGGCCTCCTCCCCCGTCGATCCGTCTGTCTTGAAATGGCCCGAACCATATTCCTCGGTCCGTTTGTAGTTCCATCGTTTTACTTCGAAATTTTTAGGATCTGTCGCCGGGCCGTTTTCCAGCGGCGCATCGAAGCTTAATACAATACCCTGCTTGCCTGCGCCAAAATGGTTAAGCATATAGCTGGGCTTGCCGGTATAACGCAGCCTCAGTAATGCACTGATGCCATTGGAACTCGATCCCCATAGGTTGAAACCAGCCACATAAAGCTGTTCATCCACGGGGTTCATGGCGCCTTTCGACGTGGGTGCCGGATAATGGGCATTGATCGCCGCCACTCCGCCTTGTACCACACTCGTGGTGCTGTCGATCAGCACGCGAAAAAGTCCCGGGCGTCCAAAGGAGAAATGGATGAGGTTACCATTGAGCGGCCCCATTTTATTCCCTGTTATCCACGCCTGACTGATCGCCGAACGGTCGACGCTATGAGGGATCCACGTCAGCGGAGGTGTCACCACCGGATTGTCTTTGCGGTGCAATGTAGGTTCCACGCCAAAATAATCGCCTTTATGAATCACAAAAATCGGCGTGGAGGGGACGAAGTTACCCTGCTGGTCCGATGCTGTCAGAATGCCCTTTTGGGGATGGATACCCAGATAAGGCCCTCTCAAACCGGTGGCTATCACTTCATAACCGCGCCCATCCAGCGAGATTTTCAGGATCGTGCCATTCTGGTCGGAACCTGCGCGGAAGCCCTTGCCGGTTGCCGCTGTCATCCCCGGGCCGTTGCTGAGACTTCCGCCCTTGGCAATGTAAAAACTGCCGTCAGGAGCGGTCACCAGGTCACCGGCCCATTCGCGCGACTCGGCGGACTGCGGCATGACATTGGAGAAATTCTCGTAATAATCGGCCACGTTATCATTGTTGAGATCACGCAGGTGTACGATCCCATTCCGGTCGAAGACGTAGATTTCGTCCTTCACGATCTCGATGCTCATGGGCTCGTGAAGTCCCGAAGCGAACCGCCGCCATTTGAGGCTTCGCAGGTTACGGTCGACACCTTCAATCAGCCAGACATCGCCTTCGAACGTCACCACCGCTGCTCTGCCATCCTTGAAAAAACCGACGTCGGCCACACGTACATTGCGCTTCCAGGGATTATGAAGGGGTAATGTAAGCTCGTCGGTAACAAAGGCTGCGGTATCCGGCGACAGCTTTCCTTGTGTAACCACGGTCTCTTTCCACAATGCGGGACCTCCCTTTTTAAAATCGGGAAGCGGAGTATGTTTTGTTTTGCAGAACTTTTCAAATGCACCCTTGTCCTTCGAAAGTCCCTTCCAAATCACCACGGTAGCTTCTTCCGTTTTGTCGGAAGCCGGAATTCTTACCGTCAGGTATTTCCCTTCCTGAACGCCCGGCTGCCATGCGGGCTTGCCCTTTCCGAGCAGTGCCACGGCCGTTACCGTATCTTTGGCTGCGCCCTGGTACACATAGGCAATGCGACCTTTCACTTCGCTTGCAGAGACATTACCGACCTCCGCCGCAGTCAGGTACAGCTCGCTGCCCGTGTTGCTGGCCTGAATGCTGCGTGTAAAGGCAACACCGCCTGCGAATTTGGTGCTACCCGGCATTTCATACACCTGCGCATTCCCCACCGAATAGTCGAGTACCGAGCGGTTGCCGAATACATACACGCCGTTCCAGCGGGCCTTTTCAGCAGGAAGCGGTTTCCAGGTGGGCGGCAAAGACTGGTCGGTGCGGTAGGCGGGTTTTCCGGTGGTCCAGCCTGCATATGCGCCTGTCGCGAGCACGGGTGCGCCCGGAACGGTGGTTATACCATTGTTTTTATTAAAAAAATCCTTGTAAGAAACCTGTGCCATCAGTACCATCGGCAGGAATTTGCCTGTCCAAGCGACCGACCACCGCAGCAGATCGGTATCGAAGCATGCATAGGCACTGTCGCCGAGCTGTAATGCAAGCGTGCGTGCAGCCTGATTGTCCTTTGGAAAGCCTCCGCCCAGTTTGCGGGCATCTACGGATGTGGAAATGTAGGGGAAACCGGGTTCTACAAATGATGCAAGACTCAGCGAATCCGGACGGTCTGATGCATTGTCGATCGTATGCGTGTAGCCGGTCATCAGCACCGACGCTACCGAAAGCCCTCCCAGCAGAGCCAACGCCCATTGCTTGCCGCGGTACTTCGAAATTCTAAACATGTAAGGATCAGGTAATAAAGGAACAAAATGTAAAGCAGCGCAAAATAGCAACTTACTGGATTACATTTGACCAATTTTACCCCCCTTCTCCCTTACAAGCAATAAAAAAGGGCTCTGCTTGAATTTAAATCAATATATTTGAAATAAACCTAAACACTATGTTCGCTTTCCCCGGGCTTCGAAAGGATCAGGTCTCCACCGAAATCCTGGCCGGAATCTCCTCATTCCTGGCAACCGCCTACATCATTGTCGTCAACCCGTCGATCCTCAGCCAGACCGGGATGCCATTTTCCGCAGTGCTCACGGCGACCATTCTGGTTTCGTTTTTCAGCAGCCTGATGATGGGCCTTTATGCCAACAACCCGATCCTCGTTGCGCCGGGTATGGGACTGAATGCATTCTTTACATTCACTGCGGTGCTCACCGACAAGCTCTCCTGGCAGGTTGCCTTAGGGACCGTATTCTGGTCGGGCATATTTTTTCTGATCCTGTCGGCCTTCAACGTGCGCGCCTACATCGTGAAAGCCATCCCCAGGCCTTTGCGGTTTGGTATCGCAGCAGGTATCGGGCTTTTTATCACGCTTATAGGCTTTGCCAATGCCAAATTCATCGTTGCCAATCCAGCCACGATGATCAGCCTGGGCCAGTTGAATGCCTCTGCCCTGACGTTCATCGGCGGCTTGCTCATTACGGTGATCCTGCTCGTGCGGCGGGTGAAAGGCGGTATCCTCATCGGGATCGTCGCTACAAGCCTGCTCGCATGGCCGATCGGCCGCTGGTGGGGCGGTGCGGAAACGGTGATTACGATAGACCACCTCGTCGCCAAACCGGATTTCAGCCTGCTGTTCCAACTGGATCTGGTCAATTCGCTTCAATGGAGTCTTGCACCTATCATTCTGGCATTTGTGTTCACCGACATGTTCGACAGCCTTTCGACTTTCGTGGGCCTGGCCGAAGCGGCCAATCTGCTGGATGAAAACGGGGAACCGAGGAATATCCGGCGTTCATTGATCGTAGATGCATTGTCCACCACGATTGCCGGCCTTACCGGCAGCAGTCCGGGAACGGCCTACATCGAATCGGCGGTAGGGATCGAGCAGGGAGGCAAAACCGGGCTTACCGCTGTTACCGGCGCCATTCTGTTCCTGCCGTTCCTGTTTTTATCACCCCTGTTAAGCGCCGTTCCGGCCATTGCTACCGCCCCTGCATTGGTTTTAGTGGGTGTGTTTATGATGAAACCGGTGGTACGCATCAATTGGAACGATCTTTCTGAGGCATTTCCGGCATTTCTGGCCATGGTGCTCATTCCCTTCACCTACTCCATTACCCAGGGCATCATTTGGGGCTTCCTGAGCTGGACTGCCCTGCAATTGCTGACAGGCAAAGCCAGGGATATCAGCCTTGCACTGATCATTATCGACGTTTTTGCCATTCTGGCACTGATTTTCTAGTATACTGTATGAAAAATTTATTACTCACATTCCTGCTGCTTCTTTCCTCACTTTTAGTTCAAGCCCAAAACGTAACGGGTATCCTCGGCGCATTTCCTCCCGAACTGGTTCTGCTAGAAACCGAAATGGCCCAGAAAAAAGACACCATAATCAGCAACATCCGGTTTTCACTCGGCACCCTGCGCGGCAAGAGCATCGTCCTCGCGCAAACCGGTATCGGCAAAGTAAATGCAGCGATCACGACCGTACTGATGATCGAGCATTTCAAACCGCGGGAGATCGTTTTTTCGGGAATTGCAGGGGGGATCGATCCGGCATTGGCGCCGGGCGACCTTGTGATCGGGACACAGATCGCATACCATGATTTTGGCCAGATCGACGATGCGGGCATGCATTACTGGGCCACGAAAAACCCTTTTACCCAAAAAGATAACCCGGTGAAGTTCCATTGCGATTCCACACTGGTTTCCAAGGCGTTGACAGTTTCCAAATCACTCAGCCTTGCAAAAGTCCGGCGCGACAACGGCAGTTTCGTTCCCTCCGTCAAAAGGGGGATTATCGTTACCGGCGACGTATTTGTTTCCTCTGAAAAAACAACGCGTCGCCTGCTGAAAGACCTGCGTGCCGCAGCGACGGAAATGGAAGGAGCGGCCATTGCCCAAACCTGTTTTCAGCACCATGTTCCGTTCCTGATCATCCGCAGCATCAGCGACAAGGCTAACGGCAAAGCCAAGAGTGACATGGACCAGTTTTACAATGTAGCAGCCCATAATGCGGCCACGCTGGTTATGGCCGTCATCGAAGAAAAGTAACCTTAGGCCTTTTTGACCTGATAGGTGTAAACCGAATAGGGAAAAATCATCGATGCAACCCATTTGGAAACGAGGCTCGCGATGACGATCGGGATGAAGAGGATGTAGTTATCCGCCAGTGCACACACCAGGAAAATGGATGTAAGCGGTGCATGAATACTGCCGCTCAGCACTGCCGCCATACCGATGAGCACGAAATTGACGGGAATCAGTCCCAAATGGAAATAGTGGTTCAGCACTACGCACACGATCAATCCCAGAAATGCACCGATAAACAGGCTGGGCGCAAAAACACCTCCATCTCCCCCCGCCCCGAGCGTGACGGAGGTAGCCACAGGTTTAAGCAGTAATACCGCCAGCAATGGCAGCATCAGGGTCATCGAAGGCGCGTTTACATGCCGGAACACACCTTTGATGCCCTCATAACCTTCCCCGTACAGGTTTGGGACAAAGAAAATCAACGTCGAGATCAGCAGTGAGCCACCGATAATGCGGACGTAATCGTTGGGGAGGGAGCCAAAAAATTTCTTGCAGAACAACACGCACTTCGTCAGGTACACCGAATTCAATCCCGCCAGTACACCCAGCAACACCATATAAGGCAAAGCCTCTGTGCGCCAGTTGGTCACCGAGAAATGGAATACCTGCTTGTAAAAGAAGAACCGCGTCACGAGGTAGGATGCGAGCACGGCTGTGATCACGCTGGCCGAATGCAGCTTGCTCCTCCGGCGGGTAAAAACTTCGAACGCAAACAAAAAGCCCGCAACAGGCGCATTGAACAAGGCCGTGACACCGGCGGCCAGTCCCCCGCATACCAGATCCGTGCGGTACCTGCGCAGGTAGGAGACCTTCCGGCTCGACAATGCGCCGATAGCAGCCGTCGAAACGACCGTTGACACTTCAATGCCCGTCGAGCCGCCGAAAATGACAGTCAGCAGCCCATTGAAATAATGGGAAGGGATTTTATAAGCCGGTAACGTGTGTGCATTCTTATTCACGGTGTCGAGCACTTCCTTGATCCCCTTGTTGGCCTTGTTATGAAACAGGAAATAGCGGAGCAAATGAATGGTGGTGAGACCGATCAGCGGGATGATGAAGATCAGATAGCGGTTGTGGTGCAGGTTTTCGAGAAAAGCTTCCTCATAATGCTCCGTAATCACTTTGAGCGTATCGGCAACCAACGCCGATAAAACCCCTGTAATGGCGGCGGCCAGCAATACGGCTACCACCCGTTTCGATTTTTTAACCTTGTAAGAATTATAATACATTGTGCAACAGGATGACCCTACATCTGAAGACAACGTCATTTTTCCCGCTTTTTGTTTCCTGAATCTGAGGTATTATCTTTTTTTTATCCTATTTCTGCAAGGTAACGCCGGAGGTGCGTAAAAAACCATACATGAAAAGGTCGAAAATAATGGGAGTGAGATCGTCGCACACGGGTAGGATAGCACGGCCCCATTCTTTATATCAAGTCCGGGAAGCATTTTCGGATAATACCCAGCGCATTCATTATCAAACCGTTAAATACACATCAGATCATGAAAAAAATGTATTTTCTTTTGACGGTACTGGCCGGAATGATTCTCCTGGCCAACACTTCGCGCATCGTGCGCGGGAAGTATGGAATGGTGGTAGGCACTCCGGAGATCAAGTCGATCAGCGGCCTCGCATTCGGGCCGGACGGGATATTGCTGGTGGGCGACTCCAAAAGCGCCACCGTTTTTGCCATCGACACCAGGGATGCTGCGCAGAATGCACAGCCTGCCCCCGTAGAGATCAAGAACATCGACCAGAAGATAGCCACGATGCTCGGAACCGAAGCCCAGAACATTACCATTCAGGACATTGCGGTGAATCCGGTTTCAAAAAGTGTTTATTGCGCCGTCCAGAACCGCGACGGCACACCGGTGCTGCTCAGGATCGACGGAGACAAAATTCAACCGGTCAATACTCAGAACGTGCCATTCAGCAGCCTGGCACTTAATAATGCTCCGTCGGAAGACGCGAAAGACACACGCGGCAACTCCGTGCGTGTTGCAGCGATCTCGGACATCGGTTTCGCAGACGGGAAAGTGCTGGTCAGCGGGCTGGCAGGCAAAGAGTTCGCCTCGACTTTCCGCAGCATACCTTTCCCATTTGGCAACAAACAGGATGAATCGACGCTCGAAATCTACCACGCCGCGCACGGCAAATACGAAACCCTGGCACCGATCCGCACCTTCACCACGGCCGAGATCGGCGCGAAGAAATACATCGTGGCAAGCTACACCTGCACGCCATTGGTGCTGTTCCCCATGGATGAGCTCAAACCCGGCACGCATGTAAAAGGAAGGACCGTCGCCGAAATGGGCAGCGGCAACTCCCCTATCGACATGGTGACCATGACCAAAGGCGGTGAGTCGTACCTGATGATGTCCAATTCTGCCAGGCCGGTTTTCAAGGTTAAGTACAAAAACATCGAAGCTTACCAGGGCTCGCTCACAACGCATGTGGCGGAAAGTTTTGCGACGGCCGGAGTCGACTTCGTATCGCTGCCCGTGACCAATGTGATCCAGATGGACAAACTCGACAATACCCGCATGGTTCTGCTGCAACGCCGCTCCAATGGCAGCCTTGACCTCTGGACTTCCAGTGAAAGATATTTGTAAGTCAGCAGGCACAAGAAAAGTCAGACCGGGTGTATTCGCCGGCCTGACTTTTTTTGTATGTTTTCTATTTTATCAATGCCGGCCCGCCAGTAAGGCAGAGCAGATCCGTATCGACTGGAAAGATAAGAAAGCGGTTGCGATCCTGATTTCTAAAAGTATGCTGGACCGGGTGCCGGCCGATTCTGTCGACGATCTGGTTCAGGTGAGGCTTAGTTCGGCGTCCGACCCCGCGGGCATCTTCGGCAGCTATGCGGATGCGGGCCAGGATGTACGGTTCACGCCGCTGCTCCCTTTCACACCGGGGTTAAGATATAACCTATGGATCCGGGGAAAACAATCGGACACATTCGAAATCCCCGCACCTGATTCCGCTGATGCGCCGGTAGTTACGGCCATTTACCCTTCCGGCGACACGCTTCCGGAAAACCTTCTGAAAATCCACCTGTATTTCTCGCTGCCTATGCGCGAAGGGCAGTCCGGGAAATATGTTTCTCTGATAAAAAACAACAGGGATACGGTTGATGCCGCATTTCTGGACCTTCAACCTGAGCTTTGGAATCCCGAGCGGACCATGCTCACACTCTGGCTGGACCCGGGCCGGATCAAACGCGATCTTCAACCCAACCAGCGTATGGGCGCCCCCATGCGGGCGGGAACCCGCTACAAAATCGCAGTATCAGGAGATTGGGAAAGCGCGGAAGGCATCAAGTTATCCTCTCCCGCGGAGCACACGTTTGTAACGGCGCCAAAAGATAGCCTCTCACCGGTACCCTCGCATTGGCAAATCCTGGTTCCACAGGCCGGCACCCGGGGCATGCTTACCGTCAGGTTCGGAAAGCCACTGGATTACAGCTTATTACAAGAGGTATTTATCATCCTGGACGCCTCGGGAGAAGCGATTCGGGGAAAGTGGCAGGTGAGGCAGGGGGAAACACAATGCACTTTCGAACCTCATCAGAACTGGAAACCAGGCCAATACCGGTTGCAGATCGAGAATCGCCTGGAAGACCTGGCAGGTAACAATATCACCCGCCCATTCGACCGGGACGTGACGCGCGGCAAACCGGCCCACGCGGATCAGCCTTTCACCATCATTCCATTCCGGGTGAAGGCCGTCGTGGAGAACGGACTTTGATTAGCTTCCTTACCGGTTTTTATCCAGCAACCGGCTGTTCACTACCTGTTCAATCACCTGTTCCCGGTAATTTCTGCTGATCGGGATGCGATGCGGCTGCATGAATATCTCGTTCCCTTCAATGCCATCGATCTTGCTGATCGACACGATGAATGATTTATGAACCCGGATGAAATGCCTGCTGTCCAGGTTCTGTTCCAGGCTTTTCATGTTCAAAAGCGTAATGTATTTTCCTTTCCGGGCGTGGATGGTGACGTAATTCTGCAAGCCTTCAATATACAGGATGTCATCGAAGAGGATCTTCTCGTATTTGCTGCCGCATTTGATAAAGAAATAATCCTCTCCTCCCTCCGTCCTGGACGTTGTTGCGGATTGCGTGAGAAGCCGGTGATAGTCCCTTGCTTTGCCTGCCGATTTGAAAAAACGGTCGAAAGTGATCGGTTTCAGCAGATAATCCAGCACATTGAGCTGAAAGCCTTCCAATGCATAGCTCGGATAGGCGGTTGTGATAACTACAATAGGTGGTTTCTGGACAATTTTCAGGAAGTCGATACCATTCATTTTGGGCATCTGGATGTCGAGGAAAATCAGGTCTACCGGCTCACGATCCATCAGGCTCATCAGTTCCACGGGGTTCTCGCATACGCCTGCGAGCCGTAGAAAGTCAACCTCTTTCACATAATCCGCCAGTCCCTCACGGGCCAGCGGTTCGTCGTCGATTATCGCGCAATGCATCATTTATCCAGCATGATTTAGAGACATCGGAGCGAAGTCCGCAATTTCAATTTTTTCAAGTGTTGCCTCGAAATGAATGGTAAACCGGTCACTATCGCGCCGGATGTCGAGCACATATGCCTCCGGATAGATCAGATCCAGCCTACGTTTTACATTCTTCAGCCCTATTCCTCCATAATTCACAACCTCCGCTGCTTCTTCTCCCGCAACACTGTTGGCCAGATCAAACGATAGCCGCAACCCGCTGAGCCGTAGTTGCCCACGGACCCAGTTCGGTTGATCGTCATGCCGCGATATGTGCTTGAATGCATTTTCCATAAAAGTCATGAGAATGAAGGGCGCAATGCCCAGCTCCGCCTCGCTGGCCACCTCCACATCGAAGGAAACGGCCAGGGAATCGTTCTGGCGAAGCTTTTCCAGTTCAATGAAATTTTCAAGATAAGCGATCTCCTTGCTCAGCGGAATGCGGTTATCATTGCATTCGTACAACTGATGGCGGAGCAATTCCGAAAACTTTGCCAGCGAGGCCGAGGCCATGTCCGGGTTTTTATGGATCAGGAAAAAGATGGAATTGATGCTGTTAAAAAGGAAATGCGGATTGAACTGGTATTTCAAAAAATTCAGTTCGGTTTCCAGCTTTTCATTTTCCAATGCCTGCTGCCTCCGCCGCGTTTCGAGCCAGTTCTTGGCCAGCTTAATGCTCATGGCAAAGGTGATGGCGGCCACTGTTGATGATAGCGGGCCACCCAGCATCATATGGAAGAAGTCGTAGTTCCCCGCTCCAAAAAACGCTTCCAGTGTCTTCCCTGCCGCCCATGCGCCCACGTAGTAACCTGGTACGATCAATGCAGCCGTACAAATGATGGTCAGCAGCAGCCAGAAGAGAAATTCGACATACCGGCCCTTTTCGAGGTAGCGCGGTATCAGGAAATACAGATTGAAATAAACGGCAAGCGCCTGCCACACGACGTAAAAGAAGAACTTGATTGCCGAAGCAGTGAAGAAAATGGTCGCGACAACCTTGAAGGGATTCCCAACCGCCACTACCCACCATATATAATGGTAGACCATCCAGAAAGGGATATGGTAAAGCTTATACCTGAAAAACCAGCCTGCACGCTGCGGGGAGCGGCTTAGACTTGGTTCAGGCTGAATGGGCGCGGTCATCGGGACGATCGGTCTTGGTCTTCCCGTAATTTACAGGAATGGATTTGAAATACCTTCCCGCGTACACAAAGCGCCCGTAATAAATGATGAAATGCGCAAATGGTCAACCTCTGCGCAACCGGGTGTTCAACCCAGTGTAACACCGCAGGGACAAGCCGAACTGGTTTTCACGCCGTTACTGTATTCCAGTTTCAGCTTTTTACCCTTTTCGTCGGCTTCTTCGAGCAACTCAAAGGTCCGCCTTTCCCCTATCATCAATAATGACTGGAAAAGTACACCGGCATATTTGCTTTCCGCACTTCCCGGCCCTTTTTGCCTGGCCAGATCATTGTAATGTCCGAAAAGATCCTTCCCTTTACCCATGATATACTGATTTGCATTGATTTTCAATAACCTATCTACTGCCCCGGGGATTCTTGTGGTATCCCCGTTTGCCAATTTAGAAAAATAATTATAAAAAATCACAAAAAATACATGCCAGAGCATTTACCAGGGCTTTTTCACATTCGGACTACCGATCCAATACAATAGGCTGTGTTACATGAGCTTGCTCAGTGCGCGCGTTGTCTCAACTTCAACTCGCGCCGCATGTTCTGGAAGGTTTCGATCGGGGCGCGGCATGCGAACATGTTCACAACGTGCGCCGGGATGTACCCTCCCGGATCCACCTGCAAGGTATATTCTACCCACACTTTGTTCCCGGGCAAGGGCCTGATCAGCCACTGATTCAGCGACCGGTTGATCCGGACCACTCCGCTCCGGACCGGCACCATGCCCGGCACGGCGGGCGCGTCGACTTTTACCACCTCGCTGTCCGGCTCGCGGATCACTTTGAGGTGTGTTACAAAGTCACGGTTATCCAGCGGCCATGGCAGGCTCACCTCGGTGTGGTAAAAGAGCTCGTTCTCAGAAACAGACCGGACGAGCCGGCACGATTTGGTGTGGCAAACCCATTTCTCGGCTGCCTGTACATCCATCAGCAGCGCTATCACCTCACCTACCCCGGCATCCAGCACGCATTCAGCTTTCATCGCCTTGACCCTCGAATGGGGCACCGCCCTGGCATACACTTTGATCCCGTCCCGGCCTGCCACATACTTCCATTCGTGCTGCCCGAAAACAGCCGTAATGCACAGATAAAGAGCCAGAAAGAAGGTAGTTGCATGTTGCATAGCCATGCAAAATTCTCATTTCAAAACCCTATTCATCAATGCATTCCGGATTGGACGCCGGAAAACGCGGATCAACTGACAAAAAACTGGTTTGGACTGACGAACAGCGATAGCTACCTCAGGCTCATTGGTTTGTATTTCTGAATCTGATTTACATTACATTGGTCGGAACGTCGGGCAATCTCATTGATTGATTTGACTAAATTTGTTTGAAAACTAAATGCTTTACCTGATGGCTACTCGACGGCCATTACCTTTGACAGGATCAGTGAATGCAGTTTACCTTTTACGAAAACACGGCACCGAACCGCAGGTCCGCAGAAAGATTGCAACATAAGCTCCATTACTCAATCCAAGCAATCACCCTCTACTCCCAACGATCCAGTCCCAGCAGTTTTCGGCCTAATCCGCTCAGCTGAGCCGTTTCGTATTTTAGTTTCTCCCAATTTCTGGGGTCGCCGGGAAATGCGTAGCCCTGCGGTGCTTCCCGTTCCCGCCAGGAGCGGATGCGCCATTGACGCAGCGCCTCGTCATCCTCCTGGGCGGGCATCATCGAGATATACTGCGCCAGCCGTACCTTGTCTTTGCTGCGGTTCGCACGAATCCCGTGTGGTTGCGAACTGTTGAAAATGAGCAGGTCCCCGGCATTCATTTTCACTTTTACCAGGTCAAAACCCGTGGTATCCGGCTGAAAATGGTTACGATCTTCCGGCTGCGTCAGCTTCCAGGTGTCGTAGGTTCGGAACAACTCCGGAATACATTGGAAGCCTCCCATATTTTCATCGTCCTGGTCGGCCAACGCCAACACTCCCTGTACATTTTGCGGCTTGGTCTCCGGATCATAATCCCAATGGATGAAACCCTTATAGTCGAAGCCGGGGCGCAATGGCAGGTTCAGGTTTGCACGGTCGATCGTCACCCAGAGCTTTTCGGTTCCCCAGATATCTGCAAATGCCTGATGCACTTTCGGGTATTGCCGGTTGTCCCACAAATATTGATGGTTATAAACCTCCACCATACCGGTATTGGTCAGTTCTTTCATCTTCATTTCGGCCCGGGGCGGGGTGTACCAGGTTTCGGGATCATCAGGGTCCTTTTCTTCAAACTCCCACAGAAAACCGGCCAGCCTCGCCACTTGTTCTTTCGGTACGGCATTTTTGATCACGATATAGCCGTTGGTGATCCAGAAGTTCCAATCGTCTTCTGTCAGGAGCCCCAGCGGCTTTCCGTTGCTCCGGTCGTTGAGCCTGACGTTGCTCGACTTAGCGGTGGATGGGTTACCGGGAATGTCCTCATGCGCATTCGCGGGCGCCATGGTGGGTATCATTGATTGCTGCTTCATTTTATCCTGTTTTTTCATGAATGAATGAAACAAAATTAACGATCGAACTTTCCTGTATCCACCGCTGGAATAACCAAAATTTGCTGTCTGTTGATATTTTTATGCAGATCAAAGTATAGAATTGCAAACCAAGAGCTTTTGATGATACTAACCGTGAAATCTCCGGACGATGAAAGTGATCCGCGAAGCAATAGAACCTGATCAGGGCAGTTCGTTCAAGGTGCTGCTGACACCCGGCCTTCATGAAACGTTCCTGTGGCATTTCCACCCCGAATATGAAATCGTATATGTGGAAGGTACCAGCGGAACGCGACACGTAGGCGGCCATACTTCGGTTTACGAAGGCAGCGACCTGGTTTTCATAGGGCCGAATATCCCGCATCTTAATTTTGATTACGGGGTGCGCACCCAATGCGAGCAGGTGATCATTCAGATGAAAGAGCATTTCCTGGGCAGGGACTTCATGAACATACCGGAAATGGCGGCCGTCAAGTCCCTCTTCGCGCAGTCGCATTACGGACTTTCCTTTATCGGCGATACCAAACAACGCGTGGGCGAGGCCATGAAACGCATTCCCGGAATGGACCCGTTTACGCAGTTGATCGCCTTGCTGCAAATCCTGAAAGACCTGGGAGAGTCACCGGAGGTGGCGCTGCTCAACCCCGAGCCGGCAGGAAACAAGGCATTGCAGCGGGAGCAGCACCGCATGGAAGCCATTTACAAATACGTCGAAACCCATTTCGATCAGTCGCCTGACGTGAATTACATTGCCGGTAATGTCGGCCTGACGACCGCCGCATTCTGCCGTTTCTTCCGCCAGCACACCCACATGACTTTTACCGATTTTGTGAATCAGTACCGCATCAATCAGGCTAAAAACTACCTGCTACTCGACAGGTCGGTGTCGGAAACCTGCTTTGCGGTGGGCTTCGAAAGTCTTTCCTATTTCAACAAACTGTTCCGTCATGTGGTCGGCGAAAACCCTTCTGCGTTCAAAAAGAGGTACTTGAAGTAAATATTTTTGATATTTTAAAGATCAATATTTTGCTATTTAAAATATCTTATATTATTTTTACGAATGAAATTTTGTTACAGAAATTTTATTACACTTCATCAACATCATGAAAGCCATTCACTTCAACAACAACGATTGGAGTACGATCACGAACATCCGCAACCACATGTTCGAGTATTTGCTGGTCTTCTCCTGCGATGCGGTCACCGAGGCTGCGATCGGCACCGTCAAGCAGTATTTTCAAAAGCATTACGGGTGTGAGCATGCAGCGAACCTGCGTCCGCACCTGACGCTTTTCAATTGCATTATCCACGACAATAAACTGGACCGTATGATTCAGGGATTCCAGAAAGTAGCCCGGCACACGGCGCCCTTCCGGATTGAACTGAACCGTTTCAACCAGTATGAGCGCGGCACTTTCTACGTCGATCTGGAAGATGGCGTTTCAGATCAGATTATGAGCTTTGTGAAAAAGATGAAGGCCGACACTTCCGAGCATTTATCACGGTGGGCAGGAGAGTTTAAATTCTGTACCGATCCGCATTTCACGGTTGCAAGGCAAATGACGGACCTGCAATTCCAGAGGGCGGTTGCGGAATGGCGGCACAGCCAGTTTAATGCTACATTCAAGGTAAGTGAAATGAGCCTGCTCCGCAGATCGCTCGTCAACGGAGCCAAATTCGCCGAAGTTACTCGTATTCCGCTAGCCGGTCTGCCGGACAAGACTCTCGTCCAGGGCTCACTGTTCTGACACAGAAGTGGTCCCCTTCATAAGCGGAAAGGGACCATAGCAGGCTATTTCGTCAATTCGGTTTCGTAAAGCATCTTCCCGGTGTGGTTAATGGCCTTCACATTCAGCCGCTTGCTATCCATGGAAAAATACAGAAAGCCATTTTCCGAGGCCTCAAAGCGGCTGTAAGGCACTCCTGCCGTCACCTGGGTGAGTTCAGAACCCGCTCCTGAGATAAACTGGTGCGGATGCCCCTCAGGTTTTAAATGCTGCATGGAATGTTCATGACCCGACAGGTACACGTCCACATGATGCTCGTTGAACACCTTGGTAAGGATCGAACGGATCGCCAGCGTATCGTCATTTTTGATGCGCGGCCCCACCGTGTAGCCGGGATGGTGACCCACTACGATCTTCCACTTCACATCCGGTGATGCATTGCGCAATGTATCACTGATCCATTCCAGGTGTTTGGCGGCTCGTGGTTTATCGTCGTCATCGAGTAACTGGTTGGTATCGATCATCACAAACTGGACCTTTGCAGCCTTTTTGCCCAGCTTCACTTCCCGGGCATAATAGCGATCGGGCATTTTCCAGCGCCGGCTGACGTTGCCGTACCTTACCTGCGCATCGGGATCGGCCAGGTAATCGTGGTTGCCCAGCACCGCATACCAGTCGCATTGCAATGCATGCGCAGTATATACATTCTCGAATGAATAGTGCCAGAGCGGATCATGCTCGCTGACAACTCCTCTTGGATAGAAGTTGTCGCCCGTAGAAATCACAAAGCTGTTACGGTGCGTAGTGGCCCATTGCCCCATTTGCTTACCGACTTCGAGTTGGAGATATTCCCCGTTTCTCCCCCAGTCGCCCAATGCCATAAAGTAGAGCGAATAGTCATTGGCCAGTGCCGATTGACCGGTCAGGTCCTCACTGTTCAGGTGCGTCACCGGCGCTTCGCCGAATGTTTCCAGCGGATTTAATAGCGACACTCCAAGGGTAGTCCGTACAAAATCTCTGCGTTTCATATGAAGGTATTTGGGTAAAACAAACGGCATATACGGCAACATCAGCCGTGTATGCCATTCGTTATAGCGTCGAAAGCCTGGAACGGGCTATTGATCACGTTCTAAATTTTTCATTTAAGTACCCGATTGTTGCTGTACAACCTGGTTCTTAGTTAATTTAATGATTCGATTTTGCTGCGGGATCGCAAATCGGCAGCTATAAATGTCCAAACTGCATATGCACGTTCACCACCTCCCCCACGACATTCTAGGCATTAATCCGGAGGCTCGACCGGAAAGCATTGTTTTCCACGAGTACACTGCCAGGATGGGAAGTTTTAAGGACAAAAGCATTCTCCACACCAACGCGATCAGTATGGTACTCAGCGGTGAAAAAACAATGCACTTTGCCGACCGAAAAGTTGAGATTACGCCCGACGAGTTCCATTTTTTATCGGCAGGAAATTGCCTGGCCTCCATGGATCTTTCGAGGCAGGAATACTTCGAAAGCATCCTGATTTTCTTTGACGACACCGCATTGAAGGCCTTTCTCGTCAAGTACGCCGCAATAACAGACCGGATGGGCATTGATCACCACCTGCCGGCCAAGCCCTACCTCTCCATTCGGAAAGACGAATTTGTGGTCACCTATATTCGGTCACTACAACTGCTTTTCCGGCAGTCGGGGCAGATTTCGGCGGAAATGAAACAGCTCAAATTCGACGAGCTGATGCTGCACCTGCTGCAAACCTACCCGCAAGAACTGCTGTCGTTCCGGGGCACGGGCGATGCCGATGAAATACGGCTGCGAAAAACGGTGGAAATGAATGTAGGAAACGACATTAAGATCGAAGAGCTGGCGTTTTTGTGCAATATGAGCCTATCCACCTTTTCCCGGCGTTTTGCCAAGATTTACGGACAATCGCCGAGCAAATGGTTCTGGCAGCGAAGAATGGAAATGGCTAAAAACCTGCTGATCCATCATGAGAAGCCCGGGGAAGTCTACCACAAGATCGGATACGAGAACCATTCCAGCTTCTCCGAAGCATTCCGGCAAACTTTTGGCATATCCCCACGCGAATTTCAGCAACAAAATATGACTGTTGAGCCATAGTTTTTGACAGAATGCCTGTAAATACCAGGCCCGCGCCAGCCCTAATTTTGCCCTGTATCTAATCAAAAACAGCGATGGACAATACAGAACAAAACAAGGCGGCAGTAATACGTTTCAACAAAGAGTATATCGAACAAGGCCATGCGGAATGCTTTTCGGAACTGGTCGCACCGGATCTGGTCAATCATTCCGCCCCGGAAGGAGCTCCGTCAGGTCCTGAAAGCATGATTCATTTCCTTCACGGTATGCTGCGGAAGGGGTTTCCGGATATCAGGGTGACCATTCTGGACCAAATCGCGGCAGGCGACATGGTTGCAACCCGCAAGGAATTCCATGGCACGCACAAGGGTGAATTCCTGGGTATCCCGGCATCGGGCAAGCATGTGGTGATCAAGGTGATCGATATGATCCGACTTAGAAATGGCCGGTACATCGAACATTGGGGATCAAGCAATCTGGCAGAAGTTATGGCCGAGATTTCAGCTGATGCGGGTTAAATGCCGGGGGTTTTGTAATTTGAGCATTGGTTCCTTCACCATCTACCCATGCAAACAAAACTCCTTCTACGCACAACGATCGGGCTGATGTGTTCATGCCTGAACGCGTTTTCCCAGTCATTCAACAACTTCCCGGTAACGACCCAGAAACCGCCCCTTCACGGCAAACATTGGATGGGTATCACCGGCAAACCGCTCGCTGCCACCGCCGGGGCCATGATTTTCAGCAAGGGCGGCAATGCGATCGACGCGTCGTGCGCGATGCTGGCAGCCACCTGTACCATGTGGGATGTGCTGAGCTGGGGTGGCGAAACGCAGGCGTTGATATACAATCCCAAAACCAGGAAGGTAATCGCGATCAATGCCATGGGCGTCGCTCCCACGGGTGCCACTGCCGATTTTTTCAAAAACAAGGGTATGAAGTACCCGCCCGAATACGGACCGCTGGCTGCAACCACCCCCGGCACGCCCGGAGGACTGATGACAATGCTCGCCGAATACGGTACCATGAGCCTCAAAGACGTGCTGGCACCTGCGATGCAAATGGCGGAAGGCTATCCGATCGAGGCACAAACGGCCAATTCCATTGAAAGAGGCAAGGATCAGATCAAAAGATGGCCTTATTCGACCAAAGTTTTCCTGCCGCATCTTGGACAAAAGCGGGAAGCACCTGATGCGGGGGAAATTCTTGTACAAAAAGACTTGCGGGCTACTTTGCAGAAACTGGTGGACACCGAGCAACAGGCTTTGAAATCCGGAAAAGGCCGAAAAGATGCTATCTACGCAGCCTATGACCGGTTCTACAAAGGGGATATTGCCAAAGAAATTGCCCGCGGGTGTCAGGAACAGGGAGGCCTCATTACCGAACAGGATATGGCCAATTGGAAAGTGAAGATCGAAGAGCCTCTGATGACGAGCTACAAAGGCATCGAGGTTTATAAAATGCAGCAATGGACGCAGGGGCCGGTTATGCTGCAGACTTTGAATATGCTTGAAAACTTTGACCTGAAAGCGATGGGGTATAACTCTTCCCGTTATGTGCATACGCTTTACCAGACGATGAACCTCGCCTTCGCTGACCGCGACTTTTACTACGGCGACCCCGCGTTCGCACCGGAGGAACCCATGAAAGGCCTGCTATCGAAGGAGTATGCCAAAGAGCGGATCAAGCAAATTAACTGGGAGCAAAACGATGCGAAAGCGCTGCCGGGCGACCCCTACCCTTTTGAAGGCAAGAAAAATCCCTATACAGATCAGATCAAAACCTGGGGCAATTTCCATGCTTCATTGAACCCGAATGCAAACGGGCTCAACGAAAAATTCATGGAGGAATTCACGGCCGGGACGACCTCGGTAGAAGCCGCTGACGAAGAGGGCTGGGTAGTGAGCATTACACCGAGCGGCGGCTGGGTACCTGCGTGCATTGCGGGTAACACGGGCGTAGGACTGAGCCAACGGATGCAGTCATTCGTGCTGGACGCACGTGAGAACCCATTTAATGTGGTGGAGCCGGGAAAACGCCCGAGGGTGACGCTAACGCCCAGTTTGGCGATGAAAGATGGGAAACCGTTCTTGTCCTTTGCCAAACAAGCCGGAGACGAACAGGATCAGTTGCTCCTCCAATTCTTCCTGAACGTGGTGGAATTCGGGATGACCGTGCAGGAAGCGTCGGAGGCGCCCAGTTTCAAAACGTTGCAGATGTATGCCAGCTTCGGTGCGCATGACAAAGATCCGGGCGGCCTGATCCTGAACCAGTCGATGCCCGACTGGACCCGTAAAGAACTCTCACGCATGGGCTACAAGTTCAGCTATCAACCCCGCACCAGCGGCCCGATCAATGCGATCTACTTCGACTGGCAACACGGAAGCTTCTGGGGTGGATCCAGCAATCATGGTGAAGATTATGGATTCGGATGGTAATTATTCGAACGTTTGTGCCAAAGTAATCCGGTTTCCGTCCGGATCGATGGTATCGAACTCCCGAAGCCCCCAAGGTTGACTAACGGGTTCTTTCGGCAGGTTGGCTCCTTTTGCTTTCAATTCCTGATAAAGTTCGTCCGCATTCCGGATGTAAACGCAGCATGAGCACGGACCAGGCTCATGCTGCGTTTTGGCTACCAGCAGAAGCCTGATACTGTCCCTATCCATCACACCGAGGTCGTGCTGCTGATAATTGACGGAAAACCCCATTACCTGTTGGTAAAACATGACAGCGGCAGGTACGTCCGCACATGGGAATGCAGGCATTACCTGCCGCAACTGTCCCTCACCCGGAGGCGTGTGAATTTGCTCCGGGTCATCGTCATGGAACGACTTTCCGAACCACAGCCGGTGCCCGTCGGGGTCGGACACTTCAAAAAGCGCCATTTTAATCCAGTTGACCCTTTCCGGTTTCGTTGGAGTTAATCCCTTTTTCTGAAAAATTTCGTAGAACCCCATCACATCATTTATCTCAAAAAAAATCATTGCGCTCCCGACAGGTCTTAATGGCCCCGTGCTATCAACGGCCCCATCCGTCGTATGAAAATAAATACGCGCTGCGCCCAGCGCCACCGCAGGAAAAGGGATAGCTGTGCCGAGCGTTTCCACTGATTCGAATCCCAGTTGATCGACATAGAATGCGATACTGGCTGCGACGTCGCTCACCACCAGATGGCGACTGACCGGAGATATTATCGTCGGCCCGGGTAAAGACGATTTCATGATTTTCTGTTTTAGATCAATGGAAAACGATATCATTTTGAACCGGGACGATCGATCATTCGGATCATGCCGAAAGCCTTTCCAAAATCGGTCTGCTGGTAAAAAGGCGCAAGGGACTCGGCGGCAAAAAGCCCTACCAGTGATTTATCGGGTGCATTGGCATCCAGCCAACGCTTCACTTCTTGCATAATCGCCGATCCGACCCGCTTACGTTGCCAGTCGGGATGCACCATCACATCTTTGATATAGAAGAAACTCAGTCCGTCGCCGAGCACCAGGGCACACCCAATCGCTTCGCCTGTTTCGGAATTTTCGGCCACGGCAATGAACTGTGCTGCGTCGATTTTCCGCTGCATGAGCTCCTCCACTGCTTGTGCCCGCTCATCAGCAGTCGGGCCCGACCAGCCTACGGAGTTGGCCAGATGCCGGTACTCCGTCGGGGTGAGCTTTCTTCCCACGACACGAACTGTTGCCGGTAGTGGTTCCGAGTGTTTTTCATGACCAGCCGACGCCGGCTCCGCAAATGAAATGTAGTAGCCATTGATATCACGGATCATGTATTCGTCATAGCCATACGGCTGCCGCGCCAGCGGCATTACAATCTCGGCCTTGCGCTCCTGATGCAACCGGTACAAAGTTTGGATATGGCTTACCCGCATCCACACAGACTGCCTTTTGGGCCGCACGGCCGCTTCCGGATCCGTTGAGAACTGGACAAATGCATTATGCCACGAAACACCACCATGATTGGGCGGTGCGCCCCAGGTCCATTGTCCGGGAAAACCCAGCACCTCGTGCCAGTACTTTACTGTCAACGCCACGTCGGCAACGGACAGCACAGGCTCTGCATGGGAGAAAATGGGGTCGGGTCTTTCGTCCGTAGGTTGCATGGCATTATGGTTTTCACTCATTCACACCCGGCCAAGAGGCCAAAATGTCACAAATGTCGGAATGTCCGCGTCTTTCCGCCCACGCCATAGGCCGGGCCCACGGCTGCTCCGCGGGTAGCTGAGGATCCGCTCCTTTTTCGAGTAAAAATTGGACCATCTCACCCTTGCCTGCCCTGGCCGCCCAACCGAGCGGCGTCGTGTTATGCTGCTCGTCGATCGCATCGATTTCCGCGCCCCGATCGAGAAAAATCGCGGCGTTAACGACGTCGCCCCGTTCTGCGAACCGATGCAGCGGCCGTATTCCAAGCCAGTTGGAGTAGTTGGGGTCCATTCCCCGGCTGAATAACAGTTCGGTCAGTTCCCGCGATTTGATCGCCTCCTGTGGCCCCTGACTTCTGACTCCGACGGAAATGTTTTTGGCCAGATCGGGCTCATAGTGCAGCATGAGGCGTACGAAATGCTCATTCCCCTGCCCCGCGGCTGTTTCCAGCGCCTGCGCATCCTTCGCGAGCGCGGGGTTCGCTTTCAAAATAGCGGCGGCAGTTTGGATGTCATTATAATATGCCAGCAGATCCAGCGAGCGGGCGGCACCATAAGAACAAAGGAGGTCTGTCATCGCCTTGTCGCCGCGCTCGAGCGCGGCCGTGAGCGTGTCGGCGGAGCTCTCAACGGGTACATTGGGGTGCGCACCATGTTCCAACAGCAGTCTGACGATGTCGATGTGATTGTAAACGACAGCCGAATGCAGCGCGTGTCCCATCGGTGCAATGCCTTCCTCGGGCAGGTTGGGATCAGCGCCTTTTTCCAGTAACAACTTCACAATGTGGAAATGCCCCGCAAGGGCCGCATTCTTCAATGGCGCACCCGAACCCGGGTAGTAGGTCACATAATCTGAAACCTTGTTGGCCAGGGCAGGATCCGTGTCCAGCAATGCACTCACTCTCTTTTCATCTCCCTTCAATGCCGCCATACAAATGTCGACATAGGCTCCTTTGGAAACCAGATGGAGGTAAATGTCATTCGGTTTAATTGTCACCTCGCTCGGTACATCCCGCCAGCCACGGTACGAATAATCGCCATTCGTAAGTTGAATGGGCCTGGCGCCGTCGGGGCGGCGGGCGTTGATATCCGCACCGCGTGCCAGCAACTCATCGATCATTTCGGGTTGCCGGGTCATGACGGCCCAGTGAATAGGCTGATTACCGGCGTCATCACGGGCATGGGTGGCGGTAGGAGACGTTTCCAGTATTGTTCGAAAAGCGGGCAGGTCGCGGTCGCGGATAGCTGCCGCGATCTGCTCCCCTGTTTCCGATCCTTTTTCACGGTTCAACGCACGTTCGAGTAGTTCCTCCATGGATTGAAGACCACGGTCCCGCGCCATCTGGATCAGCGAATCACCCGTGCCCGAATCAAACGGACTGGCCTGGTGTTGCAACAGGTATTCGGCTGCTTCCAACTGGTTGGCCTGCACCGCGAAAGACATCGGCGTGCGATAGTCATAGGCGCCGCGCACGAGGGAAGGATCTTTCGCCAGCAGGGACCGGATCGTTTTCAGATCGCCGTCCCGGGCTGCGCAGAACATTTGCCAGACATCGGTCCCCAACCCCGTCGACCAGAACAGGGGCTCATCCTTGCGAAGTGCTTCGGGCTGTGTCATATTTTTCAATTCAATGTATTTCAACCATTTTTGTTCCGGATGTGCCTTTTGTAAGCTGCATATCATTTACAAAACCGGTAAAGCAGTAGCACACCGACGGCCACAAACGATGGTGTAGTTAGTTAATTTCCACATGAATTAAAAGAATGGATTCCATTGAAATTCAAAAAGTTAATGCCGATCAAATTCTGAACATCCGCCACCGCGTGCTCTGGCCCGATCGACCGCCGGATTTTGTGAAAGTCGCAGAAGATGACGCCGGCTTCCATTTCGGGCTTTATTTCAATCAACAACTCGTCTCGGTCATTTCTCTTTTTGCGGATGGTGACAGCATTCGTTTCCGCAAGTTTGCGACCCTGCCCGGGTTCCAGGGCAAGGGGCTCGGTTCCCGGCTGCTGGAACATGCCATTGATTTCGCCATTCAACACCAGTACAGCAGCATGTGGTGCGACGCCCGCACGAGTGCTCTGGGCTTTTATGAGCGCTTTGGCTTCCGGAAATTTTCAGAACCCTTTTTCAAGGAACATCTCGAATATTATAAAATCGAGCGAAAACTCTGACACCGGTCCTTAGCCGAAAGTCACATGCTTTTTACCGACAAACCGGGCATATGCCTCACCGGCCGCTTCCAGTGATTTTTCCGCGGCATCCGGTATTTTGGCTAAGGGTGTAATTTCAATATGGACAAGATCTTTCTTTTCCGTCCTGCGCCATACCCCAACTACTTTCCCTTTGACCGCCACAACCGGTTTGAAAATCCCGCTCCCCGACTCCGGGTTGCGGGCCACCGCATCGTCCATGGCAACGCTCCGGTCGGCATAACCGATCGTAAGCTCGTCGAAGGCGGGGATCAGCATGGCTTTCGCGGGCATTTTCGGCACCTCGCTCACCCCCGTGAACAGGTACTCCCGGTCTCCGATTTTTGCAGTTTCAAACCCGGCGCGAACCGCATCGATCGCGAGCCTGGAATCGGTCAGCGAGAGACCGCTCCACCAGGCAAAATCCTGCACGGTAGCAGGGCCGTGGCTGGTGAAGTAACGCCTTGCCAATGCCGCCAATGCTTCTTCGCGCGCCAAAGGCGATGCTGCGGGCACTTTGCGGTCAAATAATGCATAGGTAAACTTCTTACCGCGCCTGGCACCATTGCATATCACCTGATCGAGCTCGGCGCGGAACATGATGTGCGTCGCTCGCAGGTTATCTGTCTCGATACCCGCTTTGTTGACCTCCGCGATAATTTCCTCCCGCGTCAGTTCTCCACCATCTTCCAGCAACCGGCCGATCAGATCGTTAGTAAGGCTGAAAACCGCGTCGTCCAGTTTACACTGCCGGTACATGGTTCCTGCGAGCTTGTTCACGTGCGGAGCGGTAAGGTCCATGATCCAGCGGACATCTTCCGGTGCTACAAAATGCCACGTAGGCCGCATGATATGCAGCCGGATGATCCGCCCCTCGTCAACCGCCTGTTCCACGCTGGCATCGTGAGCTTTTTTTAGCCGTACTCCCAATGCCCATTTGGCCATTGCGAAATCCTGCGCCTGGACTGCTCCCATCCACGCTACCAATGCGGCCGGATCGGTGAAACCAGTGTTAATAAGTTGTTGATTGGAAAGGCGTAATGCGGCAATATCGGATAAGGTCATGGCTAGCAGGATGATGTCGTTGAATGGTCGGCAAGGTTTTACCTGCCACTAAAATCAGTATTTTATATAAAAAAGAAAACCCTGCCAACCATAATGGCTGACAGGGTTCACGAAACTGAGCGCTCGTGTCAGGGCACCGGCCCCCAGAATGCGTTCTCCTGAGCGATGTCCGATGAATAGATAACCGCCTGGACGATCTGACCGTCCCGTACTTTATACACATCGATGTTCTCCACATCCAGCACCGCGCCGTTAGGCTGAGCCGCTTTCCAGTGCAGAATGCAGGCTACGTGGTCGTCATGCGCATCGAGGTACCGGACGCTTTCAAGCCTGATCGTCCCTTCCGAGAGCTGGCCCATGGACGCGCCCATTTGCAGGAGCTCGTTTCTAGATTTTTTTGTCCCGGAAATACGATTGTTGCCCGGTTGCTCCCACACCAGGTCGGGATGGAGGTAGGAAGCGAATTTTTGGTGATCATGCGCCATATAGGCGGTCAGGAAATCCTTCACGGTTTGAAGTGGCATGGCTTTGTCGTTTTGAGCGGATATTGAAATAGTTGTCATGATGGTAATGCAAATGGTGAGAATCGTTTTCATGGCCGGATTTGTTTAGAGACATGGATTTATTTGGAGATCTGGATTTGTCGGAGACCTGCGGACTGTAACCAGGCCATGGCAGCCACCCATACGGCTACTGCGCCGATGAGTACATAGCCGATCACCGAGATCGCGAATGGCTGAAAGAGGATAATGCCCGCGCTGCCGATCACCCACAGCGTGTCGAGGATAATCACCAGCCTTACGCCGCGAACCTGCACGGGGTTACTCCGGCCGACGGAAAAAACGAGGGCGGCAAATACAGTCAGGAAAATGCCTGTCTCGATGAAAGGCATGGTGGCGGAGGTTCCGAACACACCGGCGATGGTTTTCGGAAGCGTGGCGAGTGCCAAACCGGTTGCACCTGAACTGATTGCATTGATGAGCATTACATTTCTGAGCGTTTTCATGTTGCGATTGTTTGATTGAAATTGGATGCAACAAAGGTATCTCGGGCCGGCGGCGGAGGACTTACCCGAACGCGCCAACGGCTTATCATTTCATGACAATGCTCAAAAAACTCAGAGATTTTCAATCACTCTTTTGCCGACACACGGCTTTCCCGGTAGCCGGGCAGCACGCTGCCCAGGATAGCTTTCGCCCTGCCGGCTGTTTCAGTTCCCGCAGGTACAGGCAGGCTGAAACTGCTGATATGCAGGCCGGCATCGTGGAGTTCTGCATTCAGGTATTCCGCAAAACGCATGTTATAGGTCAGCAATGCCTGCTCCCAGCCCGAAACCGGGTAAGGTGAACACCGCAGGTCGATCACACGGGCGTGTGCGTGAAGCAACAGGTTGGGCAGCAACTGGTGCAGGTATAAAGTGCCGCTGGCGTGATTGGTCTTCAGCCGACGGTCGAGGCTATGAACATCATAGTCCGAGAATCGCTGATGGAGGCCGGTTTCCGCATAATTTACGAGCATATCGACCTCGAAATGGTCATTGATTTTTTCACAAACCGAAATAATGCTCGCGGTATCCGAATCGTCCGCAACGAAATAATGTACAATGATCCGGTAATGCCGGATAACTTCCCGCGTCACGGCTTTCAATGCATTTTCATCCTCCCCGATCAGAATAAGATGTCGCTGATGCGCTGCCAGTGCCATTGCAAACGTCTTCCCCCACTCGCTGTCAGCCCCGCGGACTACCGAAAAATTCATAGTGTTGATGATTTTGATAAAATAATACCGATGCACGTAAGGTCAAATGCATTCAGAGTTGTCTGTTCAATGTAGTGCAAAGAAAACAGACGCTGCCATGCGAGGAAATACTGATTTATCATTACAAAAGGCTTCCGGAGCGGCCGTAACGATCGTTCCGGATTACCTGCAACTGCTTAACAGGCATTATGACTTTGACGGCGTAGAACCCGACCGGCTCGACAAACAGCTGGCGCTCATCAGGGCCATGGCGCAGCTCAGCAGCAGCGGTGTGACGGTTTATGACCTGCAAAAACAAACGCACGTGTATGCATCGCGGAATTTCTACGAACTTTATGGTTATGACTTTGGAGAGATGTCGTCTTACATCGGCAATGATATCTTCGATTGCAAGATACATCCCGACGACCGTGAGGATCTGGCACGCAATGGCTACGAAGCCATGAAGTTCATGATGAGACAGCCTGTCAGTCTTCGCAAGCAGTTCAAAATGGTTACGGAATACCGCATTATGACCGGCGGGGAGCACTATCTCCGTGTGTCGGAGCAGCACCAGGTATTGGAACTGGACGCGTCGGGAAATATCTGGCTTTCCCTGGGTGTGATCGACGTCTCGCCCGATCAGTCCCAGGTTGCTACGGTCAAAAACCAGATCATCAATTTTCACACCGGCGAGCTCATCCGGCTGGAATCTGACAACCGGCCCGCTCCCGTTCCATTAACTTTAAGGGAAACGCAAATACTGTCCCTGATCTCGGATGGCAAACTGAGCAAAGAAATTTCCTCATTGCTGGCCATCAGTGTACATACCGTTAATACCCACCGGCAGCGTATACTGGAAAAGCTGGAAGCCAACAATGCCATCGAAGCGCTACACACAGCCAGAAGACGGGGAATCATCCATTAAACCCTGGTCAAACAATTTGTAGGATAAGTTTTTATTACACTAAAAAATATTTCTACAAATATATAGCGCGATTGGTATAGTTTTATTAGTACAAAGCGGTTACAACTTGCTACTTTTCAATTAATCTAAACTGATGTGATAATGAAAAGCGAACATGAGAAACAGACCGTCATCACACTAAACGATGAAAGCTTCAAACATTACCTGATCGAGCGTTATGGTCATGATGCTCAGACATGGAATAAGTCAAAAAACGCCGCCCAGGAACTGATCCCTTCCGAAACCTGGATACAGCTCTACCATCACGCCAAGGACGATGTCACCAAAAGAGGCGGCACGCTGATCGGGTATGAACTGGTCAACAACGTCCTGCTTAGCCACGACGGCATTAACGCTCACTGGCCGATGAACTGGATGTGGGTGATCCGGTTCGGAAAAGACTAAATTTCCTTTAAAAGGGATTTAGTCTTTTACACGCTTGGCTTATCATTTTTCCGGCTTTAACTTTACAAGAAGCAAATTGTAATAATCTGCCCTTGTAAGTCCCGAGAGGCGTATGGGCCAAATACACTCCGCATGAATAACCCTAAAACGATCTACCTGGTGGACGATGATCAGGACGACCGCTTCTTTATCAGGGAGGCTATCCAGGATTGCGGTGCTAATGCAGAGATCATTGAGATAGAAAATGGTTTCGATCTGCTGGCATTGGTGAAGGATAGCTGCGACCCCGCGACGTCGGTGATCATCATCGACATGAATATGCCTAAAATGAACGGACTGGAAACTGTCTCGGCGATCCGTCTGGACTCCCGGTTCAGGGAAATGCCTGTCGTCATGCTATCCACTTCGTCAAACCCGGCATTGATCGAGACTGCTTACGACTCGGGAGTCAGTGATTTTGTGACTAAACCGAGTACATTCGACGAGTTTGCGGAACTCGCTGCGGATATCCGGGACCGTTACTTATAGCCTGTCGCTTTTGTTCTATTTTCCTTTCTCCGGTCATCCGACCTTTGAAAGAAAAAAACGATATGACAACGATGAATCTGATCCTGATTGCCTCCGCATTGGCCAGCGGCCTGATTGCCGGTTTATTTTACAGCTATTCCTGCTCGGTCAATCCCGGGCTGGGCGCATTGCCCGATGTGGGCTACCTGGCCGCCATGCAATCGATCAACCGGGCCATACTCAATCCTGCTTTCTTTATCAGCTTTATGGGCACTCTTTTCCTGCTACCGCTGAGCACTTACCAGCATTTCGGAAGCGGCCAGCGGTTCTACTGGCTCGTGGCCGCTACGCTGGTGTATGCGATCGGGACCTTTGGCGTAACGATTTTCGGGAATGTGCCGCTGAACGATGCTTTGGACAAAGTAAATCTCACTTCCTCAACTGCGCAGGAACTGGCACAATTCCGGTTGCGTTTTGAAATTCCCTGGAACCGCCTCCATTTGATCCGCACCGTTGCATCGGTCGTTTCTTTTGCGATCGTAGTGATTGCTTGCGTGACCAGCGGGAGCCGTTAATATTAGCTAAAACAATGACCATCCGCGCCTACAAGCCCACCGATTACGCCGAATGCATTGAGGCATTCCACAGCAATGAACCCGAGTTTTTTGCGGAACAAGAACTGGAAGAGTTCCGTACGTTACTGGAAGATCTGGCGGATATTAAAAAAGGCGATTTTGCGTCATCCACCCACTATTTTGTGGTTGAAACAGCGGGCCGGGTGGCTGCCTGTGCGGGTTTTTATCTCCCACCCGACGGCGGGCCAGCAATGCTCGTATGGGGAATGGTAGCGCGACGGTTTCACCGGCAGGGTATCGGAAAGCTGCTGCTTACATTTCGGCTGGATAAAATACAGGAGCTGCACCCCGGCACACCGGTTATCCTGGACACCACGCAATGGAGTTACCCATTCTTCGAAAAACTGGGTTTTCGCATTACCAAAATCACCAGCGACTTCTACGCCCCCGGCCTGGATCGCTATGATATGGTGCGCGATGCACCCATTGTTACCAATCCAGCTTGATGAGCGATACCGCCTGACGGGGCAATGCAAGCGATAATTCGGTCTTTCCTCCCGAGATTTTCACCTTACGCGGCGCGCCTGTCATCTCTAACTGGCCTGCCTTTTCCAACGTCGCGATCTGGGCGGCGGTAGGCTGCTGTGGCGAACCCATTTTCTTCCAGACTTCGTAGGAATTACTGTGGCTATTGTCGATCCGGTATTCAGTGACGGTTACCGACGAAACCGGTATACCATTCAGTACTAATGTAATCGGTTCCTCAGGCCCCTGCCTGTCATCGTCGTGGTAGTTCCACAGCATGACAGCAGCCGAGCGCGACCCTTTGGAGCCCAGCGCCCCGATATCGGTCTGCGCACCGCGGATACTCGAGTCCAGCACCATTTGCAGCGGGTACATGCGGTCGCTTTTTACCCGCACGCGGTCGCCGCCCATCTTGCCAAACATCCGGAACACATTCAGGACGGGTTTGTCGACGCCGTTGGTAGCCAGATCGCGGAAGCCGTAAAACCAGGGTTGGTTTTCAAATTCAAACGACCAGGACACGGCCCCCAGAAAGTTAACACCGTATTTGTCTTCCAACTCGTACTTGCGCGCGAATGTGGCCGCGGTGTAGCTCGAATACATCGTCCCGTTGCGATAAGCGTTCGAAGGATTGGTAGCCATGCCGCAGGCCGCACACCCTTCCGGATCCGACTCGCCTACGATCAACGGCAGGTTTTTGAACTGCGGATAGACCAGTACCGATTTAAAGCCGGTCTGGATATCGCGTAACTGCGGGCTCATATTCATCCGGACCATACCGTCGATGAGCTTGGGCGAGCCTTTGGCATGGAACAGCACCGCATCGAGCGGCGCGCCGGTTTTGCCGGTAACATAGTTGGTCCCTTCCGCACAATGCTTTAAGAACGCTTCCAACCATTGGGTCCCTCCCTTACTGGATGTGCCTGCAATGTTCAGGCCGCCGATCTTCGCCGTAGGCAATGCCCGCTTGACGGCATCGGCAGAATAGTCGTATAATTTAAAAAACTCCTCCATGGACCCTTTCCAGTAGCCATTCGGCTCATTCCAGACCTCCCAATACCAGCTTTCCACTTCTTTCTGACCATAGCGCTCCACGCTGTGCTTCACCCAGTTGTAAACCAGGTCTGCCCATTTCTGATAATCCTTGGGCGGATAGGCCCAGCCCGTCATGATGCGGCTGTACGGGTCGCCGGGCTTCCAATCGTGCTGGTAAGGCTGCGGGTGTGTGGATAATGCTTCGGGCATAAAGCCGATTTGCGCCAGCGGCTTCATCCCCCTTTTGACATATGTATCAAAAATACTGTCGACAATCGCCCAATTGTAAACCGGTTTACCGTTGCTGTCTTCGGTGTAGGCATTGGTGGAGCCCCATTTGAGGGCGGGGGTGCCGTCTCCTGTGCACAGCAGGCAATGCGCACGCACATATACGGGGACGGGGCTCAATGCCGCAATTTCGGACAGCAGTTTTTGACCGTCCTTCATGTAAGTATAATTGGGTTCATCGTAGCCAAACCACGCCCAAACCGGTTTCATAGGAGCTATTTTTTTGCTGAAATCTACCTCGACGCGTACCGGTTGCCCTTGCGCAAACAGTGCATGCAGATTCGGGAATACCAGACATAAAAATAGCGATGCAGCGCGAAAACGGAAGGTCATAGTTGAGCAAAGTATTTGATACGCGGTGAAAAACGACATTTGTCTCCGATCTACCTGCGGCATTTGATTTTTTTACAAAAACAAAAACCTCCCGGAAACCCGTGAGGCTTTGCATTCCTGTGGCGCCGTGGCGCTGCCTTATTCTACCCTTCCCTTTTCGTCATCCGACGCGTTGTTGCTGTGCCTTCGTTTCCGGGCAAATGTATCCTTGCCAAAACGATAGGAGAATGCCAATCCGATGCGCCGGGTATCCGATTCGCTCACCTGGCGATAATCCGACCGGCGGATGCTGATCGATCTGTTGTGATAAACCCAGGAATGGAACAGGTCTTCGAAATTCAGGGACAATGCACCTTTTCCTTTCCATAACTTCTTCTGAATACCCCCATTTACGCGATACATGCCTGATGTGAGTGCCTGGCCGTTCACGTCCCGGCTTGCATAATAGCCTCCCAGCTCCGCATTCCAGCCGTGGCCAAGGTTGAAATAGTTGTTGACCTCCAACCGCGCGAGGTTATAACTAAAATTGAGCTCCTCGGTGTAAACCGGCCCGCGGGTCTTGATACGCGACAAGCGAAGTGTTGTATTGATATACCACCATTTCGTGAGGGAATGGGAAACGGTCGTGTTCAGCAGCACCATATAGCCATTGGCGATGTTCTGCGGACGGGTAGTAAAAATATCTCCTTCCGCTCTGGTAGTCGTGAAAATTACATCCGTAAAGTGGTTGTAGCTCAAACCCATGTTCAAAAGCTGCTTGTGCTGATATTTCAGCTCTACACGGTTCTGGTATTGCGGGGTCAATGCGGGGTTACCTGAACTGTAACTGTACTGATCCTTGTACAGCACGAAGGGGTTCAGCAGTTGGTAATTGGGACGATTGATACGTCTTACCGCCATGAGCACGAAGCTGTTGTTACCTTGCTCATCGAGCTTGTAATTCAGAAATACGCTCGGAAACAGCCTGGTGTAATTTTTGGTAAAACGCATGGCCAGCACCGAATCGTTGCCCAGCTGATTTCCCCTGGCAACGGTATTTTCCACCCGCAGCCCCAGCTGCATGCCGAAACGCTTCCATTTCTTCTGCCCGCTCACGTAAGCGGCGCTGATCATTTCACGGTATTGAAAATGGTTCGATCTGCGGTTATCGATCACCGGGTTACCGTCGATGACATTGTAATGGTTGAATACAAAATCGTTGTCTACAAAACTTGCTTTGATCCCGGCTTCAATCCGTGCATTGTTTTTCAGCGGATGTACATAATCAGCTTTGGCGGTATAAATGTTGATATCCGAGGGAATCCGGTAGAGGAACAGCGCATTGGCAGTCGTTACCGCTTCCGGGTTGAACGTGGTGCTTCGCAGATCCTGGTTGCCGCGGGTGTGGTAGTTAAGATAATTGGCATCTGCGGCCAGCTCGCGACCCTTGTCATTGAACTTGTGAAGCATGTTGAGGTTAATGCCCGTGTTGTTGCGGGTATCTTTGGATGCGGTGCTGCCTGTGCCGGAGCCGTCGGGCTTGCCTGCTGCATTAAACTGGTGGCTGCGGTAAGCGAAATCTCCGTTGCGTCCCGAACCGTTCAGGTTTACGATCATCCCGTAGGTCGTTTTTGAGGTGGCGGCAAAGTCGAGTCCGGCATTGGCATTGTAACCACTGCCTCCATACTTCAGGTCGTTGGTCAGGTCGACGGTTGAAGTAAGGCCTCCATTTTCATTATAAAACCTGCGGTTGAACCGGTCGAACGTATAGTTTTTTTCATAACTGTACCCCAGGTTGGCGAATAAATTGACTTTTCGCCGGTTGTAGTTGAGGTTAATGACGTCGTTGCTTCGTGCATAACGACCCTGGCTAGCGCCCAGCGACACGTTGCCGGTCAGGCCACCAACCCGCGTCTTTTTCAAGCGGATGTCGATGATCGCATTGCCTGCCGCATCGTATTTCGCGGGTGGATTATCCAGCAGTTCGATCTTGTCCAACACGCCGCCGGGAAGCGATTTCAGATAGGCTGCCAGGTCGGCACCCGACATGTAGGTGCTACGGCCGTCGATCAGCACCAGTACCCCACCCTTTCCATTGAGGCTGATTTCACCGTTGGTCGACACGGAAACGCCGGGCGTTTTCCCCAGTACTTCCAGCGTGTTGCTCGTGGCACTGCCCAGCATGGAACCTACATGCACGATCGTGCGATCCATTTCCTGCTCAATCAGCGGCTTTTGCGCCTTGATGACCACTTCTTTGAGCTCAATGCTTTTTGCCGGCAACAGAATGATAACGGGCAAGGCAATAGCCGGATGCGCATCATCGATCGTCAGTGTGGTACTTACATAATCTTTCTGCCCCAGAGCCGTGACGGCCAGCAGGTAGGCATTGCCCGGAAGATTGACAAACCGGAAGTTACCGGCGGCATCGGTAGCGTCGCCGGTGACGAAGGTCGAGTCGGAGGCCTTTAAGAGCCGTACCGTGGCACCAGGCAGTGTCTGATTGCCCGAATCTTTGACGGTACCTGAAATGGACCTGCCCGACTGGGCCAATGCGGCGGAGAGGGCAAAAAAGAAGATCAGGGAAGTGATGAGCGTTTTCATGGCGGTTTGTTTGAATCGTTGTTCGACGGGTCAAATATTGCCCGGCTGTGTAACCTCCTGAAATAAATGTGTCGTAACTTCCCGGAACCCTGACGGAACCTGCATTTAGCCTGTCCAACGGGTTTGACACCCTTCCGCATCTGTCTGTCATGAAATTGGGTAAATCCGGCCGTCTGATTCCGTGCATTCCTATGATCCCGCCATATTTGTCAACCGATTTACGGGCTTAAACCGAATGGAGCAATGAGTGTAATCATCAGCAATAAAGACAAGGAAGCGACCCGCAACGCCATTTATGTGGTGCTGACCGCCGCAGCCGCGGTACCGGCTTATCTTGCCATTAACACTTACCTGCGGACAATCGGGACGCATGAGGACGAGGCTTTGGCCACCGCCGGGACTATCGCGCTGCTCGGGTGTGTATTTACGGGACGTCACCTGGCCACGATCTGGTCGGCCAGGCAGCGGGCGATTCCCAGGAACGTGCTCAATGGCCTGGCCGTCACCATTGCGGTATGTTTCTTGTGGCTCTTCATCCATGCCGATTTCCAGATTCACTCCTATCAGGCTATTAATCTCCTTTTGTACTGGCTGCCGTTTCTGGCCATCGGGTTATGCCTGGGCGCATTGATCAAGTTGTTCAGGATCAGCACACAAAAAGAACTGGAAGCAGCGCAAAGCCAGGCCGCGCACAGCCAGAGCGAACTGCATTTGCTGCAATCGCAGCTGAGCCCGCATTTTCTCTTCAATACCCTCAATAACATGTACGGGCTCTCGATTACACAGCACGAAAAGATTCCGCCCCTGCTGCTGAAACTCTCAGACCTGTTACGCTACTCGGTATACGAGGCCAACGAAACCTATGTGCCGCTGCGGGACGAGATCGCCTATATCCACAATTACATCGACTTCGAAAAGCTGCGGATTGGCGATCGCCTGGAATTAAAAGTTGATATTGAAAATCCGGATGACAATGCGGTCCATATTGCGCCGATGCTGTTGATCGTATTCATCGAAAATGCATTCAAGCATTCCAAAAACACCGCCGAGCCCAGGATATTTATTGAAATAGGACTAAAAATCTGGGGCAACTCCATACTTTTTTACCTGAAAAACTCGCATAGCAGAACCGATCCGACACATAGTTCCGTCGAAAAACACAGCGGCTTCGGGCTGACCAATGTCGCCAAGCGGCTGCAATTGCTTTATCCCAACCAGCATGATCTCTCGGTTGAGAACGAGGAGACGAGCTATTCCGTTAATTTACGCCTGAACATCCGATGATATGACCCAGATCGACTGTCTGATCGTAGACGACGAGCCCATTGCACGAGACATTATCCGCACCTATTGCGGACATCTCCCCTACCTGCGTGTAGTGGCGGCATGTGCCACCGCACTGGAGGCCAAAGCTGCATTGTTACAGAACCGCGTAGATATACTGTTCCTCGATATCAATATGCCGGTCATCGACGGCATTTCGTTTCTGAAAACACTGAAAAGCCCCCCACAGGTCATATTCACCACTGCATACAAGGAGTATGCGATCGACGCTTTCGATCTGGCAGCCTGCGACTACTTGCTCAAACCGTTTTCACTGGAACGGTTTATGGTAGCGGTGGACAAAGCGATGGAGAAAATACAGCCTGCCGGCGGTGCGACTGCCACCGGGATTCCGGAGCAGAAGGAGGAAGACTTTCTGTTCCTGAAAGCCGACGGAAAAATTTACAAGATCCTGCACGATGACCTTTTGTATGCCGAAGCAAATGGCAACTACACCAAAGTCAGGACGGTACAGCACACGCTGCTCCCGGCCATGACTTTCTCGGGCTTCGAGGAACTGGTGCCCAAATCGCGCTTTCTGCGGATTCACCGTTCTTTCATCATCAACAAGTCCAAAATAGACCATATTGAAGGCAACCGGGTTTTGATAGACCATACCGAAATACCCATCGGCAGTAATTACAGGGAGCAGTTTTTGAAACAGCTCGGATTAGCATAAAAAAAGCAGGGATTGCTCCCTGCCCTATGGTTTGTGCTGCCGGCCGATGTACTACTTACGTGCCGGAATCGCAAAGAAAAGGCTGACCTGGATCACGCTATTTTTGAAATCGGGATTCTGAGCCGCGGTCTTATCAAAGTCTCCCACTTTCGAGAAGCCTGCAATGTAACGCGCACCGAGACCTAATCCGAAACCGGCCTGGTAACCAAGTCCTACCGCTCCTGCGAGGTCCAGATTTTTGGCAAAATGGTCGATTGTCTGATCAGGAATATCTTCGCCGGTTTTGAAGGAAGCCTGCGGACCAAACTCAAAGTAGAAGCCGCCCTTGGTGCGGAATTTGAGCATTACCGGAACCGTCACGTAGGTTGTTTTGAACTTCGGTTTCTGGCTTCCGTTGTCGATTTTGGCTCCCTGGGTAGAGAAAAGCACCTCCGGCTGGATCGAAAATACCTGCCCGACCCCAAAATTCAGAATACCTCCCAGATGGTAGCCAACCAATGCTTCGGATTCAAAGTCGCTGCCTGTATAGTTGCTGACGTTCACGCCCACTTTCGGACCAAAAGAGAAGGATTGCGCAAATGCGGCACTACTGAACACCGACAGCAGGATAAACAAAGAGATCTTTTTCATGTTTTTGAGTTTAAATGGTTTTTAAAATGTGGATTCGAAAACCTGAATTCAAAAATCATGCCAAATACAGAACGGGCTATGCTGCGGTTACTAATAATGCTACTAAATCCTCTATCCGTCCTGCTTTTGCGCAGAAATCAGCACCCGCCTCAAATTACTAAGGCAATCGAAAAAGGCGGAAATACATCTGCGCCGGTGTTCCATTTTTAAGTTCCCCCAGGCCGAATACCTGCGTAGGCGTGACTTTCAGGACACTTCCGCCATTGGAACCGATATCGGATTTCAGGTCAATAAACATAATCTGGGCGCGGTTCATGAAGTTATTGATGGCGACAGGCTCCTGCAACGGATTGTTTCTTCTCCTGCTTTTCTTACGCTGTTCCCGGTTGTATTGTTCGAGGTTCACATACGGGTCCACATTGGTTTTTGCCGAGTCGGCGGGATCTGCCTTTTCATGTGTCAACGACTGAAACAAATCGACGGACAACGAAATTCGGTCTTCCCTGGCTTTCAGCGTTCTTCTGTCACCTTGCACATGCTTCTTTTTGAAAAGCCGCCTGGTCCTCACAGGCGCATACAGATCGATCTTAATTTCCGCTTTCTTATTCACCTCATCCTCATCGCCCACTAACCGGAACCGGCCAAATTTGATCTTGTTTTTCTTGACATACTTCTTCGAACTGTTCAGCAAATCCATTCGAATTCCGTAACTCCTTTTCCAGTTCACCTTTCCCGGCTTTTTGGTATGTTCTTCGGGGAAAATGATCGAGCGCATCAAAGCTCTTCCATCGCGGTACAGATATAATTCCACATTCTGGATCAGAGAGTCGGTCGCGCGGTTGGGATCATTGTCATAAGATGTAAACCACTTGTAGGTAAAATCCTGCATTTCTCTATTACTCCTGGTATTTGGTGTGATCTCGATCTGCCGCCAGTAAATGTTCATCCTGAAAAAGTTACTGTCGGGAACATCGTAATAGAGAAGATTCCTGCTGATTTGGGCAGGCTTACCCAGTTCATCATTAAACGACTCCCAATGCCCTTTTTTCTCGACGACTTTGCAGCCCGCCAATTTGATCGCCAGGGCCACAAACAGGCATACACCGATCACTGCTTTCAGAGTTCTCATTGATTTGCAGGGCCAATTTTGCTTTGATAATTGTAAAACACATCTGCCCCAAATGACCATTTGTGCAATGTGGTGTGCCATGGATAGCCCGACAGGCTATGAATCACATTCTGAATATCCAGGTAGTCGCTATCGTTAACGGCAAATGCCGCGGTAAGTCCGTTAATGCCGGCGAATTCCACCCCGCCATAGAAGCGACCCTTGTTGTAGAAGGATTGTTGCTCGTCCTTATATGGCACCCGCTTAAAGCCCAACCTGTTGGCAGCCTCATAAGCGTGTGGAAAAAAACCTGTAAACCGGTCGAAGCCGATAAAGAAACGCCGGATTTCATTTTTTGCCTTATCGGGATGGTCATACTTATTTTTTAGCAAGATGCTGGCAAACCCGCCTCCCGTGTAGTAGCGGTCTTTTCCATCACCGAGGGGAATGATGTTGAAAGGCGGTCCGTCATTGTAATAATGGACGTCCCAATACCTTCCACCAGCCGAAAAGCTCCCCACCGCTTGTCCAAAATTACCCAGGTCATCGTCGTTAGCTCTAAAAATAAAATTGGTAGCAAATCCCAGGTAACCATCTGTGTATGGGTTCTTTAACGGTGTCGAGTTAAGAAACCCCATTGTGTACACCTGCTTCAAATACCGCGCCGTGTCGATGCCCCTTTCGTGGAGATAGGGATTTGAGCGTTGTCCTCCCACCAGAATGCCCATCGCTACACGGGATTCGAGGCTTACTTTTTTTCGCTCCTTTTTGCTGAATGAGCTTCCAAGCCCGCCCTGAAACGTCGCCAGGGTGTATTGCAGATAGGGCATCGTATGCTTTGTCACCGCACCGGCCCCGGCGGAAGCGCTTAGCCGGAAGTTGGAGAGATATACATACTTGAATACCAAACCGATCCGGGCGTCGACGCTGAACCCATATTGCACTTTGAACTGCGCCGAAACCCTCGCACCAGTCAGTGTGAGACAAAAGATAAGTATGTAAAATGTCCTTTTCATAGTCAGAAGGGAAGTCTTTCAACCGATCTTTTAGATTTTGTCCTTTATCTTTTTCTGAAAAATCACCTCCATGCTTTCATCGCCACGCTGGGATTTTTTTCCCTTTTTGAATCCATAAAAAGTAACCCAGGTCTCGCCGCCTTCGAAAAAACTCAGTGTACTATATCCTACCGAGGCAGAGGAAAACAATGATCCCTTACCCATTCCAACCGGGTTCGACTTAGAGCCACTTCCGCTCACGATAAAATGATGGTCATCATTTTCAACGTATTGCAAAGTATGCTCATGGCCGCTCACAAATATGGCGTTCCTTTTCTCCAGGAGGCCCGTCAGCATTGCATTCTTAAACCTTCTGTAATAGCGGTTTCTGACATCCTGTTTGGGCCGGATAAGGTAAGTTCTTTCCAGCGGATAGAAAATGGTCGCAGCCGCCAGCACACCTCCAAAGATCTTTGACCAGACACCGGGAATTAGCATCAACAAACCCAATGTAGGAGACGGGATATACGCCCATCGCGAGACTTTTTCCAGTTCAGTAACCGGAAATGCGTACTGTTTCAGACTATATCGCCCACCATGCGGACCATAAGTGTACGGTGGATGGTGCATGGCAACTACAATGTTTTTCGATCGGTGCGCATCGATCATTTTACTAAAATCTGTTGTAAACCTCTCTCCAATGGTTCCTCCGCCAGCCACCTGGGTATCCCATTGCGTAATGACCTGATGTGAATCGATAATTAAAGCGGTAATGCTGTCACTCAAATCAACCATAACCGGTCCCCTGGAAAAGTCCTTCGGCAAAAAATAATCCTTTTTTATGTCCTTGCCGGCATTCAGATAATCGTTAACAAACTTTTGCTGCTCTTTCACTCCGACCGAGTCGTGCTTCCAGTCATGATTACCGGGGACAAAGATCCGCTGCCCCTTGAAATCTTTTAACACATCGAGCTGCGTGGTCAAACGATATTCAGCATTCTCGCGCTCACGGGATGCGATTCTGAATTTACGCGCAGAAAGTTGCTGTCCGGTATCTGGCCTGGCGGGCATGCCACTGGGATAGATGTTATCACCCAAAAACAGAATGGCGCTACGCTCTGATTCTTTGGAAAGCACCTTTTTCAAATGTTTCAAAACCGGCACAGTATCAGGAGCTTCTGAATTTCCCGCATCCCCCACCAAATAAATCACATAACTGGGATTTCGTTTCATATCAAGCGGTTTCGCTCCCTTCATTTTTTTTGAATCAATCTTTGTCTTATACCCCGCACAGGAGCATAATCCCAAAATCAGGGCAAATTGAATTAGCATCCCGACATAAAGCTTGCTATCGAATGAGCTTTGTATTTTCATTGTGATTGGCTTAAAGCATTGTCACTTTGAGTTTTTATCAACATCGGATAAATCCATAAGCCGGCATGCAATGCATTGGCTTAAAACGTAAACGCGGCATTACAATAAATGCGGACTGGTCGGGAAAAACAATCGGGACTGCCAAACGGAGCACCATAAACGTTTACAACCCGAGTTAAACACCCATTCTTTCGAACCACCAGAATGCGACCGGAACAATCGCAGAAGCGACCTGCTCAACAGAAGCACATCGATGGAAGCAGGCACATCAATATTTACAAGTTTTGATGGCAGTAATCCGTCGGCAAAAATGCGTATTTGGCGGTTAATAATAAGAAGACACTGATCTGCTTTTCTGCGGGGCGAGCTGTCCATAACGTTGAGGATTAGCGGTAAGAAAAGACATCCTTAACTAAGCTATTCCAAAAACAACGATATAGCAAACCGGTTAATAAGTTATTGGAATGCAGCAGTTTGAAATGCCATGGCCTGGCACAGGAATGACCTGAATGCGCATCACGCATTGGTCCTTATCAGTTATTTAGCAGCCTGCTGACATGGGTGGCAATGATCCCGAAATTATAACCCTGTGCCTTTTCAATGCCTGCGTAATTAACGGCAATCAACTCGCCATGCTGGTTAAAGACGGGCGAACCGCTGGCACCGTGGAAAGAGGGTGCATTATATTGAATTTCAAACCGATCCGATATTTTACTGACCTTTCCATGATCCAGGGACGCTTTTACTTTATTCTCCACATTCTTCGTCGCGAGATCAAAACCAAACGGGTAACCGAAAACCGTCACTTCGTCGTCCTCGGATATGTCTTCTCTTTTGGAAATGATGTCTTTTACGGGAGTACATCCGTTAGCTATCTTTTTCGATTCCAGCTGGATCAGCGCCAGATCAACTTCCTTCTCACTGGCCACCTTAATGAGCCTGCATGGCAGCATGTTCTTGAAAAAATCATTTTTCTCGATCGTCGAGCCGTTCGGGAATATGCCTATCCTGACCGGCACACCAACTACATCCGAGCTTAGTGAATACTGACCAACAGATGATCTGGCAATGTTGATCGCCTTCTCCATAGCCTCCTTGTCGACGGAAACCTCGCTTACCCAGGGTGCTGCAACGTGTTTGTTTGTGATAATTTCTCCTTCATTGCTTACATAAAAACCCGATCCCGTAATTTCAAAGGGTTGGATTTCCTCCTTACGGGGGGAAATCGAATTGCCCGCACCAATAAAATACAGCGTGTCACCATTATCGACATACGCCAGGTAATAGGAGTTGTAAATCAAACCAATGCTGTTTTCGTACCTTTTCGAAACGGTTTCCCTGTAAAGTTTTCTTCTGAACTCATCCTTATACAATACACCGAGGAACATCAAAAGAACGGCGATCGGAACAATGAAGGCAACAGGGCGTCGCGAGGCCGCCTTCGGGATTTTTTTCCAATCCAGGTCTTGTACCTGGGCAAAACTCACTCTGTCGCCACGTTTTACCGGAAAGTCGGTAGTTCTGGGGATCTTATGACCGTTGACAAAAACCCCATTGGTGCTCTGGTCGCTGACGAAAATGCGCCCGCGCTTGTCGACCTTGATGATGGCATGGTACCGGCTGATATTCTGGTGATGGATCTGGATCGTGTTATCGGCATTTTTACCGACAGTGATCCGGTGTTTGATATTCGGACCGTCAGTTTGAACTGGTGACACGAGGTTCCAATCCAGTTTCACTGCATTTGCAAACATCACTGTGTCACCGCGATGGAGAGAAACCTGCCCCTTGTGAATGCGCCTGCCATTGACCCACGTTCCGTTCCTGCTGATGTCGGTCAGAGACATTGACCCGTTCGTTTCTATATTAAGTTCAGCGTGAGAACTACTGATATGAGGGTGGGTCAGCACGATTTTATTGCTGGAATTACTTCCGATGGTAATGATAGTCATGATAGCGGATGGTTACGGGAGTCAACGTTTTGATAAGGAGGGAGTTCACGACTCTCTGGGAACCTTTATGGATTTCAAGACCTGGTCTTTTTGCAGTCTTTCCCACTTTATATGTCTGTTGGCCTCTTTGAACTTGCGGAGCTGGGAGTCTTTGACACCCAGTTCCTTTGCGATCTTATTCATCGTATCGTCCTCTTTGACCGTGTAGTCGGGCGCCACCGTATAGTTAGAGTCCCGCTCCGACACATTCTGTCCGGCGTTTTGACCAAGCCTTTCACTATCACTCTGACTTGCGGTAACCTTTTTCCTTTCATCATTTGACGCCGGGGCTTTCACTGCTGATGGTCTGGCAGTCAATTTTACACTATCCAGTTTCGACCTGATTTCGATCAGATCACTGGACAATCTCGCTTGCTGAGTGGCCAAACTATCGGTTTTCTCCTTCGTTACAGGAAGTGTCCGCAAACCTCCCCAAAAAATGATGTAGCATAGCGCAACCGTGAGCAGTGCAACCCAGGCACTCAATATGTTCATGATGATTCTGGTCTTCATATCGATACGGACTTTTAGTTTTGAATTAATTAATGGCTGCACGAAACTCACTGTAAGGTTATCGTGCCCTCCGCCTTGCCGGTTACCCGTCAAGTCGATTTGCTCGATCACTTTTTGGCTAAGTTTCTTCACATCCTGACTTTTGGTGAGCAATTGGAGCAGGTCTTCTTCCGGTACAGCCCCACATACGCCGTCGGTACACAGCATGAACAGATCCCCTTTCCAGAAAGGAATGTTGTCGTTGATCTCCACATCGACCTCCGATGCGATACCTAATGCACGTTGAATGATGTTGGACTCTTCGGATAACCGGGCTTGTTCTTCTGTCAGAATGCCCCGTTTTACCAGCTCGAATACTTTTGAGTGGTCATCCGTGCGAAATACCTTTTCCCCGTCCCTCAACTGATACACCCGGCTATCTCCTACATGTGCGACAATGGCCTTATCGATGTTAATGATAACTGCGATCGCCGTGGTACCCATCCCACGTAGTTCCTGCTGCTGCCGGCCACGGCGATAGATTTCATGATTCGCTTTGGTGATCGCACTCCTTAATGCCGCTGCCGGATCGGCATAGCGGGCATTGTTCAACTCATGTAAGATAATGTCAACGGCCATGGAAGAAGCCATTTTACCGCCCGCCGCGCCGCCCATGCCGTCACAAACTACGGAGGCAAATCCAAACCTGGTCAGCATACTTCCGGCACTATCCTGGTTTTCCTTTCGTCCTCCAATCGCGGATTTCAACGCATAGTTATATTTCATAAATCTTCTAGCTAAAAATTGCTTTTAACTTGTTCCACCACCCGGCCCCGTGGTCTTTCGCCTGCAATAGCGCTTCCTTGAATTCGATCGCACTTTGGTAGCGGTCGCTTTGCTTCTTTGCCGTAGCTTTTTTAAGCACATTGTAAATACGCGGCGGGATTGCGTTCGACGCCGGAATATTGTATTTCACCTGCATCTCCATAATCGAGTATTCGTTGGACCCGTTGAATGGGGGATTCCCGGTAATCAGTTCGTAGAAAGTGATCCCCGCAGCATAGATATCCGTGGTCGCATTGATGTGGTTACTCTCCCCTCTGATCTGCTCGGGCGGGGAATACTGCGGCGTGCCAATAACGATGCCGACGGATGTCTGGCGTTTGCCGCCGGTCACCTTAGCTACACCCAGGTCCATTACAATCGCTTTACCGTTCTCTACCATAATATTATCCGGCTTGATGTCCCGGTGGATGATAGCGGGCGTTTGTGAATGGAGGTAATGCAGCGCGTCCAGCACCTGGCAAAACAAATCGATTCCGATCATCCGGGAAGTTGCCCTCTGATCCGTCGCTCTCTGCCGCTCCGTCGCCAGGTATTCCGCAATCCCGACTCCATTGATCAGCTGACTGATGATGTGGTATTTCCCATTTGCGACGACGAAGTCATAACTGCTGATGATATGGCTGTGCCTTAACCTCGTCTGAATGAGGCCTTCGGTTTCGAACCTTTCTACGAACTGCTTATCAGCGGCAAGCTGCCCGAACAGGATCTTGATGGCAACGGGGGTGCCGTCCGACCTTGTTCCTGCGTATACCTTGCCCATTCCGCCCTCCCCGATCGGCCGATTCGGTGGAAACGGGTTGAATGCGTACAATCCCTTCGGCCCTCTCAGATAAACTCCCTGTGAAGCTGTCATTCTCCGCGACGATTCATATAGACGACATTTCCGGCTGCTGCGGTATTCCCCTTGGCGGCTGCAAGGCCGAAATATCTTCGGGCGCTCACGTACAGGCCTTCCTGATGCGCTTTGATGCCTTTCTGATTGTAATAGACGCCAAGCACCTGTGCCGCAGAAGTATTCCCGTGCTTTTCAGCCAAATCGCAGTATTTCACAAACTGGTCCTCGCTCCCAACAACTCCGAAACCTCCAACCTCGTACAGATAGGCGATGTTCAGGTAATTTTTCGCGGCAGTGGTACTGTCGTTCTTAATCGCTTTCAGATAGCATGCCTCCGCTTCCTTGTAGCTTTTAGCAGTCCCCACGCCGTTACGGTAATCATAAGCGAGGTTCTCAATGGCGACAATATTGTCATTATCGAATTCTACGGCCTTTTTGGTGTTGGTGAAGGATTTAACGTCGTCTTTGCCAACAATGTCCCCCATGAAAAACAGGTAGCCCAACCGGGATAGTGCGGGGGAATAATTCTGATTGGCCGCTTTGTAAATTAGCTTCATCCCCTCTGCAATGCTCTTGCCCACGCCCGTGCCTGTCAGGTACATATTGCCTAACGCCAGCTGGGCCGCGGGATGCCCTTTTTGTGACGACGCTTTGTACCAACGGACTGCCTCGCCGAGGTTGACATCTGTCCCGGAGCCATACTGATAAGCCTGCGCCAGGTTGGATTGTATGAATGCGTATCCGGTCTTAGCCGATCTCAGCAGGTATTCCAGCGCCAGTTTTTCGTTTTTAGGCACACCTTCGCCATTTGCGTACATCATGCCCAGGTTACCCAAAGCCTCCGGATCATCCGCTTCGGCCAGTTTTTTCATGGCTTCGATGGCTTCCAGGTAATACTTATCCGATTTGTAAACGTCTCTCTTTACCCCTTTTCCGGTTTGATATGCGTTGGCCATGCGCCAATAAGCCATTCTGAAACCGCGTTCCGCGGCGCTTGTCGAGTATTTCCATCCTTTCTGATAATCTTTGACCGTACCCAGACCATTATACGTCAATTCACCCAGATAATAATCGGCGTCCCCGGAACCCAGCTCGCTCGCCTCTTTCAGCTTTTGAAATGCCGACTTATACTTTGCGCTGTAATAATCCTCCATACCCGGCACCAACGCGTGGAGCATTGTGATCCGCTGCGCCGTGGAGTCGGTACTCAGGTAATCATCCGCTTTTTCAAAGTAGTATTGAGCGCTGTCGTATTGGGCGATGCCCATAAAATGGACTGCTTTTGCCGCATTGGCCTCGTAATTCCTGACGTTGTGCCGGTACCATAAAAAGCCGGACAATCCCAACACGACGACAACCAGGACGGCCGCAGCTGTTATCCGCATTGATCTTTCTTTCCACCAGACTTTGCTCAGTGCGAGTTCGAACGCCTGCCGGAACTCCGCCACCGTCTGATAGCGCTTTGCCTGGTCCTTGGCCGTCGCTTTTTTCAGGAATTGGTACAATGACTGAGATAGATGCTTGCTGCGGGGCAAAGGATCGTTTACCTGCGCCTGCATGGTATCGAATTCATTGCCTTTTTCGAACGGGGCCGTGCTCGTCAGCATTTCATAAATGGTTACTCCCAATGCATAGAGATCGGTGTTCATTTTGATGTTGTCGCTCTCGCCCCGGATCTGTTCCGGCGGGGAATAGTTGGGCTTGCCGATGAGCGTACCGACGCCGGTCAGCGATTTGGTTTTCCCTCCCGTAAGCCGGGCAATGCCAAAATCCATCAGCTTGGTACTCCCATCCACGCAGATCCGGATATTGGATGGATCGATATCCCTGTGAATGATACCGCGCTGGTGCAGGGTTTCAAGCCCGTTCAATACATCGTCGATGATGAGCTTGGCTTCATGGTAAGAATAGACCTTCCCTTGTGCCTTCTTCTCATCGATCAGTTTGTTCAGGTCCGTACCTTCGATGTAGGCGCTTACGTCGTGACAAATGCCGTCCTGTTCGATAAAATCAAGCATTTCGATCAGGTTGTTATGCAAGATCCTGATTTCACTGGAGCGCCTTACCCGCTCCACGACGCTAATGTTTTCAGTCAGGTCCCGGAAAAGGATCTTGACCGCCACCGGCCTGTCTTTTCCCGTTTCCTTGCTAATGCCTTTTCCCCTGAAAACCACGCCCATTCCGCCCGTTCCCAGGTAATCTGTCTGATTCTTCGGATCAAACAGATAGGTTGCTTTCGTACCGCTTAGTTGGATCTGTGCCATTTCAATGATCGGTGATGGGTAGAAGTGAGAGGTGATTTCAGGTATTGAAATTCATTGGACGGGTGCCGTCCGTGTAAAAATCCCGGGAAGCGTAATCGTAATCGAGCACTTCCTTGAATACTTCACTTTTATGCAGGTTCTCGGCATACCGGTCTGCTATCACGATTTTCATGGTGTAGTTCCCGATCTTCAATTTGTCGGCGTCCTTGACGACGATCCCATTGTAAGCCAGGAGTTTCTTGCCGTTGAGGAACGTGCCATTGGCCGATGTGGTGTCGATCAAAATGACGTCCAGCCGGTTCTCCTCTGCATTGACGGTGATGTTCAGCGTGGCGTGCTTCCCCGAGACGGTCACTTCGTTGAGCCTGACCGTGCAGTCGTGGTCCCTACCGAGGAAGTTGTTTCCCTCACGCAAGACCCAGTACTCACCGGATTCTGTTTTGGAAAACGAAACCAGAAACCCGACTATCGGGTTTGCAGCGCTGAGCTGTCCATCGGCGGGACTATTCTCCTGCCCGGAAACGATCGTTCCGCCTTTTTTGGGCGCAGCCTCATAATGGTAATTGTTCGAAACCGTACCCTCGTGGGCAGACGGGAGGTTGTTGGGGACTGTTTTGTTCATTTTTGAAGGTTGATTTCAGGTTAAAATTTTTGAAAAGGCAATGAGGGTCCTGATGCACCGGGGACCGGGCAAAGGCAAGAGAAATCGTTTTCGAATGTTGTTAGTTCGGGTTGGGAATAAATTCTGGAATTTACTCTCCCGCGAGGAGGTACCTGATCACATTCCTAGGAAACTCTGTTTTCAACGTTTTTCCAGAGTACTTTTTGTCGTACATTAAGAACTTCCAGGTTTTGCCGCCGTCCTTTGAAATAGCGATGAGCTTGTCGTCAAGTGGCAACGCTTCCACTGCCTCATCGTCGGCGACCTCTCTCTTGATTGAATGATACTGTGTAACATACAGCTTATTTCCGCGAAAACTGCTTCTTTTCAATATCTCGATATTCGTCGTATCCAGTTCAACGTAAAACTTATAACCCGCTGGCATATCGTAGGTCAGATCATATATCTTCTCAAAGTCGAAGGCGGAAACATAAGCGATCAAATGGCGATTAAGGCTGCCGTCCGCCAGCAAATCGGCAGTAGTATCGAAAGGCATGTCTTTGATTTTCATCGAATGTCTCATCGTTTTTTGCGTACAAGACATCACAGCTATCATCATTAGCAGCGTAAAAAAATATACTTTCATAGGGATGGCATTTAACTCTCTGAATTATACGTAATCACTTTCGGAATTGGGCAGTCTAGCTCTCAATGAAAGATCGTTTTAACGCCACCCACAATGATATCTTTCGCAGCCGCCTCCCTCATGTCGTCCGTGATATCGTTTTTCCCAAACAGCCACTCGCCTACATTGGCAAATATCACCCCAACTACCCCGTCCATTACCTGATCCGGGCCTTCTGAGGAGGCGATAGCAGCACCACTGTCGATCCACTCGCCTTCCGTAGTTGCAGCGATGAGGCTTGGATTCGCAGGGTCAGGCAGGCCGGGAGTCCATCTAACATTAAGATTTTCAGTAGGATTCGAGAAAGTATATCCCGGGAAAGCTTCGAACCGGTCCACCATATTCGACGCCTTGATTTTGAAATCGCTATAAGCCTTCCCTGCGTCCCATACGGTGCTGATTGCGTTTCCATAAGCATCGAACGTAAATTTATAACCTATCTGCGGAAGCCATTCTCCTTCTGTGGCAGACGAATACGCCTTCATATCCGGATGCTTGAGGTTCTCGGTCCAGGTTGTGGACAAATCGGCTTCACGGGTATTGGTGAACCGATATCCCGCCCGCGGAGTCCATTTCCCCTCCTGTTCGGCAGACTCGACATTGTAATCAGGATGATCCTTGCCGGCTTGCCAATGTGCATCCGTATTTCCCCAAAATGCTCTTGCCTCATCGGTCTTATCATCAGTCCAGATATAACCTAATTTAGGCGATGCTTTAAATATTCCGGTAACTTCTTTTTGATCCGAGAAGAAAACATGCATATGCCAGATAATGGCTGCTAATAAGATGATTCCGAAGATGTCTGTTATGGTTTTCATGATCTTGTAGTTTAAAAATTTGATAGCTCAATTCGAAATGTGTTTAATCGTAACATTTTGAATATTCTAGTTTGAGTCTTCCTTTTTTAACGATTCCAGATGTTGATAGACTTCATTGATAGCCTCGTTGGAAGGTGTGATATAGTTTTTGATGCTGCCATTCTGAATTGCTGTTTTAATACCATTCAAAACTTCGACATCGCACACCTGATATCTCGCCGCAGTAGTAATCACAAAATCGTTGTATGACTTTTCTGTTTCGTGATGTACAGCAAACGAGCGGTTTTTGGAACTTGGCGAAACATTACCAGCCTTAAAAGCACTGACGAACGTCGTAATTTCAGAACGATGGCTTTCAGACAAACCGTTCAGCAACGATTTTAACCCGGCAACTTCGCATTTTTTCTTACCTATTAATTCCTCCACTTTCAGGCATGAGTTAATTTTAAATCCTTTGTAATTCAAAACGGTTCGATCCTTCGAGCTCAGCTTCAATTTTATTTTTTCATATGAAGTACTAAATGCCTTATCAAGATTGTATCGTTTGGCATACTGCCTCAGCTGCTGCTCGAACAGCTTTTGCTCAGCCGCCCGCATTTCATCGTCCGCCTTCTCCAATATCTTCGCCAATTCGATTTTCCCAACAAAAGATTTTCTTATAAGTTCGGGATCTGAATAGTAAAGATTTACATAACCATTGAGCAATTCGAAACGCTTCACATGAGACGGGTGTGTCTTTAATTGACCATTAGAGTACAGTGCTTCGTCATTCAACGCACCCGACTTTTTCTTCAACTGATTCTTGAAAAAGTATATACCAACTTCCGATGCACTGGGTGGCTTCCGATAGCGATCGAACATTTTTGAGAAACTGCTAATCTGCGAGCCCGATACAAGTCGCTTCTCTTCACTTGAAACATTCTCAAACTTCCCAACAAACAGATTTCGCCAAAACTTCATTGCCTCTCTCGGATCATATCCGGATTTGGTAAGCAGATACAGACCAACACGATCGCTCTGAGATTCGTTGTCGACCGAATACTTCGAATAAACGCTTATTTCTTTGGCCTTTTCGTAAGTCTTGAATGCGTCAGAGAGGGAATCGATGTTCAGCTTAAAGGTTCTTTTTGTGACATTTGGAATCTTCATTTTGGGGAGCTTAACCCAGTCAGCAGACACTTTGGCAACGTCCTTGGCGACATTTATTATTTCTTCGTTGGACTTCTTTCTATTTTCAGTATCTACCTTATTTTTAGACTTATTTGCACTATGTTCATATATTGCGTGAGTTATTTCATGTCCAATAATGGCCGCTAGTTGCGCTTCATTTTCAACCGCCTTCAAAAGACCTGTATTCACTATTACCAATCCGTCCGGCTGAGCAAAGGCATTCACTTCCGGGTCGACAAGGGTAACAAACATGAATTTTATCTTATCCTTAATAAAATCAGGAATCATTTTCGAACCCATATTTTGAACATAGTTTTGCAGTGAAATGCTATTGGCAATTGGATTTCCATTGTATGTTTTCCCTAAAAACCATGACCTTTGCACAGGATCCATCCATTTGTCATAAAACAAATTATGGAAAGTAGAATCATCGTTAACAGATCTCATATCCCGATCCAATTTGGTTTCAAGATCGGGTGAAATCTTTACTTCCGATGCCAGCGCGAAGCCCTTTGGGTCATAGACTCCTTCCACAGTCGCATAGTCTCCTAATTTGAGTTGCTTGAAATTTTCGAATACTTTACCTTTATAAAGTGTCTTCCTGTCGCCCGATATTTTTCCACCTACTTTCATTTTCACTTTGTTTCCATCTATAATGGCGAAGTCGCCCGAAATGTCATCCAATCTTCCTTTCTCTATCTTAATCTTTTTTGGAATCTCTTTAACCTGAATGTTGCTAGCGATGACGATACCCTGCTTCGGCATTTTATCGCCGACAATCTCAATTTCCATCCCGAAGCGCAAGGCCTGGAAATCTGAAATTCCCTTTACGAATAATTTTGTTTTCGGATTGACTGCCAGCACGGTCTCAGTGAATATTCCTTCTTTCGATGAAAAATTCACTACAAGCTCTTTTTTCTCGAAATTGATCTCCTGGATATAGCCGGTTTGTTGGAAGAACAAACCAATCTCATCCACCTGCGCGTGACATTTGTTAATGCAAAAAATGACCAGCGACAGCATAGAAACAAGGTGGATATTTTTATATTTTCTGAATGACAACATAGCTTAACTGAGTTGAATGGTTGAGAAAAATCTTATGATTGATTATCCAGGTAATGAGACTGATATCGCTTCTGTCTTCTGCGTAGCTGCACATCGCTGTCGCCAACAAATTTCAATCTTAGTTACCTCTCGTGTCCCCCCACGTTTGCGGGTATTTTCGACAATTTTTGTTTGATTTTTTCGCATGGTTTCTCTTTTTACCCCTTCATCGAAGGGTAAAAGAGGAATCTCATCACAAGGCGGAAAAAATTTTGAGAAATCTTCCCTGTCGAATGGATCGATTGGGCAATGAGCTGCCTTTCACCTTGGACAAGTGATTGAATGTGAGCCAATACCGACTCAATACCAGGAAGAATGCAGCGTATTCTTTGAGAAAAAAGGGGCTAGAAAATATGATTTTTACCGATCGCCATTTCAGTAGTTACTCAATGAGTACAAACGGAGCCCATAACTTAGGTTGCGCGTATTTTTTCTGAATGGCTCTCTGTGCGTCCCTGAATGCCGCGTGAACCTCCATGCCCGAAGCAATTTTGGCATAAAAGGAAGTCATCAGTTGTTTGGTCACGGAATCATCCACAGGCCACAGGCTTAAAAGCAGTTTTTTTACGCCGGCCATTCTGAACGCACGCGGCAAGCCAAACGCACCCTCGGAGCCACGTAAATCTCCAAGAGCTGTCTCGCAAGCACTCAATACCAACAGCTGCGTTTGACTCAGGTCCTGGTATTGAATTTCATACGCTGTAAGCAAACCATCTTCTCCATTAACCGGGATACTTTTCATCTGCCAAAGTTCATTTGCACCTGAGAGCACCAGAGCACTTCGCATGTAAGCTTCATCCTGCGATTGGTCTGTTTGCTTCGCATCCGGCCGAAGGTAAAGACCATGCGTTGCCAAATGCAGGATATCAGGGGAATGTCCCGAAAACTGCCTGAATCGCTTTTCCGAAGCCTCCTTATCGGTTATCAGCTCTGATTTAGGCAATGTGCGGTGAATCTCATTCACCTCTTTGATTGTGGCCGCGAGCGGTGCAAAGGGCCTCAGATGCGCTTTTTCGATCGCAGTTTGCAGGGAGGTTAACGACGCCTTATTCTTTGGGGCGGGAACGCTTTCCGGCCCGGCCGTTCCGTAGTCCACCCCGCCGAAAAGCACAACCGACATCCGTCGTTCGAAATGGAACGGAGTAATGCCCGCCACCAGCTGCTTCGTGCTGAAAAGCTGATGAAGCTCGTATTTGCCATCCAGGTATTGGTTAACGACCGGTGTTTCAGAAGTCGTTCCGGGCAGCGGCAATGCGGCAAAGGCTACCCGGGTCAATAATCCCTGGGCCGAATAATAAACCCGGTTCACCCCTCCCAGCAACTTATCGATGGGTCGCCACACCAGCCGGTACAGCGAATCTCCGTAGGCAATCCTGGCAAACCCTCTTTCCTGCTCTTTTGCGTAAAGGTCGGGCCGGGCCAACAGCTCATTGAGCTGAACCTCATTGCCGAGCGACACAAAACGCGGGGCGCTGTAATCGGGCCTGATGACCATTGCGGCATAAAGTATATCTTCCGGTTTATTCGAAAACTCTGTAAGAGGTGAGGCAATGGCGGAGAACGATCTGAACCGCACAAAGCTCACCGCTGCCTGATCGGGAGCCAGACTTTTCCTGATCTGATTCCAGCTAATTTCCTCCTGCACCGGCTTTGCCTTAGATACTTTTGTCAGCAACTCTTCCAGATCATCCCTTATTTCCTCTGCTTTGGTCAGGGCCGATTCTTTTTGAGCGACGGGCAGGTTTGGAATTCGTTGCCGTTGGATCAACCACGACTCGTACAGCTCAGTGATCTGCCTGTTGTTTTGTGCTTTAATGAAGTCCCTTTCCCGGCGCGTCTCGTCGAACAACAGGCTGTTCAGATACAAATCGGCGTCATAACTCAGTTTCGACATGACCGTATCCGGACTTTGTTTCTTCTTTTGAATGAAATCGGTGAACGACAAGGTCATTTGCATACCCATATCCAAGCCGGCATAGGCTTCGTTGTCATCTTCTGTCCCACCCAAATTGAAAGCGAGGCGCTGCAGGCCCTTGACGAGATTGTGATTTTCTCTGACTTGTGCAGCGACTTTGGCATACTGACCCGATTGCATGTACACAAACATCAGTTCTTTCCGACAGCTGGCAGCCAGCGGCGTGTCCAGGGCATTCAGTTTTTTCAAAATTGAAATGGCGTCTTCAAAATGCTTCTGAGCTTTGCCGAAATCAACTTTTACTGTCCGGTAAAAATTTCCCGCCGTACTATGACAAACAGCAGACGCCGCGCTCTTTTCTCCATTTTGCGCTATGCACTGCTCAAACGATTTTTTTAATTCACCCTCGGTCATATTGTTCTTTACTCGCGGCATTTCCGCACCCAGGGCCAAATAGGGGTTGCGGACCACTAATGCTTCCTCATTGGATTTCTTTCCCGGGGCGGGCTTCTTGTTACTGCTTTTGTTGTCACTTTTTTCCTCGTTTTTCTGAGGCTTGTCATCATCATCTTCTTCATCATCGTTGGCCGCATCTTCCTCGTCTTCGTCACGCTGTATTTTTTCCATGAGCGCCAGGAACTTTGAGCGGGCTAAGCGCACCTTACCGGAATCACTTCCCTTTTCGAAAAGTCCCGCCGCTATTCCATACAACCGTACCGCCGTAAAAGGCGCATAACTCTCAGGTTTGGCTGGTTTCATCAATTCATCGCTGATGGACATGTACCGGTCGCCCAGCATGGTCGCACTTTGCACGGATTTTAGTTTTGCCTGCCGCTTTTCCGCTTTCTCGAATTTTTCAAATGAAACACTTTCATATTCTTCATCGCCCGTTCTCAGGTAGGCGTACCCGAGCGTGACCAGATTGTTGATACTGATCAGGTCCGGGGGGTATTTGTCCAGAATCTTCTCCGCCTTACCTGCGTACTCGATGCTTTTGAGATATTTTTTCTGACGAAGTTCCAGGTCACCTTTTGTAGCCAGGTAATTCCCCTGGATCCGCTGTTGTGCGGGCAGTGTCAGGGTTGCAATGGCCTTATCTACGAGGAGACCAGCCTGTTCGTATTTCTTTTTAGCGATCGCATCCTGGATTTGACTGTCGATTTGCTTCAAATCCTGGGCGCGTACATGCGTGAGGAGGATGCATAGCAAGATCTGCGATAACGCAATGGTTTGTATCAATCGAGCCATTTCGGTTATTGTTTAGCGCGCTCAACCCAAAATTGAAATTCATCCGTACCCGCTTCATCCAGTTTCACAGATTGATCGTCGCTGCCTCTGAGACGGGCCGACAACAGATTACTGATAGGATTTGATTGGGGCCCGGTTTCGGCAGTAAGTCCCCGGGTTTGAATTGTTGTTTTGATGGAGGCAGGGTTTTTAGAAAGGATTAATTTATAGGTTTCCAAACCAATTGGCGGAGCGATTCGCACAGGAATTGAACGCTCTTCTCCCGGCTTCAACCTGAGGGTTTCAGGAAGGTATTTGCTATTGGGCAACCCTACATCTATTTCCGCGTTGGGAAGAATATCTATCACAGAAAAATAAAACGGCACTGTTCCTGTATTCCGGACGGTGAAAAGCGCATGCTGGTTTGTACGCAGAACGGGAATGCCCTGGCGTAATTCTACGGGCAACCGGGCTTCCACATGGTCGTTATCAGGATTCAATTTTACCGGAACAATAGTCATGGAAGCGCGCATAGCCGGATTACGCACATCCAGATCACGGAGCCAGCCGGCCTGTGCATAAGCGGTAATGCGGCTGGCGATATCACTTATATTTTCGTTCTCGAATAATTCCAGTTGAATGCCGTCGGAAGCGCGGCAAAGCTCGACCTGATTTTTGACGGGCCGGATCAGCCAGTCCGCATCGCTTTCAACCAGTTTAAAATTGGGCACGTCCGAAATCAGCGATGCTATTTCCTGTTTTCGGGCATCGGACCCAAATCCGGATAGCGTAACCCGTGCCGAGCCAGCGGCGAATGCCTGTTTTACCAAAGTAGCTTTAAGCAAAACGGAGTCGGCTTTGGGCAATGCGCTGGTTAGTTCAATGATCGACTCAAACGGGGTTGCCTCCACCACCCGGCCCTTTACCGGCGCTCCGGTATTACTGCCTTGGCCACGCGTCACATTAACCGAGACCTCGGAGCCTTTGGTAAAGCCAAGAAACACGCCCTTCGACAGTCTGAATTGCCGATAAGCCTGATCGAGCCCTACTTTGATCCAACTGAATAAATCGGCTGGTATAATATCTCCTCCAAGCAGCCTGGCCGTTTTGTTTCCTTCCATCACGGGAATTTGCTTGGGGTCCCTGAGTGACATCATTTTTTGGATCTGGTCAAAAAGCGTCTGATACGAAGCCCGCTCATCCATTAATACCATTGCCTTGCTGAAACACATGGATATCGGGCCTACCGGCTCCCGCTCGTCATCGAGTATTTCGGTCAGGGAATCACCAGCCCCTACGCCCGAAATCATCACGACATTTCCAATGCTGTTCGTCGCAGCTGCCCGAAGCGAGGAAGCTGGCAGATCAAACCACCCCGACTCCGGCTTGCCGTCGGACCTTGTCGGAGCCGGGTCTGATGGCTGAATGTTGTCCGTGCGCGTGAGCGCCTGCCCACGCATCATGGTGCCCGAATGGCAGGCATCAATGAGTATGAGTACATGCCCCTGCGGCCCCACGGCCGTACGAAGCGAGTCAATGTATTTGCCTAGTTCATCGTCCCGTATAAACCTGCTATCAGTCGGGTTATTGTCAGCCGGTGCGTCATAAGGAATGAGGGCTTCATCCTTTTGATCGATCACTTCATCACCTCCTTTTTCGTCATCCAGCTGCGTACCATGTCCTCCATAATGAATCACTACCTTATCGTTCGGCTTACATTGCCGGATCAGTTCGCTGAATGCCTTGCGTATGTTGGCAGCCGTTGCCGCCTTATCCTGCAAAACACGCGGAGTCGCAAAACGCTGTTGCAGCAGAGCGCCCTTCATCCAGTATGCATCACGCCCGGTATTTAAAACCTGCCGCTTGGTTGGGTACTGTCCGATCTCAATCAAAAGCGCTCTTTTTGACGCCAATGCCGATTCTGCGGTAAGCACACAAATCAATTGCAACACATGCAATAACAACCTTCGAGATTTCATCATGATAACGGAAAATTGGCTCTGACAGGAAGGGTTTTAACTTGTTTGAAACAAAGGCATTTACATTGATTAAAACTGGAACCGGAACAAAAGCGGTTTCTTGTCCAGGTCGGATAAGAGGTTCCCGGCATGACTCCTATATCTATGCTCCCCGCCGCCCGAAACAATTTTTTCGAGTAAGGCCCTTGCATTCTCCTTCTGATGATCCCCCAGGTAGGCGACGCTCAGATACCACTCAGCATTTTGCCTCAGCCCATCGTCCACGGATTTACTCGCGCTCAGGAGAAGCGGAATGGCCTTCGAGGGGTTTTCAAGGCCCAGATAGCTCATGCCTTTATAGAAGTCAAAGCAAGGTCCCTGCGGCTTTTTATCCAGACTGTCTATTACTGCCTGGTAGGCCTCCATTTGGTCCTGACCTTTATAATAGAGCCGCATAATGGTCAGATCCGGACATTCGTCGATTGCCTCCCCTCTTGTGGCTCCTTCAACGGGGTTGTACACTGCATTATAAGTTCTCAGATCCAACGTAGTGTCCCGTATAAAAACACCCAGGAGGAAAATCACACATGCCGCTGCCAGATAGCGCATTTTTCTCCATAATGGCCTTATTTTATGTTCCTCTTCTTCTCCGTCCGCAGCTTCGGCACTTTCGATCATTTCCTTTATTCTGCCGGCGGTTTCCATATCTTCCAGCGTCTCTAAAATAGGACGAAGTCCTTCCACCCTGGCTTTGAAAGCCTGATCATTTTGCATCCGCTCCTCGAATTTCTCCCGTCTGCTTTTTGGTAACGCATCCCGAAAGTATGCCTGGATATCTCTGGTTTCTTTATCTGGAATCATAGCATGGTCTGATTGAGAATTAACCTGAGTTTTTTAAGGCAACCCGGGTGGAGGTTGTCGATAGAGCCTGGTGAATAGCCGATCCGTACGGCAAGCTCTTTCGAACTGAGCCCGTCGCCATAATCGCCGCCAAACCATTTTCCGGTCACCACCTCCCGGCAGGGTTTGCTGAGTTGTTCGATGGCCTCGACGATACTGCTGCGCAAATCGCTCTCTTCGCCCGGTACGTAAACCGCCTGGTCATGATAATCCGATTTCAATTCTTCATACATCTTTTTCTGATGCCTGTGCTCGGTGGCTTTTTTGCGCAGAAAATCGAGCCAGCGGTAATGGCAGATACTCATAAAATAAGTGAAAATACTGGTTTTGACGAACACTCCAGCGTCGGCGGGTCGCCATTGGTAATAACCCTTATCCGCAGGCTTCTTATCGAGTTTCCGCCTGAATTCGCATTGGGCAACCGACCACAGCTCCGGCGCTTCGTCTTTTTCCCCGCTGTTTTTGACTACATGGCTCTCCACCTGATGGATGGATTTCCTGTACAATTCAATGGTCGCGTCTTTTTCATGACGGAGAATTTTTTTGAAAATATTCCCGGCATCCTCTGCTTCTCCCAGACTTTCGCATCTCTTAATGCTATGGATATCTTCATCGTCGATCAATACATTGGAGCGTGCCGTCACGTCATTGTAAACCGTTTCGACTTTCTCGCGCCTGCCTGACAGCATTTCCAGAAAATACCCCGCATACTTTGCTTCGAGCGCCCTGAGCAGGTCGGGTAATGCAGGATTTCCTTCGAGAATAGCCGCCGATTCAAGCGCCTGCTCTTCGTGCTCTTCCAGCATGTCGCCGTAGTAATAGATAAGGTCCGAGGTAAATGCCGCGATGTTGGCCCCCGGCGGGTTCGCTTTTTCGATCAGATCCGCCACTCTGGTAGCCAGATTGTCGGCGTACCTCAGGTTGCCCACCATGGCTCCTTTCAATAAACTGGTGTAAAGATTTTTTTCCTCCATGAACCTGATACAGGGGTTTATTTAATGTGAAATTTAACCGATATAATGGTTCCGTTACCCGGACTGCTTTCAATTCTTATGTTGCCTTTGAGCTCATTCTCGGCCCGATGCCGCAGGTTGCCCAATCCCATGCCTGCTTTTTCGGTCTTTGTAATGTCAAAACCGATGCCGTTGTCTTCTATACGCACCTTTACCAGTTTCTTTTCCTGGACGATCGTAATGCCTACTTCTGTGGCCTTGGCATGTTTAAGGATGTTCTGTACCGATTCGCTGATGATCTTGTTCAGGGAATGCTCAACGAAGGGTTCGAAATTCGGGTTAGTGTCGGGAAGTGACAGTTTGAACTCCGGATTAGCAATCGACCCGTACCGTTCACGGATCTCTTCGATCAACCCGATTTTGGTAAGCACCTGTGAGGCGAGTTCGTGTGATAGTCCCCGGACGTCCTTATAGGCCTGCGACAGGTAGGTCATTGCATTCTTAAACTCTATCGAAAAATTCGCCACATCGAGGTGTTTATCTGAAAACTCGCGCAGCTTGAACATCACGCCCGCAATGGACGCGCCGATGTTGTCGTGCAAATCCTTCGCTATCCTTTCTCTTTCCCGGTTTTGGGCATTGATTTCGGCAATAAAAAAATCATTCTGAAGTGCCTGATAATCCGCCCGCTCAATGCGGAACCGGTACACGATCCCGATCGTCAGAAAGAACATTTCTATAAATGTGGCCGTATAATAGATGTCATGCAGCGTCTGGACCGGGATGCCGTTGAAATCGGATGTAATTTCCATGACACTCACAATGGCCACCGGTGTCGTCGCGATCAGGAAATACCAGGAAGGTGAATATTTCTTTTGAATGCTGGTTATGAGGTGGTAGTACATCACCATGGTGTTCATGCCAAAAAGGGGGTAGAAAAACATTCTGTAGTAGAACAATTCTTTTCCCAATAGGAGCATGACAGCCAGCAAAGCAAGCAACAGCCCCATGACAATCCGGCTGAACCGGATCACCAGCGAGTTTTGCCTCGCATCGATCCGAAGGTATTGCTCCGCAAACAGCAGATAAATGATGTTCAACAGCGTGGTAAGAATGGCGAATATGTTCTTGTTCTTGATAAAAACAGGTGTGTCGTCAAACAACAGGTAATGATAATCGTTGACCACTGCTGCCATTATAAAAGATCCGATAAGGCAGAACAAGTAAAACAGGTACAGCCTTTCCTGAAAAAAAGTAAAGAGGATAATGCTGAACAAGATCATCAGAAAAATCCCGCCTAAATACAGGTTGTATCCCAGTTCTCCTTTTTTTATCGCAACCTGGGTGTAACCCCGGTTAGAGATGGTCAGGTAGGGTAATGACAAATGATAGTTTTGATTGTAGATTCTGACATAAATCGTAGTCAGGCTGCGCGGTGGCAACATCACGGGCACGACCAGGAACTGGCTGGTGAAATGCCTTTGGGAAATGGGCACATTTTTCCCGGTGTAATATGTATGCCGGTTGTTCCGGTTATCCGCCCAGAACGCCCGCAGGTCGTCTATACCCTTGGTAAAAATCATTGCCGAAGCAGGCAGGGATGAGTTATTGGCCAGCTTTGTCCTCAGCCATACCACCTTCGTGGCGGCGGAGAATGTCACCGGGAAAGCGTCGATGATGTGCCAGTTACGGTTCTCTTTCACAGCCTCCAGCGTCGAAGTATTCGTTGGTTCTTCAATGGCTTCCCAAACATCGGTAAGTCTGTCCGATACAAGCGCAGGGTCCCACACGACGGTCCTCTGCGCGTTCAGGATCCCGCCATTGAGTAATATCAGGAAGAGAATTGTAAAAAGTTTAATCATTTCTCGATCAGATAACCGTTTTCTCCGGCGATTTTCACGAGGTTCACAGAGTTTCTGGCCCCGAACTTTCTGATCAGCGTGTCGCGGTAATCCCGGATGGTGTCGTGCGCCAGATGCTGTTTTTCGGCGATCTGCTTGCTGGTCAGTCCCTCCGCAATGTCGCGCAATATGCTCCTTTCCCTGTGGGTCAGTACAATCCCGTTGGGGTTCTCGACAATCAGAATTCTGGACAACAGATTCTTTTGAATGTATTCTTTACGTTCGTGATAAACCTTCCGGATCGCCTCTCTGATCTCCGCCTTATCCGCCTTTTTGGAGAGGTACCCCATGGCCCCTTTTTTCTGGGCTTTGACGATAAAACTGGGTTCTTCGTGTGTGGAAAGGATAATAGCGCGGGTTGCAATGCCCTTTTCACTCATAAAATCCAGTATTTCGTATCCCGAAACTACCTGCGAGTACTCGGTTCTGCTCAGGCTCGGCAGGATCAGGTCGAGTAAGAGAATATCAACCTTTTGGAATTTCAATTGATAGTAAACTTCCTGAACAGTGCTTGCAATCCCGACCACATGAAAATCTTCCGTGTCTTTAAGCAGGTTTGCGTAACCTTCGGCTACGACCGGATGGTCCTCAGCAATGAGAATCCTTATAGCTGCGCACATAGGGGTTAGATTATAGTTTGAGGAGGTAAAATTGGCCAGACTCATCCAAAACCAAACCCCGCAAATGAGGGGTATGGCTCAGATTCTTGCGTAAGATAAAAAATTCACTTCGTGTGACCGACGGCTACTCGACTATTATTCCATGAATGCCACCACCTTAACCGTACCCCGCACCAGATAGCTTTCAAATCTTCGGAATGAATCTTCGGTTTCTCTTAATGAAACGCCAAACAAGTGCAGGGCCGCATCGCTTCCCACATAGCCCATGAGCGGATCATTTCCCAGCAGCTTCGGCGCCTGTTCGATGCAGCGCAACGGAAGCGCCAGTTTTCGCAGAAAGCCAAAAATATCATCCTTTACAGTGGCCACCCAGCCGTCGGCTCCTACACTTTGAAGACGCCTGAGTGCTCCGAGGAACAAGGATATCACCACGGCATGGTTTCTCTTCCCCTCGTCCGACGTTGCAAATCGTCCGATCTCCACATACTTCCCAAATGAAAGCCTGTAACTGGAAAGGTCGAAACCAAACAGCGATTCGCATGGAAAAACGCCATTGCGGTCGGGATACATCACACTCATCGTTCCGAGGATTTGTTGATTATCAGAGTCGAATGCGATCAGTACATCAGCGTTGAATTGATGCGTGTGGATTACGTTGAGATCGTTAATGTCCAGTTGGAAGGCTTGCATGTAGGTGTCCCGAACCAATTGATGCGCCATTGCAAGTTTAGAAATACTATCGGCGAGTGTTACGGTAATTGCCATTCTGACAGTGATTAAGGTGAAACAACTCTTAATCGCCGTCAGAAAAAGCAATCTCATTTTTCCCGGAAAAATTTTATTCTCGGCACCAAAGACCCGGTCTTTGCCCGGTATGCTTTGTATTCATCTCCAAAATGAACGGTCAGAAGGGACTCCTCTTGGGAAATGCGGTGATAATAAGCCAGAGCGATCAGCAGGATGGAAAACGGAAGACTTGCAAAGGCGTGCAGCCAGAGAATCGTACCCAAAATGGTCATGATCGCACCCGTATAGCTGGGATGCCGTATGAATCCGTAAATGCCCGTGTCGATCAGTTGATGATCCGATTGAATTTTGACAGGATTGCTGAAATAACGGTTGAGGGACACGATTGCGTAAATCCTCAATGCCAGCCCGCCCCAGATCAGACAGAACCCTGCAACGTCGACCAGTTTCGGGAAGCGATGCGCATTCATTCCTGCGGCCCATTCCATGGCACTCAAATTAGTAACCAGCACGGCCATGACCGAAATGCCCAGCATGGAATACTTATCGGTCGGATTGAATAAATCGGCCTTGGTCAAAGGCGGCTGGGACGCGAAGATCACGATTGTTGCCAGCACCACCATACAAAATCGCCATTGGACCAGCGCAGAAAAATTGATCATACAGGCTGGGCCAAACAAAATCAAAATCGTAAAAACGATCGGAAGGGAAACACGCAAAGCTTTGTTCATAAGAGTTGAATATTAAGTTCAACGCTTAATCGAAGCCTGCGGAACGATTCTCACATTATCTCTAACTCATTTCACAGGGATTAAGATGCTTTCTGGTTTTTTACCACCAAAAGGATATTCAACAGCTCTTTCCTTTTTCCTTCCGGAATAGGGATTTCCTTGTTTTGGAGAAATAGACGGGAAGCGTCAAAACGGTATATTTCGTTTAGATTGATAATAAATGACCGGGTGAGCTGGTAAAAATAGGACGGGAGTTTCGGAAAGATGGCACCTTTGTTGATCGTTATCAGAACGGAATCATATTTTTTCCCCGGGAAAAGTCTTTCAAATTCCTGCATGCTCAGATACAACTGCGAATACACCCTTTCTGCCTTGATGTAAAGGATTTCTTTCAGTTTTACACCCACATATCCCTGGCTCGACGGCAAAAAAATATGATCGGATTCTAATGGCCGCGTGCCGAAAATATTGCCTGCATGAAAGTTATTCATTGCAAGGTCTATCTGTACCGAGAGCTCCCGGATATTCAGCGGCTTTTCCAGAAACGCCGAAGGAAACGTCTTTCGTAGTCGTTCCTTTACTTCCAGAGGCGTGTTTCCGGTGATGTAAATGATCGGAATCCATTTGATCCTGTTCAATTCTTCGGCGGTCGTAACACCGTCCTCAGGGCCGTCGAGTTCAATATCAATCACTGCCAGGTCGACATGCTTTCTTTTCATAATTTCCGTCGCGGCAGTCAGCGTTGCTGCTGAACCGGCAATTGTAAACCCTTCCTTCTCCAGTCCTCTCGACATACTGGCTGCAAGCAAGGGATCATTTTCTACTATAAGAATATTCTTCCCGGGTTCCATAAACGTTATGATGCTTTAAGCTTTTCCTGATAATCGGCCGGTTCGGGTTTTGTTTCTGCTTTAAATGAAAGGAAAAAAGCGCATCCGTCATCGTTCGTGAATCCGCCTTTTCCTTTCAGTCGGTCGGCCAGTATCTGAATGAGGTCGAGACCGAAGCCCTTATTTTGATCCACTTCAGCCGGGATCCCTTCACCGTTGTCCTGAAATTCAAAAATAATATCACCATTGCGAATTTTGCAGCCAACATGCAGTTCAGGAGAATAATGGCCGGCGAAGGCATACTTACAAGCATTGGTCGTGAGTTCATTTACGATCAAACCAAGCGAAATTGCATAGTCAGTGTGCAGCAATGCCGGATCTATTTCATAATATACTTTCACGTTTTCCCGCCGGTAAGTCCGTAATACCATGTCAACCAGGTCAGGAATGTATTGGCGCAATTGGATATAAATCAACTCCTTCCCCTGATAGAGGCTTCTGTGTAAAAGGGCCATAGCCTGCACGCGCAACAGGCTTTCTTCCATTGCTTCGATGGCCTGAGGGTCGGAAAGGCTATATATCTGAAGGCTCAACAGATCGGAAACAGATTGCAGGTTATTCTTGGTGCGGTGATTTTGCTCTTTGACCAATATGGCATTTTCCCGGCTGGTTTTCCGGTATTTCACAAAAAGCAGATAAAAAAGAAAACAACCGATCGCGGTCAGCGCAAACAAGATAAAAAGCGCACCAGTCAATTTTTTCTGCAAATCATTTTGCCGTTTCTGCGCCTCCATTTCAGCCAGGTTCAGTTCGTTTTCGTAAGCAAGGTTAATATTGACCATCGCTTCCTGCCTGCCGGTGTCCACTTTTTCGGTCTTAATAGCGAGTACCTGCTTATTATATGCCATTGCTTTTTCCCACTCCCCGTTCCTTTCGTAGTAAGTGGCCAGTGTCCGTAAAAGCGATTCTTGCACACCCAGGTGCCCTTTATTTTGGGCATCGGCCAACACGGCCCGGTCCAGCCATCTTTTTGCTTCCGTTAAATTATTCTTCGTAAGGAGGCTCTGTGCGATGCGCGTTGCCAGATCTGCTATATTGTTGACCTGGTTGTTTTGTTCGTAAATCAGTATAGCCTTATTAAAATAATCCAGGCTACGGTTTTCATCGTTTTTAAGATCAAATAAAAGTCCCAAAGACTGGTAAGTAACCGCGAGGTCTAACGAGTCATGCAGGGAAGCGGAGATACGCAGCGACTTCCGGTAGCAATGCGCAGCACTATCCAGTGACTTGTCAGTACCATTATCGGGGTTCCAGGAAATCCTTTCCAAATCTCCCAGGTTGCGGTAGGCGGCAGACAGCCCTTTCAATGAATTCACCTTTTTAAAATGAAACAGGGCCAGGTGCGTGTAGCTCTTTGCCGAAGGGTAATTCTGCAAGACAATCTGCGATTCTGAAAGCCTGAGGTAAATCTTACCGATGCTTTCAGATGGTCCGCGTGGCTGTCTGATGCTTAGCGATTTAAGAAGCCATTGCTGAGCCCTGGGATAATTCCCAACTCCGATGTAGCGCTTACCAAGCAGATAACACACCTCCGCAATCTGTGCGGAATCGCCTGTCAGCAAGGCTTCCCGATAATCTTCCTGGGTTTTCAGCAGCCGCTGGTAAACGGTTTCGGCATTACCCTGACCGTAGGCATGCTGATGCAGCAGTATTCGCCAAAAAATCAGAAAGCAGGTCGAGAAAATCTTTCGTTTCATAAAATGCAGATTCACCAGCCGGGTTGAAAATTACGCTGCTCAGTTTGTCGAGTGTTTTGCGGGATTCGGAATGATTTTCCGGCGTTTGGGAAATTTATCGCTGGGCGTCTTCCAAGATCAATTGTTTTGAAAATAATTAAGCCCCTGGCGAAAAAATATCAGCTCGAACCTTATCAGTTTCAACCTACAATGTACAATAAATTTCACCAAACTAATTCCATTGAGGCTACTTGCCGCTCATGTTTTCGGACGCAGAAATCAGCTCTTTTGTTGGCCGTACTCATGTTTATCGCCTTTTCTGGTCTTGCGCAAACCGCCGGTACTATTCTCACCAACGCCGGCGTCATTGAAATGCACAAGGCTGGTCTGGGCTCTGACATCATTTTATCGAGCATTGAAAACTCGGTGTGTAAGTTTAATGTCACATCAACCGGACTGGTGGCACTCAAAAAGTCGGGCATTGAAGAATCGGTTATCAAGGCCATGATCGAGAAACAAACAACAAAATCAGCTGCGGTTACCACAGCTCCGTCCGCTTCTACAAAACCGGAAAAGAAAGAACCCGTCAACAAAAAGAATGAAAATCAATCACTGACGCTGCTGAACCACGTCTATTACTATCCGTCGGCAGCCGCACCCCAAGCCCTGGAAAAAATGGTGGCCGGCATACGTACGAAGCAAGGCGCATTTGGCGGCAGCATCCTTCTTCAGGCAGAAGGCGCAAAATCGGAGCTACGTCTCGCAACCGGTGATAATGTCGTATTTGCTATCAATACCGGCGGCGACGTAATTCCTGAACTTGTATTGTACAGGTTGAAAATCGTAAAGGGAAAACGTGAAGTCGCCACCATGAAAGCCGGAACTTTTTCCGGTGTCAAGACCGGTGAGGCTGTGATCACGCTGGACATTTCCAAATTAGGTAACGGAATTTTTAAAATTACCCCCAGCAAAAAGCTCCTGGCGGGCGAGTATTTCTTCGCTGGTAAGCCATCCACTGGTTCAACTTCCGCCGATGCATTCGCTTTTGGTATCGATTGAAAGGGTTTTGTTTGGTAAGTCCTTACTTATGATTGCTCGCATTGCCACATTTTCCATCCTCCAAAGCTCGTTGCAGGCAAAAGCGCGGTTTGTATGCGGAGCCGAAGATCGTTGAGCTGTTTGACAAGGTCATCATATCTCAGTCTCCACAATCAATTAAATAGAAAATGAATACAAACTTTACAACCTCCCCTGACCTTGTTGAAAGCAGGAATTTAAATGTATTTGCAGTGCTGATTTCGGTACTGCTACTCGCACTGATATCGTCATGTAAAAAATCAGGTTCAAATGATTCGGATCCTACGCCGGTACAGTCCGGAGAAGTGGTCATTGACGGTGATATTTCGATCAATAAGAATTTATCCAATGAAATTTTCAGCATTACTTCGGCCGACCTTCAAAAAGACGGAAAAATAATCGTCACAGGTCGTTTGAGCAATACCGGGAAAGATAAAGTCTACCGCATCAATGAAAATGGAAAGCTGGACACTTCCTTTGATATTGACAGGGATGTAAGCTGGCTCGTTGAAAATTTTCGCGACGTAAAAGCACTGGATAATGGCAGTGTTTTAGTAGCCGGAAAGTTTACTGTGGCCGGTAAGGAACGGCATTTGATTAAACTTAACAGCGATGGTACTCTCGATAAATCTTTCATCACACCATCTTTCTCTGAAAGCGGCGTTGCTTCAAGGGCATTTTTGAACGGCATCTACCTTCAGAATGACGGTAAGATACTTGTTAGCGGAAATTTTTCTTCGGTTAACGGGAAATACAAAACAGGACTGGTCCGGTTGAAACAGGACGCATCGCTCGACGAAACATTTTCGTTTGGCCCAATCAATTCATACAGTTCTGTAACCCATGTGCAGGTGCTGGCAGATGGCAAAATGTTTGTCACGGGAAGCTTTACTACAACTGCCGGCAGCATCCGGCGCTATATCTCAAAAACGAGGGCGGACGGATCACCCGACCCAGGGTTTATTTTCAGGGAAGTGCTTGAAGGGAGCCCTATCACTGCGCCGTCTATCAATTCAGTAGCGATACAGTCCGATGGCAAAATTTTAATAGGCGGCCTTTTCCACAGTATAAACAATACAGAAATAAGAGATGGCCGATACGAATATAGTGGATTTGCCCGACTGAATAGCGACGGTTCGCCTGACCTGTCCTTTGCGACGAATAGTGCATTAGATAACAAGTGGGGGATTCCCAATCATATCATAAGTCTTCCTGGCGGAAAGATTCTAACCGGACATGAAACTTTGCTGCCTGGTTACGCGGGAGCAAAAGATAGCTACCTCAACATCATGGATCACAATGGGAAATTCGAACGTAGCCTAAAACTGGGTTTTCTCTCCGGGGATGTCTTTGAAATTATCAGGGTTTCAGACAAAAAATACATCATTATTGGCTTTTTCGGAAAACAGTATGAAGAGAAGACCACGCCAATACTGGTATTGGAGATCAAGTAACGAGATCCATTGATCCAGGCCACTTCAAATTTCTGATGATTTCCATTGAAGCCTTTGAAGCAGCAGTGTCCTGGCGTGGCTCGCTAAGTCGCGGGGTAGATGTCTGAGTTGGTACATGATCCCTCAAAACAATTTGCACCCGTGTTACCTGAATAGTACGTTACGCAAACCGATACGAAACTATCAATGATATACGTCGCATTGTTTATCGCATCCTCTTTTCCTTTAAACTCAAACAGCCCCCATTCATGAAACGTACTCGTGATATTTCTAATATTGTATAATCCGGTATGTCGTAACAAGCGCCTTCTTTCTGACCTGCAAAAGGTATGTCCCGGCGGCTAACCGAGACACATCGATAGACATACTCGTGGAAATTGACTTAGCTGTATAGCATTTTTACGTTGGCTATGCATAAAACGACGTCAGTTTAATGCACTGGTCACCCACACCGACAATCCCCCCATCTCACTCATTCCCATTGCTTTGTAGGCTTCCATGTTTTGTTCCCGTTCATAAGTTATAACTTCCTGAACTGGCCAGACTGAACGTGCGGCGGCGATGCAGGTTAAATAACAAGCATCAAAATCACTGGCTTTACAGAAGAAGTTAGTAATCCCCGCGATAACCCCACTCCGGTTGATAATCGCGCCTGAGACCAGACATTCCTGCGAGTAGATAGCGATTATACGCACATCCGGATGAGCCAGCAGGCTCTTCTTGAACACATCGTGACCATTACCATCGTTCCAGGCATTTTGCCAACGTGCGAGCTCATCACCAGTCGATACGAAATGGTAAGGTAGCGGCGCATGCGCCACTAATGGGGCCAGCAACCAATGAGCCTTGAATAAGCGGGCAAAACCCAACGTCCCCAGGCCAAGCGAATCATATGCGTCTTTGATGGATAAACTGCCTTCCAGCTCAGCAATCTTTCGCCCGATTGTTTGTAAGTCGCAAATCGGATTTAGCGAAATAATGTTGGGATAAAACATCGGGGGTTGCCTGGCACAGCTCCAAAAGGATGGCTCCCAGTTCCCGAGAACACCGTGACTGTCGCACACGATGGAACACCACTCCGCATTGTTTCGTACAGCAATGTTTAATAAATCGTTACCGCTGATCATGTGGAATTCTGGATTATAACAAAAGCGATGGTTAATCGGTGGAGCATGCAGCCGGTTCGAAGTTCTGATACTGCAGGTGAAGGTCACTTTGGATCTGGCAGTAACTGTACCAGGGCCCCTTCTCCGTGCCTGAGGTAAAAGCGACAAATTTGGCCGGCTTATCGCGCGCCGCATTCTCAAAACGGGAAATGACCGTAGCCGCAGGGTCGTAGAAAGCCTTGTCCTCTGTAAGCGTTTTTGCGGGCCCGCATTCATCGTAATTATTTTACCTGAACATTGTCAACCACCCAATCGGAAAATACGGCAGATAGCAGATCCTTTCGATCAACCGGTTGCTGTGCGTTTACAGGGATCGATGCTGGTGTGAATGAAAGAAGAAAAAAGCGCTGCTTTTGCATAGTTATTGACGGAAAAGAAGTGGTCACCGAGGTTTAAGTAAGGCAGATGCCTTCACAATGCGAAGTTCCAAAAACCAATTTTGACCAGAAACAGTGGGCGATGTGAAGTGCTTAAATTGCGTTTTAAAATGTTAGTCCGACACACTGAGTCGTTTCTACCGGACGTCCACCGGCGTGAGAAAAGAAAGGTGGGTTTATGAAGTATCAATGGACTATTGCGATAGATAAAGGGAAGTGAGTCACACGGATTACTCCTGGAAGTGCGCATTGCCGACGACCTTGGTACAAAAGTGGTCCGGTTCGATACCAATCTCACCGAATTGCCCCACATAAGCTATTTCCTCGAACCGACCTGTCAATAACGATAGAGCAGGTTGGTAGCTGGGCTGATAAGTGCTTCTAAAATTGTCCACAGAAGCCATGCCTTCAATAACGATCAGGTATTTGATCCGGTCGTCCGGAAATTTTATTTTAAGGCTCTCTACGAGCTTCTGAATACTAAGTCCTACTAGAGACCTTCGGCCTTATAGACGAAGTGTGTATCTTTGAGAAACCCTGTCACCTGCCCAATTTTGTTTTTACCATTACTATGAATTTTACCCCCGGACAACGCATATCGACGCGTGCTGAAGATTTCCTGATCACAGGCGTGCAAGATGGATACTAAGTGTAGAAGGAATTAGCGAACTTGTTAAAAGTAAGCGATTTAAGTTCGATACAGCGATTGACAAGGGCATAAAGGTGCTCAATCCCGTCAACACCAAATTGGTGGCCGATACTGACTATGGCTATCGTAAAACTAAGTTGTTTCTTGAAACGCAACTAAGGAACAGCACTTCTTACAGCAAGAAGGTCACGATTTGCACATAAGGCTGCTTTCAATGTTTCAAATTACCAGTTTGATCCTACCCTAAAGGCGTTCAAGCAACCTCGACCGCGTATCCTCATTGCTGATGGGGTCGGACTGGGTAAGACCATTGAAGTCGGGGTTTTTCTCGCAGAAATGATCAAGCGCGGGAAAGGTAAGCGAATCATGGTGTTAGTGGGTATTTCGGAGAAGTTGACCACCTGATTCCGTGGCAAATTGACCACCTAAATGTCTGGCGGCCGGTAGCAGAAAAAAGCTGTAGAAGCAGTTTCAAATTTAGTTAATTAAGGTCGTATTATTGGTAGCTGTTTTCGGGCTCTATTTTTTTCTTTCTTCTCATCGATTCCCCCCTCAGTTCTATCCGGTGCGCGTCGTGGACAATGCGGTCCAGGATAGCGTCGGCAATGGTTTTTTCACCGATCACTTCATGCCATTTGCTGACGAGCAACTGCGAAGTAATAATCAACGATGCTTTTCCGTGCCGGTCTTCGATGATCTCCATCAGGGCGGCCCTGCTCTGTGCATCGAAGGGCTGGATACCGAAGTCATCGAGCACCAACAGGTGCTGCCGTTCGATCCTTGCGATTTCCTTGATATAAGAGCCGTCAGCCTTGGCCATTTTCAAGCGGGCGAACAGTTTTGGGGTACTCGCGTAAAGTACGCGGTACCCCTGGATGCAGGCTTGATGGCCGATGGCAGTTGCCACATAGCTTTTGCCGATCCCGGTGCTGCCGGTGATCAGCAGGTTCTCATTGCGGGTGATAAAAGAGCAATCAGCCAGGCGCATGACCTGGTTACGATCCAGACTGCGATCAGCATGGTAATGGATATTTTCGACGACGGCTTTATAACGGAACCGGGCCTGGTAGATCTGCCGCTCTACGCGGCGGTTGTTGCGATCGTCCCACTCGGCGTCCACAAGGTACCCTAATAGCTCATCGGCCGTATAATCATTAGTTTTCCCGCTTTCCAGGCTGGTTTTGAAGGCATGGAACATGCCATAAAATTTAAGCTTACGCAGCTTCTCCAAAGTGTCATTGTTCATTGTATGGATTGTTTAAAAGGTTACTGATAATATTCTTCACCCCTGATATTGTCGTGGTTAGGCATCGGCAGCTCGTCGGCGAACAGGCTGTCCTCGTACTGGTCCATCTTCTTTTCCAATATCATCTAGATGATTTTGTAGTTGTAAATACCATAGCTCAACGCGCGCTGGCATGCGCTGATCAGCCGCTGTTCGCCAGCCTTTTTTGCGAAGGACAAAATGCCGATGCAGGAGCGGTAGGCCTGCTCGGGATGCTGCTTACGGTCCAGTATTTTCAGGATATAAAGCCTTACGTCATCGTGGATCGAGGAAGCCCATTCGACGAACTTATCCGGGGTCCATTCGGTCAAAAAGCGGTGCGTGCTGGCCAGGTGCTCTTTATCGGTCGAGTAATTGTAGGGGCTTTTGACACGCTGGTGCAGTGCTATGCGCTCATAACGATAGTAGATCTCCACCAACGTGCCCGAGAACAGCAATTTGACCTTCTTGCCGATGAACCGGTACGGGACGCTATAATAGTGCTTGTCGATGCTCTGGTTCACGTGCCCGTTTTTCATCACGGTCGCATGCGACTGCTTTTTGAACTCGTAGCGGAGCAGCGGCAGCGGAGAGAGTGCACCTCGCTCGATCTCTTCGAATTGAAGCCTGCGGGTGTAATTGCGACCGCGCAGGAGCTGATTATTATGGACTTCCAGGGCCGCCCATATGGCTGCGTTTAGCTCGGATAGTGAGTTAAAAACCTGCTTTCTTAAAGGCGCATAGATCCGGCTGTAAACGATTTTAACAGCCCCTTCGACCAACGCTTTGTCGCGTGGCCGGTAAGCCCTGGTGGGTAATATGGTGGTCCCGTAATGGTTGGCAAAGTCCTCAAAAGTCTCGTTCAGGGTAGGTTCATACCGGTTGCTCTTGGTGACGGCCGCCTTTAGATTATCCGGGACTACGGCCGCCGGAACGCCACCGATGTAATGAAAAGCATTCTCACAAGCCAGGATCAGATCTTCTTTTTGCTGGCTCATAACCGCTTCTACATAGGTGAGCTGGCTGGCACCCAGGATGGCAATAAAGACCTCAACCTCAATTACTTCGCCAGTATCCCTGTTTACGAAGCTCAGCTTTACACCGGCAAAATCGATATAGAATTTATCGCCCGCTTTATGGTCCTGGTGCATAACAGGATTTACCCGGGCCTTCCACTGAGCCAGGTGGAAGCAGAACTGGGTATAGCCAAAACCGTCAGGGAATTCCTTTTTGTAGCTCTCCCAGAGCGAATAACGCGTCTCGCCGGTTTTTTTGAGCTCTTTATCTATCCGGGGAAAACAGCGCTGTAAGTTCAACAGCCTATCCTGCGGCGGCATCTGTCTAACTGCACCGAAAAACTCGTCCAGCTCCTTATCGTTCAGGCCGTTGATCTGCTCGAAAGTCAGACCGCTCGCTTCAAAAGTAGCCATGTACTTCTTGGCCGTATTGCGGGAAACGCCCGTTTGCTCAGCTATAAAAAGCTTGCTGCGCCCTTGACTGTACATCCTTAGGATCTGTCTTATCTTATTCATGCTGATAGTCGAATTAGCCATACTTTCCACGGTTGGTATCCGCCAAAAATATGGGTGATTCTACAGCATTTTTCTGCTTGACAGGGTGGTCAGTTTGCTCCGGAATCCACTGGTCAGTTTCCTCCGAAACAGGTGGTCAGTTTGCTCCGAAACGGGGTGGTCAATTTCAGCCGGAACAGGTGGTCAGTTTAAACTGAAATGGGGTGGTCAATTTCACCGAATTTTCCACCACATACCAAGCTTTCTTCAAATCGCCGTCGCGGTCGCGCAACACTGCCAGCTTGTAGGGAAGTCCTTCCTTGTGGTCTTTTTCCATGCCGAAGTTTGGCAAGTTATTTGTCACGACTATAAAAAAAGCCCCTCCTGCTATCAGGAAGGGCCAAAGGCAGAGTAGAGAGGATTTGAAACCTGGTATTTAACGCTCTGTTAAACAGTAAGTTGTAGGATTTCAAAAACTACTTCCACGATTCACGATATCAGCTCAAAACACCTCGCGAGAAACTTGTATAACTAGCTGATTATCAATTAATAACAAGCCTATTTTTATACAAAGTTATGGAATCCCTGTTTAAGGACAAAAATTGGTTTGATTTCTTCTGCACCTTAGGTTCGAATCCCTCGTCTCCGAGGGTTCGAATCCTTTTCCCCCGGCAGACTAGTTAATGGCTTTTAATAAGGAATTTGTTCTTCTAGACAAGGACAATTAACTGTTAGCGTCAGTCGCTGAACAAAGAAGATTTGGTCGGTACAGCTCCTCTCGCTTTGAGTTATGTATTCTCCAACCGTTTCTCATTGATGGGACGCTTCGGGCCTGGTCAAAACGATTGGCATAGCTTTACCGATTTTCTAGGGGTCCGGCATGGAGGGTATTGAAGGAGAGATTAGTACTTAAATCAGCGGGGTCTGTGATCCTTTGAACATTGACTTAATCAGAGATTCGATGAAAGAGCAACAGGGATAGGTGCATAGTCGAAAAATGTCAACAAATGTCCAGTTTTTAAACTAAAAAACTGGACATTTACTATGTAAATGTATAAGATTGGAAAATGAAAGTGTCTGTCTTGAATACTCTGCTAACGTATTTCATCTTTCAGAAATAGCTTTAGCGTGTTCGGTACTGCATCTTCATCTGCTTCGATATCTTCCGTCCCCTTATCTGTGATCCTGGATATTCTATATCGAAATGCGGGGAAGCTTACATATCCACTGTTGCTAAAATGTATTTTTGCAAACAAGACTATTAGAAGGGAAGAATCGGGATCACAGTTTCGTCGGGAGCTAAATTTAATTTTATAGTGAATTTGCTGTCAACTAAGAAAATCACATTTTAAAAAAATTAATTAATATTAATTCAAGCGAGGGAATGGTTGGTTGATTTTATCATGGGATTCGAATTATTATGCCCTTATAACGCGAAGTTTGGATAACTCGGGACGCCTGCTTCATAGTTGTGAATGTGCTCTGTTTAGACTGTGCAGCCAATTATTGATACACGTGAATGCGTATTTTGCGCGATCCATTTTTAATTTTTCTCCTAGAATGCTATCCTAAGAAGAAGAGTTTTTCCCTCACCCGATTCTGAGCATATTGCGAACGGTGATGTTGCGTTGTCACTAACCACAAAAAAACTATCATTGGTCAAAGCTATTCCCTCTATGTTTGTATTGAAGCCGGCATTTTCAAAGGAATTTACTAAGTTAGTTAAATTTTTATAGGGCTGGTACTGAATCAGGTCATCATTAGATACTTTCTCCATCAGCTTGCTGGAAATCCTTACAATTTCATATGAACCTTTTTGCGACTTTAGCATGTACACATAATCATCAACTGGATTGTAAACGAGGTCAGTAAGACGCCAATTTTTGCTTGGTTGAGGAAGTCTGATATTTTTCAGGAACGTCAGTACGGGTAGAGATTTACCATTTGCTATTTTGAATACACGCATGATGCTCTCACCATTTCCATTACTTTCTTTTAGAATATAACAAAGATCACGAGATTCATCAACTGCTATTCCTTCCATGCCCATATTTCCAATGTCACCGCTCAAATCATAATCGCTATCCACTACAGACGCTATGCCAGTGCTAGAATCAATGTATAAAATCCGTCCAACTCTTTCATCGGCCAAAAGCATCCCGTTGGAATATAATGTTGCTCCTTCAATCTCAACTTCATCTCCATGAATGTTGTTATCGTCTATTCGTTGGATAGTTTGCCGAGCCCCTGAGAGGTTACAAACGTATAGTGATTTGCATTTTTCTGGTATCAAAATTAGTCGATTGTCTTTTGTAACTATGCTTGAAACCTCCAGCGCGTTAGAGAAGGTCGAATCGAGAAGTATTTGCTGAGCTCTAGCGGCAAGTTGAGATAAATGCATAAGCAACGCCACGCTGACAAAAGTAACAGATTGCTTGTAAGGCATAAAGTACAAGTTAGAGGTGGGTAATTAGTAAAAGTTCAGTTTGTTCAAGCTGTCAATTTATCCGAAAAAAAGCGGTATTAATTAAGACCGATATTTGTCATAGAGATTTAAAATATAATGTTAACGAACTTTGATTATTCTTTATAAACGCTTGGCAAACCTCGTTTTCTAAATACTTATTAAAATTTTCAGTTGACATTGCCGAAAACTTGTCGGTTTCTGAAATAAGTGATGGAGTTTTCAGAAGCGATTTCAAAAGTTTTTTAAGTGGATCCGCTGTGTTTTGTAATGAATCTATTTTACTAGAAATAAACTGTCTTAGTTTTTGACAATCACCACTAATTGAATATTGAGAAAAAATTAATATTTGACTGCTAGGTTTGTCATTATACACATTGAATGAAAGAATATAAGTCGCCTTCGGTATATTAGCACCATCTGATTTTATAATCTCGGAGAGCTGTCCCAAAGCTGCGAAAAGCACCTCTTGGCTGTCCGAAATCTGGAGAGAAGGCCTTTCGAAAACATTATTCTTTGTAGGTGTTAACATCGGAATATAAGCTTGGAAGTAGCGACGTACGGTATCTATATGAACCAATATATTGTATATTCCTTCGTTGGCTATTGGCTGCATTTCTATTGTTGAACTTTTTACAAGATTATACTTAGTGTAAGGTGGAATATCCAATATTGCATAGCACTCCGGAGAATCTGACTCGCTAATGGGTGGAAGAAGCGTGATTTCTAGTTTAGGAGCAGACGGAATCGCTAATTTCATAGACGTAAACTTTACTGCCTGCGCCGCTATCTGTACGCTTAATGTCGATAGAATTAATATAAATAATGTTCTCATAATTATCTGATATGGAGTATGTCTGCATGAACTAGTCTTCTTCTTTCCTCATTTGTATCGCCTTCATAAACTTCGTATTCTCGTACTAAGGCTATCGAAAATCTGTTCAGATTTTCGATAGAGTCAGTCCATATAAAGCCGTCATCACCGTTCTTTTTCATTGACTGCTCTTCTCCACCGCTTTTTGCAAATAATGAACTGACACTATTGTCGACATCCGCACCAAAGAATGTAACCGTCGCCAAGCGAGTAAAGCTAGCCTTGCCAAACTCACTTACGTTGAGATAAATCGATCGTCGCTGGCCTAAGTCGTCAACTGACAATGATCGTGGACCTTGTAACTGTATGAAGTCAGTTAATATAAACTGTGACAAATGTTTTCCGGGTTCTGACGAAGCCTGGTAACGTGCAATCGAAAATCTTACGAACGCGCTGTACGAGGTCGGAACATCTAGCTGAACATCTACAAACCATAGACATTCAGTGGAGTCAAACTTCACATCAAATATTCCAATCTGAAAGATTTTGGGTGATATCACTTCTAATTTCTTATTGAGTAAGGAAAAAGCCTCTTGTGGAACATCTCCTTTATTCACAATCATATTCAAAGAAAGAGGCGATAGTTTCTTGCCCGACACTGTTGCGTCGCGGCCCCATGATGACACATTTTGATCGTGCATTTTCCAACTATCAGTCGGTATCCTGTCTGGTCCGCATATTATAGCGAGTTGTTCGTTCTGGCCAGAGGAATACCAGGGGCGTTCAAGATAAATTCGAATGATGTTATTATTTCGAACCCTTTTAGTCGCTGAGTTCAATGTTGCACCGCCTTTGAATTCCCAAGTATACACTGGGAGTGCGAAGGCAAATTTCGGCGCGTCTGGATTTTTGCTGCTATTTATAACTACTTCGTTATATGACGTACGAGATTCGATATTGGGTTGCTCGACTAGGGTTCTCTTATGAAGTACTTCGCCGGAATTCAAGAGGGATTGGAATCTATTATTTACTTCGAACCAGTAACGACACACTCGATGTTTCGTGTCTGGTAAGGTATGTTCAAATTCAACTTGTAATTCATTTATGTCATCATGAACAATTCTCTCCTCCTCACTTATGTAGCGTGCTAGGCCTTCATAGGTTTTTGTCGGAAGCATACGCTCGATGATGCGCTTCTTCTGTTCAGGAGAATCGCTGAACTCTTTCACAATGCCGGTAGATGTAACAAGACGTATCGGAATGAAATTACTTTGAATACCATCCTTTTGAGCTTCGTCGAGAATATCTGTCCACTCGGCGTAAAGCTCAAGATTATCTACTGTCTTGCCAGGATAGTTAAGCCTTGTTCGGAAGCGTTTGAGCAACTCGCTGTCTCCCGGCTTTTTCCTTAAGCGTTCGATCGCCGGTTTTCCTTGAATAATTTTGTATTCAGCAAATTTTTTTAGTTTACGAACGGGATGCACGGCTCGGAATGTTGCTATACCCACAAGATCAGGTATGTTAAGCTCGCCCTTTGCCTTATTATGGACTAGACTGTCCGGCTTATAGTAGTGATCAAAATCGGAGTTCATGTTGGTGTCTTGCCACCATGGATAGGACTGGAGAATGAATTCCACGTCTTCACCTGGACCAAGGCGGATTTCAATTGTTCGGTCCTTTTCCTGGATACTCACTACCCCTTCATTTTCATCAGCTATTACTTTTAGGGTAATTGGATAAACATTTAACGGATCAAATGGTGTGATATTTTTGATGATGCTGACTGCTTCGAAAGGCAAGTCATTAAAAATCGATTTTCGATTGCGAGCTGACGCACAAATAAACAGTTGTCGAGACAATGGATCGCTGAGGTACGGAAGAGGTTTTGATGCATCCTGTAAGAGCTCCGGATATTTACCAGTTTTTCCTGCCCAATAGTAGGTTCCGTCTGATATCTTTTCAATATCAGGCATCAATCTTTGAGAAAAATCGAAAAGTTTTTCAGGGTCGAGTTTTTTTTCGGTGTCAAAGACACTGGACCACTCACTCAGCTTCCAAGATATTACTGAAGAAGCCAGTACGCGAGTTTGCGATTTTAATTGGGATTCATATTCGCTATATACAACTATTTGATTAGTTGTGTTCACTTTGGCAGCAAAGGTTGGTATTGAATGAATAGCCGTGGTCAAATACATGTCAGGTGGACAGATGCTCTCTTGTCTAAGATATTTCTTTTTGAGAAAGATGCTCGTTTTAGCAGATAGTTGGTGACTAGTTCCGTCTATACTCACAAGCCGAGCTCGGATTGAATAGGTTGAGTCTATTCTTAACAGAGGTAAGGACTTTGCACGGGGTTTCAGCTCGTTTACAAGAAGCCGACATTTTGCAAGGTAACCTGCTAATGAAATTCCGTTTTCAATATTGTTTCGTATAGTACTATTTCGACTGTTCAGCTGCCTAACTTCATTGGCTAGGCGACTACTAATGGTGATTCCTACGCTAAGACTTCCACCCGTTATATTACATAGCGTGCTTGTCGGAAGAAATTGTGATGCTGAAAAGGTATTTTCTGGGGTTTTCGCGCCTAGTTGTAACACGTTGTAATAAACCTCTCCGTCAAAATTGCTAAGTGAAATTTTATCGCCAATTAACCACACATCAAGTAAGTCATTATTCTTGGTTACAGCAGCTTCTTTTTCTTCATCCGAAAGACCATTTGTAGTTAACAGTTTAATTTCAGCTGCTAGCGGGTTTTCGCCTACATCGTTTAAATTGTCTTGCATATAAACAGCGTAGTTAGTGAGAGAAAATTTGGTGGGGTCATTTCCCACTAGCTCAACGATGCGGTATTTTCCAATAGGGGTCGTCGATGTATCTAGTGCCTGCGGTATCAGTTTTACTGCTTCTTCATCTGAAACATCACCGTTTACAACATACACCCGTGGCTTTACCTCAACGATTGATTCTCTAGCGGTCCAGCCTTCTTGGTCTATGTTGTAGTTCTTAGACGCAAAGGACACTGTTCCAGTGTATTCGTGTAGTGATTTCCAGACACTGGAGTCTTCGCTAACGTCGAATCGGTAACCTACAACAAGATTTTCAAGATACAGGATGCTGCTTGGCGGATTGAGGGACTCTATGATTGCATCAGACGGACGATTACGAACGACAAATAATCCAGTAGTATGATCAGCGAATCCCGATTTGTTATGATAAATTTGTTGAGGAAGGTTTTGTAGTATTTCGAAGACATTATACGGCTTATTTCTGTAAGTATCTGTAGCCTTTAAATTTAGAAAGCCATCTTTAAAGAAGGACTTCGAGCCGGTTGGTTTTGAGGCGGGTCGGAAATGGAAAGGAACTGTATCGTCTTTTGCCTGAGATATCTCATAGGCAACGGAATAGTTATTTTCCAGCGTAAAGGTTGAACTTATACGTGCTAGCTCTTGATGACCTTCAAATTTTATACCGACTTCGCCAGAATGTAGGAGCTTTTGTGCCGAAGAGTCATCGCTATTAAGCGGAAATTTAAGAGTCCACAATAAACCCAATCCCCTACGCAGTGAGTCATAGTTTGAAAAATATCCAATTATATCCGATAAATGTACAACCTCAGGTTGATTAAAGTTGGAGGTGTAAGCGGCGTTTTCGTTTACACTGCTTGAAGACGTCTGGCCATCCCTTTTCTTGCTCATTTCTTCATTCACTACTTGGGTGTCCAGCTGAGCGGATTCTATAATTCCTTTGGTTGTGGCAATTTTTGAAAGAACAGATAGGAAGCGTTTTTTCTCCAGAATCGAATATTCGTCGGACTTTATATCTGTACTTAGTTTTCTAATCGATTTGCCTATTTCATTCAAACTGTCAACTTCACCTTTCTGTATTCGTTCAAGTTTATCTGGCAGACTTTTTGCTTCCTTTATACGATTTAGGATTCGTTGCTGAGAGGAATCCAAATTCTTTATATATGAATCAAATTCCTCTTCTAGCGTTATATTACGTCGCTTAAAGTCATCAATTATACTTGTCCACACTGTTTGCCGGGATCTAAGCTTCTTATCTTGTTGTTCATAGGACAATTTTTTACTTTGATTCTCTTTAATTCTTTCAGCGATTTTAGAGATATCTTCTGACGTCTTTTGAATGACATTGTCTATTTTTGTAAGATCAAACCTTGTCTGCCGGGTTAAATCGATAGATAGTCGTTGAATAATCTCAGGATCGTTGAGCGGGGCTTTCAACTGTAACCACATACTTTTTAGACCTTCCGGAGGATTGGAAATTTTTGCCTCAGAAACCAAAAGTGCCGAATGAGAGTCGCTCGACTCGGAATTAACCGTTATGGATATATTCTTCATCAGTCCTGTAATCCAGGCAGGGAACTCGTCAAATCCTTTATCCTTGTCGAAGTCAATTAGAGATATCTTTTGAGTCGGATCACTGCCGTGGCGAATTGAAACAACTAGATTTATCTCACCAATATTTTTTCCGTTCTGAACGGAAATCTTTGAAGGGACGGGTATTATACTAACGTTATACATAGTTTCTAAAAAAATGAGGCGTATTTTATTGCATCGTCTTTTGAAATATTGTAAGAAAATAAGAGTGATGGGTCATAAACAGGAATTGGTTCAGAGTTTTTGGAATTTCTAAAACCGTACGGTGCGTCATGCTTTGGCGAGATGCCAATTGTTGGCTCATTTTTGGACGACGCTAGCAAGGTATCTAAGCCAGGCGCGATCAATCCCGTAATGGATGCATTGTTTCCGCCGATTGTCTTTTCAAAGCTGAGTGTATAGGAAGCGGACCAAAACAAGACACTGACGCTTACCGTGACACTACATCGGCCAGTTAGTACACCGTTCATGTATCCCATACCAAGATAGAATACGACCGATACATTTATAATTCCGATTATAGATAGATTACCTCCACATACGATATATGCTTCGACGTAGGGTCTATTGTCTCGAATGCGAAAATAGATTCCTGCCATAAGATAAGCCTGACCACTTGCAACGCCGAAGTTGAGCCCTAGATAGCCCCCGAATTCTAATGACGCTTCAAATTTTTTCATTCCCATTGCCGTCGCTTCGAGAGCAATAAACCCTCTTCCGCCAAAAATTCCTGCGGCCAAAGTGAATGGGTTAGCTCTCTCGGAAAAACTAAATCTAACAGACGGGGTTTCACCAGATTTGAAAGGTATTAAAACACCCGCAAATAACGCAGCATTGGCGATGGTAAAAGGTCCTGTCGATATTGGGGGAATAGTTATACCAATACTCAATTGAATTCCATCACTCCGAAGATCCATTAAGAAACCTTTTAGACCAAGTAGATCCTGGAGCTGCTTTACCAGCGAGAGATAGTGATCGAATTCAACATTAGCAATGCGGAAGTCGACATTGGTGGCAGATGACGTGGACTGACCGGAAAATAGCGTCTTTTTTTCTAAGACTATTTTCTCAAAATATAACACAATTAAATCCGCGGTGCCGATCTGTATGGCTATTCCAAAGTTTCCAATTTTAATCTCAGATTTTATCTCGCTCTTCTCATTTGTATTTAGAGGTAATGTTGAGTTAATGTCAATTGATATTGTCGGGGCATCTTGTTGGGTCTTAGATGTTCCCCATCGGAATGGTGAAGTATCATCTTTTTTGAATATTGGCCTTGCCGGGTTCCATTTGTAAGCCATCTGGACGGCAACTGGAAGCTCCAGGCCAGAACTACTTTTCTTGTATACTTTGGTGATTCGTGTTTCCGGAAGAATCTGAGGAGAAAGTGCATCCTTATTAATTATGTCAGATAGTCTCAGGCCAAAAATAGATATCTCGGAAAAAATATTCAAGACTTCTGCCTTCGCGCTTTCGGTAAATTCATGTACTTTTTGCTGGCCGACACCTTCAACCTCTTTAATTGAATTCTTGATAGTTCCATCGATCTCGTTTACAAGGGCTTTGGTCATGTAGTACGTGTTTTTTGACAGCGAGAGAACCTTGCAAACGGGGCTTGGATCGATCAGGTTTCCGGTTAGACTGCCAGCTGAGCTTAGGAGCCCTCTCATTTCTCCTGCGACGAAGCTATTTACTTCTTGATACTTATTATGTATAACATCCTTGGTTAGTGACCTCGTTTTTTCGAGATACTCTCTTAACTGGACATAATTATTTGATGCTATTGATTCCAACTGCGCCGTTAGCAATTGCGAATTTGCAATATTGATTAAAATATCGGATTCTATATCCTTTCTAGTCTTTTGTGAAATATAGCTATATTTCTGAACATCAAATAAAATTCGCTCTTTATTTGCACGTCCTGCACCTTGGATGTCATATAGTTTTGCAAGAATTGGATTTTGCTGAACCTCTTCGTGATGAATTATTTCGGCTCCGGCTTTTATGAAGGCGTCGCTGTAACTAAGAAGGATTGATCGACCATCATCTGAAAATTCTTTTTGTATCGGAAGTTGAACCGACGCCACCGAAAGCTTTGGAAAAAAATGTGTTTTTTCAAGAAGTGCCGATTCGTACAACTCTTGGCCCTCTGGGATGAGTTGTGATCGAAGCATAGTCAATTCTGCTGATCCGGCAGCGGTGAATTCCATGAAGCGGGTTTTTAGCTTTGAAATACCTTCTTCTGCACTTGACGATGCTGTGTCTATTTCAGATTTGTAAAACGCAATGGTTTGATCATTCAATCCAATTTGACGTAACGGCTTATTTATCGGACTCTGATAACTTTCCATAATAGCGGAATCGAGTTCCAGAGTTTTATTGACCGTTCCTGTTACCTTCTGATATAGTTCATTGAGTTTTGAATAAGCCAGGAAATTCTGGCGAAATCGATCCAGTTCGGATGAGCCGGCGTTTAAACTTTCTTGCAAATTGGCACTGTGCGTATTGACATATTTATCTAGTTCTATAGCAGTAGACTGAAGAAACTTTTTTGTATCGTTTAACTTTAATTTATCCCCCGGTAAATCTAGGGCACCCAAATATTTTTCCGCTTGGGTTTGTAAACCCACAACTTGTCGTTGCATTTCTGATCTTACAAATATAAAAGGAGCCTTGAATGCAACTTCATTCCCATCCCAATCAACGCCGATAAAGTCGAACAACACCTCTTTGTTTGTCGCTGCTATATTCTTGGAAGCCAGACGGGGCCAGTATGCGAGAACGTGTTTGTTTGAATTTATTATTTCGGTATGTGAGCAAGCGACGATGCTGGTCGATATTGATCTGATTGCGGCTACCTGTTCGTTGAATTTGTTCTTAATTTTTTCTGAAACATTAATATTGTTCTCCAAAATATTGATGCATGATCCCAAAATTACGTTTATCAAACTATCAAGTATTTTCCGCTTTTCACTTGGGTTTCGAATTAAACTGGCCTCCGTATCGTTACAGTATTTATGGAAATTTGAAAGGCACTCTGGAACCTTGCCGGAATCTGATAGTTTTGCTATTTCCTGAACAATACTCGAAAATTTATTTTTGATAAGCTGTACTGATAGCTCTGAAGTAGAATAATATAGCGACAGAATTGGTTTGGTCACTTTGTTGTGAATCTCGTTAATCAATTTGTCACATATATTCGATGAATCGGATATGAGATTTCTGTTCTCTTCTGAGATGGTATTAAAATTTATAATTTCTCGTAGAAATTTTTTATAATCATGTATATATTCGACGTAATCTAAGTAGTTGTTTCGGTCTATTTTGATAGTATCGGAGGATATAGAAACTTCGGTTTCGTCTTTTACGAGTTTGAGAAACCAATCTGGAGCATTTATTGATTCATTATTAAGAATATTTTCAATGTTTGGACGTAAAACTGAAACAAGATTTTTGATTGCCGACCAGGATCCATCTATATTGGATTTTAACAGATTTTGTATATTCGCATCTATTTTAGCAACATTAGGCTCCTCTTTTTGAATTATTTTTTGAAATTCGGTATCGGAATTTTCAATGGGCTCTGATATTTCCGTTACAATGCGAATTTCCGAAAATGGTGAAGATCGTTTGAGGGAATGAAGTTGATCCTGCTCAAAACGGTCACTGGCATATAGAATGGAATTTAATTTATCTTCCACACTTTTGTTAGACTGATCTGATTTTGATCTGTAGTAGGCCAAAGAGTCAAGAGTTTTTAGGACCGTTTTTCTTTTGAGAATGGATACACCATCAATATTTACTCTTTCTATTATTTCAACTTCTGCCATTGAGTGCCCAAACGGGAAGCAACTGCCTGGGTACTCGATTTCAATTTTCTGATCTCTTCCTAATATAATCTCCTGCGCCCACTTGCTAATTCTTGCATCCCGTTTTTTTGTTTGATATTCAAGCTTGGTGTATGCACCAAGGCCGGTAATCATTGCCCGAAGAGAAGTTGTGTCTACAAATTCGCTATTATTTGGATCTTCTCTGAATTGTTTAACAAGATCGTATTTATTTTTTCGACTAGGAAGTGAAGATATCCTGTCATCAATAGTATCATTTACGGAACCGATGATTTTAAATTTTGGTGATGTATCACGAGATTTGTCAATCTGTTGAATCAACGAATTGTTCCATATTGGATATGCGTTCGAAGGTAGTTGGTAAGTGGAAACTATTCCGTGTTGTCTTAATTGTCTGGGTATGTATCTGTTCCGGTCGAGAATCTGATTGTTATATAGTTGTCTGTACTGGACTTCTATCTGTCCAATTAAATCAAGGAAGGACATGCCTCTATTGAGCAGATGACTGTCGTTGTTATTTGAAAATATTATAGGCTTGTTGTTTTCGGTATATGGAGAGATATACAGTCCTTTTGGAACTTCTAATGTTGTTACTGGGCGGCTTTGTTGATCTGTGATCCAAGGTATTGATTTGGTTGGTGATATGAAAAATCTACTCTGTTTGTCTACACATCTGAGCTTCATATATCTACTGTCGTTCCACTTTAGTAATTCTTTAATTGTGAACGGCATGCCTGTTTTTACATCAAACACTAACCACGATGATGATGCGATCGATGATATTGACATGGTAATGTCACTAGGTTTTATCTGCCCTGAAAGGGGTGATTCACTTTTATGTAAGGGTGGTATTTTGATTAGTAATGTTGGAGGCGAGGTTAGACCGACTAATTTGTTGTTTACAACTTTGCCGCCATAAATAAAAAATTCGAGGTGGAAAAGGTTTTCGTGGTTGACATAGATATAATGCTCTATGTCAACTTGGGAAATTGTAGTATTTTGTTGTTTATTCTCAATTAGTCGAAGAATTTCTGGCGCGTCTGCAGCGAAGAGGGTCGATAGCTTTATGAAAAGCCTCCTAGAAAGATCAAAATCCATTTTTGTATAACTTAAGGTTTAAGTATTGCTTGCCCATCGGTAAGATTTAACGTACGATTCGTTTTTTTGGCGCCAGTTATGCGGCCGTTTTAACACTACTCAGCGCATAATTTCAGTTACAAACATTTATTTTTTTGCTGGTTTTCTGATTATTTTTGAATCGTAATTGTAGAGAGTTGTAATTCTATTTGAAGTCAAATGTTAGTCTTTGTGCTGGATTGAATCTATGTACGAGGGTGCTTACTGTTGTTGAACGATTATTTTTTGTAGCCCTGTAGAGGTATATGTTACTTTTATTCGTGCCGTGTTTTTTATCCTACTCGTGCAATTTTTCTTAAGTGCGGAAGCAACGAGTAGCTCTCGCTATTTGATTTTATATTGAAGATCATTCACGACGACCTGTTGAGTATGAGGGTTCTATTGGCTTTTTGGTATGCGTATTTTTGCTACGTCGCGATAAAGTTTCTATGCCAATATGGTGTGCGGACAGCTTTTAGGGTTGTATCTCTATATCATAACTAATAGATCAATAGTTGCGCCCGTAGAGCAGTACGTTGTCTTTCTTATTTGCTCCAAACGCGCTAGATAATGGCTTTGAAATGTAGGCGCCTTGGGGGTTATCTAGAAAAAATGACGCTGAATTCGGGGTCTTTAGCTGCCAAGATGAAGAGCTCGTGGTTTGGCCAGGTAGTATAAGAGCAATATGTCCATAGCCTGAGCTGTTTTTGTAGATCGCAATGACGGCTTTTTTGACGTTCGCGTAGCCCTGAGCTTCGTCTAGTGCTTTTTGAGAAGAGCCGGTGCCAAGCAGGGTCCATTTGTCGGTGTGGATACTGACGTAATCAGCTATTTCGTTTGAAACCATATATTTATCTGCCGATTTTTCGAAGTCTTTTACCTGGTAAACCTTCATAAGTGACTTTGCTACGAATTCGTTGCAGGGGGTGTTTGGAGCTGTCGGCCCCCCACAGCTCATAAATTCGTAAAGCATACTCTCCAATTCCTTTTTCCACTCTTGGTCCTGTTGCGATCGGAGGGAGACCAGAGACGACAAGATGATTAGCCAGTAAATTTTGGTCGTTTTCATAGTTTTTGAGATTTTGGATTCTGAGAGTTGTATTACGGGGGATACCTAACGCTTACTAATATACGGCTTGTTTCTTATCGAAGTTGTTTTGAGTGGACAGGCGGATATCCGTCCGTTGTCTATGTATTTCTTTCAAAATGGAGTTTAAATTTTAATTTATTTTTGTTTGTTGACGAATTCTTATTGACGACAATAAACGTATGGACAACTTCGTATTTTGTTAAATGAAGTATGACCGAACTTCTCTCTTTATGTTTCATTTATATATAAGTAGAACTTGTGATTGTTAGATTTCCGATGAAGCGACTGCCTTTAAATGGGTAATATTCGCCAATATTTCGGTATCGATATAGTGTTAATACTTCAACACATACTAGCTAAAAATTCTCGCCGCTTTCGATCATATTTTTTGGGGAATTGCTGATGAAATGTGGCTCGCCTTGAAAGCGAATTTAAACAACTTAAAAATAGCTTTACTTTTTAATTTAGAGTGGGTTTTTAGGGCTGAAAAGTACAGTTAATAGGCCTTTAGATGGCATTGTTGAAATTTATGCTTCAAATTATCGATCTTCGCGAAAAAAGACAATACCGTTTAATAAGAAATTGTCAATTGTGGTAAAATGGTTGCAACTGTTATTTCGACTGTATTACGAAATCGAAAGAGCTAGGACATTTTGGCCGCCTAGGGACATTTGCTCTGGGTCTAAGCCTTTCCGATAAAACCCTCCGCAGTCTTCGCTGAATTCGTAACGGTGTGTGTATTCTGTTAGGTCAAGCTATCTGCTAACCATGTTGTACTAGCCATGTATGTTCGTATAGCTTAGGAATACTTAAATAGCACCTCATGATTGAATGGCATTTGAGTTGCTTTGGCCGTTGCTTTGTGCTGAGGGCATTTGCAGCCTATCGCCCCCGGTTGAAGCCCGTCTGGCGATTCAATGTACGGTTGGCAATTGCTTGGTCAGCCAAAAAGCCGGGTGATGAAGTGCGGGCTTGCGACCGTCAGTTTTTACTTTGTACCTTTCGTAGTACGGGCCTCGATCTAACAAATTTCCGCCGCGAGGCCAACGTTTCTAGTGATTACCGCAAGGAACTTCGTTGGGACGGCCAAGACCGGGCCGATTAACTGCACTAGGAAGCATTCCGGAATGACATTATGGGTTTCCCAACTCAGCAAGTGACTTTAAAACAGTCAAGGTGGAGCTCCGCCCAAAGTCTGGGCGCATGCATGAGGATTTTTTGCTGTTTTCAGAAAAGTCACGCTATTCGGAAAGGGCAGTTTCTATCAGAGAAGCAGATGAGAGAAAATCTTCAAAATGGCAACAAGTTTTTTTTAGCGAGGGTTTCGAACGATTGATCTAGTAGTTTGAAAATCAGTCTTAAGCTGATTTTTCAAAATTCCCTTCCATGGTGAACGTAGTAGCCAAGTTTTCGGTGAACGAATCTTGTATAAGTACTTTATTTTCAGTGATTTAGTATATCATTTTTGTGATTTGAGTGGTTGGTTTTTTGCCTTCACGAAGCCTTGATGCGTCAAGTCGGTTGTTTTCCTTTAGCCTACAAGCGGTTATGTCAAGACTTTAATGTTAACTGGCCGCGTCATTTTTCGGAGTGATGCTCGCTGCCGCTCAGTGATCTTGAAACCTTAATAAATGTCCAGTTTTTTGTCTAGAAAACTGGACATTTATGTTAGCAGACCCGGGGCAATACTTGGACCTTTGAATGTCAAGTTTTTTGATCAAAAAACTTGACATTTTATCCCGAAGGCTGGTATATTTACGATATGAGCAACTTATCTGCGAGCATACAACGGCAAATACAGAGCATACCTGAGGATACCAGCTTCGGGTATGGACAACTGACTATACCCGAGCAACAGTTCCCATCAGCAGCGAAAGTGCTGGAACGATTGCAAAAGAAGGGGGTAATCAGGAAACTATCAAAAGGCATCTTTTATAAACCTAAGAAGACGGTTTTCGGCGAAAAGCGTCCAGACGAGGAGCAAGTTTTGAAGCCATTGTTGTTTCGTGACGGACAAAGGATTGGGTACATCACTGGCACTTATCTTTACAACCGAATGGGGTTGACCACCCAGATTCCAGCCATCATCCAGATAGCTAGCCGCGAAAAGAGAGTCTTTGTCAACCGAGGTACTATACGCGCCACGGCGGTTAAAAGCTATGTAGATGTTACCAACGACAATTACCAACTTCTTGGGCTGCTGGATGCGTTAAAGGATTTGAAAGATATTCCTGACATCGACATGCGAGAGGCACTCGAGATTATTGTGAGACAAATTCAGCAGTTAACAGGAAGTGAATTAATTAGTATAGTCGAATACGCTTTAAAATACCCGCCGCGTGTCCGCGCATTATTTGGTGCGATTTTATCTTCCATAGAGAAAGCCGTCACTGCAAAGGCTTTAAAGGCAACCCTCAATCCGTTAACTGTATTCAGATTGGGAATTAATGATAACTTGCTGCCCTCGGCAGCGGAATGGAATATTCAATGAGATTGCATGAAGATAGAGAACTGTTTCGCGATGCAGTGGCCATTACGGCTCAGCACAAAGGATTGCCCGAGATTTACATTGAAAAGGATTATTGGGTCACATTCGCACTCAGGCTTATTTTTGGGGGGCCTTCTGCCAAACACACCGTTTTCAAAGGTGGCACAGCACTTTCAAAGTGCTTTACTTATATTAATCGCTTCAGCGAGGATATCGATCTGGTCGTTGTCAAGGACACGGGTGTATCTGCTAATGGCTTGAAGGGGCGGTTGAAATATATCAGTGATGCTGTTTCGAAACGGATACCAGAAATCGAAGTGTCGGGTATTACCAATAAGAAGGGAATGATCCGTAAAACGGTGCATTCCTATTCAAAGGTTTTTGATGGGAGCTTTGGACAGGTAAGGGACACAATCATCCTAGAAACCAGTTGGCTAGGATCCTCCGAACCTGCCTCCCAAGGGAACGTTTCTTCATTTATTTACGAGATGATGGTGTCGCGTGGACAAGTTGATTTAGCAGAAGAATATGGGCTTCTGCCTTTTGACGTGTCGGTGCTCGCGCCGGAAAGGACCTTATGTGAAAAAATCATGAGCCTTGTTCGCTTCTCGTGTACCGAAAACGCGATTAGGGACTTGCGCTCTAAAATCAGACATGTTTATGATCTTCACCAGATGCTGCTCCAGGATGACATTTCTCGGTTTTTCAATTCGCTTAATTTTGATCTGATGTTACACAAGGTCGCAGAGGATGACCAGCAAAGTTTCCGAAATAACAGTGACTGGTTGTATAACCATCCATCCAGGGCATTGATATTTTCGGATTTGGACAACGTTTGGCCGGAGCTCGTGGCTGCCTACAACGGAACGTTCCGGACTTTGGTATTTGGGGTATTGCCACCAGAAGATCATATCAAAATATCAATGAAGCGTATCAGCGACCGCGTAAACCAAGTGGATTGGCAACTCGCAAAGTAAGAAGAAGAAATTTTTGTGACTTCATAGCACATCCAACTCTCGCTTCGGAATCTTGATAGCATATAATGGATTGCGTTGCTGTCATTCTTAATTGTACAAAAAACACGGCGCTCCTAAAATTAGCCAAATTATTGAGTGCGATAGCCCACTGGTCTCATGCCATTAACTGCTACCATACTTTGAAGGGGTTTTCTGTTCGCGATTTGAAAACAGAAAACTCCAATTTCTAATCTGTCGTCACATTCGTCCTCAAAAAAATCGATGGAATAACTGTCATTGACTGTTATTCCATCGAAGAAATTATTAGTAGTCTACGAAAACATGACCTTCATATTCACTGTATCCATCTAAAAACAGGTCTTTCGCGAAAGCTTCGTAGTCAAAATAACGTTCGAGAGCTTGTGGAACACCTGACAACAAGCCTGTCTCCTCGACGTATTGGTAAGCGTATTCAAGCTCAGGATCTTTCATCGATCCACCAAAGAATCCACGGTAGCTTTCCCGGAATCCTTCAAGTTGGTCTTCCAATTCGTACCCATTGGATGGCCAGTAGTTAATCTGTTTACAGTAAATCTCGAATGCTTCGACAGTCTCTTCGTTCATTTCAACCGTAGCCTCAAAGTAGGCGAAAGCTTCTTTGTGAAGGCTGCATTCTGAAATTAAAAAATCCGGAATGTTCTCCCAGTCCTGGAACATCAGCTCAGGATCCAGTTCATTACGATGAAACTCAAAACAGTCTTGCAGGAATTCTTTGAGGTCTGCAAATTCAGTCAGGTCAAACCATTTGCCGAACAGTGATCCACTGTTGTACTGACCATAGGTCCCAACGTAGATTTTAGGAGCATTTTCGAGATTTCTCATGATTGAAAGGTATTTAAGTAGCCTGGGCCCCGGCTCTGTGCTTAGGGCAATCGCTGCCTTCCACTCAATGAAAAAATGACGGGGCTTGCCCCCTTGGTTGCATGCCCATCCGGCGGTTTAAGGCGCGGCTGGCAGTTGTGCGACCAGCTAAAAAGTCGGATGACGCAGTGCAGGCTTGCAACCGTCATTTTTGCTTTGTAACTTTCGTTTGCACTGATCACGATCCACCTAATGCCCTTCCTGTGGCCTGCGGCATTATTCCGGTCTTCCTCCCAAAAAGATCCTGATTTTTAGGGCCTTTTTTATGCTCTTCAAACTGGAGTCAATGCCTGTTTCACCAGACTCATAATGTATTCCAAATTGGTTGTGTCTGAAACCCTCAATTCATAGTCTCCATTGCCCCAGTGTCCGGATTCGGAAACGTCTCTGGTCAATCCCTTTTCATCCAGAAGCTGGCCCTTCTTTAAGTTAATCCACATTTTCAGTGACTCAGACTGAATGCGGACGTCCACTATATTCCTAGGTTTTTTGAAAGCTAAATACAGCTTCTTTGCTTCTACCTCTATATCTGGCGACAAAGTGAGAATTGCCGCCTTGTAAGCCTCGTAAAGCTCCCTTACATGATCGCTTTTTCCGGCCAGATGATCTTCCTCGGTATATACTTTGATTTCCTCCGTCACCTTCCCGATTTCCGTATCGTCATCTTGCTGCACTTGCCGGATGCTGGGTGCTGACTTGGATTTCTTTACATGGCTGATGGTTACGATGTCATTCTCAAACCGTTTGATCTCCCACAGCTCAATAGCGAGGTCCCTGAAATTCGTAGATTGCTTCTGGAATTCCGTAAATGAGGGAGAAACAAAAATAATGCGGCTCTGCGACCAGTCCACATCACTACGTTTCAAATTGGCCTGCTGCACCTCGTTGTATTCGACGATGAAATCGGCTTTGTATTCCAGCATGAGGTTCAGATAAGAAACACCCTGATCCACGACGCTGTAATTTTGGCTGCGTTTGTATTCGATAATCACAAATGCCTTGCTTTCCGGATCAAAAGCCAGAGTGTCAATGCGCGACTGCTTGATCGTAAACTCCGACCTCACCAGTTTCAGGGAAGTGAGATCTTCCAGATTCTGTTCGAAGAGGTTTTGAATTTCCCTTTCGAGCTTGAAAGGCATTTCACGAAGCGCGGCGAGGGCTTCTTTGTTGTTTTTAAAAATCTGCATGAAGAACTGTCAATAAAGCGGTCACTTATTTGCGCAAATATCTGAAAATTAAAAAGGACTGCCACCGCTGCAAACCTTCTCTCCCATCTTTTAGAAGCCTTCCCAAAGCACTTTCGAATCAAAGAGCGCTGGCTTCTCTTCTGCATTAAACGGGACGTTTGAATGATAAAGCGCCAGATCATGGACTAGTCTTAGCGAATGCGACAGCTGTGTGCAGCCTTGCGATTCGATGAAATACCTAAACTCGGCTTGGGAATCTGTCAGTCGTGCGCTGACATCTGATACGTGACGTGCATCATTCGTTGGGTTGACTGAATCTTCGTCCGAGACAACACCGTGACCATTTGAAGTTCACATCTCCTAAATGGATGATGGTGAAACGAAGCGAATACGAAGGATCTAAAAATGGAAAATCTCAGCTGGTTATCGTCCTACCTCTTGGAAATCCTGCTTGGAAGGTTTACATTACCTTGACGATCTGCGCAAATGAAAAAAATACAGCTCTATATTATCTCTTTGTGGCTGCTGTTCATGCTCATAGCAGTAAAGGAGTTCGTGTTGGTCTCTTGGGAGTTTGACTTTACGTGGGTTGGCATCAAAACTTTTGCATTGGCTAACATACCAGTCATGGTATCAATGTTCTTTCTCCTTCTTGGAGCTTTTTACTATCTCCGGTTCACTTATCTTCTTAAAGGCGCAACAAAGTTGCCGAAGAAGATAACTAAAATTGAGGATCAGAATTACGAACATCTCACTTTTCTCACGACTTATATTATTCCTTTTATTCGCGTAAAATTGGAAGGAAGAGATCTTGTTGTTACAATTTTGCTTCTTATTATAATTGGTGCAATTTTCGTAAAAACGAATCTATTCTACAAAAACCCGACGCTAGCTCTGCTCGGTTATAAGTTATATAAAGTCGACACAGAGAAATCAAGCAATTTGATCTTTATATCAAAAGAGGATTTAATTCTGGGAGACGTTGTCCATCATATCCTTCTTCACAATAACGTATATTTCGTCAAAAAATGAACAGAGAGCAGCTTATCGAACGACTTTCCTTTTTTCTCAATGCTGAGAACGGCATCGGCTTAGCATTGTACTTCGTTTTGCATGAAGGCAATGAAAGTATTATTCGTTTCGCCGATATCGAGGATGAAGCGAAGAATGAACTACTCGGTCGTTTTCTTGATCATGTTAGAGAGCGGTTTATTGACGATCAGGAGTTTCATTACCAAGAAGTTAGCCAGGCTGATGAGCGGAGAAATGCGATTTATAGGTATGATCTTGATGAAAAGCCAGCCACTTTAAACATCCAAGCGAAATACTTAATTGGAAATTCCGGCGAAACAGAGCCACTATTCCGGCAACTTGAGCCGATCGGTGGA